>JAWCQC010000007.1:0-61204 GCA_038869975.1 Candidatus Nitrosotenuis sp.
TTTAAAAAATGAAAAAAGTTGAGGATCTAGTACTTTGGCAGTACGAGTCGGCTCTTGGCTGAGACGGCAATGATTGATACGATTGCCACTGCCAGAATTATTGCTGCCATTGTGCCAAATTCTGGAACTGCCCAGGTACCTATGATCTCGATCTCTGTAGCCCCTTCTGGGACCATTATCTCTATCGTCCTTGTAAAGCCGTCTGCATCGATCTCCTCAAAGTCAGCTTCTTCACCATCCACTAGGACGATAAAGTCTGTGTCTTCGTTACCTGATGTGGAATCCAAAACGTCTCTTGGAATCATCAGTGTTATCGAGCCATCCTCCATGGTGTCGACCTTTAATGTGATCGAAGATAGCTCGCTGCTGACTGTGGCTTTTGTGACTGATAATCCAGGCGCACTGTATGGCATACAGTATGTGTCTGTGGTGCTCTTTACCGCAATCTCGTCTGCAGCACATGCTGCAACAGATGACTCTTCGCCAATAATCTCGACTGTCATTTTGTCATTGATCTCTTGTGGTCCGTACTGGATTCGGATGGTGTAGACACCGTTTTGCTTGAAGAGCGAACCTGCTGTGCTTATTGCTGCTTCAAAGGTCTTGTCTGAGGCAACGTCGACTTGGTCAACTCTGACTAGGTTGCCAGTTGGGCCTATGACCCGTATGGTTATCGGGATGTCCTGCTTTATGTTTGCAACAACACCTTGCACCACAATCTCGGAGGCATGGTCATAGAGTTTTTTGTCGGTCCATGCTCTAATTGGGACTTCGGCGTATCGTGCATCTCTGTCGTTTTCATAGAAGTCAAACGGGCAATCCGGGCACGCCTCTTCGTCGTATGAGGATGCGAGAGCCGGCACTGTTGTAATGACTGCTGTTAAAACGGAAATTGCGATTAGCACGTGTGTATAGGCGTTCATCTTAATTGGCGAATAGAATACTGACTATTTATGTATATTTAAAAAATGAAAAAAGTTGAGGATCTAGTACTTTGGCAGTACGAGTCGGCTCTTGGCTGAGACGGCAATGATTGATACGATTGCCACTGCCAGAATTATTGCTGCCATTGTGCCAAATTCTGGAATTACGAAGGTGCCGATGATCTCAATCTCGGTCGCCCCGTCCTCAAATGGTATGGTCAAGGTGCGATCGGATGACGTGGTTGTCTCGTCAAAGTCTACCTCGGCTCCATCCACTAGGACAACGAACATGTCGTCCTCACCGGATTGTCCATCTGGACCCAATCTCGCATCGATTAGCCCTCTTGGCAAGGTCACTGTCAATTCTCCGTCACTTGTGGTCTCTATCTGGATTATCAGCGACTTGTCAGGGATGCTTGGAGTAATGCTGATTACCCTACCGCCCTTAATTGAGTAGTTCACCAAGAAGTCGGTACCTGTGACTGCGATTGACTTGACACCTGTAGCTGGTCCGCCTGCAGATCCACTGAACTCAAAGGTGGTCTCTGCGGTTCTCGATTCAGTTCCATACAATACCTTGATTGTGTATGTTCCAGCCGATCTCCACAGTGTTCCTCCAGCAGTAATCTCGACTCCGTAGGTATTCTCATCAGAAACGTCCAGTTGCTGAACAGTAACCAAGTTCCCATTTGCTGCAAACACCTGCAAAGTTACAGGATAGCCGGAAAGTCTCTCTCTGACTGTACCTGTTACCAGTATGGTCTCTCCGTCTTCGTAGGCATCTTTATCTGTAGATACTGTAATCGCATCCACCAATTGAGCATAAACTGGTACTATGGTTACACCCGTGGCCAGAATTGTAAACAATGCTATTGCTGTGTACAGAGTACGCATCTTGCTTTATCCGTGATAACAAATACTATTTAAGGTTAAGAAAAAAATCATTGACTAAAAACAAAAAATATTGATTTCCGGCTGGATCTTGCTTAACTATATATAAACCACTTCTGGAGATTTCTTAGTTTGTTTGGCAATTTTGCATATTTAGCTTATGCTATCCAAGGTGGCGTCAAAAGTGGCAACTAAAAAATCTCACATTCTGGTTCCAGATCACATCTACGTACCAAAGCACGAGATCATGACAAAAAAAGAAGCGGAAGAGGTTTTAAAGAAATTCAATTGCAAGCCGACAGAAATGCCACTGATATTTTCAAACGATCCTGCAATAATCGGACTTGGTGTAAAACCAGGAGACATGATAAAGATAACAAGAAAGAGCCCTACTGCAGGCGAGAGCATTTACTACAGATACGTGGTGGAAGTCTAGATGCCGGATTCGTCAAACAAGCGTTGGCCGATAGTGCAGGACCTACTAAAAAGAGAAGGGATTGCAAGGCAGCACCTCAACTCATTTGACGAGTTCTTGGAGCGCGGCCTGCAGAGCATCATCGACGAAGTGGCGCAAATCGAAATCGAAAACGCCGAATACCCATACAAGATCCAGCTGGGCAAAGTCAAACTGCAGCAGCCAAGGATGATGGAGCTTGACGGCTCAATCACACATATCACACCAGCAGAGGCTCGACTTAGAAACGTCTCGTATTCGGCCCCAATCATGATGGAGGCAAGCGTTGTCGAGGACGGCAAGATACTAGAATCGAGATTCGTCCACATCGGGGACATACCGGTGATGGTAAGATCAAATGCGTGCATTCTGCACAACTTTTCTACTCAAAAGCTAATCGAGCACGGTGAAGACCCAAATGATCCAGGCGGCTACTTTATCATCAACGGCTCTGAGCGGGTCATTGTAGGGCTGGAAGATCTCTCATACAACAAAATAATTGTGGACAAAGAAAAGATAGGAGGCAACGACGTCTACAAGGCCAAAGTCTACTCATCGATCGTAGGTTATCGCGCAAAGCTTGAGCTCGTCATGAAAAATGACGGCCTCATCGTCGCAAGAATTCCAGGATCTCCGGTAGACATTCCAGTGGTGACGCTGATGAGGGCCTTGGGACTTGAAGCTGACAGAGAGATCGCGGCAGCAGTATCGCTTGTAGACGCAATTCAAAACGAGCTTGAAGCTTCGTTTGAGAAGGCAGGCGATGTGCAGACGACAAAAGACGCAATCGTGTACATCAGCAAGAGAATCGCGCCTGGCATGCTCGAAGAATTCCAGATAAAGAGAGCGGAAACACTCTTGGACTGGGGTCTTTTGCCGCACCTCGGCAAGCACCAGGAAAACAGAAGAGAGAAAGCGCAGTTTCTAGGCGAGGCTGCATGCAAGCTAATCGAGCTGAAGCTTGGTTGGATCTCGCCAGACGACAAGGACCATTACGGCAACAAAGTAATCAAATTCGCAGGCCAGATGCTTGCGGATCTTTTCAGGACTGCATTTAGAAACCTTGTACGTGACATGAAGTACCAGCTTGAGAGGTCGGGACAAAAACGCGGAATCAACGCAGTCGCGGCTGCAATCAGGCCTGGCATCGTCTCAGACAAGCTCAACAACGCAATCGCTACAGGAAACTGGGGCCGCGGCAGAGTAGGAGTAACACAGCTGCTGGACAGGACGAACTATCTTTCCACAATCAGCCATCTCAGAAGAATCCAGTCGCCCCTGTCAAGGACTCAGCCAAACTTTGAGGCAAGAGACTTGCATCCGACACACTTTGGAAGAATCTGTCCGTCAGAGACGCCAGAGGGCTCCAACTGCGGACTTGTAAAGAATCTCGCCCTGTCTGCAATAATTTCAGTCAACGTATCGCCAGAAGAGATAATCGAAAAACTGTACGACCTTGGCACCGTCCACTTTACAGACGCAAAAGAGGATCTCAAGCGGGACGGCACCAGGGTCTTTGTAGACGGAAGACTGGTTGGGTACTACAAAGACGGAGAAAAGCTGGTCGAGTCGCTGCGCGATTTGAGGCGAAACTCCAAGATACACCCGCACGTGGGGATCTCATTTTTCAAACCTAGTACGGAGGGCGCAACAAAGCGTCTGTATGTGAACTGCAACGCAGGACGTGTCTTGCGGCCGCTCATCGTAATAAAAGACGGAAAACCACTCCTCACACAGGAGCTAATTGACAAGGTCTCAAAGAAGCTCATGTCTTGGAACGACCTTCTGAGAATGGGAATAATCGAGCTGGTCGACGCAAACGAAGAAGAAAACTGCTACATCACAATAGATGACAAAGACACAAGAAAGTACACACACCTTGAAATCTTCCCGTCTGCAATCTTGGGTGCAGGCGCATCAATAATTCCGTACCCGGAGCACAACCAGTCGCCAAGAAACACCTACGAGTCTGCCATGGCAAAACAAAGCCTCGGATTCTCAACACCTATGATGAATACGAGCACATATGTGAGGCAGCACTTTATGTGGTACCCGCAGACCCCAATAGTGACTACAAAGGCAATGAACTTGCTTGGGCTCGAAGACAGGCCGGCAGGACAAAACTGCGTGGTCGCAGTACTCCCATTTGACGGATACAACATCGAGG
The DNA here is from genome assembly GCA_038869975.1 of Candidatus Nitrosotenuis sp. Lineage (GTDB taxonomy): Archaea > Thermoproteota > Nitrososphaeria > Nitrososphaerales > Nitrosopumilaceae > Nitrosotenuis. The sequence continues at coordinate 4,436 of JAWCQC010000007.1, forward strand.
ATGCGATTGTTATAAGCAAGGCTGCAGTGGACAGGGGACTTGGCAGGACATTCTTTTACAGGATCTACGAGGCAGAGGCAAAGCAATACCCCGGCGGAATGAGGGACAACTTTGAAATTCCAAACGCAGAAGACAACATCAGAGGATACAAGGGAGAAAAAGCTTACAGGTTGTTGGAAGAAGACGGAGTGATTGCGACGGAGTCAAACGCAACAGGAGGAGACATTCTGATTGGAAAAACAAGTCCGCCAAGATTCATGGAGGAGTATAGAGAATTTGAGTCAAAAGGACCATACAGAAGAGACACCTCGATAGGTGTCAGGCCGTCGGAGACTGGGGTTGTGGACACTGTGGTCATGACGCAGTCAAGCGAAGGAGGCAAAATGTACAAGATCAGAGTAAGAGACATGAGAATTCCAGAAATTGGGGACAAGTTTGCATCAAGGCACGGCCAAAAAGGTGTAGTGGGGATATTGGCAAGATACGAGGATCTTCCATACACTGCAGACGGAATAATTCCGGACGTTCTGATCAACCCACACGCGTTCCCGTCACGTATGACTGTTGGAATGTTCATGGAATCAATTTCAGGCAAGGCTGCTGCTGTCAGAGGAACCAAGTTCGACGGCTCTGCATTTGTCGGAGAAAAGACGGAGGAGATCAAGGCAGCACTGGAAGGAAGCGGCCTCAAATATTCTGGAAAAGAAATAATGTATGACGGAAGGACAGGCAAGCCATTCCCAGTAGAGGTATTCATCGGAGTTGTGTATTACCAAAAGCTTCACCACATGGTGGCAGACAAGATTCACGCAAGGGCAAGGGGCCAAGTCCAGATGCTCACAAAGCAGCCGACCGAGGGACGTGCCAGAGGAGGAGGTCTCAGATTCGGTGAAATGGAAAGAGACTGCCTCATCGCTTATGGCGCATCAATGATTCTCAAAGACAGACTGCTTGACGAGTCGGACAAATCAGAAATTTATGTTTGCGAAAGATGCGGCCTCGTTGCATACCACGACGTAAAACAAAGAAAGTACGTCTGTCGCGTCTGCGGTGACAAGGCAAAGGTGTCTTCCGTCTCGGTCGCATACGCATTCAAATTGTTGCTTCAAGAAATGCAGAGCCTCAATGTGGCTCCAAGGCTAATGATAAAGGAGAGGGTGTAAATGTCAGTTCAGACAGTCAAGTCGATCGACGGAATCAAGTTCTCCGTGTGGTCTCCAACTGAGATTAGAAAGTATTCTGTTGCAGAGATAACTGCGCCGGAGACATACGACGAAGACGGAATGGCAGTCCAGGGCGGACTCATGGACGGACGACTGGGCACGCTGGAACCCGGACAAAAATGCCTCACGTGCGGAAACACCGCAGCAAGGTGCCCGGGGCACTTTGGACACATCGAGCTTGCAGAACCTGTGCTGCATATTGCATTTATCGACAACATACACAAACTGTTGCTTGCCACATGCAGGTCGTGCTCACGATTGAAGCTCCCGCAGGAAGAGCTCGACTATTACGCGCAGATACTCAAAAAAGAGGCAGCTTACACCATAATCTCGCAAAAACGAATCCCAGAAGAGATTCTTGACAAAGCAAAAAAGGCAAAGGAATGCCCGCACTGCGGCAAGCCGCAATACGACCTCATATTCACCAAGCCGACAATATTCATCGAAAAGACAGAGATAGGCGAACACAGACTGTTGCCAATCACAATCAGGGAAAGGTTCACCCAGATCAAAGACGAGGATCTCAGACTTTTGGGCTACGATCCAAATACGGCAAGGCCGGAATGGTTCATACTCCAAGTTTTACCTGTCCCGCCAGTCACGGTGCGCCCCTCGATTATCTTGGAGACCGGAATCAGATCAGAAGACGACCTCACACACAAAATGGTCGACATCATACGTGTAAATCAGAGACTCAAGGAAAGCAAGGACGCGGGAACTCCGCCGCTGATTGTGCAGGATTTAGTTGATTTATTGCAGTATCACACCACCACATACTTTGACAACGAAGTGTCTGGAATCCCGCAGGCCCACCACCGCTCAGGCAGGCCACTAAAGACGCTCACACAAAGGCTCAAGGGAAAAGAGGGCAGATTCAGGGGCTCACTGTCTGGAAAAAGAGTCGACTTTTCAAGCAGGACCGTGATCTCACCGGATCCAAGCTTGGATCTCTCCGAGGTGGGCGTTCCGGAATCTGTGGCAAAGAAGCTCACGATTCCAGAAATTGTAACAGAGTGGAACATCGAGAGGATGCGTGAGCTTGTCATCAACGGACCAGACAAGTTCCCAGGCGTCAACTACATCGTAAGGCCGGACGGCGTGAAAATCAGACTGGACTTTGTAGAAGACCGCTCGACAATTGCTCAAAACCTTGAGGTGGGATATCTTGTTGAAAGGCATCTTGCAGACGGAGACATCGTCATGTTCAACAGGCAGCCGTCGCTGCACCAGATGTCAATTATGGCTCATTATGTAAGGGTGCTCCCAGGAAAGACCTTCAGGTTGCACCCCTCTGTGTGTCCTCCATACAACGCAGACTTTGATGGGGACGAGATGAACCTACACGTGCCGCAAAGCGAGGAAGCAAGGGCAGAAGCAATTCTGCTCATGAGGGTCCAGGACCAGCTCATCTCTCCGAGGTACGGTGGTCCGATCATCGGAGGTCTGAGGGACTTTATCACGGGGTCATATCTGCTTACAAGAGACGAGACACTGCTCACACCGCAAGAGTTTGCAAACTATGCTATGCTCGGTGGCTACGACGGTGCGTTCCCAGAGCCAGCAGCAAAAGGAAAGGACGGCCCGATGTACACAGGCAAGCAACTGTTTTCACTGTTTTTGCCAAAGGACTTTAACTTTGTAATTACATCCAAGTGGTCCAAGGGGACAAAGGGAACACAAAAGGATGTTGTCATCAAGAACGGCCAGCTGATAAGCGGAGTCATCGACAAGGCATCAATTGGTGCGGAGGAACCAGAAAGCGTCTTGCATAGAATTGCAAAAGACTATGGAAATGAAACGGCAAAGAAATTCCTCAACTCTGTGTTGGTTGTAGCAAAACAGTTCATCACTCACTATGGATTTAGCTACGGTTATGCGGATTTGGAGCTTCCAGAAAAAGTAAAAGAAGAAATCAGATCAGGAATCGAAGAATCATACAACACCGTTTACGACCTAATTTCTCAGGCAAAAAAGGGCACACTGAAGCTCACAAGAGGACTCTCTGCAGAAGAGGCACTTGAAGCTTACATTGTAAACGAGCTGTCAAAGGCAAGAGACAAGGCAGGAAACACCGCAGACCAACAACTTGATAAAAACAATGCGGCAAGAATCATGGCGACAACTGGAGCCAGGGGCTCGTCGCTCAACATTGGACAGATGGCAGGGGCACTGGGGCAGCAGTCAATTCGTGGAAACAGACTCAACAAAGGATACAACAACCGCGCACTGCCGCACTTTAAAGAAAATGACGATAACCCAGACGCACACGGCTTTGTCAAGTCAAACTACAGGGATGGTCTCTCCACAATCGAGTTCTTCTTCCACGCAATGGGCGGACGAGAAGGACTGGTGGACACCGCAGTCAGGACGCAGCAAAGCGGATACATGCAGCGAAGACTCGTCAACGCACTGGAACACATCAAGCTGGAATATGACGGCACAGTCAGAGACCCACACGGCCACATCATACAGTTCTTGTACGGCGAGGACGGAATAGATGTTGCCAAGTCGGACCACGGCGAGGCGTTTAACATCAACAGACTCGTTGAATCTGAAACCATTGTTGATTCCGGCAAAAAGGCAACAAAAGAAGAAGCTGAAGAGCTGCTCAAAAAATACACCAAGACCTTCAACCCCAGACTGACAAAGCTGGTAGAGGACGGCATATTGCACTCAAAGCTTAGCAGGGAAGGAATCGAAAAGGTCCTCAAAAAGGCACTGGACTTGTACAACAAGGCAAAGGCAGAGCCAGGACAGGCGGTGGGAATTGTCACTGCGCAGTCAATTGGCGAGCCAGGAACTCAGATGACTCTGAGAACATTCCACTTTGCAGGAATCAGGGAAAGAAACGTGACATTAGGTCTCCCAAGACTCATTGAGCTTGTGGACGCAAGAAAGAAACCAGTCACACCCACTATGGATATTTACTTGGAAGAAAAATACAAAAAATCAAGAGAAAAGGCAATCGAAGTGGCAAGGAACACACTGCAGACAAAGGTGAGCGCCCTTGTTGCAAACGTGGAAACAGACTATGCGACACAGATAACACTTGAGCTCAGCCCAAGCGCACTGTCTCAGAGGGGCTGCACGGTAGAAGAGGTGGAGGCTGCACTTGCATCAAACAAGAAATTCAAAATAGAGACAAGCGGCAACACACTCACACTCAAGCTTGCAGAAGAGTCTGATGCGCCAACAGTCATTGCAATTAGAAACAAAGTTCTCAATTCTATAGTGAAGGGAGTGCCAGACATCACCAGAGTCACGGTAGCTCAAAAAGATGACGAGTGGGTCATACAGACTACCGGCTCCAATTTGGCCAAAGTCTTGGAAATCGACGGAATCGACAAAAGAAACGTCAGGACAAACAACGTCTTTGAGATTGCGGCAACACTGGGAATCGAGGCCGCAAGAAACGCCTTGATCAACGAGCTGTCGACCACACTGGAAGACCAGGGACTCGAAGTGGATTCTAGATACATCATGCTTGTGGCAGACATGATGTGCTCAAGAGGATACCTGCAGCAGATAGGCAGGCACGGAATCGCCGGAACAAAGGACAGTGTCTTAGCAAGAGCTGCATTCGAAATCACGGTTCCGACAATTGCGCAGGCAGCACTGACTGGCGAAGTAGAAGAGCTCAAAGGAGTCACAGAAAATGTGATTGTTGGAAGCAACATCCCTGTTGGCTCTGGCACTGTGGATCTATACATGCAAGTCTCCAAAAACTAGGGGCTTGATTATATTCTAGGCGTGATTATCATATCATGGTACAAGCCATTCTCACATATTGAGATGGTCTCATGGGAACAATTGCAGGTGTTGTCAGCTAAATGTCTGGCGATATCATTTGATCTATGATTCGATCTACAAAGTTGGCGGTTTCCATAAGGCTCAATTATGACACAATTATATAAATACATCTTACGCGTATACAAATACGTGCAGACACGGATTTTGGAGCCACCAATTAGTCCTAGGGACTGGGCATTCGTGCAGGCATTACCACAAAAGCCGGTGTATAGTGTTAGAGCTGATGCAGTACCAATTGCAGGCTCTAAAAAAACTGCATACAGGAGATTGGCGGTTTTTAAAAACATGGGGATTGTCGATTTTAGAAATAGACATTTTAGTGTAAATCATAGTGTGACAAGACAACCATTCAACTTTGTTGAAAAGCTAATTCCGTCCTTACTTGCCTTAAAAAACGCAAGAAGATTTGGTAGATCATACAATGATGCAGATATACGATTTGTAAAAAAACATTTACCAGAAGACTCGTTTGTAACTTTGGACTTTAGGGCATGGGAACTAACGAAATTCCAAGAGCCGTTAGATCTGTTTGTATATACCAATGGTAATGATTTTGCCAATTACCTGAAAGAATCTGGTTTTAGTGAGGGAACTAGAGGGCATGTTGTGTTACTGCCAATTTCTAAAAATATCAAAAACGAAATAGAACAAGTCTATTTTGATTCTATTGCAAAAGGGGGAAGATCAGTACTTGATGCAATAGCGCTAGAACTACTATATCCAGACAAGATAAGACATAAAGGCCAATTTCCTGTTGAGTATGTAGCCAAAGTACAAGAAGACATGGCAAGATTATCAGTTGAAACCTCTAGTTAGAGAAGCAATAGACATCAGCAAAGATCTAGATGGAATTATTTTTGTCGGTGCGATCGCAGTGTATTTTCACACCAAAATAATGCGGGAATCTCAAGACATTGACTTTGCTGTGCTGACACACTCCCGACCCTAAAGGGTTCGGGGTTCTGCTTTTGCTGTTTTTCCGTCTCATCTGTCGCCATCAAGCGGGTTTTTGCAGAACCAACACACAGTCGAGTTTTACGGTTACAGTCGTCTGCTGCATTGCCGTTTTGGGGGGTATCAGTGCTCCCCTTGCATGCATCTCTGTCTGCATACAATTGGAATATGTCATGTGGCCTCCTACCAAACGACGAGGTATTTGTGCCGACATTTCCGACCAAGACTTGCTTGGATTTATTGGAATGACCCAGCCGATGTGCAAACGATCCCCAGAAGACCGTTTCCGGTGCGACGCCGGCGATCTCCATACTGGGTTCCACATGTTTGGATTAGATACAGATTGTTGTATGGTTTTTGGTGTGCTGGATATTGACCTGTGGTGTGCTCGCTTTCATCCCTGCCCTAAAGGGCTAGGCTTTTCCGCTCGCTTTTGTAAAAAATTATTTTATTTTTGTGCCCACAGGTACAGATTCGTCCACGGTAAGCCAATACGGCTTGTCATTTAGATCTGCTGCAAGAAGCATTGCGTTGGATTCAACACCGCCCACTACCTTTGGTTCAAGGTTTGTTACCGCAATCACGGTTTTTCCCACCAGCTCTTCGGGAGCAAAATACTGTGCACCCCCGATTATCAGGTTGCGCGTCTCCCCTCCAAGGTCTATTATGCCTTTGATTATCTTTGTCTTGCCGGGGATTTTTTCAGTGGAGACTATCTTCGCTACTCGGATGTCAAGCTTTGCAAAATCGTCGTATTGGATTGCCATATGGTGGGTTTTTGTCACTGTTTAAAATGAATTTCGAAGAAGGCTGGCGCCTCGTGCGCAATCAGTTTATCTAAACCCACTACAGAAATACTGTATGGGTCAGTTCTTTACGGACGATATCGACGCCCTGCTAAAAGCCAATCATGGAGACGCGCAACGCCTCGCAAAGATAAAGGCGGATTTTGAATCAAAAAAGCTAGTCACCATCGAAGACAGGAGATACGTCGAAGGCCTGGTTTCACGTTATTTGCAACCATCGTCTAAACCAGAAACGGAGCGCATAGTCAAGATCCCAGAAAAGAAGATAGTTCCACCACCGACTCCACAACCTGCTCGAACCAGTCCGTTTGAGCTAAAATACCAACAAAAACCAAAAGAAGAAAAACCAATACCAAAGATTGGCGGAGACAAGACAAAGTTAAGAAATATTGTAATCGCAGTATGTTCCGCGGTATTCGCCGTTTTGGCAATAAGCTTCGTAGCTATGAATCAAGACGCCTTGACTCCTCCCGAATCGACTCAGACTGCCGAAGGCCTGGAGTTGGACGCAACGTCTTATGCACGCGGAGACATTATTTCGATATCTGGAAAGATAAAAACACCTACGTCCATAGTGAGACTTGCAATCACAAATTCGGCAAACCAAGAGATATGGAGCGAGACACTGAATGTCAAAAACGACGGAATGTTTTCCACCCTAGTGATTGCCGGAGGTAATGGGTGGGAACAATCTGGCAGATACACAGTTGTTGCCACATACAGCGGAACGACCGATACAAAGACATTTGACTTTACTGCCACGCCATCGAATTAAGACTAATATTCAAGCTGAAAAGATCCAAGTACATGACCACCATAGAAGCGGCGGTGACAATCAACGCACCCACTGACAGGGTCTGGGACGTGGTTTCCGACATAGACAATGAGCCAAAGTTTTGGAAGGGCACCAAGTCGGTTCGCAACATCTCAAAGGACGGAAATGTAGTTACACGTGAGGTAACCATCGCGTTTAAGGATTCCAAATGCATGCAAAAAGTCACATTTTTCCCAAAGGAAAAGATCTTGGCCGAATTCACAGAGGGAATCCTCAACGGTACGAAGACCATAAAATTGACACCGCAAGACGGCAAAACAAAGCTTGAGGCAATCTGGGACATCAAACTATCAGGCATGATGGGTATGTTCACAGGCATGGTCAAAAAGCATGTGAAAAATGGCACAGAACAGGCACTAGAAGCAATAAAGCAAGAACTAGAGAAATAACATGGAGTTTGTAGACATAATTAACTACTTTTTTGTTGCAACCATGATCGGTGTTGCGATAGCTTGGGTTCTTCTTTTGAAATCCATGTTGAACTCGTTCAAATGCACACCACTGCTAGACAGATTCGATAAAAAAGAACACAAAAAGCCCAAAGTCTCAGTAATTTTGCCTGCGAGAAATGAAGAAGATTTTATTGCAAAATGCCTTGATTCACTACTTGATCAAGATTACGACAACTACGAGGTAATTGCCATCGATGATTCATCAGATGATTCAACCGGCCAAATAATTACACAATATGCAGCAAAAGACCAACGAGTAATCCACGTCTCAGCCAGGCCAAAGCCAGACGGTTGGATGGGCAAGAATTGGGCATGCATGGAAGGGTATAGGAACGCGACTGGAGAGCTTTTGCTTTTTACTGACGCAGATACAAGACACTCTCGCAGTGTGATCTCGCTTGCAGTTTCACACCTTTTGTCAGATAGTCTTGATGCACTAACAGTCATTCCGAAAATGATATGCCTTGACATGTGGACCAAGATTACATTGCCAGTTCTTTCCACATTTTTACATACTAGGTTTTCTGCATTGCGTGTTAACGACCCCAAGAAAAAGACCGGATACTTTTTTGGAAGTTTTTTCATAATTAGAAAAGAAACATATGACAAGGTCGGAACGCATGAGGGCGTTCGCAGTGAAATAATTGAGGACGGTGCGCTAGGCAAGAAAGTAAAAGAGTCAGGATACAAACTAAAGATGGTACGCGGTGATCACTTAATCGATGCGGTATGGGCTCGTGACTGGTCCACACTTTGGAATGGTTTGAAGCGACTCATGATACCACTTTACCTTCAAAACAGCAAGATTGCGGCCGGGATATTTGTCTCGGTTTTGTTCTTGCTTTTTATGCCCTACGTTCTTTTGGCATATTCCAGTTTGTTCTTTGATGCTTCTGAATCGTTTTTGGCACTTTTTGCCACCTCAGTGGTGTCTTCTGGACTGGTCTACACAGCAGGCGTAGTCGACGCACGAGTCCTCAAGATAAAGGCGCCATACAGTGCATGTGGCCCAATTGGCAGCTTTGTGGTTGTGGCGGGCTTTTTGTGTGGAATGTTGGATGCAAAGAGCGACTCGGCTGTTTCATGGCGCGGCAGAGGCTACTCGATGAAAGATCATGTGCAGAATTCAATTAGTGTGTAGTTCTATGTAGGTAACAATTATAGACTATGCAAAGGCTGCCAAATTATTGAACAAGTCATCTGCGATCGTCGGCGGGCTACTTGGGGTGATCGTTGTTTTGATCGCATACAGTATTTTCTTGAGTCCTCCAACCAAAGTACCCACACCTGATGAGATCTCAGAATCTACAAAGAATTCAGTCAATGCACAAGACCAGACAAGGCAGCTTAGTCTAGTTGAGATCTTTGAGAAATCAGAATCCGGCGTGGTCCGAATAAATGTGAAGCGGCCCGACAACGACCCGCGCGGCCCTGGAGGAATAGGCTCAGGTTTTGTTTACGATAAAAATGGCCACATAATAACAAACGAGCATGTCGTGCAAAACGCAGAAAAACTTGTTGTCACTTTTCTTGACGGAAGATCATTTCGTGCAAGCGTGGTGGGAAAAGATCTCTATACCGACCTTGCTGTAATCAAAGTCAACGCCAGCTCGGATGCATTGTTTCCGCTATCAATAGGCGACTCTTCAAAGCTGAAGGTTGGAGAACAGATTGCCGCAATAGGAAATCCGTTTGGACTGTCAGGCTCCATGACCTCAGGCATAGTAAGTCAATTAGGGAGACTGTTGCCATCTCAAGACAGAGGGTTCCAGATACCCGACATAATTCAGACAGATGCTGCAATAAATCCAGGCAACTCTGGCGGGCCACTTTTGAACATGCGTGGCGAAGTAATAGGCATCAATACGGCAATACAGTCAGAAAGTGGCGAGTTTGCAGGAGTGGGCTTTGCAATCCCTTCAAGGACTGTTCAAAAAATTGTCCCGACCTTGATTGCGTCTGGAGCATATCACCACCCCTGGGTGGGTATCTCTGGCAGAGACATCGACCCAGACTTGGCACAGATTCTAAATCTCCACGATGCCAGGGGGTTTTTAGTGATCAATGTCTTAGATGACAGCCCAGCACAGAAAGCAGGGATACGTGGCATGTCCGAGATAAAAGAAGTCGACGGTGTACGCTATCAAGTGGGAGGCGACGTCATACTTGCAGTAGATGGCAAAATTGTAAGAAAAATTGATGATATTTTGATTCACCTACAACGTGAAAAATCTGTGGGTGATCAGATGGTTTTGCAGATTTTGCGTGACGGCAAAGTCACAGACCTAGTGATCACGCTGGAAGAGCGACCAAACTCCAACAAAGCACTCACAAACTCAACCTCAACACAAAGATAAATATCAGAATCGAAAAATCCACACATTGAGCGATCTTGTATTAAGCTGTGAGCAGCTAAATCAGGCATTAGACGGAAAAGAAGTTCAACATGATGACGCCTACGCGATTTTTGATTTTTCAGCAACCGGACATGATGAGATATACAAGGCCGCTCAGATTCTACGCAACAGACACAAATCAAGATCAGTCACATTTTCGAAAAAAGCATTCTTCAACATAGTAAATCTATGCAGAGATACATGTGGTTATTGCACCTACAAAGCAGAGCCTGGAGAGTCAAAGCTTTCTTTGATGAGCAAAAAAGATGTCAGAGATTTAGCAAGGCTTGCAAGAAAGTACAAGTGTGTAGAGGCATTATTTGTCACCGGTGAGAGGCCGGAACAAAAATATTCCGAGGCAAGGTTTTGGCTCAAGGAAAATGGGTTTTCAAGCACCGCCGAATATCTGGTTCATGCATCCGAGATTGCGTTTTCTGAAGGTCTTTTCCCACACACAAATGCAGGAAACCTCACAAAACAAGAGATGAGTGAGCTCAAGAAAACCAACGTGAGTATGGGTTTGATGCTCGAAAATTCAAGCGAGCGATTAACGCACAAGGACATGCCACACCAGAATGCACCAAGCAAGAACCCAAAGGCAAGACTTCGAGTCCTAGAGATTGCTGGGGAGCTGAAAATGCCCATGACCACAGGCGTCCTTGTAGGAATTGGGGAAACTCCATACGAATTGATAGACTCGTTGTTTGAGATAAGAAAACTCCATCAAAGATATGGTCACATCCAGGAAGTCATCTTGCAGAACTTTCAGCCAAAACAAGACACTGCGATGCGTCAAGTCGAATCACCAGAAGAGAGCTACTTTAAGATCATGGTCGCGCTGTGTCGCATAATAATGCCGCAAATGAACATCCAAATTCCGCCGAACTTGTCCCCAAACTCATACCAGACGTTTATCGAGGCAGGAATAAACGATTGGGGTGGGATATCCCCCATCACACAAGATTATGTAAATCCTGAATTTGGTTGGCCGCAAATAGAATTTGTTCAAAGAAATACCGAGAGGGCTGGTTTTAAGTTCAAGGCCCGCTTCCCAGTATATCCTGAATTTATGCATCTTGTCGAGCCGCACCTATACAACGAGATTACCAAGATAATGGATAAAGATGGTCTCGTAAAGGAGGAGTATTGGAGATGATAGACGCGCTGTTAAAAAATGCAGATCCACTCATAGCAGAGACGCTCAATAAGGCACTAGAAGAAAAGGAAATCTCAATTGAAGAGGGAACAAGGCTGTACAATGCAAAAGGCATCGATTTTCACCTAGTCGGCCTGGTAGCCGACGAGCTCAGGAGACGCCGTGTTGGCAACATCGTTACTTTTGTTGTGAATCGGAACATCAACTTTACCAATGTGTGCATAAAACAGTGCGGTTTTTGCGCATTTAGCAGAGACTTTAGAGAAGAAGAAGGATACTTTTTACCTACTGAAGAGATCGTAAGACGCGCAAAAGAAGCATACGGTCTTGGCGCAACAGAGGTGTGTATCCAGGCCGGGCTACCGCCAGACATGAATGAGAATATGTATGAAAACATATGCAAAGCAATCAAGGCTGAGATTCCAGACATGCACATACATGGGTTTTCACCAGAAGAGGTCCTTTATGGGGCAACTCGCTCAAAGCTGTCTATTAAAGAGTATCTTTCAAGATTGAAGGATGCTGGAGTTAACACTCTGCCAGGCACGGCGGCCGAGATACTCGATCAGAGAATTCGTGACAAGATATCACCGGGCAGAATCACAGTAGATGATTGGATAGAGGTAATCAAGACTGCTCACAAGCTTGGCATAAGCTCGACTTCAACTATTATGTTTGGGCACATTGAGAGTCACGAAGATAGAGTCAGACACATAGCAAAGATTCGCGAGATTCAAAAAGAAACCGGAGGATTTACTGAATTTGTCCCCCTCAATTTCATCCACACCGAAGCCCCAATGTACAAGCATAGCTTGCATGAGGGAATACGAAGTGGCGCAAGTGCAAGCGACGTCATGCTCACTCACGCAGTAGCCAGAATCATGCTTAACAACTACATCAACAACATACAGGTGTCTTGGGTAAAAGAAGGTCCTAAAATGTCCCAAGTTCTTCTTACTTGGGGTGCCAACGATTTTGGTGGCACTCTCATCAACGAGAGCATCTCAACTTCGGCAGGATCCCAACACGGCCAGCTGCTAAAACCAAAACAAATCAGGCATCTCATAAGAGAGACAGGCAGGATTCCAGCGCAAAGAAGTACGACATACAAAATTCTTAAAACATATGACACAGATCTTGAAGAAGACGAGCTTGACAGAGTGGACGACACATCGAAATTTGGCTCATATTTTGAGCTTGTAAAGCTTGACAAATACAGATACAAAAATCCAAGAGCAAATTAGATTTGACAGTTTGTGAGGATATAGTATCTTATGCAAAAAATTTAGTAGATGAATGTGAAGCCATACTCTGTACAAAAAAGATCCTAACTGTACGGATCACGGATTCGGAAATTGCTGAGATAAAGGAGAATTTTGCAAAGTCTGTCGGAGTAAGACTGATTCATGACAAGAAGATATCGTCGCTGGAATCCACCCTTTTGGAGCCCAAAAAGGTTGTCGATGAGGCGTTAAAATCATCAAAAAATCTCACTAGAAGAGAGTTTTGGCAATCACTGCCGTACAACGAAAGGACACCTCTTGTTGAGAAAACAAACGACCCAAAGGTATGGGAGATCGACGCCGTAAAGGCATCAGAGATTGCCGATCAGATGATCGACGCCGCGTCACACAAGCTGATAACTAGGATCTCGGGCTCACTAAACATAGTTTGCGACGATTTTGAGCTTGAAAACTCAAACGGCCTGCAAAGAAGCGAACGTGCTACGTATCTGAGCGCAGTCATAAATGCTGATTCCGAGTATGGCAACATCCCAGTCTCTGGCATAGGTCAGGCAAACTCGCGAATGCTTGAAGATTTTGATGCCACTGAGGCGGCAAGAGAGGCCATGGAGATGTGTGTGTCTTCGTTAAACCCTCGAAGCTGTGAGGCAGGCCCAACAAACATAGTTTTTGAGCCAATTGCCGTCGGCGAGCTACTGACTTTTGTGATCGGGCCTAATTTTAATCTCAAAACCTATTCTGAGAAGCGGAGCTGTTTTTCAGACAAGCGTGGCGTGAAGATCGCAGTTGACGAATTCAACCTCATCGATGACCCTCACATGCCAAACGGACTGGGCACCAAAAGCTTTGATGATGAAGGCACACCTACTAGAAAGACATCACTTGTTGACAATGGCGTCTTTGTTGGAACATACTCGGATTCTTACAACGCCTTTAAAGAAAACGTCAAATCCACAGCTAATGCGTGTAGACCGGGCTCACCTCTTGGCCGCTCATCTGAGCCCATCCCAGTGGTGGCGCCGCATAACCTCACCATCAGGCAAGGCAAAGTCAGCCGCGATGAGGCGATTAGCAGTACAAAAAACGGCATACTCATCTCAAGACTGTGGTACACATATGCAGTCAACCCGATAAAAGGCGACTTTTCTTGCACCGCCAGAAGCGGTATCTGGCTTATCAAGGATGGCGAGTTGACCCCAGCAAAACCAGTCAGGATCATACACAGCCTGCCAGTCCTCCTGCAAAACATATCGCAAATTACAGCCAATTCAAGAACGGTTTTACCTTGGGCGGCCATTCCAGTCACAGCGCCAACAATAAGGTGTGACGGAGTTCCAGTCAGCCCAATTTAGTCAGACTTAAGTAGCAAAAATACCAATTAATTCTATGTGTGAGACCCTCGATGAGATCCACGCCACGCAGCTTGCGGCAGTTATTGCAAAGATGCGAAAGGAGACAAAAAAGGAAGAAAAGCCTCTTCCAGCAGTGGCTTGATTCCCTTTTTCAAATTTTTAGACCTGCGGCTGTTGTTTAAAAAAACTATCACATAATCAAATTACTTTTAAGCTAAGATTAATTAAGGTAAAGTACCGTACCATACGGTATAATGAGAGCACGCCTTACATACATCCCGCTGGAAGTGGCAGACCGCCTAGATGACTTCATCATAACGCGCGACGAGCAGATCATGGATGCAGTAAAGGCAAGGGCGCGCGATTACAGCATGCTCTCGCTTTTGAAGTTATTATATCAATTAAGCGGAGGAGCCATGAATTTTTCAGATCTGTATACCAACTCAAAGATAAGAATGAAGAGATCGTTTTTGAATTACCTGAAGTTGTGTCTTGACTATGATTTCGTAAGAAAAGAGAGTGTTGGCCCATCTGTAGTTTATTCGATCACAGAAAAAGGCAGAATTATGTTGAATTTGTTCTTGCAGAAAAGTAATTAATCGGCACAAAAAACCAAAAGCAGTGCGTCGCATTTTAGAAGATCACGTCCACGAGATAAAAAAAATCAATTACAAAAGCCCGATAATTTTTGCAGGGTTTGTAGGCGCCGGACTGGCCGGCCCACTGGCAATAGGATATTTGATTGAAAAACTTGGAATGCAGGAAGTAGGATTTCTACGCTCAAAATATCTCCCACCTTCTACAGTATTCATTCAAGGCAGACTGCGACATCCATTTCGGTTTTACACGAACAAAAACGGGACAATTTGTGCAGTGATTTGCGAAGTTACGTTGAGAATGGAGGGTCTAAACAATATTGCATCGACAATTTTGGATTGGGCCGAAAGCAAGGGGACAAAAGAATTGATAGTTTTGGATGGCGTCGCAAGTGATGAACATGACAGCAGAACATTTTGCGCCGCCGAAGAAGATCTTTGCAGAATAATGTCTGATAAGGGAATAAGCATGATATCGCAGGGGTTCATCACCGGCATACCTGGCAGTATTCTCAATGAGTGCATAATACGCAAAATTCGCGCAATCACTCTTCTAGTGAGAGCAAATCACGCAAGCCCAGATCCGCTTGCTGCGGCCACCCTAATTGATTCAATAAACAAGGTTTATGGACTTGATATAGACACATCTGACTTGAAAAAAGAAAAAGAGAAGATCGGCATGGAATTCAAAGAATTGTCAGAAAAATACAAAGAGCACAGAAAAGTTGACTCTGGCATGTACATGTAAAAAGGTCTTTTAATGCGGCGGCAAGATTCTGATCAGATGACTTTAACCTACAAACAGGCAGGCGTAGATGTAAAAAACATAAAGAAGAGTCAAAGTGCCATCGGCAAGATTATTGCTTCAACCCACAGATTGCAAAGAGTAAGAAGCGGTTTTGGACATTATGCAGGGCTTGTGGAGATTGACAAGTCCAGACTTTTGGCAACACACACAGACGGTGTAGGAACCAAAGTCCTAATCGCAAACATGTTGAGAAAATACGACACCATAGGAATCGACTGCGTTGCTATGAACGTT
Source organism: Candidatus Nitrosotenuis sp. (assembly GCA_038869975.1). Lineage (GTDB taxonomy): Archaea > Thermoproteota > Nitrososphaeria > Nitrososphaerales > Nitrosopumilaceae > Nitrosotenuis. Next base: position 20,302 of record JAWCQC010000007.1, read on the forward strand.
AATGACATAATTTGCATTGGAGCCACACCAATGTCGTTTGTGGATTATATTGCTGCAAACCAGAACAGGCAAACAGTTTTTATTCAAATTGCAAAAGGATTGGCCGCTGGTGCAAAAAAAGCAGGCGTCCCAATAGTAGGCGGCGAGACTGCCATAATGCCGGACCTGTTTGCCGAAAAAAAATTCGCATTCGATCTGGCAGGAATGGTAGCGGGGATTGTGCAAAAAAGCAGGCTCATACTTGGCAGCAAGATCAAAGAAAACGACGCAATAGTCGGAATTTACAGTAATGGACTCCATTCAAATGGATATTCCCTGGCGCGCAAGGTTCTGCTAAAAAAATACTCAATTGGCGACAAAATAAGAGGGATTGGAAGACTAGGTGACGTCCTGCTGATACCAACTGAGATCTATGTCAAGCCGGTTCTTCAAATAATTGAGGAATGCGATGTTCATGGACTTGCAAACATAACCGGAGGTTCATTTACCAAGCTACTGCGACTAAAAAACACCGGATATACGCTTGATCAGCTGCCTCAGCCGCCAAAGATAATGCAGTTGATTGAGGATTTAGGTGTGGACGGTGATGAGATGTACAAAACATTCAACATGGGGATAGGATTCTGCGTGATTTTGCCAAAAAATGACGCTCAGACAGTTATCGAGGTTTGTAAAAAACACAAACTTCAGAGTCAGATCATAGGTTCAATCACAAACAGGAGAGGTGTTTTTGTCAATTCACAAAAATTGGCATAATTAGACAAACCCTTTCATTATTTTTAATTAAATACTTCCTTATATGAGCGCAACTTGAGATAATTGGATTGGAGCCACATTTTGTTTCTGTTGTAATCAGTGTCTGCGTGTTGCTTTTTGCCGCAAAACTCATGGCCGAGTTATTTGTAAGATTGAAGCTCCCAATTGTTTTGGGCGAACTGATAGCTGGCATGATCGTTGGTCCTTTTGCAATAGGATCACTCATCGTCATCCAGGGCGAGACATTGCTACAGCTGAATCAAGAGGTAAAGATACTTGGCGAAATTGGCGCGATCGTGATTTTGTTTATGGCCGGATTGGAAATGACGCCAAGAGAGTTCATCAAAGGAGGAAAAGCATCGTTTACAGTAGGCACGCTTGGTGTGATAGTGCCGTTTTTTGTCGGCTTTTTTGTTTTTCAGCTTTTCGGCTTCCACGCGTTTCAAGCAATGCTAGTGGCTACTGCGCTGACTGCAACCAGCATAGCCATTTCTGTCCAGGTACTCTCGGAATTTGGCAAGCTAAAGACACCAGAGGCCAGACTGATAATAGGAGCTGCAGTAGTCGACGACATTTTGGCAATTGCGATCCTCTCGATAGTCACATCGCTTGACCCTGTTGTTGCAGAAGTGGATGTCATAGAAGTATCATTTACCATATTCAAGGTGCTTGGATTCTTTGCAGCCATGGCTATCGCTGCCATATTCATAGTTCCCCGCGTCGTAGGATCAAGGCTCTGGAAGGCAGGAGGTGCCATAGAAGGAGTCGTTACGGCTGCCTTTTTTGGCGCTGCAGGTGTTGCGGCGTCCCTTGGACTCTCCCCCATACTTGGCTCGTTCGTAGTTGGCATGGCATTGGCATCAAGCAAGGTCTTTGAGCGGGTGGAACACTACATAAGCAAACTGGGCCTAATTTTCGCACCATTGTTTTTTGCAATAATTGGAGCTCAGGTAGACTTTAGAGGAATAAATGGTGAGATTCTCATAATAGCTGCGGTCATAATAGGCGTAGCTGTTACAACCAAATTGGTTGGATGTGGCTTTCCTGCTTTGCCGTTCCTCAAAAACAAGGCGCAGTCAAAGCGGGTCGGAATTGCAATGATATCAAGAGGCGAAGTAGGATTAATTGTTGCCGGCATTGGTCTATCGAGTGGAGTTTTGACTTCAAATGTATATTCGACAATTGTGATAATGGTGGCAGTCACAACCATCATTACTCCAGTATGGCTTAAGATGGAGTATAGAAAGGAATTGCGGCAAAACCCCCAGACATGATCGCATATTTTCGTTTTTCTTGAAAAATATTAAATTAGACTAAAAAATTCGTGCATCATTGGCTGAAGAATTTATCGACATGTGCGCCGTCTGCAAGCAAGGCGTTCCAAAGTCAGACATGGTCTATCAGAAAGGCAAGGTCTTTCACTCTCAGTGTTTTACAGACCATGGTAGTTCCTTTACTGTGCCAGACTCTGAAATCGCGCAGCTTAGTGCAAGGACCAGAATCGAGCTCGTACAACTCAAGAATATGAAGGTAAGAGCCGAGCTTGAAAAACAGTTGGTAAAAACACAAAACAAACAAACCAAGAAGAAAAGCAATACCCCGACCAAGAAGAGAACAAAGACTAAGAGAAAGTCGAAAAGGCGAAAAGTCTCCAAAAAGAACACAGGTTCCAAATCAAAGAAAAAATCCAGAAGACGCCGATAGATGGTTTGAACGAATTTAAAGCCATATAGGTATTGTTACACATTGCAAGACACCGTATTTGTAAAGGCATGTCATGAAATCTCGCGTGGTTTACTCACCATCGAGTCTCCTACAAAAAACCAGATAAAGTCCCAGATAAAGAAGGTCTGCACCAAATACTCACTTGAGAGAATACCACGAAACTCGGAAATTCTGGCAACAGTTAGTGGCAACGATTACTCAAAATTGCAACGGATTTTGATAAAAAAACCAGTCAAGACTGCGTCCGGCGTTGCAGTGATTGCACTAATGCCAATGCCGTACGCGTGCCCACATGGAAGATGTACGTATTGTCCTGGCGGAATCGAGTTTAATTCTCCAAACAGCTACACTGGAAACGAACCATCCACCATAAACGCCATCGAGAACGAATACGACCCAAAAAAACAGATTGTTTCCAAGATTGAAAAACTCATTGCCTACGGTCACGACCCTACAAAAATGGAGCTGGTCATAGTAGGCGGTACGTTTCTTTTCATGCCCATACAATATCAAGAAAATTTCATAAAATCATGCTACGATGCACTAAATGGTTTTGTTTCGAATAGTTTAGAAGAGTCAAAGAAGAACAACGAAGTCGCAAAAATTCGCAATGTAGGTTTCACAGTGGAGACAAAACCAGATTACTGCAAAAAAGAACATGTAGACATGATGCTCAGCTACGGAATCACCAGAATTGAGATCGGTGTCCAAAGTCTTCGAGATAGAGTATACAAGATAGTCAATCGTGGTCACACCTATCAAGACGTAGTAGAATCTTTTCAAATATCAAAAGACGCAGGATACAAGCTAGTCGCACATATGATGCCAGGACTTCCCACAGTTAGCCCGCAAGACGACATAGAGGATTTTAAAAAATTGTTCACCGACGAAGAACTAAAACCAGACATGTTAAAGATCTACCCGTCTTTGGTGTTGCAACACACACCATTATACCAGCAATATCTGCAGGGCCGATATCTGCCATATTCTGACGACGACATGATACGTGTTTTAATGGAAGTCAAGAAGATGGTTCCAAGATGGGTAAGAATCATGAGGGTTCAAAGAGAGATCTCGCCTCAAGAGATAATTGCTGGGCCAAAGTCAGGCAATCTGCGTCAAATCGTGCACGAGAATCTCAAAAAACAGGGATTTTCATGCAAATGTATCAGATGTAGGGAGATAGGATTCTCCAAGGAACCACACAAGGAGTTATTTTTGCATAGAGATAATTATGTGTCATCAGGAGGAGACGAGGTTTTTTTATCATATGACGACTCTGCGGACAGAATCTACGGGTTTTTGAGGCTCAGAAAACCCAGCCGCAAGGCTCACAGAAAAGAGATAACTGAGAGGTCATGCATTGTTCGTGAACTGCATGTGTATGGCAAGTCTCTGAAGATAGGTCAGAGAGAGGATGGCCAAATTCAGCATTCTGGCCTTGGCCGTGGCCTTATGAACGAGGCAGAAAAGATTTCAAAGGAAGAATTTGATGCAAAAAAGATTCTAGTGATCAGTGCTATCGGGACAAGAGAATATTACCGCAAACTGGGCTACACGTCGGATGGCCCATATATGGCAAAGATGTTGGACTGATAAAATGTCTGAAGAAGAAAAGATCGTCATAGGCAAAGGCACATGGATTGACAAGCTTGCCTTTGAGATGATAGAACGGGAAAAACAGCTTGGAAGAGACACCGCGTTGTTAAAGGTAGAATCAGGACTTGGTGCATCCGGAATACCACACATAGGCAGCCTGGGTGATGCTGTGAGAGCTTATGGTGTCAAGTTGGCCTTGGAGAATATGGGTTTCAAATCAGAGCTCATCGCATACTCTGACGACCTTGATGGACTCAGAAAGATACCCGAAGGCCTTCCCGATACACTTTCAGAACATATTGCAAAACCAGTGTCATTGATTCCAGACCCCTTTGGATGCCACGACTCATATGGCATGCACATGAGCAGCATCCTTCTTGACGGACTTGACAAGCTCGGCATCAAGTACAATTTTGTCAGAGCCATTGATACGTACAGGAAGGGGGTTTTGAAGAACCAGATTCACACCATTTTGACTAATGCTGAAAAAATTGGAAGACAAATTGCCGAGATGGTAGGACAGGAGAAATATCAGAGATTCCTTCCATACTATCCGGTTTGCGCAAAGTGCAATAGACTCTATACTGCACAGTCATACGAATATGTTCCTGACAAGATGAGAGTCAAGTACCGCTGCCTGCAAGCCGAAATAGGCTCAAAAATGTTGCAAGGATGTGGACATGAGGGCGAGGCGGACATAACAAAAGATCTGGGCAAGCTTGCCTGGAAGGTAGAATTTGCTGCAAGGTGGCACGCATTTGACATCAGATTTGAGGCGTATGGCAAGGACATCATGGACTCCGTCAAAGTAAACGACTGGGTTTCAGACGAAATACTTGGACACCCTCACCCACACCATATCAAATACGAGATGTTTTTGGACAAAGGCGGCAAGAAAATCTCCAAATCTGCCGGCAACGTGGTGACTTCGCAAAAATGGTTCAGGTACGGGACACCAAAATCAATGCTTCTTTTGTTATACAAGAGAATCACTGGCGCCAGAGAGCTTGGTTTTGAAGACATACCATCACTAATGGACGAATACAATGAACTTGAGGACATTTACTTTGGAAAGATCAAGCTTGACAATGAGGCAAAGATGATCAAGTCAAAGGGACTGTACGAGTACGTCAACCTACTCAATCCGCCAAAAGAGCCTTGTGTGCACGTAAGCTACAGGTTGTTAGTTGAACTTTGCCGAATATTCAAAGAGGATCGAGTCAATCGGGTTGTCAAAAAGCTAGTAGATTATGGCGCAATTAAGAAGCCGACGCCGCATCTGGAAGAAATAATCCAGCTTGCAGGCAATTATGCAGACGACTTTGAGGAACAGGAGCCCACCAAAATCCAGATAAACGACTCTATAAAGAAGGCGTTGAGCCAGCTTGTAGATGTCTTGGAAGCTGAAGAAGAGCCACAAGATTTGCAGAACGCCATCTACAACATCTCAAAAGAAAACAACATACAGCCAAAAGAGTTCTTCATGGTGTTATATCAGATAATTCTGTCTGCGAATCGTGGACCTAAGATAGGTCCATTCATTTTAGACATAGGACGAAAAAAAGTAGCACAGATGATTCGCAGGCATATCTAGCCATGGCCCACAACGAGCACAACAAACCAAAAAAGAGCAGAGGGTACTTTCTCATAATTTTGGGCGCGTTGTTGTTCATAATTGCTCCAAGCTGGTTCTCAGACAAACCCGAGCTCGGCCTCGTTCTTATAGCTGTAGGCTTTGCGGTTGGAGGTCTTGGTTTCTTCCTTCGCTTTGTAAAAAAGTGAATAGAGAAATAACCAAGATTGCAAAAAGACAGTATGGGACTCTTTAGGCGTGCAAAAAAAGAAGAGCGCGAGGATCAGGCAGTGCCAGACGTGCAAATAAAGTCCCCTGAAGAGATACAAAAAGAACAAGTCGTAAACGAATTAGAGTATTTACGAAAAGAATTAAGTGCAAAAACCGAGCACCTAAACACCATATCCGACAAGCTGGCAAAAGCCAAAGACGAATATGACCAGCTTGTGGGCACGATCATGACCTCAAAAAAGGAGCTCAACGAACGCAAAAATGAGCACAAAGAAATTTTACAACAAATAGAGTCAGCAAAGGCAGAATTAGCATCAATAAAAAGACAGGTCGAATCTGGGAGAGCATCACTAGACGAAATACAGAAGGTGAGCTCCGAATTAGAATCGATGAAATCACAATATCACAAATACAAAGAAGAAGCAGACAAGTTAAAATCCATGCATGAATCCTTTGAGCAAATAAAAAGATCCCAACAAGAAGCCACAAATGAACTAGAACAAATCAGAAAAGAACACGAAGCAAAGAAAAAGGAAATCGAGATTGCAAAAAAAGAGCTCAAATTCATAGAGGATCAAATCGCGAATGTCGGAACCAGAGCTGCGCCAAAGAATGTGGTTGCAGCTGCGAGCTCAGTTGTTTCGTCGCTCAATAGTAAGCTTCTTGCGACCCAAAAAGAGTTAGAGGTACTCAAAATCGCACTGCAAAGAGAGCGAACAGAACACCAAGAAACAAAAGATAAACTTGATGCATTATTAAAAGAGAAGAAAATCTAGAACTACTTTAGCCTCTTGAGTATCTCTTTTTTGATAAATATGAATTCATCGTCAGAAAGTGCCCCCTTTTCTTTTAATGAGGCCAGCTTGGAAAGTTGTTCGACGACTGACTCTCCCGCAGCATCTGTTTGCGCGACGATCTGAGATTCTTCTTGTTTTAATCTGATTGCTTTGGAATTGAATGGGGAAGAGCTGTCCACCTCTTCAAGAAACGTATTGTCCTTACACCCTACGATTTGCATGTGCTGGATCAGCTCTTCGCCGGCAAATTCAATCAATGAAGCCTTTGCAGATTTGTAGCCGCAGGTGTCACACACCACTATGAACATGCCGGAGGCCAAATTTGGGATTTTGTTGGCGTCAGGTTTGCGTACGTATTCTGCATATCTTGTCTTGCCACACTGGTGATTCTCTGTTGGTTTGTGTTCTTCGCAGAATTTGAATCCGCAGTATGGGCACTTGGACGGAGTTTTCAGCAACTCCCCACAAAATAAGCACGAGTTTGCTTTTGTTCTGGGTTGTGACAGGCTCAATTCCAGTGTCAAATTCTCTTCAATTATTAAAAAGGAGCAGCTCGTATTATCTGAAAATCACGAAGCGTTTCCATGACAATCAGCATTTGTTTTTATTGTACAGTTGAAAAACCTAGGTGTGATTGTCATACACTTCATTGCCGTCCTAGTGTTAATCGCAATCGTACTTCCCGTGTTTGCCGACGAGTTTTTTATTCCTGAGTGGTTCTATGAATCCCACCAGTATTGGAGGAGTGGGCTGGTCTCCGACAGAGAGTTTGCAGATGCAGTCTCTTATTTACAAAAAACAGGTTTGCTACTATTGAGAAGCTCTTCAGATGATCTAATCATGGACTTTTTGATCACCGATGCCACCATCAAACAGGATCGACTCGGACATTCAGGGTTTTCTGATTGTACCGGAGGTTGGTACATCACTGGTTACTACACACCAGTAGAAACCGACTACGTCGGCAAGTTAATTACGATACGTGTGGATGGGGCACCCTATGAATTAAGAGAGGACTTTGTTGCGGATTTAAAGATTGAAGGGTGGGGCAGAACTGGTTCTGGCATGTATGTTGGGTGGTACGATGATTCGTTTCACTTCAGTGATCGCCCACGCGACTCCAACGGAGACGAGCTGCTTGTAGGCATGATAGCAATAGACCAGAGCATCATTCCTGCAAATTCAAACGTCACGATCCCCAGCCTTCCTGCACCGTGGGACGGCCTCATCTTTGTTGGCTCTGATGTCGGCCCAGACATAGTTGGCAAACACATTGACGTCTATACAGGCGAAGGAAAAAAGGCCCTTGCTGAAGCATACAGGATCACAGGACGCGATAACGTGGTTTGCAGGGAGGCAAACTAGTGTCAAGAGCACATTCCATCATCAGAGTCTTTTCGTTTATAGCAGTAGGCATAGTGACCATAATTATAGGCGCATTCATGCTACGAGGTACAATGCATCTTTGGGACAAGAATCCAGACGAAGACAAATCAGATCAATAATTGAGATCGGTTACCCACTCAGATTAATGATTAAACGAGAACGCAGGAAGGTAGAGTATAGCTACAGGCCAATGAGGCGTGCGTTGCGTTCTCGTTAATAGCCATAACAAACGTTTGCATTTATTGGCTGCTTAACATTGTTAATCATTCTCTAAATACACACTAGATGATGCTAATAATGATTGTCAAAGCAAAAAAAACAACCGCGTAGGCCGAATGGCAAGATCTTACTTGCAATAATTGGTATTGCGTTAATAGGTTCCACTGTAGGATATTCTGCTTATAATTCCATGATTCCGGCAAATGGCAAGTTTCCAGTGTTTGGAGTACCACAAAATATCTACCTCATATCAAAATACGACCAGCGGTTTGGCCATATTTTTGCCACAAAATCAACCACCAGTGGTAAAAAGAGTTTGGGATCGTTACATACTACGCCAGAGATACATCTAAGAAAAGATCAATTGGGTTCCATTCATTTTATTAACGAAGACACCGACTCAAAACACAATCTCAACATAGACGAGTTCAATGTGCACACAAAGGATCTAGGTTATTTTGAAGTACAAACCACCACATTCATAGCAGACAAAGCAGGAACGTTCAGATATTATTGCTCAATACATCCTCAAATGGCTGGGAATCTGATAGTGGATTGAACCATTCAAATACAATAATGATTTAGATATGAGTGGTGTGGACAATTCCGACCTTGATAAATCCAGATTCAGTATGATAGAGGTAATCGAGAGCTTTATAGAAAAAATAAACAGCATACGAATCACACTTCTTGCCATATCAATTTCTGGTTTGATTCTGGCGCCATTTGCAATCGGCATGTCAGCATATCTAATCACACACCCACATTTCTTCTTCGTGTTAGACGAATATGACGAATTTGGGGTCTTTTTATCAGTCTCTCTTGGAATTGTCATTGTAGTATCTTTGGTTTGGTTAGTGCTTGGAATTAGACAGTATTTGATACTCAAGTCATGGAACAAAAAATACATCAACTACATCAGAAAAAAGAAAGAGGTTGATGATGAAATCTCGTCGCAGTTTGAGCTAGACGATGATCAAAATGCCTAGTCTGTGGTCAGAGTTTGAAGCTGTCTTTCGCGGGAACAGTTCTTCGTACGGTTCGATGATTGTCCTGCAGAATTCAACGCCCTTGTTGGTTGCTTTATAAATTGTAACTGTACGCTTCCCTGACTCTAAAGTAGATTTTGAGATGAGACCATGTGACTCAAGGTTGTCCAGGATCTGCTTGTGCTTTTTCAGATTCAGGCCGCAATAGCTGACAAGAGTGGTTTGATTCAGTTCGCCGTATTCAACAAGAAGAGCTATTATGTCTTTTATTATGTAGATTTTGTCGCGGTAGCTCTTAATGACCAATGATTTTGGTAAACCCCCCGTGTAAATAACTCCTAGCGTGTAAGTTACCAATGTTAATCATTTTCTAAATATCACCAAAACCAGAATGCTTTGTTGAGAAGATCTCCAACATTTGGACTAATTCCACTTGAGCGATTGCCAAACGGTATCGTGTTTCTCAGGTTCAAAAACCCATTTGCCTGCAAAAGGTTAATGAGTTAACTTTGTTAATTAGAAGTTATAAGTAAAGAGAAAAGGGTTGGTTTGATGGCAATCAAGCTTGCCTGTAGCGATTATGGGTTTGAGTGTAATTTTCAGCTTCAGGGGAGCGAGAACCTTACCCTCATAAGAAAACTTCGAGAGCATTTTGAGAAGGAGCACGGCATTGATTATTCCATTGACGCCATAATCCAGATGCTTGTCAACAAGGGACACACAAAAGACTCGATTAAAAACGAATGATTCAAGGATTAATTACTGCACGACCTAGTATTTTCCGATTTTTGAGATCCTCTAGTGCATTATTTGCGTCGGAAAGCGAGTACCTTTTCGATATGATTGGGTTGATGACGCCTCTTTTTGCCAGTCCCAAAAGTTCCAGCATGTCGTTGTAGTTTCCTGTATACGCTCCCTGAATGGTGATTGCTTTGAGCGGAACTGAGACCAAAGGTAACTCTATTGAGCCCCCAAACAAGCCAACTAGGATCAGACTCCCCCGCTTTCTGAGTACTGCAAGACCCATCTTTACTGTTGGTGGCGCGTTGACAAAGTCAATTACACAGTCCGCACCCTTGTTTCCGCACAAGGCCATGATTTTTCGTACCGCTTCCGGATCTTTAGAATTAACAGTGTGATCTGCACCCAGATCCCTTGCAGTCTTGAGTTTTTCATCGTCGATATCCACACAGATTATGTTTGCATTGGTAATTGCTCGTGCTATTTGCACGCCCATCAGGCCCAAACCACCTGCACCAAAAATAACCATGCTGTGTTGAGAGTTCGCATTTGATTTTTTTATTGCTGTGTACGCAGTAAGGCCAGAACAGGCAAGCGAGGCTGCCGCATCTAGCTCAATGCCGCTCACCTTTGCCAAGAACTTGAAATGTGGGACAAGGACGTATTCGGCATAACCGCCATTTTGAAAGACTCCAAGAGACCGTGGGGCATCACAAAGATTGTCGTTTCCCACTCTGCACGCAACACAAACTCCACAGCCAATCCACGGGTATACCAAGACATCATCACCAACGTTGAACCCCTGCACGGAATCACCCATTTCTGCTATGGTACCTACTATTTCGTGCCCTGGGATTACTGGAAATTTAACGCCCCTATCGGTCACTTTCATAAAGCCGTCGCCTGTATCGTATCCACCTTCCCACAGATGCAGGTCGCTGTGGCACACGCCGACAGCCTTTACCTTGACTAGAACTTGGACGTCTTTTGGTTTGGGGGTTTCCACTTCACTTATTTCCAGAGCCTTTTGTGGCTCCATTATTCTTGCCGCCTTCAAGTAGGTTTACCTGCATACAATTACAATATAAGAGTTGACCGAGTACGGCAAAAAAGTAGAGCCCCACAGTATTATTAAACAAATTTCGAAATTCAGTTGTGAGCAACCCTCAAGTGGAAAACATCGCACAGGCGCCTGTCAACATACTGTTTAATCCAAACACCATAGCAAAAAAAGACGTATGGGAGATAAATCTGATTCAGATTTTAGAAATACTCATCAATATTTTAAAAAAAGCAGATAAAAAAGATCTGCGCGTTGCAGGCATGGCTGCGTTATCATCTTCATTGATCCACAGAATGAAAGTGGAAAGGATCTTTGCCCTGCAAAAAGCAGCAATGGAGAAAAAGCCTTTACGCGAACGTGCTGACTTGGACATCCAGTTACTCAACATACCATACAGACACGAAGCCACATACCCAGTAACCCTAGAAGAGCTCCTCGATCTGCTTGAGAACCTCATAGGCACCATTGCAAACCCACGATCAAGGCGCGGCAGTCAGCTCAAATTTGAGCCAGTCGAAGTGCCCGACTTTAAGGATTATTTTGTATCGCTTGAAAACATAATAGGAAAATATGAGGAGCTCATCCTAAGAAAGATAGAGCCGCAAGGGTTCGGCTATCTTCAATCTATAATAGCGGATCTTGATACTACTGATTCCATTAGGTGCTTTTTTGCAATCCTGTTTTTGGCAAGGGATCAAAAAGTCGACCTGGTGCAAGAAGGCGACGACATCAAAATCACCATTCTGAGGGAGGATACAGCATGAAGGTAGAAGACGATGTGGAGGCCACAGCTAGGCTCGAAGCGGCCCTTTACTCAGCAGGAAGGCCCCTTTCGGTAGAAGAGCTCATCAAGGCATCAGGCACCGAGTCCAGAACCAAGACTCTTGCCTTATTAGGCGCCATAGAAAAAAAGACCAGATCCGCCTTCAAAGCACTAGAAGTCACCACGCTCCCAGACGGCTCATACGTGTTTCAACTAAAGCCTGAATTCAACGAGGTTGTGAGGCGTTTTGCCTCAAAGCCCATACTGGCAAAGGCCACACTAAAGACACTTTCGTACATCGCATACATGCAGCCAATTTCTTCAAAACAACTCGTAGAAACAAGAGGGAGTGGTGTATACTCGCACCTAAAAGAGCTTTCACAGCTTGATTTCATAACCCACCAAAATGTAGGTAGACTCAAAATCTATACTACAACTTCAAAGTTCCAAAAATATTTCGGCATCAGTGGTGACTCGGACATCTTAAAACAAATCTTGTTCAAGAAAATGAGAAAATCAACTCCACAACCAGTGCCGCAAATGCCGCAACAAGCCTAGGCAGCAAATCTTTGCACGATTGTTCCCCAAGCAGTTGCGTTGTCTATAAATTAGAGTGTTTTGAACCCAGACTGTGAAGCGAGCTATTGAGAATCTTGCGACAAGCAAGATAACTGGCGGAAGACGAGTCCCACTTAGGACGAGAAGAAAATATGAAATCGACAGATTCCCAAATGAGGCAGTGATGGGACAACAGGTAACAGTCACAAGATCGGTTCGTGCAAACCATGTAAAGACAGGCCTAAAGACAATCGATTTTGTAAATCTTGCACTAGATGGCGGCAAAGTCAAAAAATCAAAGATCCTCAAGGTTTTGGAAAATGCGACAAATAACGATTATCAGCGACGCGGTGTTATCTCAAAGGGTGCAGTTTTGGAAACAGAAGACGGCAAATGCCGTGTTGTCTCAAGACCAGGCCAACACGGAATAGTAAATGCAGTTTTGATAAAGTGATTTAATTGAAAGATTACGAACACTTCGTAATCTGGCTGGACTACTTCAACAAGACACTGACAAAAAAAATGGGAAGACGACTTCCAAAAGACAAATGTGTTTTTGATCCATCGCTCAAGGAGTTAATCGACGCAGCAAAAGAAGCTGGCTTTGAACCAAAGGAATCAGATGACAAGGTAAGATTCCCGCGAAGGGCCTATGTCCGCTCCGGATACGTCGTGTTGCCGAAAGTTTCCCCCAAGACAAAAGTTCTTTACAAGATTTCTGAAAAACTGGTTGCCAAACGGGTAAAACAGTCGAAATAAAATTCGATCTAGCTAGTAGCTAAAGTAAAGTTGACAGAAGTCTATGATTAGTTCTGAATTGTTGTAGAAAACCATTGCAGGAGGTAGGGGAAATAATACACTTGGCCGGTAGTGGTCGAGTCATCATACGACTCAAAAGACTACTGGATGAGGGCAACTTTGTTTGCGACGACACCGGCAGAAGAATTGCCAAGGTTACGGAACTCATAGGCCCAGTAAGTAGTCCATTTGCATCGGCTATTCCGATGACAAACAACATCAAAAAATACACTGGCAAAAAAGTGTACTTCCTTGACGAACCTGTGATAAAAGAAAAAACAAGGAAGAGAAAAAGATGAATGTCACAGAACTAGAAACATGCTGCCCAGAATGCAAATCATCTCTAGTTGATGACATGCAAAGCGGCGAAAGAGTTTGTTCTATGTGCGGCATTGTCGTACTGGAACAACTGGCAGATTACGGTCCAGAATCAAAAAGCTCAAGCCTTGAAGAAAAGCTAAAAAACACAAGAGCAAGCGGTCAGACAACGTTCTCACAACACGATCTTGGAATTGCGACGGAGATCTCAATTTCCACAAAGGACTTTTCCGGAAAGACGATCAACTACCAAGTTGCTAACCAGATGCACAGTCTGCGCAAGTGGCAACAGAGAGTGCGTGTCTCATCTCCAAGGGAGAGAAGACTCGCAAATGTTTTGTCAATGATTGGCTCAACATGTCAGAACCTCTCATTGTCAGACAATGTGCTAGAAACTGCGTCGATGATCTACCGGAATCTTGACTCCCATGTGGAAGTCAAAGGAAAATCCGTTGCATGTATTGCGGCCGCAACGATCTACATGGCGTGCAAACAATGCGATGTAGTAAGATCTCTGGAAGAGATCTGTGCCGGAACAGGATCAAACAAGGATCTCAAAATGAGAACCAAGCTTGCAGCAAAGTACTACCGCATGCTTGTCATGGAGCTTGGCTCCGTGACTGCACCTGTCATAACCATTGACAAGTACATCTCCAAGATTTCGAATCTTACAAACACCGATGTTCGTGTTGAAAGATTAGCCTTGGAGATTGCAGAGAAGACAAAGGACATGAATGTAGCAGATGGAAAGGCACCAAATGGTATTGCCTCTGCATATCTGTACATTGCCTCAATTCTGCTAGGCCAAAACGTTCTCCAACGCGATGTGTCAAGCGTCGCTGGAGTGACTGAGGTCACCATAAGAAACAGGTGTAAAGAGATCCTTACGTGTTACAAGCTGAGGCTGACGCTGAGACCTAGTTTTGCCAAAAACTAATCCCCCTTCTTTTTGTTTATTTTTCGGTTAGGATTAGCTAAAATTCGTCTGGGTTATATAGAGAAGACAAGACTCTGGAAAACATGGCAGTTCTAGAGATTGTTGACCTTCATGTGCAAAGAGAAGGCAAACCGATTCTCAAAGGCGTCAACCTAAGGACTGGTCCTGGCGAAGTGCATGCAATCATGGGGCCAAACGGCTCTGGAAAGAGCACGCTGGCATACACGCTCTTGGGGCACCCAAAGTACGAAGTAACTCAAGGAAAGATACTTTTTGATGGCGAGGACATCACAGACGCCTCAACCGATGAGAGGGCAAAGAAGGGACTTTTTTTGGGGTTCCAGTACCCGACCGAAGTGTCAGGTGTAGGTTATTCGCATTTTCTGAGAACGTCTTACAACGCACTGAGCAAATCACTTGCTAGTAGCAATAGGGAAGTCTTCATCACCGTAAGAGAGTTTCAGAATTATCTTAAAAAGAATTTACAAACAGTGGGCCTAAAAGACGAATTTTTGTCAAGATACCTTAATGAAGGATTTTCTGGTGGAGAAAAGAAGAGATCCGAAGTGCTCCAGATGGCAGTACTCAAGCCCAAAGTCTCAATTCTCGATGAGCCAGATTCAGGACTCGACATTGATGCGGTGCAAGCAGTAGCAAAGGCAATAAGCGATGTGTCCACTCCAGACGCAACAATCATTGTGATCACTCACTATGCTAGGATTTTGAAATTCCTCAAAAAACTAGATTATGTCCACGTATTTGCACAAGGCAAGGTCATCAAGTCTGGCGATGCCAAACTTGCAGACGAACTTGAGCAAAAAGGATATGACTGGATAATCAAGGCATAGCACATAGTTGCTATACACGGTTTACGTAGAATTCAACAAGGATTTTGTGATGGTCAACAATACCGAAATCACAATCGGAGTAAAGTCAAAACCAGTTCAAGGTGCAGCGAATAAAGAAATCATAAAAAAGATTGCCAAGTATTTTGGAGTATCATCTTCCTGCATATCCATAAAGGCCGGAAGCAGATCAAAGATCAAGATCGTGGAGATCAGCTAGATGGATCGGTTTTTGTGTCCTGTTTTTCTTTGTGTTTTCTTTCTTTAGCTTCAAGCTCAAGGTACTCATTAAGACAATACAGATCAAATACTTTTGTCTTTTTTACCCGTGCTTCTGCTACGTATTTTTGAATGTCTTCTACTAGCAGCCCCTGTGCTGCCAGGAATGCCTCGTCTTCTTTCCCAAGTTTTTGATACGCGTCTGACTTTGCCATTGCTGCTTCTTTGATAGTTTTATCTATTTTCTGGACGCGATCATACAACGATATCGCATCATCATATTTTTGCAAAAACGCAAGTGTCGCTGCCTTGTTCATAAGCGCCGTCGTGTTATTTGGATTCAGTTTTATAGATTTGTCGTAGCACCCAATTGCGTCATCGTGTCGCCCCAGCTCGTTTAATGAGAGTCCTTTACTATCATGCGCCCATTCGTCGTTTGGGTTTTTTTGTAAAAGTTTGTCTGCACAATCGATGACTTCTTGGTATTTCTTGAGACGCTCAAGAGCAAATATCTTGTTTTTGAGTGCATATTCGTCATAATTGTTGTGTTCAAGAACTGCTTCACAGCAGTACAACGCATCTTCATATTTTGCAAGATGAAGATATGCTGTCGCCATGTTTTGTAGCGCTATGAGGTCCTTTGGATCTTCCTCCAACATCTTTTTGCAGAACTCTACTATCTCACTCCATTTTTTGTCGTCGTATAGTTTCTTTATAACCTCTATTGGATTGCCAAGATAGCTCAATGTGTTATTTTATGATGGTATTTGCCTCTTTTTAGTCTCTCGTACAATTCCATAGCAAAATGAAACACGATCACCTTAGCAAAGACCATGGTAGAAATTAACGCAATTGTGGTTTGGCCAAGATATACTAGGTATGCGGTGACTCCAGCTGCAGTCATGATTTCAAGGGCGGTACATGTACAAAACCATAGAAGTTTTTCTTTCACAGCACCAAGTACATAGCATTTTAGTTAAGGATTAGTCCAATTTTGAAAAATGTGATTATCGTTAAATATGGTTTAAAGAAAGAAAAACCGTGTCAGAGCAGCCAAGGACGTTTTTCAATTTCTCATTTTTCAAAGTAGACCCCAAATGGAGGTGGATGGCTGACTTGGCAAAAGAAGAGTCTGCAAAAGAGATAGAACAGGTAATTAAGAACTCGAAAGTAAAATGCAGAACTTATTCAACTTTGGGACTAAGGGATGATGCTGACTTTCTCTTCTGGTTCGCGGCAGAATCGGTGGAGGAGATACAAGGAATAATATCAAAGATTTACTCTACAGTGTTCGGCAAATACATTGCGCCATCACACACCTATCTGTCGTCCACAAGGCCTTCTATTTACGCAAAGACTGGAAGAACACCATCGTTTGTTGAAGGAGCAGAGGCAAAAAAATACGTCGTAGTGTATCCGTTTATTAAAACACGAGAGTGGTATCTTTTGCCGCTTGAAAAACGAAAAGTCATGATGGATGAACACATCACAGTGGGTCACAAGTACCCACAGATAACTCTGAACACCACATACTCATTTGGCATACATGATGAGGACTTTATGCTGGCATTTGAGACAGACGACCTGCACGCATTTCAAGATCTGATCATGGAACTCAGGGAAACGCAAGTGTCACGCTACGTGCAACAAGATACTCCTATGATCGTCTGTGTGAACAAGGGTATTATTCCGCTGATTACAAGTCTAGGATAAATGAACGCATTAAAAGAATGGGCAACTGTTGTTCAAGCATTGGAGGCAGGAGATCAGCTTGTGCTTTTACGCAAAGGAGGGATTTTGGATGTCGCGTCAGGATTCGTGATGGAGTCAAACAAATTTCTGCTGTTCCCTACATTTGAGCATCAAAGCTTTGAAAATCTCAAGCCGCCATTTCACAAGTATCTAGATTTTGTGAAAAAGTCAAAACCTCAGGATGGCACCAATAAAATCACGTCATACGCAGAAGTAATCTCCGAAGCTGATCTCACAGATGAGAGAAAGATAAACAAACTATCTGAATTTCACATATGGAGTGATTCCTACATAAAGACCAGAATGGCTTGGATGCCACAAAAAGCAATCAAGGCGGTTTTTCTTAAAACATACCTTATCGATGAGTTTGTGACCCCACTTAAACCAGAATATCATGGTTGCAAATCTTGGATAGACATAAATGCAAACATAAATTCCGGAAAACCAGTACTGAGTGAGTCGGAGTTGCATTCAAAGCTTCAAAAATTCAAGGAGATTGTAAATTGAAATACAGGACGTTAGGAAAAAGCGGCATTAGTGTCTCAGAGATTGGATTTGGCGCGTGGACGATTGCTCTAGATTGGTGGGGCAAAAAAATTGACGAAGATGAAGCAAGGCGGATGTTAAAGCGTGCCTACGACCTTGGAATCAACTTTTTTGAGACTGGAGACATGTACGGAAAAGGAAAAAGCGAAAAACTGATTGGTGAAGTTTTCAAGGGAATGCGCAACGAGATAGTCATTTCAACCAAATATGGCTATGAATTTGAGGGAGTCCAACAAATAGGACACAGCGAGCTTCCACAAAGATTTGATCCTCTTTTTACTGAACATGCGTTGAGAAACAGTTTGGCGCGCCTTCAGACAGATTACATTGACGTGTACGGCCTGCACAACCCCAAAATGCACCACATAAGAGACGACGTCATATTCAACACCCTTGACAACAAGATAAACGAAGGAGTGATAGGCACATACCAAGTTGCGCTTGGTCCAGCCATCGGGTGGACGCGTGAAGGACTGGAAGCGATGAATCGCAAAAATGTTTCCGCAGTTCAAACGGTTTACAACATCTTAGAGCAGACGCCGGGCAATGAGCTTATCGAGGTAGCGGCAAAAAAGAACGTCGGCATTTTAGTCAGAGTCCCAGATGCATCTGGAATTCTTACAGGTAAGGTCACTGCCGATACAAAAATAGATGAAAAAGACCACCGTTCGGTGAGGCGTGGTGAATGGATAAAATCAGCATTGGAAAAAGTAGAGCAGCTCAGGCCGATCGCGCAGAGAAACGACCTTAGCATCACTGAGCTAGCAATCAAGTTCATTCTCTCAAAGAACCCAGTATCGTCAGTTTTGCCAACGGTGATCAGTGTCGAAGAGATCGAGCAGTTTGCTGCAATGTCAGATGGAAGATATCTGAACAGCAGTGATATGGCAGAGATCGCAAAGCTGTATGCCAGTTGGCCACCTTATGAGCTAAAGGCCACAGCCCAAACTGCATAAATCGCACTTCCGTTTTGGAATCCAAATGTGGGATCAATTTCCGATTCGACTATAAACTAAGTGTAATTTAGAAGAGTGGTGGAAGTTGATGTTTGGTAGCTATCCTGAAGATAAAGTGAACAAGGCACTCTTGGCATTCTGCATCGAGATAGTTTTGTTGCGAATGGGCAAGCCACAGTATGAGAAGGTAGTTTCAAAGCTTGAAAAGGACTACAAATGTTTTCTGCCAGATTGTGATAAAAACCCAGAATTTCTGAAAAGAACGCTGCAAGATATTTTTGGCAACGCCTATATCGATATCCTAAGTGAGATAAAAAAGGAACTTGGTGAGGCGAGTTCTAAAAAGTATTTTGTAGAGTTCATAAGAGCCATGGAAAAACAGTGAAAAATCAGACCGCGTATGATGCAGAATTTACCGGCGCGTATTTCGCAAAACCAAGCTCTGTTTGCATCCATGGTTGCAGTTGCAACGATGTTTCTCCTTGCAAACTATTTGGATCAGGAAAGATATCCGATTATTGAAGACAGTTTATACTATACAGACATATTTTTCATCGTTGTTTCTCCACTTGCCATAATATTTGGTGCAGTTCTTGTACACAGGCACGGAATTGTTGGCAATCACTCCATCGCATGGATGTTGTTTTTGGCAGGCTCGGTAGTCTGGTACGCAGCTGATCTGACCTATTATTATAACGCCGAGTATGTCACAGAAGATAACAACAACTATCTTGTCGACTTTTTGTATTATGCCAGTTATTTTCTATATTTTGGATTTATGATATTTTATCTAAAGCCGAGAAGAAAAATGATCTCAAAAAAGCTGATTGTTGCTGGTGCAATCATTTCCATAGGATTTGTTATCCCAAGTTTGTACTTCCTGTCACAAAAATCAGATTCCAACGAAGAGACGACGATAAACCTCACCTATCCGTTCCTAGACAGCATGATCTTTGTTCCTGCGTTCATTGCGCTGGTCTTGTTTTTTAGAGGATCGGTTAACTTTTTGTGGGTCACAGTCACCGTTGGAGTCGTATTCATAGCGGTTGCAGACACTACTTTTTTGGTAGAACGGTGCCTTGGAATATTTTCCGCAAGCAGTATAGCCAATCTGTTTTTTGCATGGAAGTGGCTGCTATTCATATTTGGCGCCTACAGCCATATCAAGATTTTTGGAAATGTGGGGGACAGACTCAAGCAGTGATAGTTTCTTCTATGGTAAACTCGTTTTCTACAAAATACTCTACGCGTGTCTTTTTGAATTCACGTGAGCTGAATAGAATTTTGTAATCGTCCACTTTGATGTGTTTCTGAATGTCTTTTGCCATCTTTTCTGCCTCAGCAATTGACTTGCAGTGCACCATTGAAAACACATTGTATGGCCAATCCGCATAAACAGGTCGTTGATAGCAGTGACTTATCTGTGGAAATGCGCCAAGCATTGCACCCACTTCTTCTATGCGTTGTTCTGGAACACGCCACACAATCATTCCGTTTGCGGTGAATCCAGCATCTCTGTGTCTTAGAATTGCAGCAAATCTTCTCATCACGCCGATTTCTTCATAGTATCGTAGTTTTTCAAATACGGCTTCTTCAGTCATGCCAAGGCTTTGCGCTGCCGACAAGAATGGTCTATCTACTACCTCTAGATCTTTTTGCAGGTGTCTGACAAACTCTTTGTCTTCTTCGGTTGGCACAAACTTGACTTCTTTGATTTTTTTCTTTTCCTCTGTTGGAGCTACTTCCTTCTTTTTGTCTTCCACCATTTCGAGTTTCACACCTATTTTGAAGAGCTTGATGGTTGGGAGCAGTCTGACTTTGTTGATTCCTGGCAGTTTCATAAATTTGTCCACCTCGGTCTTCAAATCAGAACCTGGAGGCGTTGCCAAAGTAAACCAGAGGTTGTACTCGTGGTTTCGCTCATAGTTATGAGACACGCCGGGGTGTCGATTAATTCGGTTTGCCACCAGTTCGAGTTTGTCCGGATCTATTGCCATTGCGACAAGCGAACTTTTGTATCCAAGCCTTCTTGTGTCGAAGATTGCAGATAGTTGCCTTATGATGCCACAAGATTTCAAGTTTGAGATTCTTTTTTTCATCTCGTCGTGGCTTGTATGAAATCTGTTTGCCAGCTCCTTGTAAGGTTCTGCAACAAGCGGGAAAGACCACTGTATCTCATTTAGTATTTCTTTGTCTAGTGCGTCTAGAGACACCATACGGTTGTACAAATCTGTTTTTTATAAAAACGATACGAGAATTTGCCAATCCTATAAATACAAATCAGAAGCTGCCCTGATCGTGATTGTTGACCTAAACCTCAAAGGCAATTTGGTCATCGTAGTTGGGGCTGGAGGAGAAGGGCTAAAGAAGGTAAACTCGCTTCTGACCCAAGACTGCAAGATCTTGGTGATCTCAGACAAGGCAAACGCCCAGATTCGAGATTTAGCAAAACAAGGCAAAATCGAATTCAAGAAAATAAAACTCGAGAATGCGGATTTTATCGACAATTATGAACCGTTTCTGGTCATGGCCGCAACTGATGATAGACAGTTAAACAGAAAGATCGTAGAAAAGGCAAAGCTCAAGCGTTGTTATGCTTATGCCGCAGATGATCCTGAAGTAAGCGATTTTGCGCACCCATCAGTAATCAACATACAAGATACTGTTCAAATTGCAATATCTACTGGCGGACGTAGTCCTGCGATGGCGCGCAAGTTAAAGCTAAAAGCAGAAAAGATCTTCAAAGACATAATTGACAAAGAAGATATTTACCAAATCAAGTTGCAGAAGATGGCTCGGGACGCAGCAAAAACAAAGATCCCTACTACGCTGCAAAGAAAGAAATTCCTGTATTCAGTATTAAATAACAACAAGATAAAGAAATTATTAAAAGAGGACGACCTGCCAAGTGCACAAAGGGAAGTAATCAAGATGTTGGAGAATTGGCAATGACAAGTATAATCAATGCACGAGTTACGTTTCGCAAATCCCCAATCCACATATTAGAAAAATTTACTTTTAAGGACATAGAATCTGCGTATGAGTCATTCCGCAAGTACTCAGGCCTAAAGGAATTCGTAATTTTGCAGACGTGTAACAGAGTAGAAATTTTTGGTTGCACTGATGAGTTCAAGGTAGACAAGATAAAAAAGACTTGGGCATCACTTGCCGGCCTTGAAGAAGGCGCCTTTAAGGAAAATTTTGAGATTTCAGAAGACGTCGAAGTATACGACCATCTTTTGAGACTCACCTCCGGACTTGACTCTATGGTTTTAGGCGAGGAGCAAATTCTTGGCCAGATAAAAGATTCAATCGCAGTAGCGCGCGATATCCGCACATCAGGCGAGCAGCTAAACACACTTTTTGACAAGGCGATAAAGATCGGCACACGAGTGAGAAACGCCACTGGCATCAATAAAGGGACAATCTCGGTTGGCTCGATGGCAGTCAAGCTCGCGGAAGAAAATATCGACGATTTAAAGTCGAAAAAAATCCTTTTGATTGGCACTGGCGAGGCAGCTA
The DNA here is from genome assembly GCA_038869975.1 of Candidatus Nitrosotenuis sp. GTDB lineage: Archaea > Thermoproteota > Nitrososphaeria > Nitrososphaerales > Nitrosopumilaceae > Nitrosotenuis. The sequence goes on from JAWCQC010000007.1 coordinate 42,595, forward strand.
CGCTTGTTGCAAAATCGCTAAACAAGCGTGGCTACAACTACTTTGTCACAAGTCGAACTATGGAACGCTCAATGGCATTTGCAGAAACTGTTGGAGGAAGTCCGATTGGGTTCGAAGACGTATTGCAGAGATTTTCTAATTATGATTTGCTCTTTGTTGCAACAATTGCACCATACTTTTTGGTGACGTACGATAGAATCAAGCAGGCCATGGAAAACAAGAAGGGAGGCATGATGATTTTGGATCTTTCCAATCCAAGGACCGTGGATGAAAAAGTGGCAACAATCCATGGGATAAAAATGATGAATCTTGATCAGATAGCTGAGATGGTGGACAAAAATATCCGCTTCAGAGCCAACCAACGTATGAATGCAGAAAAAATAATTAGTGAAGAGATTCAAGTACTTCAGGCTCATATGAGAAGACTAGATGTAGAACCAGTAGTCAAAGAGATATTCAAAGACATCGATGTTAGAAGAACAAAAGAGCTTGAAAAGGCATTGCAGATGCTAGGCGAAACAGATGAAAAAAAGATCAAAATAATCGAGGATTTAACAAAGGCCGTAGTCGAGGGCATAATTTCCACGCCCATGAACAACCTAAGGAAGGCATCAGAACAATCAGATGACGAGCTACTCAGAGCTGCCTCAAAGCTTTTCAATTACAAGAAAAAAGACTAATAGTTTTTCAGCCTAGAATTATATTGCTTAGTTGCAGATTTTTTTCATGACTGCCTCATTCCCTTCAAGAAGACTAAGACGTCTACGTAAAAACGAAAGGATGCGGGACCTTGTGCAAGAAGTCTTACTTTCCACAAACGATTTGATTTGCCCCGTTTTCGTGCAGGAAGGCCTCAAATCAAAGACCCAAGTCCAATCAATGGAAGCAATAGAGCGTTTACCATTATCTGAACTCACCAATGAGATAGAAGAAATAAAAAAACTAGGGATTCCTGCGATCATGCTCTTTGGGATTCCTGAACGAAAAGACGATGCGGGCTCATCCGCGTTTGCGGAAAATGGGATAGTTCAAAAGGCAGTTTCAGAAATTAGAAAAAATTTTGGAGACACAGTAGTCGTTATGGCTGATGTATGTTTGTGCCAATATACCACATCTGGACACTGCGGGATTGTAAAAGGCAGTGTAATTGACAATGACTCCAGTATCAAAACGCTCGCAGAAATAGCATTAAGCCAAGCAAAAGCCGGAGTGGACATAGTCTCGCCATCTGCAATGATGGACGGCCAAGTAATGGCAATACGACAGAAACTAGATGACAGTGGCTTTACAGATGTAGGTATAATGTCACACTCGGCAAAACATAGATCCTCATTTTACACGCCGTTTCGAGATGCTGCGGATTGTGCACCACATTTTGGCGACCGCAAGACATACCAGGTGCCATTTACAAATCCTCGCGAAGCACTCCGAGAAATCGAACTGGACATAAACGAAGGAGTCGACATTGTTATGGTAAAACCTGCCTTGGCATATCTTGATTTAATTGCAGAAACAAAAAGACGATTTAACATACCAATTTCCGCGTACAGTGTTTCAGGTGAATACGCTCTAGTCAAAGGCGCAGCAAAGCAAGGATGGATAAATGAAACTGATGTGATGACTGAGATACTGTATTCGATAAAACGCGCTGGGGCCGATATGATAGTCACTTATTTTGCAAAAGCTATGGCAAAACATCTTCTGGACGATTCATGAGAGAAGACCAAAGATTCGAGATAGAAAGAGCGTATGACTTGCTTCCACATGTAGTTGGCGCCAGTTGGGCGTGTGTATGGTTTAGGCTAAACCAAATAAGAAAACCCACAAAGGAAGAGTTTCGCCAAAAAACAGTTGAGTTTTTGGCCGTGCTCCAAAATCTTGCCGACATGTACCCAAATGATGATAGATTTACGGACATCAGGTCATATGTGAGAAATCGCCACGCCCAAGAAGTCGAGAAGATTTTGGAGGGCAAAAACCAAGAAATCGAGAAAAGATACGTTCGTTACGTAGATTACGGCTAGATTTCCTCTTTCATTTCTGCGATGAATCCACGCATGAATCTGGTTCTGCGTCTGGCTTCTTTTTTGGCATAGGTAGTATGCATATTTTTTTCAAGCAAGAGGAGCTTGCGGTAAAAATGATCAACTGTCCACAATTTGTCATCTGGAGTTCTTTTTTTGCAAAATGGATCTGATTCATTGTAAAGCATTCTCGCATCTGAACCGCCAACGCTGAATGTTCTTGCTATCCCTATTGCCCCTAACGCATCAAGCCTGTCTGCATCTTGGAGAATTTTTCCCACCAACGTTTTTGGTTTTTTCTTTCTTGAGTAACTGTGATCGCGTATTGCATCAGAAATTATTTTGATCTCTTTTTTTGTGAAGTCATACCTTCTTAGAATTTTTTTTGCTAGTTGTGCGCTCCTAACAGACGCAGTTTTTGATCTCTTGTCAGATTTTTGAAATTGCACTATGTCGTGGAGTAGGACTGACGCCAATACCAGTTTTTTATTTACCTTTTCATATTTTGCTATACGTTGTGCATTTTTGTAAACACGCATTATGTGTGAAAAATCATGCGCCGAGTCATTTTTGATTCTCCGTTGTACCTCTACACTTAGAGATTCAAGTGTGTTCACGCTAGATCTTCCAGAATTTTGGCTTTACAAATTTTATCTTTTTTTCAGCTATTAACAGATTCCAGTTTATTGAGGCAAAGAACACAAGTGCGACTATGCTCATTACATCTACAAACAACACGCCAAGGTATCTTTCCTCAAATATCTGCAGAAACGGGGTGAGGACTGCCTGGCTCACAGACAACATCACATAATAAGCAGCAACTCTTCCAGCCCAATATCCACAATAGATCTGGATGCTTTTTGCTTTCATTAGTCCATATGTGATAAATAGCATGTTGTCTGGGAGTGGCGTTGCCGCAAAAACAAACGACGCTGCAAAGTAGCCAAGTTTTTTTGCTCGAAGGTACGTTCCGATTTTTTCCAAGTTTGATTTTCGTTCACTACTCAAGAATCTTCTAAAGTAACCGCTGGCCTGTAACAATACGAATCGTCCAAGTGTTGCCCCGCTCGCACCAACCACTGCCAAGGCTAGCGGGTCAAGCGTGGGGTCAAGGGCGTGAAACGAGACAAGGACTATCCACGTAGGAGGCATCAAGATTGGCGCCGTATTTAGGATGAACATCAAAAGAAAGATGCCAAGATACCACAACTGGTAAAAAACAGAGAATACGTCGCCCACAGACGTCCTTTTTCTTTCTTTACTAAATTGGTTTTGTATTTGAGCCTACAAAATCATCACAATAATACCCTAAAATTGAAAATTTCAGCTATTTTGATCGTTATTTCTGAAAAAATGGATGAAATGTCCAACATCTTTAAATTTTAAGTTGTGCATACTATACCATGAGCGCCAAGGTGTGGAAGTGTTTTAGGTGCAATCTTGTCTTCCGTGAAGAATCCTTGGCAGAACTACACAAGACGCTCTGTAAACATAGCACAACCAGTGTTGATCTAATCGAAGTCTAGTTTTTATGAGATTAAGGTGCAGAGGGTGGGATTTGAACCCACGAACCCCTGAGGGAAGGGATATCTTATTGATGATCTTGAGTCCCTCTCGGTTGGCCGGGCTTCGATACCTCTGCAAGAGCAACTTTTCAGCCTTGATATATAACTGAATATAGGCTGATTATGCATATTTTCAGACATGAGGTAAAAATTGAGGATTTTTTGGATCTCATATGCCCTTAGAAAACTTAATACTACTTTTCTTTAGAGGGTTTTTTGTGGTAACAACAGAACAAGCAAAAAACATGCGAAACAAAATAGACATAGAAGGGACCGTCGAGAGAATGGAAGAACCACGGACCGTTAATCTAAAGACAGGCGGAACCACCGAGGTCTGTAATGCTTTTCTTGTCGATGAAGTAGGCGAGATAAAGATTGCGCTCTGGGGAGACGACATAAAAAAAGTCAAGAACGGCTCCAAGATCATCATCAAAAATGGCTACACAAATACCTTCAAAGGCGAGGTCTCGCTTGGCAAAGGAAAGTTCGGCGAGCTTATTGTGAAGGAATACTAGATAAGCTCTGATTGTTTTTTCCTGTAATCGACTATCATAATTATGGCGCCAACTATCGCCGCTGCAATTCCAACAAACAACAGAATTCCCGAGATGGCAAGTGGTACCAATGTTTTCGAGATAGGCGAATTTGGATCAACCAATTCTGACTCTTCGGGGTTTTTTGTGAACATCATCACCGTTGTGATTTGTCTGGTACCAGTGTTTTTCACGTTGAAATTGTATATGTCACTTTTTTCTATCTTCATTGTTTCAAACATTGCAGGTTGGGTTAACCTAAACTTGCCAAACTCATCCCCATAAATGTTCGATATCGTGATCTCTGCCACATCACCGCCCTCATAGTCTAGAATTTGTATTCCCCACAGCAATTCTTGCGTGTTTGTTGATGCATCAAACGAAAAAGAATATGATTCTCCAGGACCTATTTGTGCTTCGTCTGAGACCTCATCAAACATGCCTTTCAATAGATCAGGTAATGAAAACTGTCTGCCAACTGCGCCAGATTCATTGATTATAGAGGTTGCCACAGCAAAAGAAATTACGATCATTGCCACTCCACCGCCAGTTATGTAGAGTCCACGTTTTTTCATATGTGTAGTGACAAATGCCGCCCTATAATCTCTTCAGAATAAAAATTGTAATTAACGCCTTGGCTTTTTCTTTACCTTTTTTGCTTTTCTTTTCAATGCCGCTTTTTTCTTTTTTGCCAACATCATAGCTCTTTTCTTTGCGCTTTTTTTTCTTGCCAGCTCTCTTTTCTTTGCCATTCTTCTTTTTGCGGCCCTTAGTGCAGCTTCTTTGCGCTTTTTTGCCAATTGTTTTTCTTTTAATTCCTGAAGCTTTTTTGTGGCTTTTTCAAGATTTTTTGCTATCAATTCCTCCTTTTTTGTTGCAATCTCCACCTTTCGTTGGAGTTTCTCAGCACTTTGCCTGCTCTTCTTGATGAGTGTAAGTAACGTTGGCTTTACATGAACCTGTTTGTGGATTTTTTCAGAAGTTTTACTCTTTGATTTTTTATACTCATCTATTTCTCCGACAATTTTTTGCGCTGCCAACTGGCGTTGTTTTATTTCCGACTTTAATTCTTGGATTTTTTCTGTGATTTGTGCAAGCCTGTCGGCTGCAGATTGCCTGGCTTCATCCGAGTCAGCATTTTCAAGTTCTATTTGCGCCTGCTCTCTTGCCTCAGTTTCTGCCCTCAGACGATCCTCCGCTGCTTTGATGAGTCTTTCTAGGCTTTCTTTTCTTGCAAGGATCTGATTAAACTCCACATTGATTTCCCCCATCTTTTCCCTTGTATCTTCAATTTTTTTTTCGATGGTGTGCAAGCCAGATGAGGATCTTCGATTTAGTGATTTGGCTTCTTTTAGCAACCTTTCATTTTTTCGCCTAATCTTTGCAGCTTCGAGTTTTTGTTGCTTTAGTTTGTCAACTAGTTTAGCTAATGAGGCCACGTGTGTCGTCCTACCTGATTATCGATAAGTTATAACTATAATTAGTATTTGACTTAGATGTTAAGAAATTTAACACTGTAGCCCACTATATGATTCACATCTTAAGTAATTTACTTAAGTCGTTCCTACATTAATGTGATCCATGGAATTTCATCCGTCTCAGATCCCAATTGTGAAAACCTTTGTCGTCAAAGACGAAAAATCAGCATCAGAATCTGCAATAGAAATGGTCAGACTCGGATTTGAAAATCAGTTGGGTGGTTACAAAGTACTTATGCCAAAACAAGAGAAACTTGCAAAAAGAATAGGATTCACGGTAACTACTGAAATTAATTACATGTTGCGACAATCAAAACAAGAACGTAACCTCAGATATTGGACGTATCACCACGATGACGAGAATTATGCAATTGTTCTAATCAGCTCACGTGTTTTTGACCGACTAGGTTTGTGATTTTTTGAAAATATCTTGGAGTCTTAGCTTTTTCCCTATTACGCCGGCAATAAGGATTCCAAAGACCGTTCCGCCTATGACGTCCATCGGATAATGTTGCAAAACATACACCCTGCTGATTGATTCAAGTACTGGGAATATCCAAATCAAATAGCAACCTCTTGAATATCTATTGGACAGTGCATATCCAACAATCAACGCAAGTGATGCGGCTCGAGTGGCATGACCTGAGGGGAACGAGCCATCAGTGCCGAGAACGAAGGTGTCTTTGCCCACATCAAAAGGCAGTTTTGTGCCTAGAAATTCGAGTTTTGGACGCGGATTGTCTACCACATAACCTTTGATGTAACCGGCGGCGACTGTTCCAGCAACCAAAGTCAGTAACAGGATTAATCCCGTCCTCCTCGTTTTTCGTACTACGAAGATAATTATAGCAAATAGAACAAGCCACTGAATGTTTCCAATCTCCGTTATTGCCCACATGAACAAGTCAAGTGTTGGGTTTCCGGCAGATGTTTGGAAGTACAAAATTGTTGCTTTGTCAAATTCCGCTGTTACTTTGGCGTTGACAATTACTGCCATAACGACAAAAATTGTAGCAAGCAGCAAGAATGGCCTAGATCTTACATCAAATAACCAGTTTTGCAATCACACAGGACTCAGAGTTGTTCTTTTTAATTTTTCTGGAGTTGTAGTGCAACCTGATCGACTCAAAGATTTTAAGATGGCAAGAAAAGACACAAGTCGTGAAGATTCTGACTCTCAATGATTTTGATGTAAAATCCAAGACTGTTCTTCTTCGTGTTGATATGAATTGCCCAATCGACCCCGTATCTGGTGAAATTTCTGGTGCAAAAAGAATCGAGGAGGCCACAGAAACAATCGAGGCGTTAAAGGAGGCCAAGGTGGTGGTTGTTTCGCATCAAGGACGCGTGGGGAACAAAGATTACATAGGGATGGATCAGCATGCAAAGATTCTGGAAAAACTTGTTGGCAAGAAGATTACTTATGTCGAGGATGTGATTGGTGCGCTGGCAAAATCTGAGATAAAAAAAATGAAAGATGGAGACATCATATTATTAGACAATTTGAGATTTTGTGCTGAAGAGAATTACGAATTTTCGCCGCAGGATGCTGCAAATACAATAATGGTGAAACGCCTCGGTCCTCTTTTTGATTTGTGCGTTTTAGATTCATTTCCAAGCGCACACAGATCACACCCATCGCTTGTTGGTTTTTCTCACATAATGCCTGCGTGCGCAGGCAAGATAGTGGAACGCGAAGTAAGAAAGCTCGATGAAATTCTTACCGTAGCAAAAGCGCCACACGTAATTGTTCTTGGCGGCTCCAAGGTGACAGACAGATTGGAAGCAATCAAGATGCTCATAAAACGCGGTCGTGCTGATCAGATTCTGCTCACTGGCCTCATTGGCAACGTGTTCATGCGCGCCCAAGCTCGGATCAAATACCCGCTTGGAATCAAGGGCGAAGACGAAGCAGTTTCAAAGGCACACGCTCTGATGGGCGAATACCCAGACGTCTTTTTCACACCTGTCGATGTGGCAATAGACAAGGATGGTGAACGATTGGAGCTTGATGTGAGGCAGCTTGTAAAGGGGGATCAGATATACGACCTAGGCCAAAAAACAATTGAGCATTATTCTAAGATAATCGCAAGTGCAGGAACCGTCTTTATCTCAGGACCGCCTGGCTTCTTTGAGAAAGAGATGTTTAGCTACGGCACCAAAGCATTGCTGAGCTCTGTTGCAAACTCGATGGCCACCACGATTGTGAGTGGCGGGCACCTCACATCTGCATTAAAACGATACGGCCTAGCAGACAAGATAACCCATATTAGTACCGCCGGCGGCGCACTTGTACTTTATCTGACCGGAGAAAAGCTTCCTATGATCCAGTCGCTTGAAGCCGCAGCTCAAAGATACAAATCTAAATAGCTGCGCGGCATGCAGCGTTTGGGCAGATCCTGTCCTCAGATTTACCAAGATAGACTTCCACATTACATGCCGGACAGTTGATCTTCTCGAGCGGCTCGAATAGCTTGAACCACTGCGTGGTGAAATTTTGTGCTATGTTCCTCATGACTCCGGCATCACACAAAGCGGTAAAATGCTGTTCCATGTCATCAATGGTGATCGAGTTGTCTATTATTCCGTCTTTTTGGAGAATTGAAAAGATTTCATCGTTTGTGAATCGTACGTCAGGATCATTGTATTTTTCAAATATTACTTTGCGTATTTGAAGCGGTATGTCAGGCATCTTCAATATAGCGTTGCGGCCTCTTCTTTTAGAGTGTCGGCGTTTGCATCCTTGAGCTTGTTTGCTAGATATGTATAGAGACCGTATTTTAGAACCTTCAAAGAGAGCAATGCACATTTTATCCTCACTGCTTGGAGGTTTTCTAATCCTAATTCGCCTAAAATATCGTTTTTTTGAATTTTTTTGACTTCGTCTATGCTTTTTCCCTTTACTATTTCGGTAAGTACCGAGGTGCAAGCCATACATATTGCACAGCCCCTGCCTTGGAATTTGATGTCAGATATTTTGTTGTCCGCTACATTCATGTAGATATCAATGCTGTCTCCACACAGAGGATTGCTGTCATGATATGCAATGTCGGGGTTTTCAAGCTTGCCAAAGTTGCTGGGATGTCTTGAGTATTCCACAATCATCTCATGGTAAATGTCTGCATTTCCGCTCATAGTTTAAACAGCCTCGCCGCCCTTCCAAGAGAGTTTATCAGTATGTCAACTTCTTCTTTAGTGTTGTAAATGTAAAAGCTTGCGCGCGACGTGGCTGCCACATCGAGTCTTTCCATTAGAACCTGGGCACAATGATGTCCAGATCTTATTGCAATACCGTCTTCGTCTATTATAGTAGCCAAGTCATGTGGGTGTATATCTGCAAAATTAAATGAGATCACGCCTCCGCGTTTTGAGATATCTTTTGTGCCGTACAGCTTGATTCCTTTTATTTGAGAGAGTTTTTCTAGCGCATATTTTGTCAGTTCAATTTCGTGCTGCCTGACGTAATCCATTCCAAGATTGTTAAGATAGTCTATTGCTGCAGCAAACCCGATCACGTCTGCAATATTTGGTGTTCCTGCCTCAAACTTGTATGGAAGATCATTCCATGTAGTTTCGTATTTGTGAACCTCACGAATCATATCTCCTCCCCCATGGAACGGTGCCATCTGCTCAAGGAGTTCTTTTTTTGCCCACAGTACTCCCACGCCTGTTGGTCCTAGCATCTTGTGTGCCGAAAATGCAAAAAAGTCGCATCCAATCTGGCTTAGGTCTACCTTCATGTGCGGCACAGATTGCGCGCCGTCGATTAGAACGCGAACTCCGGCCTTTTTGCAACGCCTGATTATTTCAGGCACGTCAGATATCGTTCCAAGAACATTTGACATCTGGCTCACGGTTACGAGTTTGACTCTGCCAGTTTCCAAGTAGCGGTCAAGATGTTCTAGAATGAGTTGACCGTCATCATCCACACCGATGTATTCTAGTTTTGCTTGTTTTTCTTGTGTCAAGAGCTGCCATGGAACAATGTTGCTGTGGTGTTCATACTCTGTGGTGACCACAATGTCATCTTTGCTTACGTTTTGTCTCCCCCAGGCATATGCAACGAGGTTGATTGCCTCCGTCGTACCACGAACAAACACTATCTCTTGCCTGTCTTTTATGCTTAGAAACTGCGCTATTTTGTCGCGCGTTGTCTCATAGGCCTGGGTTGCCTCTTCTGCCAACGCATGGACTGCTCTGTGTATGTTAGAGTTGTGATTTGTGTAAAAATCCGAGATTGCGTTGATTACTTGAATTGGTTTTTGCGTAGTTGCGGCATTATCAAGATACACAAGTGATTTGTTGTTTCTTACCTTCCTTTGCAGTATGGGAAAGTCTTTACGAATTTGCTCAACAGAAATAGATTGCTGCAATCCTTAAACCTCTACATAGATGTCATCTTTGTCTACTTTAATATTGTACGTTTTGAGAGGTTTTTCTGCAGGCGGGTTTTGCGGCACGCCATTTTCCAAATTGAAAACAGAGAGATGTAATGGACATCTGACACCCTCACTACTCAAAAAACCGCTCGAGAGATCGGCCTCTTCGTGAGTACAGATTCTATCTGTTGCGTAAATCTTGCCACCAAGATTCGTGAGCAGTAATTTTTTGTCCTCAAAATCAAAACTGAGCATTTGATTTATCCCAAGTTGGTTTGTCGAGCACGCCTTTATCCACCTACTCAAGACCCACTCACCTGTACTTGTAGTGTGTCTCAAGCTGGTCTGCTTCTTTATATCTGACCTCTTCTACTTCGACTATTGCACGCAAGTGCTCATCTGATTTTATGACAAGATCTCTATTGTTCCATTTGGATTCTATCAGATAGGCAATCCACGCGCGTACTTGGTAAGACATTGAACGCGACATTGGTTCCAAAAACCCTTCAACGATTATTCGCTCTGCTTCTTGTCTGTTCAAGCAGCGTGTTGCGAGATAAAAGATCTGTTCTTCGTCGACTTGGGCGACTGATGCAGAATGTGTCGCTTTCACATCGTTAGTGAGAATTTCAAGTCCTGGAATTGCATCCGATTTTGCGTCCTTATCTAGCAAAATGGAACGACCAGAAAGAAATGATTTTGATTGCGACGCACCCTCAAGTATTTTGATCATTCCTTTGAATAAAGACTTGGACCTGTTTTTAAGAACGGATCTCTGCACTACTTGTCCTTCAGTAGATGGTTTCCGATGAATCAAGTTTGCTGATAGATCAAACGACTGCTCATTGTGTCCAAATACGACTTCGGCGTCCTGTGCTGATGCGCCTTGTCCGTCAAGATAATAGTTTGTTTTGTAGCGCGAAAGTAAAGAGCCGAATAATCCAAGGTACCAACTTATCTTTGCGTCTTGCAAGACCGTACAGTTCCTTGTGGAAAAGCTCACTGCCGATTGATCCATAGCTTGGAATGTAGTAAGCTGGAGGTTGCTTGCATGTTCCGCTTGAACTGTGAGCAATTCGAGATATGCTTGCTGCTTTGTTCCTTTTGGTGCATATAGTTCCTGAATCACACCTGCCTTGCTGCCTTGCTCAGCAACTATCACATTACGAGATATTACCGATGTGCCATCTGGCGATATAGACGACACCAGATGAATTGGCTTTTCCAAAATTGTGTTTTTTGGTATTTTGATGAATATTCCCGAGTTAAATGCTGCGTTGTTTAACGCGGTATACTTGTCTTCTTTTGGATCGCTTGATTCAAAGATTTTCTTTATTAGATCACCGTGTGTTTTTATTGCATCGTAGATTGATGAAATTACTACGCCTTTTGATTTTAGTTCATCAGTGATGTTGATGCGAAAGATGTTGGTGCCAGTCTGTATTATGTGGTTTTCCGACTCGAGTTCGCTAAGCCTTGGTTTGAGCGAGTCAAACACTGCATTTTGCGAGTCCAGAGCTAGCGAGACTTGGTTTGGGTCCATACGCTTTGCGTCAGTGTATTTGTTGTAGAGTGGAGATACTTCCGGTGGCAGTTTTTGATAAAGCAAAAATGAGTTTTTCCTATATTGCTTTAACCACTCGGGCTCATTTTTTGCTGCGGATATTTCAGCCACGTGTGTAGGAGTGATTGTTGATAGGGCAAGTGTTTGCATGGTACAACGATGGTATTTGGAGGCGCTATCCTACAGAGTCGTCCATTTCTAGTTTAATGAGTCGGTTTAGTTCTACTGCATACTCCATTGGAAGTTCTTTTGTGAATGGTTCCATGAATCCGTTCACTATTAGTGTGAGTGCTTCTTCTTCAGAGAAACCGCGAGTCATGAGGTAGAAGATTTGTTCATCACCTATTTTCCCGACAGTTGCTTCATGAGTTACAGTGGCGTCCTCTTGGTTTATTTCCATATATGGATAGGTATCCGTCTTTGAAGTATCATCAAGAAGTAATGCATCGCATCTTACTGATGCCTTTACGTTTGTTGCTCCTTTTGCGACGTGCAGTAGTCCTCTGTATGTTGTTCTGCCGTTTAGACGACTGACAGATTTTGAGGTTATTCTGGATGTCGTGTTTGGTGCCAGGTGAACCATTTTTGCGCCGGTGTCTTGATGTTGTCCTTTTCCTGCAAACGCAATTGAAAGGGTCTCACCATGCGCTCTTGGCTCAAGTAGGTAGATTCCAGGATATTTCATTGTGATTTTGCTGCCGATGTTCCCATCGATCCACTCTACCGTTGCACCTTCGTATGCATACGCTCTCTTTGTCACAAGATTGTACACATCGCTGCTCCAGTTCTGGATTGTGGTGTACCTTAGCTTGGCGCCTTTGTGTGCAATCAGCTCAACTACTGCAGAATGCAATGATTCTGATGAGTAAACTGGCGCAGTACACCCTTCTATGTAGTGGACTTCTGATCCCTCATCTGCTATGATGAGTGTTCGCTCAAACTGTCCTATGTTTTCTGCGTTGATTCTAAAGTATGCTTGTAGTGGCATGTCTACTTTGACTCCGGGTGGGATGTAGATGAAAGAGCCACCGCTCCAAACTGCGCTGTTTAACGCAGCAAATTTGTTATCTTCTGGCGGAATCACTTTTCCAAAGTATTTTTTGAATATTTCTGGGTGTTCCTTGAGTGCGGTATCCGTGTCCAAAAATATGACGCCTTTTTTTGCAAGGTCTTCTCTTAGGTTGTGGTACACAACTTCGGATTCGTACTGCGCACCTACTCCCGCAAGGAATTTCTTCTCTGCCTCTGGGATGCCGAGCTTGTCAAATGTCTTTTTTACTTCAGCAGGAACGTCATCCCAGCTTTTTTCTGTTTTTTCAGAGGCTTTAGCATAATAGTAAATATTTTGAAAATCAATTGCGCCAAGATCAGGTCCCCAATTTGGCATTGGTTTTTTCATGAAAACTTCATAGGAGCGCAACCTAAAGTCGAGCATCCACTGTGGCTCGTTTTTTAGTTTGCTGATTTCTTTAATGACTTCTTTTGAGAGTCCTTTTTTGGAGAGGTGCACATACATCTCAGTCGAATCTTTAAAATCATATTTCGAATAATCCATCTCCAGATTTTCTGTGGCCATAAAGTGCAAAGCTTTGTTATGTTATAAATAGATTATACACTGTTTACTAGTTGTTCGTCGGAGTAGCTATAGCTAACATAGCTCAAGCTAATGAAAAAATATTTTTCATTGCGTCAAAGGCCCCATGAACGGTATGTACGTTGGCAACTTTTGGTTCGACGTTGAATTTTCTTAATTCTTCTGCAGTGAATGGACCTATTGCCACAATCTGTAATTTTTGCAGCTGCTTCGCTAGATCATTTGTGTCATAATCTGCAGACATTATTTCAAAAAACCCTCTGACTGATGACGCGCTAGTGAAAACAATTCCGTCTACTTTTTTGTTTGAAAAGGCCTCTTTGAATTCTTTCCATTGTGTAGTATCGGAATACGCTTTCACGTCGTAAAGATAGTTTTCTTTCACCACAAGTCCTATTTTTTGCAAAAGCTTTGCTAAGAACTCAGTTGAAGCGCCGCTGCGTGGCACGATTACTTTTTTGCCTTCCGCATTCAGTCTAGTAAACAATTCTCCTACCCCCACTGACGAGTATTTTGTTGGCATGTATGATACCTTGACGCCTTCTTTTTCCAGCGCCTCTTTGGTTTTAGGCCCTACTGCCATCACTATCGTGTTTGCTACAGCAAGTTGTAGTTGCCGATACTTTCCAGTGTTTTTTGCCACGTCAAAAAGGAGCTTTACTGCTTTTGAGCTCATGAAAACAGAGTAGTCAGGGTTGAACTCTTCAATATCAGACAGAAATTCGTCCACGATTTTGTCTCCCTTGCTGATAAGCTCAATTGTAGGAATAGGCATCGGTATGGCGTTTTCTTTTGCCGCCAAGTCGATGAACTCCTTAGAATCTTCTTTTGAGCGTGTAATTGCAATTGTTTTTCCCGAGATCATTTTCTCCACCCTACTGCTTTGTGAAGCTTTACGACATTTCCTATTATAATTATTGATGGCGGCGTGATTTTGTGTTGTTTGATTTTTTGTACGATGTTTCCAAGCGTGCCAACTACCATTCTATGGTTTTCACTAGTGCCATTTTGGATTACTGCTACAGGTGTACGTGCCGAAAGGCCCCCCGCAATCAATTCTTTTGAGATCACCCCGATTCTTGATAACCCCATCATGATCACAATAGTCTCGGCTGATTTTGCGAGTAGCTTCCACTTTACAGGCGATTTTGTTTTTTGCGGATCTTCATGTCCTGTTACAAACACTACAGACGATGAATATTTTCTATGAGTCAATGGTATGCCAGAATAAATTGCAGAGCCTATCCCGGAAGTGATCCCAGGGATTATTTCAAATCGGATTTTGTTTTTTCTTAGGTATTCTGCTTCTTCGCCACCACGTCCGAAGATAAACGGATCTCCGCCCTTGAGGCGGACCACGTGTTTGTGTGATTTTGCATATTTTACCATGAGCTGGTTTGTCGCATCTTGGTGTCTGTAGTCATCGCCCACGTCTCTACCTACATAGAGCTTTTGTGCCTTTTTTGGGATCATTGCGATTATTTTTTTGCTGACCAGTCGGTCGTATAGAACTACATCCGCTTTTTTCAAAAGCTCGACTGCCCTAAGCGTGATTAGTTTTGGATCACCTGGGCCAGCTCCGACCAGATACACAGTTCCGCTCATTTTTTGTTCCATTCCTCCAACTTTTCTCTCCAGTCTTTTGCCAATTCATTTACACCTTTTCGTTGTAGCTCTTCTGCGGCCTGTCTGCCTACCTCGCATGGGTTCGATTTTCGCCCCGATTTTTGTACAACCAGCATATCTTTGCCATCAATTGAATATGCAACTACTGTCAAGTTCACTAGATCACCATTTACTTGAGCAAACGCGCCTACTGGGAACCTGCATCCAGAGTCCACAAATGACGACAACGACCTTTCAGACTCTACCGCGATTCGAGTGTTTTGGTCTTCGATTGTTTTTAACATATCCAATGTTTTTTTGTCGTTTTTTCTACATACAATTCCCAATGCGCCTTGTCCTGGAGATGGGGGGAAGTCAATTGTGGGGAGTCGTGTGTATTTTACATGGATGCCGAGCCTGTTTATTCCTGCTTGTGCAAGCACTATCCCATCAAACATGCCGTCTTGAACTTTTTTTATTCTGGTTTCCACATTGCCACGAATTGGTTTGACGACGAGATCAGATCTTTTCTTAGAGACCTGTACTGCGCGTCTTAGGCTGCTTGTTCCGATTACTGAACCACTAGGAATTGTTTCGAGAGTATAGTCTTCCTTGGCAATGAAGACATCGTTGAACGGCTCCCTCTTTGGCACACAGCCAAGTACAAGTTCGTCGGCAAGTGTCGATGGTACGTCCTTGAGGCTGTGTACTGCAAAATCCACGACACCATCTGCCACTGCTTTGTCTATTTCTTTTTCAAAGATGCCTTTTTGATTAATGGTGAAAAGCGGTCTGGCATCGGTGTCGCCTTTTGTCTTAATTGTCTTTACCTCATATTCGGTACCCGAATTCTTCTTTTGTAGTTCTGCAATCACCCATCTTGTCTGTGCCAAGGACAGTTGGCTGCCCCTTGTACCCAAAACGTATTTCAAGATATCACCGCCTTGAGTGCTCCCTCGTAAGCGTTTATCGTATGTTCAATGTCTGAATGTGTATGTGCGTACGATAGGAATACAGTTTCAAATTGTGATGGTGCTACAAAAACGCCTTTTTTTAGAAGGTTCTTGAATAGTTTTTCGAATTTTTTGGTGTCTGACTTTTTTGAGCTTGCATAGTCCATTACTGGTTCGTTTGTAAAGAACACCTGAAACATAGAACCGATGGCGTTTACCTGGTGCGGGATCTTCAAATCTTGTGCTGTTTCATCTATCGATCTTGTTAGTTTTGAGCAGAAATCAGCTAATGTGGGGTAGATTTTGTGCTTGAGCTTCGACATCGTCTTAATCGATGCTATGGCTGCGGTAACCGAGATTGGGTTTCCAGCAAATGTGCTAGCTTCGTAGACTTCGCCCAAAGGTGCCAGGTTATCCATAATTTCACTTTTGCCACCAACGGCAGATATGACAAAACCGTTGCTAAGAGATTTTCCCAGTGTGGTTATGTCCGGCGTGATTCCAAAGTATTGCTGAGCTCCGCCAAGCGAGAGCCTAAATCCGGTTATGATTTCGTCAAAGATGAGCGGTACGTCGTGCTGTTTTGTGATTTTTCTGATATCTTGTAGAAAATTTTTGTTTGGCAAGATAAGGCCCATGTTCCCAAGTACTGGTTCCACTATCACACCTGCTACATCATTATTTTTTTTAATTACCGATTCTAGCTGTGCTGCGTTGTTATACTGTACCACCACTGTGTTTTTTGAAAAATCGTCTGGAACGCCAGCAGAAATTGGCATTCCGTGATGTGCAGAACCTGCCTTGACCAGCATTGATTCGTGCGCGCCGTGATAGCAGCCTTCAAACTTGATCACCTTTTTCTTTTTTGTAAACCCTCTGGCAAGCCTGATCGCAGTCATGGTTGCCTCGGCTCCCGTGTTTACAAGTCGGACTTTGCGCATTGACGGATAAATTCGAGTGATTAGTTTTGCAAGTTCTACCTCGAGGTCAGTTGGCGCCCCGTACATCGTTCCGATTTTTAGTTGTTTTTGTACAGCACATATGATCTCCTTCCTTTTGTGTCCAAGCAACATTGCGCCATAGCCTGCGCAGAAATCTAGGTACTTGTTTCTGTCTGCATCCCAAATATAGCCACCTTGGGCTTTTTTTACAAAGAATGGATAAGGTGCAAAGTATCTTACTGGGCTATTTACTCCTGCAGGAATCAGTTTTTTTGCTTGTGTAAATAACGATTTTGAATTAAGCAACGATTTTGTTTGGTTTTTTCGTTATTATTAATCCTAAACGCTACCCTTCTTGGCCAGTCCTTGTTTGTCGCTATGACTCGCACTTGGCCACTAGGTCCCCATCTTTTTCTGAGGCGATGCAAGAGTCATTATCATCTCCACCGTCAATTATGTCTGCGCCAGATCCGCCATCAAGTGCATCCTGACCTGATTGTCCTTTGATTATGTCTGCCCCGTTATCTCCCTTAATCATGTCGTCGCCTTCGTTTCCATACATAATATCATCGCCTTCGCCTCCAAAGATGCAATCGTTTCCTTTGTCTCCAATTATGATATCATCTCCGCCAAATCCGAATATGAGGTCTGCAAGCGTTGTGCCAAGCAACATGTCATCCTCCTCAGTTCCAAGGATCAGATTGTACGAGCCTTGTGGTTTGCCACATGCTTGCACTATTACAGACTGGGTCTGGTTAATCGAGTTACCATACTTGTCAACTGCCATCCAGGTCACTATGGTTTCACCAAGCGGAAATATTGATGGAGCGTTATTCGTTATTTGTGGTGATGGATCTGTCAGATCAACCGCAGTTGCCGTTCCAACAGATACTGGCGTCTCAAGTGCGATTGCATCAATTACAATATTTTGTGGTGCTGTGAGCTTTGGTGCAGTTGTATCCACTACAGTTACCTTTTGCGTTGCTGTAGCAGAGTTGCCTGCTTGATCTGTAGCAGTCCATGTCACTATAGTCTCGCCTAGAGCGAATGTGGCCGGGGCGTCGTTTGTAATGGATATAATATCCAGAATATCGGAGACTTGTGGAACTTCAAGTGTAACCTTGTTGTTCTCAACTCCTGTGGCCTCAACAATTACTTGATCTAATTTTGCGAAATTGGGTGGAATTGTATCGACAATAATTACTTTTTGCGATATGGTCTGCAAATTGCCTGCTTGATCTGTAGCAGTCCAAGTCACTATTGTCTCGCCTACCGGGAACTTTTCTGGTGCGTCGTTTGTGATGCTTGCAACGCCCACATTGTCAGATACTGCTGGCGCCTCCAAGGATACGGTGTTATCTGATTTTGATGTGGCTTCGGCCGTTATGTCTGCCGGTGGGGTTATTGTGGGTGGCGTGGTGTCGACTACAGTTACCTTTTGCGTTGCTGTAGCAGAGTTGCCTGCTTGATCTGTAGCAGTCCATGTCACTATAGTCTCGCCTAGAGCGAATGTGGCCGGGGCGTCGTTTGCAACTAATACATCGCTTACTGTATCACTTGCTGACGGCGAGCCCAAAGAAACAGAATTGTCATCAGCTGATGTTGCCTCAATTGTGATGTCTGCTGGTGGGGTTATTGTGGGTGGCGTGGTGTCGACTACAGTTACCTTTTGCGTTGAAGTTGAATTATTGCCAGATGAGTCGGTTGCAGTCCATGTCACTGTGGTCTCGCCTAGCGGAAATGTAGATGGAGCATCGTTTGTGACTGCAAATAGCGATACTGCATCATATGCAGACGCATCACCTAGTGCGACTTTGTTGCCGTTGGCTGATGTTGCCTCAATTGTGATGTCTGCCGGTGGGGTTATTGTGGGTGGCGTGGTGTCGACTACAGTTACCTTTTGCGTTGCTGTAGCAGAGTTGCCTGCTTGATCTGTAGCAGTCCATGTCACTATAGTCTCGCCTAGAGCGAATG
>JAWCQC010000008.1:0-57651 GCA_038869975.1 Candidatus Nitrosotenuis sp.
AGACGACTGTAACCGTAAAACTCGACTGTGTGTTGGTTCTGCAAAAACCCGCTTGATGGCGACAGATGAGACGGAAAAACAGCAAAAGCAGAACCCCGAACCCTTTAGGGTCGGGAGTGTGTCAGAAATTTGTCGCATGATCATTTTGCTGATTATTTTTCAAAACCTAATGCACACAGTTATATAGAAAATTTCTTCTAGTCGTATAATTGGGAAAACGTAAGGTTCTAAATGAAAGTGAGCTAAAGGACATCCAGCTCCCGCAACAAGGCGAGATGTTGGGCAGAGTCATCAAGCTTTTGGGCAGTGACCAGGTTCTAGTCAAATGCACTGATGGCAAGACCCGCCGCGGCAGGATAAGAGGCAAACTGAAAAGAAGAATCTGGATCCGTGACAACGACGTAGTGATTATTGCGCCGTGGGACTTTAAGCAAGATGACAGAGGCGACATCACTTGGAGATTCACACTTGCCCAGGTTGATTGGCTCAAAGAAAATGGCCATCTCCCAAAAGATTTCTAGCTGTCATGTCTTGAAGTGAAAATGTCTTCTGAGGATTTTCCTGATTTTGATGATGTGGAGGAAAAATTCGCAAAGATATTCCCAAAGAAAAAAAAGTCGCTGCAGGACGGCTTTAAGAAAGACAAGACTGTCAACCAAGTCCTGGACAGATCTACGATGTTCACCATGTATGAAATGATAAACCAGAAGATAATTGCATATGTAAACGGCATAGTCAAGGCGGGAAAGGAGTCGGTCATATTTTGGGCAGTGGATGGCGCAGGCAAGGACGTGGCGCTCAAGGTGTACTTGGTATCAACTTCGAGCTTCAAAAAACGTCTGCCTTACATCGTCGGTGACCCGCGATTTGCACACGTCAAGTCGGGCACAAGAAACATCGTCTTTTTGTGGGCAAAAAAAGAGTTCAGGAATCTGCAACAGTGCTTCAAAAAAAACCTGCCCGTCGTAAAACCGCTCCATGTGTCAAAAAACGTACTTGCCATGGAGTTTGTAGGAAAGGGCGGGGTGCCGGCCCCCACATTGCATGAAACCGAAGTTGACGAAAATGATTACCTGCAGCTTCGAGACATTGTCTTTAGGTTGTACAGGGACGCAAGACTGGTTCATGGTGATCTGTCGGAGTATAATGTTTTTAAAACGGAGAAGGGCCTTGTCCTCTTTGATCTAGGATCGGCAGTCGACACAATGCACCCAAATGCTCAAAACTTTCTTCAAAGAGACATTAAAAATATGTCCTACTTCTTTGCAAAAAGAGGATTAACGGTTGAAAACCCCGCCGACGTGTTCTCAAAAATAACAGCATGAGCTTTGAAAAAATAGTAAGGATACCAGTGGACCGAGTAGGCGCACTTATTGGTAAAGCCGGCAAAGTAAAGCTGCAAATAGAAAAAAACTGTTTTGTCAAACTGGGAATTGACTCGGAGACTGGAGAAATAGAAATTGTCAGCGACGGCTCGATCAGCCAGATCCAACCGTTCAAGGCAGTCGAGATCGTCACAGCTATTGGACGTGGCTTTTCGCCGCAAAACGCAATGAAGCTCCTGCAAGACGAGTACTCGCTTCACGTAATAGATCTTAGAGACTTTGCAGGCAAGTCTCCACAACAAATTGAAAGGATAAAAGGAAGAATTATCGGAGAGGGAGGTAGGGCAAGGTCAAACATGGAAAATCTTACCAATACCTCAATCTGCGTATATGGAAAAACAGTTTCAATAATTGGCGACTCGCACCACATCAAGCTAGCAGTATCGGCCATCTCGTCGCTTTCTTCTGGAAGCAAGCACGGCTCGGTGTACGGGAGACTTGAGGCAAGCAGGCGCAAAGAAAAGTTAGACAGACTTCAGCTGTGGGAAAAAGACGATGTCTCTTAAGGAAACATTCTCACAGATATCGCCGTCGGAGTTCTTTTATAGAAACAGGGATCTGGCAGGCTTTAGCAACCCGACGCGTTCGCTGTATACGGCTGTTCGCGAATTCGTCGAAAACGGGCTCGATGCGTGCGACCAAAGGGGCATACTGCCGGACATACACCTCACAATCAAGGCAGTCGACCCTGAAAAGCCGGATCCAAAGCACTACGTCCTGACGGTAAGGGACAACGGGCCTGGAATGGAGTCAAAGCAGATCCCAATGGCGTTTGGGACCGTCTTGTATGGCTCGAAATTTGGATTAAAGCAGGCCCGCGGAATGTTCGGCCTTGGCGCAACGATGGCAATCTTGTACGGCCAGATCACCACAAACAAGCCGGTGGTCGTGTCAAGCTCCACAGACGGAAAGACAAGCCACGAATACGAGATGATGCTCGACATCCAAAAAAACAAGCCGATAATCAGAAAACATACAACAAAGGAAACAAACAGAAAAGGGCTTTCTGTGAGCATCACCCTGGAGGGGGACTACTCCAAGGCAGGCTCCAAGATCAGGGACTATGTGTACCAGACCTCGCTTATCACCCCATACGCGACCATAACATTTGATGATCCGAAAGGCGAGCGATTCCAGTACAAAAGAATCGTTGAGACGATGCCGCCGCCGCCCACAATAATCAAGCCGCACCCCCATGGAGTTGACGTCGAAACAATACGCCGAATGATCGTTGACACACACTACCAGATACCTACGCTCGATGATGCCATGATAGAAAAGGTTCGGAAAGAATTGGGGCTTTCAAAAAAGAGCCTGAATTTTGAGGGGATAATGGCAAAGGCAGAAAAGAAATGGCAAAATCTCTCAAGGCCTGTCAGAGTCATAGTGGCACTGATGTCTTTTTTGAAGATGGACTTTGAAAAGCTGAGAAGGATAAGAATCGACGATGTGGACATGATGCACAAACATATTACCTACTGGGATTATGGCGAGGCAAAATCGGTCACAGTCGATATGCCCAAGTCCAGCCCGTATTTCAAGCAGCTTGCGAACACCGTATCTGGAGAAACACTTGTGACTTTTCTTACCAAGAGGTTCCAGAGGATAGGCCAGGCAACAGCGCTCAAGTTCTGCGAGTTTGCAGGGCTCAAGGCAGAAAAGCGGATAGGCTCCTTTACAAATGAAGAGCTTGTGCATCTTGCAGACTCTCTGCAAAAGTACGAAGAGTTTCTGACGCCAGACCCAAGCTGTCTTGCACCTCTTGGCGAAGAGCCGCTCAGAAAGGGAATCGAGCAGTTCTTCAAGCCAGATTTTTACGAGGTGATCCAGAGGAGCGCTTCGGCATATTCGGGGTTTCCATTCATAGTTGAGATGGGAATAGCATACGGCGGCCAGATTCAGCCAGGCAAGATCACGGTGTACCGGTTTGCAAACAGGATCCCGTTGCTGTATGATGAGGGAAGCGACGTGGTGTTGCAGGTGGTAAACGAGGTGGACTGGGGAAGGTACAAGGTGAAAAACGACGCGCCGCTTGTCATAGTCAGCCACATATGTTCTACCCGCATCCCATACAAGACTGTAGGCAAAGAAAACGTCGCAGACAGGCCGGAGATAGAAAAGGAGCTGCGGCTTGCACTGCAGTATCTTGCACGCAAGCTATCGGCATACATGTCAAAGCGTGGCCTTGCAGAAATTGAGAAAAAGAGGACGAATCTCTACCAAAAGTATCTTCCGCTTATTGCCCAGTTTGCAACAGAGCTGGCAGGTAAAAATAAAGAGCCTGACTACAAGAAACTAATCAAGGATTTGAGCACAAATGTCGAAGCCCAAGAGTAAATCAGAAAAGGTTGCAGCTGCAAAGAGGGACTCGCTTCTTGAGCTGTTAAGGGCAGAGGGCGAAAAGGTGTATAATGATCTGCAAAAGGGACAGTTCCCACAGTTTTACGTGCCCAGCAGGTCAGTCAACAACATTGTGTACGACAAAAAGTTGCGCCAGTATGTTCTGGGAAAGGCAGCAGGCCTCCGCAGCTCAAGGAACATGGCGCAGCTCCGCTCGTTTACACAATTGATATGGCTTGCGTTTTTTGCAAACAGATTGGTACAAGAAAAAAAATCATCCACGCTCAGAGACATTTACTATTCTTCACAGGCCTTTGCAATCGACTTTGAGGACCAGCCGGAATCAGACAACATAATCGTGGATCTAGAGGCAGTCTTGGCAAGGCCGCGCGAGGATTTCCACATATTTCCCGAAGAGCGAAGCAGCGTGTTTGGCGATTTGACTATAGAGTATACCGTGCCTGGGTACGAAGGGAGAAGAACGAACCTGTCAGACCATCCTGACGGCTACTTGATTGGACCAAGTCTTTCTAGTGCCGAGCTTGTGGACACTAGCGCAGAGTTGGTGATTGCAATAGAGAAAGGTGGTCTATTTACAAGATTTGTCGAAGAAAAGGTGGACAAGAAATTCAAGGCCATAATAATTGACACTGCGGGCCAAGCCCCGCGTTCGACTAGATATCTTTTGAAGAGGCTGCATGATCAGATGAAGCTGCCGGTAGTCATACTGACTGACGGCGACGTGTACGGCGAGCACATCGCAATGGTCATAAAATCAGGATCTGCGAACGCTGCCCACCTAAGGGAGCTTACCGTCCCAGACGCAAAGTGGATCGGCGTGTGGGCATCGGACATTGAAAAATACAAGCTGCCGACCATCCCAATGACCGAATCCGACATCAAAAGAATCTACGATCTGCAAAAAGACCCACGGTACCAGGAGGGAATCTGGAAAAAGGAGCTTGAGATATTTTTGAAGATAAAAAGAAAGGCGGAGCTTGAGGCATTCTCAAAGTACGGACTGACAAACATTACGGACAAGTACCTGCCAGAAAAACTAGAAATCGCAAAAAGCATGTAATCTGATTTGTAGGGCAGACATTCAAATTTTTGCTGATTACTGCGTAGTTTCTAGGTCGTACTAGATTTCGTTGTGTGTGATGAAAGTTTCACAATTATTTTGTGGTTGTGATTTTTCCAGTGTGGCTTCTGACGTAATATCCGTTATGAAGTAGCAAGTGGCCTTCTAATCCGCAAAGTAAGAACGCCGTTTCTGTACTTGAAATCCGCTATCTCCATTCCTGATGCGCCGTCTATTGGCACCTCCTTTGAAAAGCTGCCAGAGCCGCGCACATACAGGACGCCATCTATTAGCCTGACCATTATTTTGTCGTCAGGCCCAGGAACCTCTGCGACAAAGACGATCTCGTTTTCACCCTTGATGAGGTCGTAGACCCAGTTCTTGCTTTCTGCCTCCCTTGCCGTATACTTGGGCTTCTCTGTCTTGGTCATCTTTTTGAGTACGAACCCCCAGTAAATCATGGTCGCAGCCGCAATTCCTACCAAAATAAAACTGACGGCGCCTTGGCCGTAGCGCAAAGACATGATGTACACTATACCCAAAAACAGGATTATCATTATAGGGACTATGAAGTTTATCGACTGCTCATTTGAGTAGGATTTTTTGTAGCTTGCCACTTGGATTAGTTGTGTCCAACTAAATATAAAGCATTTATGGACGATTTAGAGTCAAGTGTAAAACGGCAGCGAAATCGAAAACGTGGTTGGGTTGTT
Source organism: Candidatus Nitrosotenuis sp. (assembly GCA_038869975.1). Classification (GTDB taxonomy): domain Archaea; phylum Thermoproteota; class Nitrososphaeria; order Nitrososphaerales; family Nitrosopumilaceae; genus Nitrosotenuis. Next base: position 5,520 of record JAWCQC010000008.1, read on the forward strand.
TGACACAGATATGGTGCCTTTATGCTGCTCCACTATGCTCTTGCAGCTGGCAAGTCCTAGGCCGGTCCCTTCCTGCTTTGTGGTAAAGAGTGGATCAAAGATCTTGCCAATTATGCTGGCCGGTATTCCAGGACCAGTGTCTTCGATTTTAATGAGTATGTCGTTTTGCTGCTTTTTTGCCCTGATGTTGATTGTGCCTTTGCCGTCTCCGATTGCCTGAATTGCATTCAGTATCATGTTTGCAAACATGATCTCGATTTTATGCGAGTCGCACAAAAGCACGACGTCATCTTTTGGGAAATTAATGGTGACATTTGAGGGGATCATCAGGGTCTGCAGCGCAGAGATGATTATCTCGTTTAGTGAAGACGGCTTCTTGTTGAGTGGTGTCTCCTTCACATAATCCAGCACGCCGTCGATCTGATGCGTCATGCGGAAAATAGATTTCTCGATAAGGTCAATCCTCCTGAGAGTGGACTCGTCCATGTTTTTGCTTGTCTTTTTGATCAATTGGACTGTCCCCTTGATGGCTGAAAGAGGATTCCTCATGTCGTGGGCAAGCCGTGACGCAAGCTCGCCCATTGCCGAAAGCCTTTCTGCCTGAATCAGCTTTTGGGTTATTTCCTTGACCTCGGACTCTAGAACCGTCTTTTCTACGACCAAGCTTTTTTCTATTTTGTTGAATTTTCTTAGGTTCTGCTCAAGCATTCTCTTGAATTCGGCGGAGTTTTTCTTTTCTTCCTGCAGCTGGCTTTCCAAAACCATTATTCTGTTCTGCACCTCCCTTTCCACGATTGCGTTGATGTCGTCGATGATCTTGTCAGACTCAAATTCCTTTCCCAAGCTTTCAAATTCTGTGCTTGAAGGCTCCACCGGAACAGGTTGGCCGACCTTGAGTATGTCTAGCTCCTTCTCAAAGCTACTCTGCTTGTTTTTTATCTGCTCGATCCTTTCCTTTTGCTCTGCAATATGCTTGCTCAGTGAATTCAGATAGTCGTTGACTTCTTTAATGTTGTAGCCAAGCTCAACTGTGTCCGTTGTGTGCATGTTTGTGGTATTTTTCAAATAGATCTCTTTGTCTGGGCGCTTAAGGGCGTCGTCAGGATTTTTTGACTTGTCACCATCGCGGTTCAGGTACTTTCTATTTGCCACAAGTTGGGTTTGCAGCATACAAAATTAAACAGCCATATGTTCGGAACGAACAGCTAGACAATCTGCCAAATCGATTTTTATTATGGGGGTGGAACCGTCATTTGTGGACAAAAAGGCACAACCGAACCCGACCAAGGGGATATTCCTAAAAGGCTCTATCATAGGCGCAATAATCACAATTCCGTCACTGGCAGCTTTCTTTGCAAGCTGGTACCTGCTTGGAGACAAAATAGCTGCACTGATCGTGGGCGCAATAGTGCACTTTGTGGGCATGGGGTTTTCGATCAAACTGTCAAAAAAACTCTTCAAGGCAAAGCAACCCGAGATTTAATTATTGACGCATACAATAAGAGGCATTGAGCTTAGAGAGGGTTGAAAAAGATCTCATCGAAGAAATCAAACTCAGCCCCCTTGAGGCTAAGGTCTTCTTGTATGTGACTATCAGAGGCAAAATGGACGCACGCAAAATCGCACAAGGGCTTGCAATAAGCTACGACGACGCACTACGGGCCGCAAAATCCCTTGTCGAACGAGGAGGGTTCATAGACCTGACTCCAACGGAGTTTGAAGCAATGCACCCAAGGTTTACCGCGGTAAACATGTACAGAAAGATGTGCCAAAAGGAGAACATTGAATTTAAAAAAAATCTCACAGTGGATAACATAGGTGTGGCCTTGGAAGACCATTATGATCGTGCAAGGACTAAATAACACCTATTTGCGCCACAAGTCGATGAGCGTCGAGGAAGGCTGCAAGCACCAGATCACCTACTTTGGAGTGACAAACATCAACCACAATGACAGGACGATAGGCTCAATAGATGTGTGGCGCTGCGCTATGTGTAAAAAAAGGTTTTGTGAGGAAAAACAGCTAGGCATAGACTCGATCGTGGATTATGTCGGAATGCCAAAGATAGAGCCTGATGAAAAATGGGCTGTGCTGGTAAGAAAGCTCTTCAAAGGAAAGGATAGGTGGAAGCTCGTCAAACTAAAGGAAAACGGCACGCTCAGGGTGGAAAACCCAGACGACAAGGTGATCGAGATTCCGGTGAAGAACTTTGCAGTCGATGACCCCAACCATGCAAGTTTTCTAATCGACGACTATGTCAACAAGGCAATAGAGATCTAAGGTGGGCGCAATGCAACTGGATGTCCATGTAAACGACGTCAAAGGAACACAGATGGCGGCCAAGATCACAGGAACGTTCAGCGTTGACGGCCACACATTCAAGTTTTCCGCAATCGCGTTTGGCAGGATAGGGGGCCATAACATAGGGGCAAAAATATCAAAATCCACAGAAAAAGAGCTCAAAAAGCTTGGCTACGACGTAAACGCGGTGATCGATGCCCTGCAAAAGAACCTAGTCGAGGGAAACATCACGCTGCCAGAAGGAATAAACAAGGAAACATTTGCGGACAGCTAAAACTCTGCCTCTTCTAACGCCTTTGCGCAGTGGCACTTTCTCTGTTGCGGAATCTCGTCCGGTATGGATGTGAGCAATCTCTTTGTGTTTTGCACGTTCTTTGAAAGCGTCTCGAGCACCTCTTTTGCGGTGACTGGTTTTTCGGCCCACACGTCATAGTCGGTGACAGTCGAAATTGAGGCGTAGCAGATCTGTGCCTCGCGTGCCAGCTGGCACTCTGGAACAAGCGTCATGCCTATGATGTCAGCACCTGTCGACTTGAAGAACCTCGATTCCGCCTTTGTCGAAAACCTTGGCCCTTCTATGCATACATAGGTGCGATCCTTGTGCACCGAAATGTTCTGCGCACTTGCGGCCCCAAGTATTGCCGATTGCAGCTCGGGGCAAAACGGGTCAGCAACTGAGATGTGTATCACCCTACCATCCTCTGAGAAGGTACCCTTGCGCGACTTGGTAAAGTCGATAAATTGGGATGGGAGGACAAAGTGGCCTGGGGCGAGCTCTTCTTTGAGGCTGCCTACGGCGGATGGGGCTATGATGCGCGTAATTCCAAGCTGCTTGAATGCCCATATGTTTGCCCTGTAGTTTATGAGGTGGGGCGGTATTGTGTGCTTTTTTCCATGTCTTGGCATGAACGCGATCCTCCTACCTTTGAAGATGCCAACTGTGATGGAGTCGGATGGCTTACCGTACGGCGTCTCCACCGTGATCTCTTTTGCTTCCTGCAGCAGGCCGGAATCATAAATTCCAGTGCCGCCAAAGATACCAATCTCTGCCTGCTCCACTAGTATTTCACCAATGACTCTACTTTGTATTTTGATATCTTTTCTCTTCCGCCAAGCTCGGTGAGCTCGACTATGAAGGCAAAGCCGGCTACACGACCTCCTAGTTTTTCTACCAGCTCAGCAGCTGCCTTTGCGGTGCCGCCAGTTGCAAGCAGGTCGTCGCAGATGAGAACGCGCTGGTCCTGGCTGATGGAGTTTTTTTGCATCTCCATTGTCGCCTTGCCATACTCAATCGAGTATGTCTTTTTCACAGTGGCGCCTGGGAGCTTTCCTTGCTTTCTAATCATGATCATCCCTTTGTTGTATCGTAGCGCCAAGGCGCACGCAAGGGGGAAGCCGCGTGACTCGATTCCCGCAAACAGGTCGACGTCGTTTGCGTGGTATTTTTTTGCAATCTCGTCCACCACATAGGATAAAGCAGACGGGTTCTTCAAAATCGGACTAATGTCCCTAAACAAAATTCCTTTCTTTGGAAAGTCCTGGTATTCTGTGATGATGTTTTGTAGGTTCACATCGAATACGTCTTGGCAGAGTAATAAAAAGCGTTCTGGCCTATTGCACCGTGAATGCGGTCTCTGCAGTTTCAGCGCCTACTGTTGCCTTTATCTTGTAGGAACCTGGTTGGAGCCCCTGGGGGACAGTCCAAAGAGTCTGGAAGCTGCCGTCTTTTGTCGAGCTCATGGAAAGCTCTTCTATCTCGGCATTATTTGGATCAAATATCTTGATTATGGTGGTCTGCGACTTTCCGCCACCGGTGCCGCTTATGGTTATTGTCTCGCCTGCTTTGACGGTGCTCTTGTTTACAGTCACCGCAAATGACTGCTCCATGGTTCCAGCCACGGTCAGCTTGGTTTCTGCCAGATTTGGTCCGCTTGTGGCCTTGATGACCCAAACTCCGTTCTTTGCGTCACTTGGAACCCTGAACGTGCCGTCTGAGAACTTGCCTTCTTTATTAGAGAAGATCTCTTTTTGTTTGATTACATTACCATCAGGATCGGACATTGTTATTTTGAGCAGCACGTTTGGATTGGTGGAGCCCAAAATCAGGACGCTGTCTCCAAGCTGGTATTTCTGCTTTGTGGTCTGGATCTGGATTGGCCCTGAGCTCGTTTGCAGCCCTACTGAGAAGACCACTTTGGTCTGGAACTTTTGGTACTTGACGACCACCGAGTAAACGCCGGACTTGAAGTCTGTCAGGCTCAGCTCGTACTCTGCATTGCCGTCGAGGCCCAATGTTATGTTGTCTGATAGCTTGACCTTGTCTGAAGGATCGATTACAAGCAATGAAACAACAGCTTTGGCAGGCCCCTGCAGTGCGAGTTTTGCTTTTTGGGAGGTGAGGTAGTTGAGCTTGTCGAACTTGGCAGCTATCTGCTCGCTTGGGCTCTCGCCAAGTCCTATGCGCAGGATCTCAGATTTCTCCTCCTGGGTAAATATGAAGACGTATGTGCCCTTGGTGGATGTGGGCTGTGTCTGGTATTCAAAATTCACGCTTCCAGAATCGTCCACAGTCAAGATGTCCGAGAATATCTCCTTGCCAATCGGGTCGTTTATCACCACTTCCACTGGCTTGCCGCCCAGTGCTGTTCCGTTGAACACAATTTTCTCACCGGGATTATATCTGGTGGCAGATGACGTAATGTGTATCGTCTTTGAGATCGACACACTGAATATTTTTTCTATGCTGTCTCTGCCGTCGCTAAATATGACCTTCCTTGTACCAAGAGGCGCGTCTGGAGGGATCGTTGTCTCATGGGACCACAAACCTTGATTGTTCACGGTTGTCACAGCTTCGTAAATCTTGGTGCCAGATGGATCCTGCACTGTTATGGTCACGGCGCTTCCGGGTTCCCCTGTGCCGCTTGAGCTGACTACTTGTCCTGGCTCTACCAGCTCGACAAACTTGTCGACGGTAAGGTGCTTTGCTTTGGGATCTGTTTGCTGGGCCTCTCTGTGTTCTATTCTGATGCTGATGGCCTTGCTGTTTCCTTGATTGTCGGTGAGGGAAAACTCGACTCTGTCTGCTGCCTTGGTGACTGGTATCTCTGCTCTTCCAAGCAAGTTGCCGTTCTTGTCAGTAACCAAGTCTTCCAGCTTTTCACCATCAATTAAAAAGTCAAACCGCTTGTTCGCAGGAAAACCATAGCCGACTATTCTGATGCTATCGCCATTTTTTGGCTTGTCTGGGATTATTTTGAACACAGCGTTGTCTAGATTTTCCTGCACCGGTTGAGTTTCTTGAGTTGGAGGTTGAATCTCTTGTGGTGTTTGCCCTGGAACAGCCTTGCCGATGGTAAGCTCGTTGCCGCTGGCATCCAAGGTCTTCCAGTTTATTCCAGGCGACTCGACCTCGGTCTTGACTCCAAACTTTACAGACTGGCCTGGTTCTAAGGCATCGTCAGTGGTAAACACAAGCACCCCTTGTGGAGTCTTAAGGCCGGTCCATCCACTTTCTGTCTTGAAGGACTTGAATGTTCCTGCGTCGGCTCCAAGCCATATCCTGATTGTTTTTATCGGAGTGTTGTCGTTGTTTGTAAATTCAAGTATGGTGGTTTTTTCAAAATTTGTGCTTTCGACCACGGTGTCTGCAGATGCGGGGAGAAACACAACTAGTGAAAATAATGCCAGCCCAAAAACCATCAGAGTGTATTTCACAATCATTCTACCTGCTTTGCTGAACATTATTTACTTACCCTTTTTAAGAATTAAGAACAATTTATCAGGATTGTATGTAAAATAGAAAACTCGCTGGAATTATCTTGGCTTGCTTCGCTGGTACTTGGTCAGGCCTACGTGTGCCGTGAGGTTTTGCTGTTGCCTTATTCGCTCCGCTATGAGCCTGAAGAGTCCGCGGAACTGGTCTTTTGTTTTGTCGGTCAAAAAGTCAGCCTCCTTTAGGGATATCTTCTCACAAATATACCTTGCAATCTCTTCCACGTCAAATTCGTCCCATCCGTCGTCTCTGTGGTCCTGCCAGATGCTGCGGAGGTTGTCTACTATTCCCTTTTTGCCTTTTGCGATCACCTCTTCTTTTGTGAGGTTTCTGAATCCTTCCTTTCTCAGCTTTATCTCGTATGTCTGGTTTACTGCGTGGAGGTAGTCGTCTATCATGATGAGGTCCTCGATGGACTCGATGGGTTTGCCGGCGTGCTCAAGGTAAATTATCTGCATGTCAGAAAACTCGTTTGCTTTTAGTTGCTCAGCAATTTTCTTTGACTCTGGTGTGTTGTCCAGTATGACAAATACGTTGTGGCCATGATTTCGGTAAAATATGGCAAGAGGCATTGTCGAGTTCTTACTGTATGACGCCACCACATTCAGCGGATTCATAGAGATGTTTGGGTCCTCTAAGAATTTGTCAAAGGCGTTTAGGTACATCGCATCGGACATCGTCTCCACAATTATGACCGGCCTAGAGTTGGTGCCTATCTCCCTGTCTACTATTGACTCGACTAGGCCGCGGGAGAGGCCATACAGGATGGGAATGAGAGTGGCGTCGTCCGCATTCCAGTAGTCATAATGGATCCTGCTTAGGTGTCTCCTCTTGTCCAGCTCTACTACAAGCAGGTTGCCAGGAGTGTAGTCGAATATCATGAACGGTGAGTGGGTTGCGTACAGCACCTGGTTTGAGCCTGCCAGGCTCTTGAGGAGATCGGAGATTCCCATCTGCTGCGCCGGGTGCAGGTTTCTTGCGGGCTCGTCCAATAACAGGATTGCTTCCTTTAGCTCCGCCCTCTGCGTCTCAGCCGCAAAGTTCACGATAAACGAAAAGGTCCACTTGAATCCTTCTGCCCTCCTGCTGAGCAGGCCTGTGTTGGTGACTGTTCCGTCCCTGTGGACATCGGAAATGACTACGCTCATTATGTTGCCTGGGTTGTACCTCAAATCGACATGGATTGGGTCGCCCTTCCATGCGGGGTTTAGTCTGTCTGTGAGTCTTCTGCTTGCGGTGTTTAAGAGCTTGATGAGCTTTGGCGGGCTGTTTTTGTATTCTTCGAGCTTTTCTGTGTCTAGTTCGGCCAGGTAAAAGAGATTCCTGACTGTTTCAGCTTTGTCAAACTCCTCGCCATACTCTAGACCCTCTGGACGTTTTATCTCCTTGATGTATTCATCCAAGTTGATGTTGCCGTAGATCTTTTTGTAATCGGAAAAGTACACAAAGCGTGGATGGAGGTGCTCCAAAATGAAGTTCTCAAGGGCTGTCTTCTCTGTCGTTCCAACAAGCAACTCATCGTATGTCTTTTCCCGCTCCTCGTAGAACCTTGACCACTCCGACAGTATGTGTGGCTCATCCGCTGCGAGCACCTGGAGTGTGTTGTTGAATTCAATCATCTCTCGCAGATATGTCTCCTTGTCTGGGGGTGGCGGTCCCTCAAAGAAGGCGGTGTTAAACTGGATCCTAATGTGGTTTGGTATGGTGGAGATAAAATCGAGAATCTTTTCCGTGTAGTTCTCCCAGGAGTTGAGGGCCTTGTTTCTTTCGTCGCTCAGTTTGATGTCGCCAAACTCATACTGCACCTTGGGGTTCTTGTTTGTTCGAAAGATCTTCATTGTGTTGATTTCTGGAAGATGTGGGAATCTTTCCTTTATCAGCTTGGTCTCAGAAGCGCTGAGCTGAAAGTGACCCTCCACAAGCACCACTTCGGACTTGAGCTCCTCTGTCATCTCGTCGCACAAATCAAGCTCGGAGACTCGCTCGTCTTTGTTGAGCAAAGTCAGAGCTTGCAAGATAGTCGTCTTGCCGCTCTCGTTTCTTCCAACAAATGCAGCTAGGTCTCCTACCTTGATCTCGCCGGAGTCATGTATGCATCTATACGCCCTAACACGGAACTTTCGTAATCGCATCTAGCGCCTATTTGGGCGGCAACGATTTAACTTATTCGACACAAAGTTAGGCGCAAAATTCGGGCTGAACTGTAAATAGATATAAAGATACATCATACAAAAGAAAATTCGTTGACAACCGGAACCACTGTGGGCGTATTCATAATTCCAATAGTATTTTCTTTCATATTTGGAGGACTGGTGCTTGGAACCGCGTTTCAAGGTGAGCGCACATTCAGCTTTGATGCAGGCACTTCATCTGGTTCCATGCAAATAGTGGATCTGCAAAGTCAATACACGACATCGGACAATGTTGGCGCAAGCGTGTCTGTAAGTGATGCGGAATTCAACTGCGGTGATCTCTACATGACTGTCTATGATGTGTCTTCTGGTCAGAGAAAGGCAATCAAACAAGGCGCCTTCTTCGATCAGTGTTATGGCTCATCAGGTACGCTGCCGCTTGAGGAAAGATTTTCAGTCAAAATAGAATCTCCCGGCCAATACCTCCTTGAGGCACAACTCTTCGATGAAAGCGGGGATCGATTCATCACAACCAGCCAGAAATTCAGCGTCCAGTAGCTTCTGAATGCTATGTTATATATTTACACCAAAGTCAGTACCAAGTGCGCGTGAGTTTGATGGCAAGACCGAAGGCTTCTGAAAAGTCAAAGAAGGACAAAAAGGCAGAGAAAAAAGAAGAGAAAGTCGAAAAAGCAAAACAGGACAAAAAGGCAGAGAAAAAAGAAGAGAAAGTCGAAAAAGCAAAACAGGACAAAAAGGCAGAGAAAAAAGAAGAGAAAGTCGAAAAAGCAAAACAGGACAAAAAGGCAGAGAAAGCAAAAAAGAAGGCCGAGAAAAAAGAAGAGATTCCAGAAAAAACACTTGAGGAAGAATTAGAGGAACAGCTCACCGACGAGGAAATTGAGAACTTTCAAATCGAAAAAGTTGACATGGAAAAACTCACAAACAGAGTCTGTCTTTATCTGGCAAACTTTGAAGACGGAATCGTGCAAAGTGAACTGTGGAAAAAATTCAAGCTCACAAGCAGGGATGGCTCAAGACTTGCGCTAAAGCTGGAGCGAATGGGAATCATCACGCGTGAAAAAATTCTCGAAAACAAAAGATGGACGTATGTTCTAAAAATCAAAAAGACTCCGGTGAGCACAGAGTCGATTGAAAACGCACCGTGCCTTGTGTGCCCAGTTGAGCAAAAGTGCAGCCTAGACGGCGAGGTGAGCCCGAGGACGTGCCAGTGGATTGAGGACTGGGCGCTAGCTGAGCTGTCAAAACCAAAGAAAAAGAAAGAACAATGAAGCTGCTGGATGCAAAACGTGATCATTATCGAAAGCTTGCAAAGGAGCAAGGGTATCGAAGCAGGGCCACATACAAGCTGCTTGAGTTAAACAATTCTTATCGAATAATCGGGCCTGGGTTTTTCGTAGTGGATCTTGGATGCGCGCCGGGAGGATGGATGCAGGCAGCTGCAAAGCTTGCAGGAAACAAGGGCAAGGTGGTCGGAGTTGACACGGCATACATGGACGAAATACCTGGAACACATTTCATCAAAGGCAGCGTCGAAGACGAAGCAGTGTCAGATGAAATACTGGAATACCTTGGCGCCAAAGCAAACGCAGTAATCTGCGACGTTTCACCACATATTACAGGACACTGGTCCCTGGATCACGCAAAACAAATCTCATTGAACTATTCATGCTCAAAGATAATGGACAGAGTTCTCGCACCCAAAGGAAACGCAGTCTTCAAAGTCTTTGACGGGGAATACTCCATGGAGTTTAGGGACTATCTGCAAAAAAAATTCGTCAAGGTGCACCTAAGAAAACCAAACGCAAGCAGAAAGCCAAGCAGTGAGATGTATTTTGTCTGCCTTGGGTACAGGCCCTAGCGCGCAAAAAGTTCCTTGAGCTTGTCTATTGGGCAGTTTGTTCTAAATCCAGTTGGGTTGAGTGATGTGGGGCTAGACACAAACCCTCTTTGAGATAGCAGCTCGATTGTATCTTGCAGAGGGGGAGGGGATGTCTTGAGGATTTGCGCAATCTCGTCCAGTGTGTAATAGCATGCGGGCATCCCGGACTCCAGAAAGGCCTTTTGAATTGTCTTTTCACATTTTTTGTCTACTGTATGCATTGGAATTTCTGCAAGCATCGAAGACACAAACTCTTTTTCAAAGAGCGTGCCGATCCAGAGGGGGCCTGCAGTTTTTAGCTCAGAGCCGCACAACTTGCAGTGAGGGGATGGCTCGATCGTGGGGAACCTGTTTCCGCAGCTTTTGCAGTGCTGGATGTATCCAATTAGATTTCTCGTATCTGCCTTGTGAAGCACCCTCAAGTAGACTCGGTAGTAATGCTGGTTGGTTTCAACAAAGATCGGGGTTGCCTCAAGCTCCAGCCTTGCCGCTACTGTGGCTATCATGCCTAGTATGAGTCTGATTGCAATCTCATTGCTGTATGTTGTCTTGATCGGGGTGCCGTAGTACTTTTTTTTGCACGCGTCGTTGAATAAGCCATGCAACACCTGCAGGTCCGTTGCGGTCACAGAAAGCAGGCCATTGTGCACCGTTGCGCGCAGGCCGCACTCGATGTATTTTGAAGGCGAGCCAAACGGGTCTATGTCTACTATGGCACCACGACTTCCTTTGCTTGAGAATGCAGCAAGGAATGCACAGATCTCGTTTTCGGAAATTTGGTAGTTTTTGAGTGCGTTGAGATCCGCAGATCGACGTGACAGCTCGAGGGCTTTGGGGTTTACATCGTTTACAAAAACCTGGACATCCTTGACTTCGTTTGCGACGCGTAGTCCTCGTGCACCAAGGCCCGACATGCCGTCAAGGAAGACTCTTGAGCCGTCAAAACTCTTCAAAAAAGCAGAGTATGCAACTATGGAAAAATCCCTGCTCAGCTTTGCTCTTGGATTAAAGAAAGCTATCTCTCTTGGGGGAACTCTTTCCTCTATTGAGCCCTTTGGAACTAGGATCTTGGTGGTGCCCTCAGTCACCGTGACTATCTGGCCCTGTACTTGCATTGGTATTGTGATCTGTATCCCACTATAAAGTTCTAGTACTGACAGCGTTTGTGAATCAAATTCAACTCGAACTGGTTTAATACCCATGAGCCTCAGCTGAGCCATGCTTGTTTGCGGCGTAGACGAAGCTGGCCGGGGGTCGATGGTCGGACCGCTCGTAATAGCCGGCGTCGCAATAAATCAGACAAAGATGAAGCTTCTCTCACAGATTGGAGTGCGCGACTCTAAAAAATTGACTCCGCTTGCGAGGGAAAAGCTCTACAAAAAAATCACAAAACTAGTGGATTGTTACAAAGTATCAAAACTAAGTCCAAGGCAGGTGGACTCTTACGTGATGAGGCACAAACTCAATTTTCTGGAGGCAACACACATGGCAAAAATAATTAAAAATCTTCAACCAGATGTCTCTTACGTCGACTCGTGCGACGTCAACTCGGCAAGATTTGGCGCTGAGCTTGCATTGCTTGCAGGCACCGGCAAGATAAAATCGTACCACCATGCCGATTCTACATTCGTAATAGTGGCTGCGGCATCAATAATTGCCAAAGTCACACGTGATAGGGCAATCTCAAAGCTTAACAAAGACTACAAGCTGGGAAGCGGATATCCCTCTGACGCAAAAACCGTCTCATTTGTAAGAGAATGGTATGCAAGACACGGCCAAGTTCCTGACTTTGTCAGAAAAAGCTGGGCGCCAGTAAGGCAGCTTGGATCTCAGGTCTTGTTGTGATATCTGGCTACGACGAGGGCGTGATCTTTGTCGTACGGCATAAGGTCCATGCACTGCACAACTGTGAATCCAACTTCCAGTTTTCTTATCTCTTCGTCTATGATCTTTTTTGGCGACTTGGTTACGTCGATGCTGCGCGTCTTGATCACCATGAAGAGGTAACCGCCATCTTTGAGAAACATCCTGCAGTTCTCTATGGCGATCTCTGTCTGGTCTGGCTGAGCTATGTCGGAGTATACCACATCAACTTTGCCGTAAACTGAGAAGTACTGGTCTGGATGCCTTGCGTCCTGCAAAATTGGCACTACGTTTTTTCTGAAATTTGCGACGCGATCCAAAAAGTCTCTGGCTACTCTACTTGCGTGCTCGACTGCGAACACGATGCCTTTATGGCCAACAATGTCTGAGATGTGCGACACAGTGGTTCCAGTAGATGCCCCAAGGTACAACACCTTTGCTTCTGGTTTTATTGGGAAGACGTCAAGGCCTATGGTGAGTGCTGCAGCAAGTTTGCTCCGAAAAGGATCCCAGACACGGTACTCGACTCCTGACTTTTTGTATAGCTTTTCACCGTAAACTTGGTTTCCCTCGACATAGTTGATGGTTGCGAGTCTTTTTTGTCCATCCACTGTGATCCAATAGACTGGGCTATCTTCTCTTTCCAAACTTTTTTCGCTTTTTTATATCCGCCCTAAACTCTTTTCGGGAATTTTTTGATCTAAATCCTTCTCTCTGCCTAAAGCCGCCACTGCGTTTTTCCTCTCTTTGCTGTGGCCTCTCAGTTGGCTGCTTGTATTTTTCGCCAATCTCAGTCACCCTCACATTTAGCTTCTCAAGCAAAGTCTGGTTCAGTCCACCCCCGTACACGTCTACGCGTGCAGCAATGGCGGCCTTTGATGCGATTGCTCGAGCCATCTTGCCTCGCTGCCACCTCGGGGCTGCATGCACTATTGGGTGCTGGAATAAAATCCCGTGTTTTGGTGGCTGCGTGCCAGTCTTTAACGCCCTAAAGAGCGCCTTCTCTGCTCCGAGCACCTGAATTGTGCTTGCAGGAAGAGTAGCAAGTTTTTTGAGTGAGCCAGCCTTTGAGAGAATCCTTGCGCCAACAGACGCGCCCAAAATCGCAGTAAGGTTTGGTGCAACGACCTTCATCTCGTTTTCAACGTGTGTCTCAAGATCCTTTCTTATCTTTGACATCTCTAGGATCTGCCTTGCGATAGACTGCACCATAGCAAGATTTTCCTTTGAGATGTCGCCACCTTTGCTTTTTTCTTGAATCACAGAAAGCATCTCGACTTTGGAGTCAGGAAATCCTGCATCCTGGTACACCTTGGCCGAAAGGTCAGATCTCTTTCCTGCCAGAACAATCTGCGCGTAGCCACTGATGCTGTCAATTATGTTGTCAAGCTCAGGAAAGTGCAAGCCGTACCATTCGCGAAGCCTAGACGACAGTCCGTTTACCATGACATCCACCTCGTCTAGGGCCTTGATTGCTTGCGTGATGTGGAGATCTGGGCTCTGGGAGACCTCCGTCACCCTAGCTGCAGAAAGTTGCAACGCGAATTCGCGCAGCTTTGTCATTGCGTCTTGGGTGTTTTTTGCAAACCCAGCATCAACTAGAAGCTGTGGCTTGGTTGACTGGAACTGGTTGATCTGCGCTTCATCCATGCGGTGGACATCCAGTGATTCCTTTTTGAGCGCCTTTAGCAGCGAATCATCGTTTACCAACAAGGCGGCATTGATGCCTCTGAGAAATGAGATCAGCCCGTCGTGTTTGTACTGGCCGTTCTTTGATTTTACAAAATCTGCGGCAACCTGTTCAAAAGCAAACGCCTTGAGCACTTTGGCATCTTCTAAAACAACGGTGCCAAGCTCAGTTAAAACGACAAAATGCATAATGCAATGTCTTACCTTCTCATTAAAAAAGCTAGGGCTCCCTCCACAAGTCTTTTTCAAATCAACCATTATAAGACAACAAGATTTAGTCAAGCAAGTGAAGCCTGACCTTTCCGTATCGATTGGAACAGTTTCCCTTGAGAAACCTGCAATGCTTGCTTCTGGAATACTGGGTATCTCACTTGAGGTGTTTGGCAGAATTTATCGCGCAGGCGCCGGAGCCGTGGTCACAAAGTCACTAAGCAAGGAGCCGTGGGATGGGTACCCGAATCCGACCATTGTGGGAATAAAGGGAGGGTACCTCAACGCAGTGGGCCTCTCAAATCCTGGCGCGCCTTACTTTGCAAAGATGATCTCACAAAACACCCAAGTTCCGATAATCGTGAGTCTGGTGGGTTCAATCGAAGAAGATTTTGAATTTATGGTAAAACAGTTTGAAAATGTAAAGGTGGTCGCGTACGAGCTGAATCTGTCCTGCCCACACGTCGAAAAGGTGGGCCTTGAGGTGGGCGACGACCCGAAGCTTGTGACAAAAATAGTCTCAAAGGTAAAGTCCACGACCAAGGCTCCGGTGATTGCAAAGGTGGGCCTTGGCACAACTGACTATCTTGACACGGTAAAGGCTGCAATAGATGGTGGTGCAGATGCAATCACTGCAATCAACACCATACGCGCAATGGGAATTGACGTTGAGACGCAGCGGCCCATCTTGAGCCACAAAATAGGCGGCCTCTCAGGCGCCGCAATCAAGCCGGTCGCAGTAAGGTGCGTCTATGAGATATCTTCCAAGTACGACATCCCGGTAATTGGATGCGGCGGAGTCTCTGGCTGGGAGGATGCAGTTGAGTTCATACTTGCAGGTGCGTCGGCAGTCCAGGTGGGCAGTGCGATAGGTGACAGGTGGCTCAACGTGTTTTCAGAAATAAACGACGGAGTTGCAAACTATATGAAGAGAAAGGGTTTCTCAAAAATTGGAGATATGGTGGGCCTTGCAAAGCGTTTCTAAGACTCCATCAATTAGGGTTATAGAAAAGGTAATTGACGAGACTCCCACCGTGCGTACATTTGTAATCTCGGACGAAACACTCGCAGACGTTCTTCCAGGCCAGTTTGCGATGGTGTGGATTCCAGGCGTAAACGAGCTCCCTATGAGCGTGATGGTCACAGACCAAAAAGGCAAGGCAGCGTTCACGGTGCGACGGCGAGGCGAGTCGTCCACAGCATTCTACAGTCTCAAAGTAGGCGACCAAATAGGCGTCAGGGGGCCGTACGGCAACACTTTTGACATCAAAGACGGCAGACTCGTCTTGGTCGGGGGTGGAACTGGGCTCGTCCCGCTAATGCGCCTTGCCAAGTTTGCCAAGCCCACAAATGACGTTACCGTACTAATGGGCTCTAAATCAAAAGACGAGGTGTTCTTTGAAGACACCGCGAACAAAATCTTGTCAAAAAACAAACACAGAATCATAGTGACAACAGAGGACGGCTCTTATGGCGAAAAGGGTTTTGTCACGGACATGCTGGAGAGACTAGTTAAAAATGAAAAGTTTGACGCAATATACACCTGCGGCCCAGAAATAATGATGTATAAGGTGGTGCAGATTGCAAACGCAAAAGGAATCTTTGTCCAGGCAAGCCTTGAACGCATGATGAAGTGCGGCATCGGGATCTGCGGAAGCTGCTGCATGGATGATGTGTTGGTGTGTCACGACGGCACAGTATTTGATGGCACATTTCTGAGCGGCTCAAAGGAATTTGGGCGCACACATAGAGCCAAATCTGGAATTGTGGAGAACTACTAGGATGCCAAAACAGCCCCCACACATGCGTAAAAATACCTAAACGGTTAAATAAATAAAAAAAAGAGAACGCCTAACAACAGATGGCGCACCCAAAGATAGTACTTACCGCAGATCGTACTCTGATGTCGAATTATCGCGGAATCTCTCTTGCGACATTCTTTGGATGCGCTCCTGCACTAGACCCGAACAGGGATCCTAACAGCTTTTGGTACAAAATACTCAAGAACCAAGTGACGCCAAAAATTCTCTTTGACTTTATCTGTAATCCGATTCCGCACAACAACGGTGTCGCATCTTACGCGCCGTACGGCCTCAGAAAGGTGGAGGCAGGACTACTGCGAGACGGCTTTAAGCGAGAAGACGTAGTTGTCGCCCATCCTGATCACGTAGACAAATTCATAGGTCCAGAGACCCAGGTGGTTGGAACATACGAGATGGATCCGCTTGGAATGGGGCCAGTCACCATGACGTTTACGTACGGAAGAAAACAGATCTCATACGACGAGTACTATAATGCCTACCTGCACAAGAAGATCATTGAGGCAAAAAAGAAGAACGGCAGCAACGCCAAGGTGATCTCAGGCGCATCCGGAACATGGCAGTACAACTATGACCCAGAAAAAATAGAGGAATTTGGAATTTATGCAATACTGGAAGGCGAGCTTGGTGGAATTGCGCCGGAAATAGACGGCCACGCAGGCAGATTTTTCAATTATCTAATAAACGGCGAATTTGAAAACATGAATCCATTTAGAAAAAGGAGCGACTTTAAAGTTGACATAAAAGAGTTCCACCGCAACGGCAGGACAATACATGGTCGATTCGTTAATTTCTGGGACAGACCTGAAATCGACGAAATTCCAGAAATTGTCGAGCCATCGATGCACGGAATGATTGAGGTCATGCGCGGATGCGGACGTGGATGCAAGTTCTGCGACGTCACGCTGAGAGCTCTTAGGTACTATCCGCCAGAAAAGGTAAAGCGGGAGATCGAAGTCAACATCAAAAAAGGCGGATTGCGAAACGCCTGGATTCACAGTGATGACATTTTCGTCTACGGCATGGACCCAAGAACGAGCAAGCAGATGGAACCAAACCGCGAGGCACTCGAAGAACTATTCACTGCTGTGATGGAGGCGGGCGTAACTCACACCAACCCGACACACGGCACTCTCGCAGGCGCAATAGCTGATGAAAAGCTCATCCCGAATATATCCAGGATAATCAAGGCAGGACCAACAAACCTCATCGGAATTCAGTGCGGCTTTGAGACCGGCAGCCTCAGGCTGATTGGCAAGTACGCCGACAGAAAGCTTGCGCCATTTATGCCGGAAGAATGGCACTGGGTGGTCAAGGAGGGAGTCAAGACTCTCAACGAGCACTACTGGGTACCTGCATTTACACTGATCATGGGCCTCGACAACGACGAGACACCTGAAGACTCGTGGGAGACGATTCAGCTCATCAGCGAACTTGAGCGCGAGCAGCCGGACTCGATGTTCACGACAACGCCGCTCACCTTTGTCCCAATCGGACTGCTTGAGAAATCGGAATTCTTCAATATTGGCAACGAGATGAGTGCGGCGCAGCTTGGCGTGATGTACAAGACGTGGCAGCACAACTTCAAGTACGGCATCCAGAAATTCATGACAAAGACCGGAAGCAGCCAGACTTCGGTGCAAAAACAGTTCTTTAACATGCTGGCAAGGGCCCTTGGAGGTGTGCCGCTTGGTGCAATGGAGAGATTTGCAAGAAGAAAGGGACCAGAACACGAAAAAGTAATTGAGACAATCAAGGCAAAGTACTGGTAAGACACATAAACCCAACACAATAAAAACTACACATGGCAACTCACGGATCGATCACAAAGGCAGGAAAAGTGCGGGGTCAGACGCCCAAAGTAGAAGGGCGCAAAAAAGTTGGGACAATCTCAATTCTGAGAAACAAGAACAACTTCAGGAAGAGGTTTGTCCTTCACCGAGTTCCTGGTCAAAACAAGCCTGGACAAAAGAAGAAGCGTTAGGCCTCCATTTTTTATATTTGGATCTTTGACTCATCAAATTTCTAAGCAAAGCTAATTTACTTGGCGTGCATTACCTGTATTACACGGAATTGACAAACCGTAGGAACGGTATTGGGGTGATCAGTTGCTTGGGACGTGCGAATCCCCGAGGCTGGTCATCTTTTCATTCCATGTTTGTTTGATTTGAAAACACTATCTCATAGATTCTAATCCGAGGCACCAAAAACAGGATGGGTCTCAGTATAGTCCTAGCTGGAGGAATAGCCGGCGCTGCAATGATAGCTGTTTTCTCGATCGTATTTGCCATGACTGCGCATGTCTACGAACTCAACTCATCAAGAACGCAGTCTGCAGCCTTGGAAAATCTGATGACACAGACAGACATGGAAATCCAGTACCTCAACGCAACGGCCTTTGACAGTGTGGTGAGCTTTACGCTTGCAAACACAGGAAACGAAAAGATGTGGGACTATGCAAAATTCAACATAATCGTAACATATACTGCGGACATTGGGGGAGTTCCAACACCCACGACTGAGCATCTTGCATACAATTCGGCATTGGTATTAGGCGAGGCAGGAGACGACATCGGCACAGCCCAGTTTGCGAGACCTGACTCGGACATTACAAACAACAATAATTGGGATGATCCTGCTCCTGGTGGAAATAACAACGACATCTTGTATGACGAAATTGACGAAACAGTGCAAAATGACGCCGACTATGTTACATCCGGGCCTATTGATCTGATACTTGATACATCAGAAACTATGGTTGTCGGACTGTCTGATGTGGAGGATCCGCACACTTCGTCAAACCACATAGTTAGGTACGCTTACAGAAAAGATCAGTCTGGGGGCAACCAAATTGATCTTACCGTGAGCTTGCTTCAAGGTGGAACCACGATTGCGTCTTGGTCCCACAGCGACATTTCGTCGAATTTTGTTCTTGCTGCTCAAACTCTCAGCACAACACAGGCAAACTCGATTACAGACTACACAGACTTGAGGCTCCAGTTCACCGGCACGATGAGTGGCATCAACATACAGCCACGTTCTGTGCAGATTTCTTGGGCCGAAGTAGAAGTCCCTCCAACCATCTATGATTGCTCGCAGGTGCCGCTTGGGGCAGGCCAGTGGACAATAGACAAAATAAGCAACAATTTGCACGACCCGCGCATCATTAACACTGGCGAATATGGCAAGTTTTGCATCAACTTGACACACAACATCTACCCAAATTCAGATGTCACACTTACCGTCTCCACTGATGTCGGCAAAACAAAATCTTATGCCTTTGCAACCTGACAGCCA
The DNA here is from genome assembly GCA_038869975.1 of Candidatus Nitrosotenuis sp. Lineage (GTDB taxonomy): Archaea > Thermoproteota > Nitrososphaeria > Nitrososphaerales > Nitrosopumilaceae > Nitrosotenuis. Next base: position 24,507 of record JAWCQC010000008.1, read on the forward strand.
TTTCCATTTTTGGGCACAGCTGCGTGTTGAGTAGAAAAACATGTCATTTTGTTAAATAATTTAGTTAAACTTGAAATAAACGCACTCATATAGTATGAAAGTAAGTGAAAACAATGAAGAAGTGTGTCGTATGCGGCAAAGAATTTGATGGAGTAGAGCGGGATGTTTGCTCATGGCAATGCGATGAGAATCGAAGAAAAAACCTGAAAAAAAGACTCGACGATGCAGTAAAGGCCGACAAAACACACACAGAAAAGCTAGGCTGATGTCGACTAGATACGTTATTGAAAGATTAATAAAATTAAGATTTCCCGACGGATCATGTTATTTGGAGTCTTTGCAACGCATGACCCAGAATCATGTCCTCTAAACAACAAAGAAAGCAAGGAAATGTTTGTTGGCCTTGAGACCAAACTAAAGGGCAATCTCAAAAAATTCAACATAACAAAGCTTGTAGGGTTTTACATGTCAGTTCTTGAGCACCAGTGGATCATCATCCTTGACGCAAAAAACGCCCATGACATAGAACAGATGTGCATAGCAACTGGAATATCGTCAATCAGTACCGTCAAGATAGTCCCGATCAACGACTACGGAGTTGTCGTCCGCAAAATAAAATCCGGGCTCTGAGTAGCTACACGCAGGCAGCGTCTTTTAAGGCCGATTCTTTTTCTTTTTGTGAGAAAGCGATATGACTGCACGTTGCCGTCTTTTGATGTCGTCTGTCACGTGCCGGATCTTGGCGGCTGCGAAATAATCGAATCGTACCAAGTGGGCGACGCCTCCGTCTTTATCACAAAAGATGGGCAGTACTTGATTTCTGAGCCGAAGCTTTCTACCAAGGTGCATTCCATGTATGGAAGAATGATGCAGCAAATGTTTTTGTCACTTGAGCCGCTCAATAAATCAGACGACCCTGTAAATTACATAGAAAGACACATCTGGAACGAGGCAAGAGAGCAGGCAAATTCGAACCTCATGGCGGATGAGTTTTCACAGCTGAGGTACTACCTGATCAGAGACATTCTGGGTTATGGCATACTGGATGTACTGATGCAAGACGAAAATGTCGAGGAGATCACATGCGAGAGATTCGACAGGTCAGTGGGGGTAGTCCACAGAAAGTACACGGAATTCAACATACTTGATACCAACGTCAAATTCGGCACAAGCCGTTCAATGAACTCCTACATCCAAAAAATAATTCAAAAGACTGGCAAGAGCGTCACGGCGGCCTTTCCTATTGTAAATTCGATGACTCCGCAAGGCGACAGGATCGCAGTGACATACGAAAGTGAGGTGTCGCTGCCTGGGCCCACGCTTGACATAAGAAAGTTCACACGGGATCCATTCACTGTAGGCCACTTGCTGGAATTTGGCAGCCTGAGCGTTGCAGCCGCGGCGTATCTGTGGCTCTTGTTGGACGCAAAGGCGTTTGGTCTCATTGTGGGCGAGACGGGGTCGGGAAAGACGACACTGATCAACGCATTGACGGTGCTGCTAAACCCGAGGTGGAAGATTCTCACAATAGAGGAAACCCCTGAGCTGAAGATACCGCACTACAGGTGGGAGAGGCTGTTCACCCGCTCAAGCCACATGATAAACCAGTCAGAAAACTATGACATAGGCATAATGGACCTCATCAAGGCCTCCCTGAGGATGAGGCCTGACTTTGAAATTGTGGGGGAGGTGAGGGGGCAGGAGGCCCAATTCCTGTTTCAAAGTGCGGCCACTGGGCACGGTGGGCTGACCACCTTTCATGGCTCCGACGCCGAGTCAGCGCTCAACAGGCTTGCGTCTGAGCCAATCAACATAAAGCCAAGCCAGCAGATGCTTCTGTGGTTCATCGTGCACATAACGCGAACAAAGGGGGCCAACAAAAAATTAGCCCGCAAAGTTGTCAGCATAAAGGAAGTGACTCCAAAAACCGACGGTGTAGAACTAAATGAGATATTTCACTATGACCCCAAGTCGCCAGATTTTGGGCTCAAGGGGGCCGAGGAGATAATCGACAAGAGCAAAAGGGTACACACTGCAGCAAACATGCTCAACGTAGATTTACCGCAAGATCTGCAAAAAAGAATCTTCCTGCTGGAACAATGCAAATCAAACAGGATCGTCTCTATGCCCCAAGTGAGTAAACTGGTCTCCAAGTATTATTCTGACTGACCGGCCGTGCCTGATGGTCAATGCACAATACAGATTATGTGATCGATGGAAAGAGCGGGGCCAAATATATGCACACAACTGCCGTGGCGCAAGTAACTGAAACTGTAATGGTGTGCTTGATGGTAAAGTAAGTCAGCTTCGATATGACCAAGGACATGCAAAAAGACGAAACTACGATCAACAAATTCACAAGCTGCAAAAAATCTGGAGATGCAGCAAGTGTGGAACTAAATCCTTGCGTCATCTGGCTGTATTGGGGACCTATCTTGCCCAAAAGATCCTTCATCCCTTGTGTTGACCAGACCATGAGTAGGGGGCTTGAGTAGACCATCAACGTGAAGACCCTTACCCGGCTGGCCATCTCTGATTTGGCCTGGTTGATTTTTGCAGTAAAGTCTGTCATGGCCTCAAGAATCTGTGGGCTCCCGCCGCCACTTTCAACCACCTTTCCAAGGATGAAAAGCGAGATTCTTGCGTGCCATGAGCTAATGGGCGTCTTTTGTATGGCGTCTGAGATCGCCTCTCCAAAACTGACTCTGGAAGCTAAATTTGAGACAAGCGTGTCGAAAATCCGATTGTACCTCCTTTCATTTGAAATCCGGATGATGGAGTTTGGGATGTCGAGGCCTATTTTCACACACTCTGTAATGTCTCTGAAAAAATCAGGCAGCGCAGACTCGACCATGCGGATTTGTGCAAACTGCCGCGAGAGCTCGACAAAGTTAGCTAGCGACGCTGCAGTCGCCATGACTGCAAAGACAAACCATGCTTGGGGAACCACAAAAAACGCTACCAAGCCAGAAGCGATGGCCACAGGTATGGGGTGCATTCTGGCCACCACAATGTTGTGTGTTTTTGGCTGAATGCCGATGACAAAGATGAGCAAGGAGGCAGTAATTGCTGGCACGGCAACAAAAGAGAGACTGACTATGATCCTCACTGATTCATGGCTCATCAAAAACGACGACATGATGAGCAAGATTGGAAGTATGTTTAGCAAAATGAGGAGGATCTCCGCAATGTTTTCTGCAGAGGATGCATATTTGAAAAACTTGAACTTGGTTTGGCTGAAGAACTCTTGGCTTTTTGACTCTAGGTATCTTGTAAGATCTCCGCCGCTTTTCTGTATTGAAACGTATCCCAAAAGCAAGTTCCTAAACGCGGTGTTTGGGTGTTGGAGGGCCAGCGTGTTGATGGCCTCAAGATGGTCCATGCCAAAGAGCGAGACATTGCGCTCCAGCATCCTCCCCTCACTTTCAATTATTGGAAAGATTCTCTTCCCAACAGATTGCAAAATCGCATCGTAAATGGGCCTGCCTACTGACTGCATGACACTACAATACACTGCAAAAAACGACAATTCGTCATCTATTGCGGCCTTGCGCTCCACCTGGTTCCACTTCAACTTCAACGACGGGAGTGCGAATACGAAGAGCGGCGCAGCCAGTAGAGAAAAAAACATGACGTCGAACCACAGTCCGAAAATAATACTCATGGGGAGCGTGATCAACAATGTGAACACAGTGTGTGTCATCGTCTTCTGAGCAAGGATCTTTGGGTTTGCAGCCTTTCCGGAACGGCTTATCTGGCTTGCCAAGTTGCTGTCTAACCGTGTCTGTATCTGAGCCAGGATTTTTTGCTCAGTTACTGGTTTTAGCAAAGCGATTATTGTGCTATTTGCAGGTCTGACGATTTTCAGCTGGGTGTGGGGTGCCAGATGATGCAGGAATCGCGTTTTATTTTTTACCCTGTAAATCAGGATGCTCGGCCTTTTGAGCTTGCCTTTTTCTTCAATCGTGATAAAAAACACGACAATAAATACAAACACCAAAAATGCCGTCACATTCTGCAAGTAAATGAAGACCCACATAGCCGCAAGCGTGACAAAAATGAAGATCTTTGCATGTCTCATGACAAATAACAACGCTCTGCAAAAAAGCGGTTCTGCCTTAAATCCGATTCTGACTTGTCAGCCAATGACAAGTCTCTTGGTCAAAAGGCGCGGCATTGCACCTGCAATTACGACCCTGATCCTCATCGGGGTGGCAGTGGCTGCAGGCCTTGGCGGCTACAGCGCATACAACTCGGCATCAAACGTGGCATCACTCAAGGGTGTCGTATCTGTAGAAAACGTTCAGCTCATCAAGAGCTCAAACGGAGAAGAGTATCTTTCCATAACACTAAAGAACTCGGGAAATAAACAGATCGCAGCAACCACAATAAACCTCCAGACCGATGTCGACGCAAACACAGCCGGAGTACAACCATTCTCCACCTCACCGCTTCCACCAACGATGAACCCAGGGCAGACATCCAGCGCATACTCTAGAATAAATTTTGCGAATGGGACAGCAATCACCTTGCATAACATAGGCGACCACATCCCAGTGGAGATTGTTTCCACCACTTCCGATGGCTCTACAGTTCGTACTACGGCATCTGTGACGGTGAGTCTGTCATAGGACCACCTTTTATTTTTTGTAATCTTTTGCGACGATGAAGTCAATTGAGATGCTGTGGTTTGAGGATGTAAATCCGTTTAACGAAGCAGTTTTCGCGTTTCCAGTCGTTGGAAAGCTAAGCATGAGGCAGATGTTGGTGCTGGGACTTGGAATAATGACATCTTGGGGAATTTACCAGTCGACTGCAAACTACGCATCGCTCATCCCCCTGCTTGGCTGTTGCTATCTTGCATTCAAAAAACAAAAGGTGCAGTCAACTGAATCATGCGTGGCCGCGGTTCTTTGGTTTTACCTAAGGTCGAAAAACAATGCAGTCAAAATTACAGACAAAAAATCGGCCCACAAAAAGAGTGCCAAACTAGTCTTTGCTGAACCATACAGGCCAAAACTTGAAAAGACCGGAAAAGAAATCCCAGTAAGACAAGTCTTCGCGGATCCACTCAAACCAATCAGGCTGAAAATAAAAATTCAAAGAACCAACGGCACACCGATTACCAATACTGAAGCAAAAATCGTCTTTGATGGGAGGGTAGTCTCAATTCTGTCCACTGACAACAACGGCGAGCTTGAGGCAATAGTGATTCCCCAGACTTGGGGCGAAAAGAAACTGGAGATCTATGCCAAGGGGATGGACATCCCCGTGTTCCAAGAGATGATGGTCATCAAACACAGTTAGTGTGCAAAATTTACCCAAAGATTCATAAATTCAACTCTTGGAGTTTTGCACGTACTTGTTTTCTATATCGTCACTGGAAGATGTAGTGCGAATTCCGCCAAGCATGTTTGGCACCTCGCTAAAAAAAGCAGCCATAGCTATCCTTAAAGAAAAATACGAAAGCATGATCAACGCCGAGCTTGGCTACATCATAATGATTCTTGAGGCCAAAGTAGACGAGATGGGAAAAATGATTGCCGGAGACGGCGGCACCTACCACAGAGTAGAGTTTGAAGCACTTACATTTACACCAAAATTGCAGGAAATTGTTTTGGGCGAAATCGTAGATATTACAGACTTTGGCGCCTTCGTAAGGATTGGGCCTACGGATGCATTACTCCACCTCTCCCAAGTCATGGACGACTATCTGCAGTCTGATGTCAAGTCGGGAATCATAATTGCAAAACAAAGCAACCGCACACTCAAAGTTGGCTCGACGTTGCGCGCCAGAATCACCGCTGTGTCTCTTGGCAAGGCAGCAACGATGGGCAAAATAGGAATCACGTGCAGGCAGCCATTTTTGGGCGCAGAGGACTGGATTGCAGAAGAGATAAAAAAATCGGGCAAGGAGGACTCTGCTGACAAAAAAGAGTCTAAAGAAAAAAAGCCAGTTGAAGTGAAAAAGTAATGGTCAAAGAAATGGCTTGCAGAAAATGCAAGTATGTTTTTGTAGGAAAGGTGTGTCCGTTGTGCAAGTCGTCAGACCTGACGCCGGACTGGACAGGCATAGTGCTGGTGGCGGACCCACAAAACTCGCACATTGCAAAAACCTTGGGGATCACCGAGAAGGGCAAATACGCCTTAAAGGTCGCATGAACGCGCGCTTTTAAATAATTTGTTTGATTAAAACACACACAAATTCTTACTAATATTTAGACGACTTGAAAGGTGTGTCAAACACCAGCCCATACTTTTTCATGAAGGAGTTGTCAAACGAGGAGTTAATTCGTCTTCTTGTAAGCAAGATCAAGGAATTAAAAATTGCAAAAGAAAAGGCAGAGGAGCTAAACATCAAACTGCAAGACAACATGGCAAAGCTTGAAGAAACACAGCAAGCTCTCTCGCAACAACGAGACCAGCTAAAAGAGGAAGTCAAGAAAAAGGCAGAAGAGTTGCTCAAAGTGGAAAGGTTGTCCGCAATAGGGCAACTCTCTGCTAGGATCGCACACGATCTGAGGAATCCACTCAGCGTCATTCAAAACACGTCAAAAATTTTACGAATCAGATTGGAGAGCAAGCTTGATGAAAAATCCCGTCAGCAGTGGTCACGCATGGACAGGGCCATCTACAGGATGTCGCATCAGCTGGAAGATGTAATGGACTATGTCAGAATGCCACGGCTAGAAAAGAAAAATTATTCGCTAGCAATGGCGTTACAAGACGCAATAGAAAGAATCGATGTGCCACCAAACGTCACAATTCATCCGCCGTTAAACGACTGTATAGTCTTTTGCGACCCTGAAAAAATGGAGATTGTGTTCGTAAACCTGCTTATTAACGCAATTCAGGCAATCGAAGGAAAGGAAGGCACAATCAAAATCACGATAACTGAAGATAACAAAGAAAATCTTGCCACAGTCACGATATCTGACAGCGGCATGGGGATTCCGGATGACCTTCTTGAGAAGATCTTCGAGCCGCTATTTACCACAAAACAAGTTGGAACAGGACTTGGACTTTCAAGCTGCAAAAGTATCGTGGAGCAGCATGGGGGCTCGATCACGGCATCAAGTACCGTGGGCAAAGGATCTACATTCACAATTAAGATTCCAATAAGGTCTGACTGGGACGACATCGGAGGCTTTGACAATAATCAGACAGACATTGCCATGACTCGGCATAGAAAGGGTTCTATTTGGGCAGGCAGCTAGTCCATTAAATGGATGTCAAAAGGGAGCTTGCCAGATTTCTAGCAGAAGACATTGGTGCTGGCGATGTCACCTCCAGCATACTTACCAACAAAAAGATCTTTGCAAAAATTGTCTCAAGGGAGGCTGGGGTCGTAGCAGGGGCCGCGTACGCAAAAGAGATCTTTGCAATGAAGGGATGCCAAGTAAGAATCCTAAAAAAAGATGGCGCAAAAATAAGGCATAACCAGGCTGTGATGCAAATTTACGGCCCAGCAAGGGCGGTGCTTGGATGCGAGCGGACCGCACTCAATTTGCTGTCACGGATGAGCGGCATCGCGACTCTTACATCTGAGCTCGTCTGCAAGATTAGGAGCGTCAGCAAAAAAACAGATCTTTACTCCACAAGAAAAACCGCACCTGGACTTCGCTTTTTTGACAAAGAGGCAGTCATGATCGGAGGAGGTAAAAAACACCGCATGACGTTGGCAGATATGATCATGATCAAAGACAACCACATAGCATCTGAAGGCTCGCTTGCAAGGCTGATTCAAAGGGCAAAGAAAAAATCCAAAAAGTTCGAAGTCGAAGTTGAAAACCAAGACGACGCAGTACTGGCAGCAAAGATGGGTGCAACCATAATAATGCTTGATAACTTTACGCCGTCCCAGATAAGAAAAACGATCTCCGCGCTTCGAAAACTTGGGCTGAGAGATAGAGTCAAGCTTGAAGCTTCAGGTGGCATAAACGAAAAAAACATCAAAAATTTTGCGCGAACCGGAATCGACATGATCTCGGTGGGGAAAATAACAAACTCTGCACCTGCAGTAGACTTTAGTCTGGAGGTGGGCTAGCTTATTGCAAGCATGCGCTCTATGGCGCGCCTTGCCTTGTCTGCTGTTTGCTTTGGAACCTTTACCTCATACTTGTCCTCAAGCAGAGACGAGTACACCTTGTCGAGGGTTATCATCTTCATGTATTGGCAGACGGCACCCCGCGAGGCCGGAATGAACGTCTTGTCGGGATTTTGCTGCTGCATCCTGTAAAGTATTCCAGTCTCAGTAGCTACGACGAAGGTCTTTGCATCCGAGTGTTTTGCATAGTTCATCATGCCTTCGGTGGAAAGTATCTGTACTTGGCGGTTGCTGTAGTCGCCCACCGCTACATCGTACATTATCTGCGAGGTGCAGCTGCATTCTGGATGTACCAAAAGCTCGGATCTTGCGTACGAGTCCAACAGCTTGTGGATGTCTTCGGATCTGATGCCTGCGTGGACGTGGCATTCGCCTGCCCAGATGTGCATGTTCTTTCGTCCAGTAACGCGCGCCACATAAGAGCCCAAAAACATGTCTGGTAAAAACAATATCTCTTTGTTTTCTGGGATTGCCTTGACCACATTGACGGCGTTAGATGAAGTGCAACAATAATCCAATTCTGCCTTTATGTCCGCAGTAGTGTTGACGTAGCCTACAGCTACTGCGCCAGGGTGGGACCTTTTCCATGCTCGAAGCTGGTCCACTGTGATTGAATCGGAAAGCGAGCAGCCTGCTGCTAGGTCGGGTATTAGGACGCGCTTGTCTGGGCAAATTATGGCGGCAGTCTCTGCCATGAAATGCACTCCGCAAAACAAAATTGTCTTGTGGGGCGTCTTTGCAGCCTGTCTTGAGAGCCCCAACGAGTCACCCACAAAATCTGCTACGTCCTGTACCTCGGGTAACTGGTAGTTGTGGGCAAGGATGACCACATCTTTTTTCTTTTTAAGCTCCAGGATTTTGTCGGTTAACATACGATCATAAGCTTGCTTTTGGTAATCATTTAAAGACTGGGATCATAATGGTAATTTTCAGTCAGCCGCTAGATTACGGCAATTTTTGCCAACATCATGTGCCTATTCGTATGTGCTCTGAGCAGACCTGCCTGAGGCATTCTATTGCAGAAAGAGTGGCAAGCCTGCTTGTCTTGGGGTTTGTCGGATCTGGCAGGTTCTCGACGCATACTGTGATCTTTCCGAACCTGCCTTCTGCTTGTATGTGGTGTGTGTTTTTGTCTGTGTGAGGGTCGGCCACTATTCTGACTGCAGTCTTTTGACTGCCGATTCCTGCAAGGCTTAGGAGCGCGGCGACGTTTATGTTTGCAGGAAAGAGCTTGACTGCCTCCTTTGCGGAGCCCTCAAAAATTACTTGGGGGGATCGTATGGCGGAAAGGTCTATGTTGTTTGTCTCAAAGAACTTGGCGCCTGCCAGTGCCTTTGGGTTTTTTGTGGTAGTCAGCATGATAAAGTCAAGCTCGTCTCTGACCGACTTGATTGCGTCAAGGCCTCCAATTGCACCTGATGGGAGATAGATCTTTTTTTTGAATTCTTGACATGCATCGTAAAGCACCTCGAAGACAGACTCGTCAAGGAGAGCTCCGACGCTCATCACCATGAGGTCTTTGCGGTTCTGTATTACACTGAGGGCGTGGTTTCTCACCGCGTCTTGGGACGCTGCTTCGACCACCAAGTCCACAGGCCCTGATGACAAAAGATGTGGGTTGTCCACTATGGTGGGCTTTTTTGTGAGTCTTGATGCCAGCAGCTCAGATTTTGATTTGTCAAAATCATAGATTTGTGTCAGCTCTGCCGGGATCTTTGCAGAGTCTATTGCCAGCGCTATTTGTGTGCCTATTGCACCACATCCCAAAATGCCTACTCTCTTCATCATCAATGAAAGAGTCAACCTACTAAATGAATTATTAGAATTTTGGCGATATTGTGGGGTGATTTAAAACCATCACACTCTCTCTGAATGTGGTCGATCCCTGTCTTGATTTGCTCGTCGGAAAATCCTGCCTGCGCAGTATTTTGTGTCTGCAAATCTACGAATCTGCCCAAGTCTTGTGGACTCGACAAGCTTGCGCACATACCACAAAAGATCCAATCTTTTTCTCCAAACAAACCTAAAGTAAATCACCGACGAAATTGGCACAGCAAAGCTTAGCATCAGGATGGTGTAGTCGTCCCGCAGCACCGCCTTTACGTCTATGTTGTGGGTTGCGTTGAGCGTCACGGTGTCAGAGTCGTATGGAAGGCCAATCCAGTGGTCAAAGACCTCCCTGACAAAGAACAACGCCTTGTCTTTTGGAGGCACACTCAACGTCACAATGCTGCCGTACGGGTAAAAGCCTCCCCCGACGGCGTTTTCTGCACTTATTCTGACCATGCGCTGGTACAATGCCAGTATGTTGGTGTTGGAGTCGACATACAACGACTGTATAGTGTCAGAGTCTGCTAGTCGGCCGCCAAACTCGATGTGCTGCAACTGGTAGCCGTCCGTGCCGACCTCGACAGTGTCTGGGAATCTGACGCTTACAAACTGAGGCCTCAACTCCTGCACGTGTGGAGTCGCAAAGCTTTTTGAAATCTCCGCTGTTGCAAGCTTGGTGTCCACATGTAACTTACTGCCGTCCGTGCCTGCGGCTTCAAAAGATATCGTGATCAAATCCTCTGAAAAGATCTGGAGTGTGCTTTTTGCTGGGAGATAACCGGTCTTTAGTGCAGTCACTGTCAGATTGTGGAGGCCTTGCCTGTCAGGCGTCACGGAATACGAGTTCTTGCCGGTCTTTTCGTAGGGAAAAGGCGACTCGACTGTGAGCTGGGCATCAGCTACGTCGCTTTCCACTATGAGCTCAAAGCTAGTGTTGACGCGGTTTGTGATTCCGCGCGCAACCAATTGGAGAGACATCTTGTTGGCAAAAGACTCGATCTGTTGCGTGTCGGCCCCAAACTTAGAGAGAACCGCAAGACTTTCAACTCCGACCTGGTTTATTGTGGGTATGCCGGATGGCACCAAGCCTGGTGTTGCAGAAATGGTAGTTGCGTTGATCTTTCGTAAAGGGATCCCATATGCATCTATTTCGTGCACCGCATACGGAAACCCTTCGTCGATGTGGACCCTGCTTGGGGCATCGAGCCTGATGGAGTCGGCTACTCCCCACGGTGCCAGCACCCCGTGATATGGGGTGATGCCTGGGGCGGCTGCGACAACCTGCCTTTTCCCATCCAAACTCGCAGACAACACGGCAGAATTCTTGTTGCCAATGACGAGCTCTTCTTTAGAGTCTGCAGTAACTGTGATTCTTACTGGCCCTCCAAAAGCCCTTTGAACATCTACTAGCGCGCCCTCGGAGTCAAGGATGGACAGGATTGCAATATCTTGATTCGAGTGCGGAAGCGCAGGCACCGGCACAAGACCGATCCTGTATGATTCGGTGTACGGCTGTCTGACTTGCACCGTTGTCTGAAATCGCTCAAGGCCTGGTCCTGAGACCGTCAAGGTGTGGTTGCCGTGAATTTTTCCGCCCACCTTGAATTCAACTGCGTGATTGGAACCAATTCCCCTTTTTAGCAAAACCTCGTTGCTTTCAGACAGGACGATCATGGCTGGATGGACAAGGTAGGACGAAGTCAGAGTCACGATCCTGCCATCTATTGCCACTGGTTCCACCCTGTTTATGGAATTTGTAATCAAAATAGAGGTCCCGTTGGTGTCTACTTTGGCCGAAGTATTCCTCGTTGCGTTCATGTGGTATAGTGCCACTATGCCAAAGGCCTCCGAGTCGGTGATTCCTGGGCGTATCCACACCATGGCAATGTTCGGCTTTCTGTCTTCTATCTTTTTGACTCTGCTTTCGTCGGTTACTGGCTTGAAATTCTCGTCGAGTAGAACGCTTCCCACCATCGCGTTTGTCTGGGAGGAGCCAAACCCTTCAACATCGGCAGTAATCACCGAGGAGCCGGCCTCGGACGAAACAAGAGTGCCTGAGCCTATCCCGTTTACGAGCGGAACCCTCAAGACGGCGCGTTGACCAAGCTGCGGATTTTCGTTGAATCTGATCGAGTTGAGGTTGCTTGAAGAGACAAACGCGTGCGTCGTGTATGGCGGCTTGAACGGCCTTCCGTCCTTTTCAAGCCAGATGTAAAAATACGCCTTGGAGTTCTCCATGATGATGTCTGGTGCAACAGATACCTTGACTGTAACTTGGTCTTGGAGCTTTTCTATGTGGGCCTCGCCTGCCCTGAGCGAGGGGGCGGATGCGAGGATCGAGCCTGAACCGATCACGGTTGCAGTAAATCTTGCATAATGCGTGCCTTTTTTGATTATGACTTGGCCGTCCACGGATATGGCTGAAGTGGCAGTCATGGTAATTGGTGTGTCTTTTGAAACTGTGGCGGGGGATCCTCCAGCGTCTACAGATAAGACGTACCCGACAACTGTGTCAGCCTTGGTTTTATTTGACGCAAACAAGACGTAGAGCGCTGCAGGAGTCGCACTTGATGGACGAACTTCGGTGTTGATGCTTGATAACTTCCCGCTGCCTGCGGCAAATATCTTGACTGGGCCATCACGCAACACTTTGATCTCAAAGATGCCGTGATTCTTGTAGGGAGGCACAGACACAGATTCGGGAACTTCAAGTATGCTGGGATCGTCGACTGAAAGGGAGATCGTGCTACCTTCAGGGGATGCAGCATCCAAAACCACAAGTCCTTGATAAGTCTCGGACGTGATCATGTTTCGTGGAACCCACAGCTCCATTTGTGCAAAAGCGGGAGCTGGAGCAAGCAGGATTATTGGCAGCATGAGAATCTCTTTTCTCACCACCCCAAAGCCTCTTTGAGATTTAAGTTGCTCAGAGCGTCAGGGATTGGTTGACTGTAACTGTCTTTACGCTTTTGTGCCACTGTTTGAAGTAGTCCTCGTGGACGGTATGGATTGGGACGACGTTCTTTGCCTTTGCTTGTTGGACTACGTGTTTTATCTGCTCCTTTGAGCCGTGGCCGGAGACGTGTGTCACGTTCCAATTATCATCCCTTCTTAAGAGGCCAAAGTGCACCAGCCAGCGTTTTATTCTTTCGTGGTCGGACCTCATTTCGTCATCGAATGGCTCAGTAGACGATCTTATGTAGCTTGAACCTTCTTTGGGTCTTACGTCGATTAGTTCTTGCAGCTTGAAATCGCTGCAGTAAAACATGTATTCTTGCTGTTTCGATGAGACGTCCCTGTAGTCGACGGAGTTGGACTTTCCAATGAACTCTCGCTCCCAGACATCGTAGTCGTTGAGTATCTGCTTTTCTGTCCAGTACTTGCTGTCTTTGTCTATGAGGCCCCATGACTTGCGAGGGATGTACACACTGATTGCCGGATCGCTGGGGCTGGGGTACACCCCCTTGTATCTTTCTGACTGATCAAACAGCTTTAGGAGGTAGGCCTGTTTTAGATCAATTACAAGCGTGCGATTTGTCTGCTTGGCGGCAAGATAAAATGACAGCAATCTGTCCAGGTCGCGAGTAGGGTAGGAGACAACTACAAGACTTTCTGTAGAGTTCACGACGTCCTTGATGTCTTCTTCCACGTCGAATTCGGTTGGAGACGAGTTGTGCTCGATGCGGGTGCCCTCGCACAATATGTGGCTGATCTCAGAGCTTGCGCATTTTGCCACAAACGCCTCGCTTTCTTGCTTTCTCCTCCCATGAAAGCGGAGATCGGCGGTGTATGCTACAGAGCCGCCGGATGTGTGTAAGACAAAGCCGCAGACTCCAGGAAGGGAGTGGTCCACCGGTACTGGTTCCACCTCAATTGAATCTATGTTGAATTTTTTGTAAGGGGTCATGGTCTGAATTTGCCGCTTTATGACCTGGCGATTTTTGTCGTCCCTTGCTCTGCTGATTTCCCCCTTGGTGTTTGTGTAGATTCGAAAGTTTTCTTTGTACGTAATGTATTCGTTATCGCCGCCGGTGTCTTGGAGGGCCTGCATTATCAGCTTGGTTGCTTCTGTGCAGTAAATTGGGATCTCGGGCCTCAGATAGTGTATGTATGCTGCATGATCTACGTGCGCATGTGTGAGCAGGACTGCGTCGACTGCAGTCTCTTTTTTGTAGTCGTCGCTCCCTGCGTGCTTTGAGTAGTCTGTCCGATAAACACCGTCGAGCTTTGGAAGGAGGCCAAACTCGAATAGGTCGCCCATGCCGTTGAAGGACCGAGGCTGTAAAAACTCGGCGTAAAAACGGTTTGCCTCCCCCATCTGCATTCCAAAATCCAGGAAAACCCGTGTGCCTTTGTCCTCAACCAGAAACTTGTTTCCGCCAATCTCGTTAATTCCGCCATAAAATGTAATGCTGGTCACACCCTAGTTGTCGGCAAGTTATTAAAAAAATGTAATGGCGCACCTAGTTCCAACACACTGTAACATTCCGACGGCCACGCCTTAAAAAAATCTCCAAGTTAGTAGGTGATGGCCAGCCCATATCTTGTTGCTGCAGTGAGCATGTCGGCCCTCATAGCTTTGGCAGCAATTTCTGCGACATCTTCAAACCAGATGAACTGGTCGCTTACTGCGCAACAAGCTATGAAGATCGAGGCAGACAGGGCAGCGGAAGAAATCTTACTTGTCATAAAAAACAACACGCTCAAGCTCACAAACAATGCAATGAGGGCCTCGACACTAAAGGAGTTGAGGGTCCTGGAGGAGGGCGGCAATCAGATAGGGAAAATAGATTTTTCAAAAAACAAGGGCGGAGGTTACCGCCTTGGCGCATTCGAGAGTACAATCATACATCCTGAGAACTTTTCACAGTATGACTTTACAGGCAGAAAAATCGTCGCGATAACCGATCTTGGGAACGTGTTTGCATCGGTGAGTCTGGATTATACAGAGCATGATGGTGCAGGCAAGGCCATGTTGAACGGCATGGGGATTAACTCAAGAATAATTCAGACAGAGTACACAGGAAAGATAAACTACGGACAGGGCATAGTTGGCATACAAGAGTCACTTGAGCCATACAAACTGGTGCCGTCGACTACAAATTTTGCAGCGGAGATCCTCGACTCTGAGACTAGCACGAGCATACCGATCCCCAAATTCAACACCAGATTCTCATACAACAACGCAACACAGACTTTGCAGGATGTGGGCGGCACAACGCCAAACGTGCTTGGTTACTCGCAGAGCAGGGGCGTTGGAGGCACCTCAAGTATCAGCAACGCGGACGGCATAGCTATTTCTGGGACGGGAACGGTGATTCTAAAGCTCAACGACTACCAAGGCAGGAGCTTGGTGATGGAGGGCACGGTTCCGGCTGATGCAACATTGTTTGTCGGCTCGAACCCACAGTATGACTATATGAGCATTCCATACCATGCAACATATGGGTATCTGGTGTGGTCTGGCGGCCTGCCTACTCCTGTATACACACAAAACGGATGTAGCTATGCAAACGGAGCAGGCTACAACTGCAATGCATCGTGGACGTACACCAGGACGTTTTCACCACCACTGGTGATCAGCTCGCAGTCAAACTACAACTCGTTTTATCACACCACATCTTGGCCGTTCTCGATACAGAGTGGGACTCTGAATCCGACGACTTACACGATAAGCTCAGTCAGGATGGTTGCCAGCGTATCAAGCGGCTGGCACTCATGTTATGGTTGCTACCCAACATCGTCGCCTGTCCCTGCAGGCCAGACCCATTTTGTGTACGACAAGGAGATAATCATGCAAAACAAAGTCCAGCTTAGCGGCAACTTTCAGACAATGTTTGCGTTTGAGCAAAAGCAATACTATCTGGTGGCAAAACCAAACGGCGGCACCATATACATCAAGGGTTTTGTCTTTGATCCGCAGAACACCCCGATGCTTCAAATAGATAATCTCCAACCAAACGTGCCGTTTCAGATTGAGAAAAATGACAAGGTGGCAGTCTCCGGGGTGTCGAGCTACGACGGAAAAATTACAGTGCAGGCCTCCGAGTTTGCAGTAAATGACGTCTCGATGGGAGGAATGTTGCGCATCTACCCGTCTGCATTGTCATACAGGGGGCCATTTAGCACGGTAGTGTTTGACAACCTCAATCGCCAAACCATACATATCCAAACACCGGAGGAAAAGGTCTACGTGGTGCACGCATATGTAAGCATCCCGGTTGTAGGCCAAGTCGAGGTGACGGATGTGTATTTGGATAACCATCTCAAGCTTGGATATCTTGATGGCAACTACACCACAGGCGACAAGATAAGGGTTCCGGTGATTCCGGGATACCACGACATCAACATGAAGATCAACGGGGTGCCGACGACTACGGTGATTGCAAACGTTCTTGGGGGAACGGGCATCAAAGTCATGGAATCTACGTCGTCTACAATTACCAGCTACGAGGAAAACGCGGCCGTCTCGACTGTCTCTTCGACGGCAGGCTCCATGTCATACGTGATCTCTACAAAAGAAGGCACCTTGTCGGCCTCGATTACTGCGACGATCTCAGCAGAGTCTGAGATTGAAAACTATGCACACTTTGGGTACCCGCCACAGCCGCCTCCACCACCAATCCCAAGAGATCCACTCAAGGCATACGTCGATGTATACAAAAACGGCGTTCTTGTCAAGCAACAAGAGGTATATTTTAATTCAAACCCTGTAGTGCAAAACACGGGACAGGTAGTAGGCTCGGCCTCAAGGGTGGCTGCCAAGTACGTATATCCTCAGACTGTGATAAATGGGGCAATAAAGGTGGACACATTTCCTGGCGACATGGTCGAGTTCTACCTGCACGCAAATATACAAGCGGATGGGCCAATCCCGCCTGTTCCTTCGGGGGCCGTATTTTACCACTATTCCGGCCAAGGCCATGCTACTGTGAGGATACATGGGGGAAGCATTCTTTCATCCTAGTTTTGCACTTGGTTTGTGTATTTTCTGTGCTTGTATATTGCATAGACTATGACCCAGTAAGCAAAAAACCAAAAAATGTTCACGGGATGATTAATCTGGTACTGCCCCAGTGTCTCGAGATGGTAGTACCATACGTCGCCGATGGCGTTTGCCAGATTTCCAAGCAGTAGGATGAGCCAGGCTTTTCCTATCAGGCCGCCACGAAACAACAATGCACCGTACACAGTGATTGGGATGCTAATTGAGGGAAGGGCCACAAAGGCTAGGCCGTAGTAAAACTCGAAATTAAGCTCACTGCTTTGCGACAGTGAAAGCAAAAAATACGAAGAAAATATCGCAATGCCTAAGCTGGACATCCAGAGGACTGATCTACGCTTGATTTTTGTCTCAAAATATCTTATGTTGATGATCATGTGAGCAATTATGAAAGGATATGCCAACATAAAGAAGGGATCAGCCACAGACGGGTATGGATCTTGGCTAACGACAAAATCCTGAATTGTGTAGATTGTCTCACCAACAAATATGAAAAAGTAGCCCACCCCCAAGATGATAAAGGATCGGCCAAAAACTCTACTCTGCGAGTAGGTACTCCCAACAAAGATTGCGGCAAGTGCGGTCGCAAAGGCGGACGTCTCTGTGAACTGCTGAATGATAAAATCGGTCAGGACGCTTTGCTGCATTGTGATTCCAAAATGAAACGCAGAGAGTATTCCGACGAGTGCGGCAATCAGCCAAAAGTTGATGTTTCCTTCAATTTTGTTTGGTATGGCCCGAGGGCTTTCCACTACACAAGTGGGCGATTCAGCAAGATAAGAGTTGGGGTTTGAGCATAAAAAGAGCTAGCCCTTCATGCCAAAGCCGACAAGCACAGAATAACAACCAAGGCCGCAATCCTCGCAGATTGGCTTGAGAGATTCCTTTTCGGCGCTACCAATGCAGCATGGTCGCTTTTCTCGCCCCATGTGGTCCACAGAAAGGATTGCCCAGGTGGGGCAGTCTACTGGAGTTGTTCCGTTTCCACCCCAGCTCTTCTTCATGAGCTCAAGCTGGCTTGGGGGGTTGATGATGTAGTCGCCAAGCTCCTTTTTGAGTGCAAGTATTTCGTCAATCACTTTTGTTCTCTCTGGGCCAAATGGCATCCACAACGGGTCTCCCTTTGCAAAGGGTGTGTGGAACTGGAAGCCTATCTTGTTGGAGTAGTCCTTCCATTCCATGATGACATCTTTGACTGTCATGTAGTTTAGCGAGTTTATCGTCATTGTTATCCAGATGTCTTTGTACGCCTTGTCCCCGTTTTTTTCAACGTACTCTATGACGTTCTTTCGGGTGGCGTCATAAGATCCCGCGCCGCGTATCTTGTCGTGTATTTGACGTGTGCCGTCAATTGAGATCCAGTAAAAATAGATGTCCTTGTATCGCTTGAGGGGTTTTGTCCCGTTTGTGACAAGGCAGACTCGCTTTGGGAACTCTTTGATGAAAAGCTCCACCACATCCGGTCTAAGCGTTGGCTCGCCTCCGACCAAGGTGATGATAAAGACATGATTTTTTTTGAATTTATTTTCGATTACATCCTTCCATTGTTGCACTGTGAGCTCTTCATTTTCTTTGCGGTTGAGCCACCAGTAGCAGTGGGTGCAGTGAAGGTTGCACACGTTGATGATGTCTGCAGAGCCGTACAGAGGGCTTTTTCTGTTGAATAGCTTGTAGGAGGCATACTTGGCAAACAAGTGGACGTAGCAAGGGGTCTCTTGGATTATCTGCCTAAAGCCCCTGCCCATTATCTCCATGTCATGTAACACCTGGCAAGAAAAATCACTCTTGCATTAGATGGCTGTATTGAGTACTTAAGGTTGGTGCACAGAAAATGCGATTGGTTCTTATTTAGTGGCATCAAGCACAAAGCATGTCAGAAATCAGGAAGATGTACCCATGCACTTGCTCTGACTGTGGCAAGCAAGCAGAGGTACCTTTCGAACCAAAAGAAGGCAGACCGGTTTACTGTCGCGAATGCCTACCAAAACACCGCTCACAAAGAAGATTTTAGGATTAAAAGCTTAAAGTAGTTCTTTAGTGATTTTATTTTTTATTCATTTTTATTCTAGAATCTTTGCTTTGTGATCTCTAGTTTGCCCTTCATCCATGGGTGTGGCTCGCAGTGGTAGTCTACCTCATGCGCTTCGGTAAAGAGGAACTCGTATGTCTCACCAGGCTTGATGACTCCGGGTGACCCAAAGTCGCCAGAGTATGAATCTGCAAATCTGTGGTCGGGGGTGACTGTGTGCGCAGTGTCATCAGAGTTGGTCCAGATTACCTTGTTGTCTATTCCAAGCTGGATGTTGACAAGCTTTGGCACAAAGTTGTCTTTTTGCTCTGGGTTGCCGGCTCCCTTGATGATGTCAATTTTTGTCACACCTACGGGTTCTAGTATCTCATGTGAGACGCTCGGCTTTGCGGTGGATTCTGGAAGATAATACAACTGATAGTATGAAACACCAATGGCGACTCCCACGATCATGGTGATGATCCCAATTCCGTAAGCGTGAGAGGATGTTGGTTTGATGCTCAACTATTTGGCAAGTTCCGCACGTCTTATAAAAAGCTATAATCTGACAGGTGATTTTTTGCGGATGGGTTTGCAGATCTGTTGTGACTGTGTCTCATGCGTGTTTGCCAAGTGTGCAATGAATGCAGGTTTCATAGTGCAAATTGGATATTGTTCTGGTACAGCCGCACCTGCATTTGCAGTGTTTTGTCACCATGTTGTGATACTTCAATAACGCGTAATGACTTTGTAAAGGATTCTATGACTTAGATGGAACGGGCACAACGGTACAAGATTTGCCATCGGATTTCTTGTTGAGGTGTGGTTCATTTTAAGATAGGTAGCGGATCCGGGGGGATTTTTGGTGCATTCTGGGTTGGTTTTTGGACCCATGTTGTTCCAAATAATAAAGCGACAGAAAACTGTTTCGTAATCTTGTATGGGACTAAAATATGAAAGAGCTTATGCACGAAAATCTACGAGAAAAGCTAAAGATCCTCTAATCTTCGTGCGCGAAACCGAGCTAAAATCGAGCTAAATTCGTGCGTAATTTCCGAGATTAGCTCTTTAGCTCAAATCTTCGTGCGCGAAAACGAGCTAAGGAGCTAAAACCGTGTATTTTACGAAGATTTTGTTTTCGGGCTTTTCTCGTAAATCTTCGTGCACGAATAAGATTCTCTTCGTTTCGTAATCCTAGTATAGATTACTCAGTAAATCCACTAGACAAGACTAGGCATTCGTTGATTTTCGTTACCTTTTTTCGGACAAGATCTTCGTAATCTTGTATTGGACTACGAAATAAGAAAGAGCTTATTCGTGCGCGAGAATCTACGAGAAAAGCTTGAAAGTACAATCTTCGTAAAATACACGAGGTAAGCTCGTTTCCGCATTTTCGTGCGCGAAAATCTGAGCTAAAGAGCTAATCTCGGAAATTACGCATGATTTTAGCTCGGTTTTAGCTCATTTTCGTGCACGAAGATCTGAGCGAAAATAAGCTTTTTTCGTAAGAGGTTACCTTTTTGAAGTTCAGGCACGAATTACTGGAATTTTCAACATACAAAAACAATATTTCATGCATAAAAGTCGCATTTTACTTCAAAACGGTAACCTGTTACCTTTTTTCATAAGTGAAGGCATGAAAAGCTTTTATCAAAAAATAAACAATCTCAGAAATTTCAGTTCAGAATATGGTGGGTTTTTGTACTAACACAAAGACAAATTTAAAAGAACATATTCGAAAAATCACCCATGCTGCCACAATATTGGAAATTGATGCTTCCTATTTTGAGGATATCTTCTGACGGTAAAACCTATCACAGAAACGAGCTGGCAAATATTCTGGCAGACCAGTTTAATTTGACAGAAGAGGAACGCAATCAGCTTAAGCCGAGTGGCGGGCAAACATTATTCGAAAATAGAATAGGATGGGCAACGTTTGACCTTAGTAAAGCAGGACTTGTAAAAAGAGAAAAAGGTTTTGTGACAATTACTGAGGAAGGCAAAAAGATCCTTTCGACGAATCCAGAAAAAATTGACAGAAAGTTCTTACTTAGTGTACCAAAATACGCTGAATTTTACAAAAGCATGATGGAAAAGAGAAAGGAACGAATTGATGACGAATTGACAACAAATGAATCCCCAGAAGACATGATGATAACCGGTCATAAGATAATCAGAAAGAATGTGGAGTCTGAATTACTTGAAAAGATTGAAAATATTTCACCACAGTTTTTTGAACGACTGGTCTTAGAACTGGTTCGAAACATGGGCTATGGGATAGATCATGCTGTATTGGGAAGAACTGGGGACGGCGGTATTGATGGAGTAATTAAAGAAGACAAACTGGGCTTGGATGAGATTTACTTTCAGGCAAAACGCTGGAAAGGCACAGTACCAATTCATCAAGTAAGAGATTTTGCTGGCGCACTTATGGCTAACAAATCCAAAAAAGGGATTTTTATAACGTCTTCTGATTTTTCTAATGACGCATATTCATTTGTAAAAAACATTGATAGTAAAATCATTCTAATAAATGGGGAGCAATTAGCGAGATTCATGTACGACTATAACTTGGGTGTCAAAGTGCAGGACACTTATGAAATCAAAAAGATCGATTATGATTATTTTGAAGAATAATATTCACGATTTAATTGGTTTATCATATTGAAATTTCATTAGAACTAAGATCATATTGTAAGTTACAAAAATAACTGATCTCGGTTCTGTCAAGTCTTCGTCGGAACTTTTTCCCCTCAAATTCAATCGGGCAAACCTGAACCATTTTAATGGTACCATGAATGGCCGTCAAATGCCTTGAAAATCTTGTCTTCGACTTTAGGTTTTCAACGTTCTG
This sequence comes from Candidatus Nitrosotenuis sp., assembly GCA_038869975.1. Taxonomy (GTDB): domain Archaea; phylum Thermoproteota; class Nitrososphaeria; order Nitrososphaerales; family Nitrosopumilaceae; genus Nitrosotenuis. Next base: position 46,309 of record JAWCQC010000008.1, read on the forward strand.
CACTCGTGCTGGTCTAGTTCTTCAGCAATGGAAAAACGCTCCCAAACTAGGCAACGAAAAATGTTATTCTTCATCAGTGTTTTGAATTTTTTGGGTTTGGAAAATTTGTACTAATCAAAGGAACATAAAGCGAATAGAAGACAAATTACGATATCTATCCGCAATCAGATCGGAAATCGCTTCGAAGAAGAAACAATTACCAGGACTCGGGATGATTGTAGAAGATCTGAATTCGAAATTGATAAAATACCGAAAACTGTCAATTAACATGTAACAGTATGAGGTTTATTGAAATAATAGAAAAACAATCGGCAAAGAATATTGCCAAAGAAGAGTTATTTGGAAATGAAAAAGAACAGTTTTTGGTAGCTGACGACAAATTCAAGGAATTCCCCAAATTCAAAGATTATCTGATCAAATCCTCAACACTCAAAAGCAAAGGTAAGACAGAGGAAACCAAGTTTGCATTTTATGAGCTTGGGGGCAAACAATTCCTAATCGGTAAAGTGAAAGGCGATTATGCGTATGTTGCAACGCCAGACAGAAAGACCCTTGAAGTTCTTTTGCAAGGTTTTGCGGATTCTGATCCAGAGATTGCTAAAGAATTTAACAACAAAGTCACATTAGAGTTTCTAAAATCACACCTGTGGGCTGCAGCAGATATTCTTCGAGGTGCACTTGATGCTTCTGAATACAGGCAGCCTGTCATGACGGTTTTGTTCTTAAAGCGGTTGAATGATAGGTTTGAAGAAAACGTTGAAAACCTCATAAAAAGCGGCAAGTCAGAAAAAGAAGCTGATAAAGAGTTTTACCACGATTTTTATGTTCCAAAGGAAGCCAGATGGGAAAATCTCTCCAAAGTCAGAAGCAGAGTTGGAGAAAAAATAGACGAAATCTGCAAGATAATAGAAAAGACAAATCCTCAACTTGAGGGAGTTTTGACAAACACGAAGTATGCAGACCCACGAAAGTATCCAGACGACAGGTTAGCCAGTCTTGTGTCACATTTCAACTCTCCAAGACTTAGAAACTCTGATTTAGAAAAAGAAGACATCTTTGGAGATGCGTATGAGTATCTCCTAGAACAGTTTGCAGACGCTACAAAGAAGAAAGGTGGCGAGTTCTTTACTCCCCGTGAAGTAGTAAAATTGCTGGTTAACCTGGTAGAGCCAAAGGAAGGAATGAAGATCTGCGATCCTACCTGTGGCTCTGGAGGCATGTTGATTGTATCGAGGCGATATGTGGAAAAACACGGAGGAAATCCTCGAAATCTCGTCCTGGATGGCCAGGAATCAAACTATGGCAATCTGGCAATGTGCAAAATGAATATGGTGCTGCACGGAATTGTTGATTTCAACATAGAATATGGCGATGTTCTGTCTGATCCAAAATTAATCGATGGCGGCAAGCTAAAGACATACGACAAGGTACTGGCTAATTTTCCGTTTTCAATGAACTGGGACAACAAGGGTGCTGAAAAAGACCCATACAACCGCTTCAAGTATGGGGTGCCTCCTGCAAAAGACAAGGCTGACTTTGCATTTATCCAGCACATGCTTGCAAGTCTGAATGAAAAGGGACAGGCTGCCATAATTTGCTCGCAAGGGGTTTTGTTCAGAGGAAACGAAGAGGCAAAGATTCGTGAAGGAATGATAAAAGACGATGTAATTGAGGGAGTGATAGCACTACCTGAAAAACTGTTCTTTGGCACTCCTATTCCAGCCTGTGTTTTGGTACTGAATAGAAACAAACCACAAAAAAGAAAAAACAAGATAATTTTCATTTATGCCGCAAAAGAATATCTCGAAGGAAAGAACCGCAACAAGCTCAGAGATGAGGACATTTCCAAGATAGTTTCAGCCTTTAAAGAATACAATGACATTGACAGGTACTGCCATGTAGCAGATCTTGACGAACTAGAAGAAAACGAGTTCAACCTCAATGTTCCAAGATATGTCGATATATCAGAGCCCGAGGAAGAAATTGACATTCAAAGTACGATTGATGAATTGAAAAAACTGGAAAAAGAACGAGAACAAATTGAGTTGAAAGTAAAGCGAGATCTTAAAGAGCTTGGAATGAGGGTTTAGAAAAATGCAGGTTCAGAAGGCAAGACAGGGTTACAAGCTTGTAAAGTCACTTTTTGGCAAATATGAAGAGATTCCAGAAGAGTGGGAATTGAAGACTATGGGAAGTTTTCTTAAAATCACTATGGGGCAATCACCACCATCTGAAAGTTATAATGAAGAGAAAATAGGTTTGCCATTTTATCAAGGAGTAACAGACTTCGGAAATATTCATCCAAAACCAACTATTTGGTGTTCCAATCCTAAAAAAATAGGAAAACCTAATCAGATTTTATTTTCTGTAAGAGCACCAGTAGGAGAAACTAACATTACAGAAGCTGAATGTTGTCTGGGTAGAGGTATTGCTGCAATTGAACCACAAGAAAATAATTTGTTGTATAGTTATTTTCTAATTACTTATAATAAAAGACGTTTTTCTGTATACTCACAAGGAACAACATATGATGCAATTAACAAAGATGATATTGCAAAAACCAAATTACCATTCACTAAAAATAAGGTAGAACAACAAAAAATCGCCTCAATCCTCTCAAATGTGGATTCTCTAATCCAAAAACAACAGGAATACAAATCCAAGCTTGAAACCCTCAAAAAAGGACTGATGCAAAAACTTCTCACGGGACAGATACGAGTCAAAGTTTAAGGCAGCGTTACATGCAAAAACAAAAAACAAAATCAAAACTTTCCATTGTAAATGTGGTCACCACTGCCAACTTGAATCAAAAGGTCTCAATCGAAAAATTTGTCAAATTTGGCTGGGGCATTTATGACTCTGCAATATATGGCGGCAGATGTGGTTATGTTAAAACTCCAGAGATGGACGGGCGAGTAACAGTTTTTCAAAGCGGAAAAATGATCTCAATTGGCGGCAAATCCATCAAAAAATCAATCGAACAGCTAAATGAAGCTAAATTTCATCTTGTAAGAGAAAAACTAATTGAGGACACTGTCTTGCACCCCAAAATCCAAAACATAGTTGCAACAATTGCTTTGCCTGAGCCATTAAGCATAGCCAAAACATACGACAAATTAATTGGTGCAATATACGAGCCAGAGCAGTTTCCTGGAATCATACTAAAATCAATAAATTCTGTTAGTTATCTCATATTTGCTTCTGGCAAGATAGTTCTAAGTGGTGCAAAAAACAAAAAAGAGTTAAACAGAGCAGCATTTGAAATAAAACAAAAGCTGGGTATCAAAACATGAATTTTGACGTAGGCAAAGGCGATGAGGCAAAAGAATCAGAATTACCAGCACTAGAGCAACTCGTTGCGATGGGCTATGACTACAAAACCCAGGCAGAACTCAACAAAGAAAGGACAGACTATCGTGATGTTTTATTATACGACAGACTGGAAGCGGCAATACGAAAGCACAATCCAGACTTGGATGATGATGGAATATACGAGGCAATACAACAAATTAGAGAGGACAGATACCCGCATAACCTGGATCCAATAGACACTAACGAAAAGATACGAGCAAAGCTAATCGAGCTGTCAAAGTCTGGGGGACTGGAGCCAATAGTGGTGACACAAAACTTTGGAAACGGCCCAGAGCACAAAATAGTCAAGATATTTGATTTTGAAAATCCAGAAAACAATGATTTTCTTGTAACAAATCAGTTCCAGCTTGAAGGATTCAAAAATCCAATCTTCCCAGACATTGTTGTTTTTGTGAATGGAATACCGTTAGTCATAATAGAGTGCAAGTCTCCCTATATCCCAGATCCAATCAGCGAAGCAGTTGAGAAAAACTTTGCACGTTATCAGACAAGAGGGCTGGGATACGAAAGGCTGTTTTTTTACAACCACTGTCTTGTTGCAACATGTGGAATCCAGGCAAGACATGGGACTATCGGCTCCAATGTGAATTCTTATGCAAGGTGGGGAAGTGCCTATCCATATTCTGATGAACAGGTAAAACAGTTCAATGGAAGAAACAGAGAGCAGGAGATTCTCATTGCAGGATTGTTAACAAAAAGAAATCTTTTGGATCATCTGCAAAACTTTGTCATATATGAGACCATAAACGGAAAGAGAGTCAAAAAGACTGCAAAACACCAACAATTCCGAGCAGTAACAAAATCCGTTAATCGCCTTAAATTAAAAGAAGACATCAAAGATAAGGGAGGTGTAATCTGGCACACACAGGGATCTGGCAAGTCGCTTTCGATGCTTTGGTTTGCAACCCAGCTAATGTACAAGTTTGGAAATCCGCCCATACTCATCGTAACGGACAGAAAACAGCTTGACAAGCAAATTCATGAGACGTTCAAAAGCTGTGGATTCCCAGCACCAATCAGGGCAAAGAGCGGAAAACATCTGGCAGAATTATTGGCAAATCCACGTGGAAAGACAATCATGACAATAATTGACAAGTTTGCAACAGATACACCAGTACACACAGATGAAAAGGTGATCTGCCTAGTGGATGAGGCACATCGAAGCCAGTACAAGTTCAATGCGGAACAGATGCGTGTTGCCATGCCAAATGCGGTCTTTTTTGCATTTACAGGAACCCCGATTGACAGGCGTGATAAGAGCACCTATCGCGTATTTGGCAAGATGCTTGACAAGTACGGATTTATTGAATCTCAGGCAGACGGCTCGACTCTTCCAATAAGATACGAAGGAAGAATGCCCGAGTTGTTTGTAGAGGGAGGCGACACAATTGATGAGATCTTTGAGCGAGTATTTGTAGATCTTGATGAAGACATGAAAGCCAGGCTCAAAAAGCAGTATGTCACAAAAGGTGCAATAGCCGAAGCCCCATCCAGAATAAAGCGGATCGCACTGGATCTGGTAAAACACTACACCACAAAAATACTGCCAAACGGGTACAAGGCAATGCTTGTTGCGCCATCACGAGAAGCAGCCGTATTATACAAACAAGAACTGGACAGTCTCAACGCCCCAGCATCAAAGATAATCATGACCTCAAATCTTGGCGAAACAGGAAAGGATGGACAGAGCTGGGACAAGTACTATCTGACACCAGAACAAAGAGAGCAGGAAGCTGAAAAATTCAAAAGCCCAGACGATCCAACCAAGATTCTCATAGTTGTTGACATGTTGCTTGTAGGATATGATGTTCCAATATGCCAGGTCATGTATCTGGATAAAGGATTGCGAGAACACAACCTGTTGCAGGCAATAGCACGTGTAAACAGACCATACGATGAGCCAAAAAAATACGGATTGATTGTGGATTATTGTGGGATCACATTGGAGCTGCAAAAAGCACTTGAGATGTTTGAAGAACAGGACATCAAAGGGGCACTGGAACCACTTGATAAACAACTAGAGGAGCTAAAACAGCGGCATTTACAAATAATGTCGTATTTTGATGACATTGACAAAAACAATCTTGATGACATAATTGCCAAGTTTGAGCCGGCAGACTTGCGGCAAAGCTATGAATACGACTTTAAGATGCTTTCATACGCACTTGATGAAATCATGCCACAAAAAGAAGCAGACCCATATCTTGATGATTTCAAGTTCGCAAGCAAAGTCAGACAGATTCTGCGGACATACTACGAGGGAGTCAAGCCGAGCACACGACCGTATGCAAAAAAGATTCAAAGTCTCATAGACGACTACATCCGCTCACTACACATATCAGAGCTAATCAATCCGATGGAGATAACATATGAGAATTTTCTTGCCTTTGTCAAAAAGAAGGTAAAATCAGACAGGGCAAAAGCCGCACTGATCAAAAACAAAGCAATACTTGTAATTGAGGAGCTGAAACCAAACAATCCAGCATATTATGAAAGATTACGAGAAAGGCTACAGCGAATCATAGATGAAGAAAATGAACGCAGAAAGAAAAATGCCGCCTATTTTGCAAATCCAGAACTTTACGAGCAGATTTACAAAGAAGCATTAGATGAGGAAAACGAAAGAAAGAAAGTATTTGGAGATTACGAGGCAACGCAGATTGAGTTTGCCATATATGGAGAAATTGACCAAATCATCAAAGACAAGAAAAAATCAATCAAGTTAACAAAAGATCTTTATTCAAAGTTAAAACCTGAAACGGAAATTGTAGGCTGGAAAACAAAACCCAGTACTGAAAAGAGATTGATGGCGACGATCTATGACACCCTAAATACGGATTTTCCCGAAGGCAAAATATCTGAGCTGTCAGAAAAAATAATCACGTTGATGAGGAACAAGCTATGAAAGACAGACTTCGATACGGCAACAGTGTGATCGAATATACCATAATCAAGAGCAAGAGAAGAAAAACTTCAGAGATTCACGTGGACAGAAACGGGATCAAAGTCAGAGTGCCGTTGATCAAAAAAGATGAGGATATAAGGAAACTGATCGATGATAAAAAACAATGGATATTCAAAAAACAATTACAGTTTTCAGATAGTGTAAAAACAAGAACAAAAAATCTTACGCCTAAATACCTTGAAGACAGGACATGGGCCATGGCCACCATGATGGGAGTAAATCCATCCAAAGTTATAATTAAAAAATTAAAAACTCGTTGGGGGAGTACAACAAAGAGTGGTGTAATAAATTTGAATGAGCGCTTGACTGAAACTCAAAGAGATGTGGCTGATTATGTGATTGTTCACGAACTCTGTCATTTGAAAATTAAGAGTCATTCAAAGAAATTTTGGTTGCTTGTAGGCAAATTCATGCCAACATATTATCGGCAAAAGGAATGGTTGGATACAAATTATCCTCTCTTAATGTAAACGGGAATATACAGTTCAGGTGGATAAAATGGACGTACACTTATTTAGGTTGCAGGTGTAATGATGATATAATTATGACTACCAAACATGCAGATCTAAAAAAACGATACGATCTTCTAATGAAGGAAGCTGCAAAACAACCGGGAATTGCAGAATTGATGAAAGTATACGGAAAATATGATGAACTTGTAAGGCAGTCAAATGAATACTTGGCAAATACCAGACCAAGAAGTATAATTTCTACAACTAACTCTTCTTGTTAAGACATGCCATCATGGAGTGAAATACTAAACGAATTACAACAAACAAACATTCAGATCAAAGCACCTCCATTTGATACCGTAAGAAGAAAATATCTGCAGTTATTGTATAAAAAAACAGGAAGAAACACAATCCTTTATGCAACAGCATGGACAAAAACAGGATTAATTGTACATCCAGATTTACTGAGTATCACCGAAGAAGACATTCAGGGACTGATGGAAGTAGTTCATGGTTTACAAGGTAAAGAGCTTGATCTTATAATTCACAGTCCCGGCGGTTCGCCAGAAGCTGCAGAAGCATTTGTTTCATATCTTAGAAAGAAATTTGATGATATTCGAGTAATCATTCCTTATGCAGCAATGTCTGCTGCAACCATGATATCGTGCTCAGCTAACAAAATTTTGATGGCAAACCATTCCTATATTGGTCCAATAGATCCACAGATGATTATTCCGACACAGTTTGGATTACGAGCTGTTCCTGCTTATGCCATACTACAACAGTTCGACTATGCTACAGATGATGCAAAAAAAGATCCAAAAAAATTAGCCTCTTGGATGCCTTTGCTTAGTCAATATCCGCCTGGAATTTTAATTCAATGCATGAACGCCATAGATTTGTCAGAAGAATTGGTTTCAAAATGGCTGAAGAATTACATGTTCAAAGGAAAAAAAGACGCAACAAAGAGAGCCAAAAAAATTGCCAACGAACTATCGAATCATGATGAATTCAAGACGCATGGTAGACACATAGATAAGGAACAGGCCAGAAAAATCGGTCTTGAAGTAGAAGACCTTGAAAAAGACCAAGAACTGCAGGACTTGGTTCTTTCGGTATATCATGCAACCACCCATACTTTTGGTGGTACAAGTGCCGTCAAAATAATTGAAAACCATCTAGGAAAAGCATACGTTAGTCAGTCGCAACAAATATCTATTCAGTTACCTCCAATCATTACACAGGAACAACCGCCTACAAAACCGTCGCCATTACCTGAAGGTACAACACCACCAGAATCCGACAAACCTAACTGAAAATATGTACTAGTCTCAAATTAGATAGTTTTTCTTAGATTTGATTGAGAAAGGAAATGGCATAACAAGCAACATTGTAAGCTCGTATCGGATTTTATGCAAATTTAATGACTTGATATACTTTTGCCGCTATAGAGACAAACCTTGGCCAGCATCTGTGTTTTATCAACAGCTTGCCGCATTTAGAAACCCAATTATCAAATTTTCAACATGTCAATCGGACTGGAGATTCTTCCAGCTGAGGCCCTTTGACTCGCCAAAAATATCCCTGACATCAGGCTTGAGCCCTTTTTCCTTTGCTTCCTTGAGCCTCTTCCAGATTGTTCTTTTTTCGTCCTCTGTTGCCCGCAACTCAAACCACAGCTGCATGACTGCCAGAATCGTTCTGTATGCGGGATCGTCCCCTGCCTTGATCAGTTCTTTTGCAAATTCGCCATATCTTGCAGAGGATCCAAATTCCAGCTCGTCGATCCGTTTTTCCAGCTGCTCTATCCTCGAATCCTTTTGTGCCAGCTCGTCCAGCTCCTTTTGTTTTTGCTGGGCCTCGAGTCGCAATCTTTCCTCATCGGATATGGTCAAAAACGGAATCGCCTTCTGGTACTCTGGGAACCTCTCAAAGTCTTCCTCCTGGTACCGCTCGTAGTGCTTCTCCAGCCCAACCTTGTGGCCCATCATGTCCTCTTTGTCCAGATAGTTGACCTTGGCGCGCCTCATCATGGTGTTAAAGTATTTTCTGAATCCGTGATCAAGGGGGACCTCGTAGCGCTTTTTTCCCTCAGGCAGCGCCTGCCTCAGGCCTATTCCCTTGACAAGCTTTTCAATCCTCTTTTTGACGCCATTTGCATTCAGCCTGTGTATGGTCGGGTACTTGACTGCCTTGAGCAAAGGCTGGTGCGGCTTTGGATAGTCACCAATGTCTGATCTCCATTTTTCCCTGTACATGTGGAGGTACTTTGCAGCCTCTGGTGTAAAATGGGTCCAGTAGCTTTCCTCGTCGTTGCCGTAGACGCGCAGCGCCCCTCCCCTGTAAGAGCCGTCCCTGTTTGTAAAAAAGACGACATCGCCCCAGGTAAAAAAGTTCCAGGCCTCCACCCTGAAGCCCCCTGAGGAAAAAAGGGTTACGATGACTTTGTCTGTTATGTCGTGTGCAACTTCGAGCATCTTTTGAAGCTCCTGTCTTGTGTAGGCCCTGTCGTCTGCCGGTGCCTCCCTTTTTGGGAGCATGCGGTATAGTGACTTCCAGTGGATTGGAATCCTGTTTGAGTCAAGCAAAACCTTGATTGGTTTTATGTGGTTGGCAAGGGTGCCGCCCCTGAGCTGCCCTGATTCCACAAGCCTTTTGCCTTCCTTGATGTAGGCAGCTATGATGTCGGTTGCAAGATCGGCGTTTGCCTTTGACAGACTGACAAAAAACGACGCCAGTGTCTTTTTGTCCTGATCCTGAGGTGATCTGCCCAGGTTTTTCTGGTAAATCTCGTCAGGTATTGATCTGAGAAAGCGGTAAAGCAGATTCTGGTATTTTCGCAAAGTCTCCCTGTTCTTTATGTTGTCCACGAACAGCTGGTATGGGTCGTTGCGTTTGCTGATCTCGTCAATGTCTATCTTCAATTTTTTACTATATGGGCAGGGTCTTATTTTAAGACCAAGATAGGTAGCGGATCCGGGGGGACTCGAACCCACGACCTGACGCTCCGCAAGCGTCCGCACTATCCAAGCTGTGCAACGGACCCGATAAATTAGCTAAAATCAGATTTGTAAAAAACGTTTGCAGTAAAAATTATGCGCTGCTTTCTGCCTTTTTGACAAAGATATAGTTCATTATCAAGCCAGCAATTATTCCTCCAATTATTGGGCCTGCCCAGTAAATCCAGTGAAAGTCCCAGTAGCCTGATGCAATCGCAGGCCCAAGCGTCCTTGCAGGGTTCATCGACGCCCCAGTCAGTGGCACTCCAACTAGGTGCAACAGAAATATCATACCTCCTATTGCAAGGCCGTACATCCCGGCAGGTGCTTTTTTGTGCACAGCCGTCATGAAAATGACTGTGACTAGGAAGAACGTAAACACCAGCTCAAGGGCAAAGCCGGACATTGCCGATTTTGCAATAAAGTCACTTGGCCCACCCTGCACTCCAAAGTTCACCTTTGCGCCAAGCTCAGGCAGGATCGTCTTGAGCGAGAATGCCGCAATTATTGCGCCAATTATCTGAAATACAATGTATCCTATTCCGTCTATGACACCGATCTTTTTTGTAATTATCATTGGAATAGTAACTGCCGGGTTGATGTGTGCGCCAGAGACATGGCCAAACGAGTAGACCATCAGACCGATCGCTGCACCGTGTGCAAATGAAATCAACAAAATGCCCTCAAGTGTCAGCCCGGAACCGAACATGGATGCTGATACTATTACCGACAGAGGTCCAAAGAAAACCAGACAAAAAGTGGCAATTGCCTCTGCAAACCATGCTCTACCACTTACCATAAAGTTCAGCCTTGACAAAGAGAATATAAAATATGCGCGTCAGGCACGAGGCGTCCTAAAGCAAAAACCAATTTAGATCGAATGATTCCCAGTCATGGTGCTCAGCAATGCCTTGCCGGCAAATATTGCTGCCACGGACAGAACCAAATTGGCCACTACATTTACCATCATCAAGCCATATTTTGTGCTGGTGATCATGTCGCTTGTCTCATATGCCAAGGCAGACATCGTAGTAAGAGATCCACAAAAACCAAACGCCACAAGCAACGCATATCTGCCATCGAGATTCCACTGCTGAGTGGCAACTGCAAACGCCCCAAGGATGAAGCTTCCTACAACATTCACTATGAGTACATTGGCCTGTAGTGCACCAACGTATAGCGGTGCAGCGAGCATCTTGTATCTTAGGAATGTGCCGAGTACGCCTCCTATTGCCAGAAATCCAAGTTCGATTATTTTCATGCCTACCGTCTTTTGTTGTGGTAGACATCATCAGAGTCGCAGGGACACGGTTTAGGCGCTTACGCCAAGGCTAATGTCATAGCCTATATGTTGGTACTCGTGGCATTTTTTATATCTATTGCAGACAAAGCTGATTTGCTTACAAAAGCGAGCGTGAAAGCCCTAGCCCTTTAGGGTTAGGGATGAAAGCGAGCACACCACAGGTCAACATTCCACACACCAAAAACCATACAACAATCTGTATCTAATCCAAACATATGGAACCCAGTATGGAGATCGCCAGCGTCGCACCGG
>JAWCQC010000009.1:0-57042 GCA_038869975.1 Candidatus Nitrosotenuis sp.
TGAACCTCTTTTCTGACAGAGATGGATAATGCAGTAGGTGTGATTGTAAAGGATCTTGGCTCTAGAGTTTTATTCGAAAGAATCTTTTCTGTATGTCTGTTGAGCAGAACATTCGCATAGTTTCTGTCTGATATCAAAAATGACAGCAGCATGCCGTTGATCTTGAACCCATAGCAAGAAACAAGGTACGGCTTTCTGACAAAAGGCGAAGTGGCTTTTTCTGCCTCTTTTGATGTCTTTTTTCATCTGGGCCAGTCTGCCTGCCGCCTGCGATATGGCGGTGAGTTTGTAGTATGAGAGAATCGGATAGTTTTCTAGTTGATGATACGACAGCATTGAGAGCTTTTTCATTGTGGAACAATTGTTTTCAAGTCCGATCCTGATGCAACGGTTCACCATGTCTTTGAAGGTATTCATCATTTGCAGCTGTTCTGGATTTGGCGTAAAGTTTTGCTTTATTGATTTGGCGACAAACAAATAGTTGTCATTTTAGTTGGATTTTTGCTATTTAAAAATCAGGTCTCGATAATCCGACAGAACCACCCTCAACAAACTTAAATAGAAACCGTATTCACAAGATCACGATCGATTTGGTTCAGGGAGATCCATGGAAGAATGCTTTAAAGCAACTCGATGATGCTTGTGCAATACTAAAGATAGACAAAGGCACAAGGGATTATCTTGCAGAACCAAACAAGGTGTTGCGAGTAAAACTTCCCGTGAGGATGGACGACGGAAAGATCCGTGTCTTCATCGGTTTTAGAAGCCAACACAACAACGACAGGGGCCCATACAAGGGCGGAATCAGATACTTTGATCCAGAAGGTGGAATCGAATACATGGAAAAGGAAGTCAAGGCGCTGTCTGCCTGGATGACTTGGAAGTGTGCAGTAGTCGATGTGCCTCTTGGTGGAGGCAAGGGCGGAATCTATGTCAACCCCAAAAAGGAGAAGCTCAGCCCAAACGAGCTTGAGCGACTGACAAGACGATTCGCTTTTGCAATATCTGAAATCATCGGCCCCAAAAAAGACATCCCGGCGCCAGATGTCTACACTACAGGTGTAGAGATGGCGCAAATAATGGACGTCTACAGCAAAATGTCAGGAATGGAAAACGAGCCTGGCGTAATTACAGGAAAGCCCCTATCACTTGGTGGCTCTCTTGCAAGAAACGTTGCCACTGGTCTTGGGTGCGCCTACTGTATCCGCGAGGCTGCAAAGACAATCGGTCTTAAGCTGAAAGGCGCAAAGGTCGTCATTCAGGGGTACGGAAACGCAGGAACCTTTGCTGCAGAGTATTTGGAAAAAATGGGAGCAAAGATAATTGCGGTGAGCGACTCCAAGGGCTCCATAATCAATCCAAAAGGACTCGATTCCAAGAAAGTGCTTGCCTTCAAAGAGAAAACCGGCTCTGTTGTCGGTTATCCGGGAAGCAAAAAGATTTCCACAGAAGAGCTGCTCACAACAAAATGCGACGTTCTGGTTCCGGCAGCACTGGAAAACCAGATCAACGCAAAAATCGCAAAGAACCTAAAATGCAAGATAATTGCCGAAGCTGCAAACGGCCCCACCATGCCAGAGGCAGACCCAATCATCTACAACAAAAAGATAATGGTCTTGCCAGACATATTGGCCAATTCTGGCGGAGTTTGCATTTCATACCTTGAATGGGTCCAAAACAACATGGGATACTACTGGTCCTTTGACGAAGTTGCAGCAAAGATGGAAGACCACATAGTGCGTGGCTTCAAAGACACACTCGCCCTATCAAAAAAGCACAAAATAGACATGAGGCGCGCAGCAATGGTCCTGGCAGTAAGCCGAGTTGTTGAAGCATTCAAAGCAAAAGGCCTTTGGCCATAAAACCCTCTTTTCATTTTTCAAAGCTAAAATTACACCTGATTTTCTAGTTATATCGTGACAAACAAGCACACAGTCATCGTAATTGCTTCAATCGTAGTGATTGCTGCCACACTTGGCTATTCCTCATTAAATTTGATTTATGTCAGGGATCTGCAGTTTAGATGGCACGAACAAGGATCATTTGAACTGTTGTCAATAATGTTCAATGGGAGACTGGTTGTCTGCAACAATTCGGACTATCCTACGAACTTTCAGAAATATACCATTCAGATTTTCTTTGACGGTCAAGACCTAGGCACGTTTACGACGCATGGTGCTGGAGTCGCGCCCCACAGCACTGCGACCATACCTGGCAGCTTTGAGGCAGCCGACAAGCGTGTATCACAGATGTTGTTCTCTTCTCTTAACACAGCGCTAAATAACAATGCTGCAGCGGCAAGAATTGACCCAAGTAAGATGCATGTCACAACCACGCTGGAAACTAAAGTAATCGGTGTTATCCCAGTCTCCATAACACAACAACAAACTGGTGCCGAATTTCTAAAGATGATGAACCAAAAGACGAGTTGTGACAATTAATGTCCAAAGTACTCGTCATAAAAAATGCAGGACTTGAAGGCCCAGGCACTATAGGAGAGATGTTCGAATCAGATGGGTTTAAGCTGCAAACAATATTTGCGAAAAAAGAGAGGCTGCCGCCGCTTGACCATTCTGCAGTACTGATCCTTGGTGCGCCAGAGAGTGCAAACGACGATCTGCAATACCTCAAAGACGAAATGAGTTTGATCAGAACCGCCGTACAGAAAAAAATCCCAACACTTGGGATTTGTCTTGGTTCCCAGCTCATCGCAAAAGCATTTGGTGCCAATGTCTACAAAGGCGCAAAAAAAGAAATTGGTTTCTATCATGACGTCAAAATAGACCCTGCCGGACACTCTCACCTGTTTTCCGGCATATCAAACCCATTTACCGTGTTCCACTGGCACGGCGACACATTCGAACTTCCAAAAAACTCCACACGACTTGCATATTCTGAGATGTACAACCAAGCATTCCAATATGGTTCTGCAGTAGCAGTCCAGTTTCACTTTGAGGTAAACAAGGAGATTGTCACATCATGGCTTGATGCAACCCAAGAAGATCTAGACGGCATCGATCCAAACGAGATCCGAGATCAAATAGACGCCAACATCGGGAGCGTCCAAACAAACATGAAAATTTTTTACAAGAACTTCAAATCGGTATTCAATCTGTAACTAAAGTTAATATATTGAGCTAGAGTGTGTCCGATCACATTATGAATTCCACTAAAAAAATTTTTGAAGAAACAATAAAAACGGATCATAAGGTAATTACCGAAGAAGCTTCAAAGTCAATACTCAAAGCATACGGCGTCAAAGTGCCGCCATACGCTTTGGTCAAATCATCAAAGGAGGCAGTCAAGGCAGCAAAGAAGATCGGCTACCCACTTGTGATGAAGATAGTCTCCCCCCAAATTTTGCACAAGACGGATGTGGGTGGAGTCAAAGTAGGAATCAACAGCGACAAAGAGGTAAGACAGGCCTTCAACGACATGTACGGCCGCCTCTCAAAGAAAAAAGGTGTCGAGGTAAAAGGGGTTCTTTTGGAGAAAATGGTTCCAAAAGGAATCGAGATGATAGTCGGCCTCCAAGTCGACCCGCAGTTTGGCCCAGTCATCATGGCAGGCCTCGGCGGCGTAATGACTGAGATCTTCAAAGACGTTGCGTGGAGAATGCTCCCAATCACAGTCGACGACGCAAAATCCATGATAAATGAATTAAAGTCATCAAAGATCTTCAAGGGATTCAGGGGAAGCAAGCCCGTAGACTTGGACATGCTTGCAAAGGCCCTAGTCCAAATCGGCAAAATAGGTACAGAAAACGCCGAATACATCAACAGCATCGATTTTAATCCAGTCGTAGTATATCCAAAATCATACTATGTGGTAGACGCCAAAATAATTCTGGGTAAGGAAATAAACCCAAACGCCATCTCAAAGGCACAGCCAGACGACTCGTTTATGGAAAAATTCTTCACACCAGAGTCGGTCGCACTAGTAGGCGCATCGGCCACCCCAGGCAAGGTGGGCAACTCTGTTTTGGACAGCCTTGCAAAACACGACTACAAAGGCAAAGTCTTTCCGATAAACCCCAAAGCAGACGAGATCCTCGGAATCAAGTGCTACCCATCCCTTGAAGCAATAAACGACAAAATTGATCTAGTTGTAGTTTGTGTGGATCTCTCAGTCACACCGCCGATCCTTGAGAGCTGTGCAAAGAAGGGAATCCATAACGTGGTGATTGTGTCAGGCGGCGGAAAGGAGCTCGGAGGCGAAAGAGCCGATTATGAAGCTCAAATAAAGTCACTGTCTGAAAAACACAAGATACGAATTATCGGTCCAAACTGCATCGGAATGTTCAATGCTGCAAACAGACTCGACTGCGCATTCCAAGGACAAGCAAGAATGGTTCGAGCCAGACTCGGCAATGTCGCCCTCCTCTCACAGAGTGGGACGATGGGAATCAGTTTCTTGGAGACTGCAGATACGTTTGGTCTCTCAAAGATGGTAAGCTACGGCAACAGATCCGATGTCGACGAGGCAGACATGATCTGGTATCTTGCAAACGACCCGCAGACCAAGGTAATTGCATTATATGTCGAGGGATTTGGTGATGGCCGCAAGTTCATCGAGACTGCAAAGCGAGTCATGAAAGAAAAGAAAAAGCCAGTGGTGATTTGGAAGAGCGGCAGGACGGAGGCTGGCGCAAAACAAGCAGCTTCACACACCGGCTCACTTGGAGGCTCTAACGCAATAATCATGGGCGCATTCAAGCAGGCGGGAATCATATCAGTAGACAGCTACCAAGAGCTGGCCGCGGTGACAAAGGCACTTGCGTGGCAGCCGGCAGCAAAGGGCAACCGGGCTGCAATGTGTAGCAACGGCGCAGGTCCAATGATTGGCGGAATCGACCACTTTGAGAGACTTGGACTCGAGCTGGCCCAAGTCACACCGCAGACATTAAAAGAGCTTAAGGAACACTTCCCGCCAACCTATGTCATCGGGAAAGGAAATCCAGTCGACGTAACTGGAGGTGCAAACGCAGACGACTACAGATACACAATTCAAAAATTCTACGATGATCCAAATGTCGACATCGTCATGCCCTGGTTTGTCTTCCAAGACGATCCGCTGGAAGAGACAATTGTCCAGTATCTGGCAGAATTCTCAAAGCTGCAAAAGAAGCCACTCCTCGTTGGCGGCAACGGCGGCCCATACACACAAAAAATATCCGCACTCATTGAAAAAGAGGGCGTCCCAGTATACGACGACATCCGAAACTGGGTCACAGCGGCTGCTGCCCTTGCACAATGGGGCAGACACCTCAAGGGTTCTTAGAGAACATTTATTTCAACCATAAAAATCGGATCAATCATGGCTCTAGTCACTACATCAAAGTCAAACGGAATTGCCACAGTCAAGATCAACAGACCAGACAAGCTAAACGCAATGAACACAGATGTCGCAAAAGAGATCATCAAGACCTTTGAGGAACTAGACAGAGACAACCAAGTCAAGGTGATAATTCTCACAGGTGAAGGCGACAGGGCGTTTTCTGCTGGGGCCGACATAGAATACATGTCAAAAATAACTCCAGATGAATCAGTCGAGTACGCAAAGCTTGGACAGCTGTTGACTGCCACAGTCGAGAACGTCTCAAAGCCGACCATTGCTGCAATAAACGGATTTGCCTTGGGCGGCGGATGCGAGCTTGCAATGTCTTGCGACATCAGAATTGCGGCAGACACCGCAAAACTTGGTCAGCCTGAAGTGACAATCGGGATCCCTCCAGGATGGGGCGGAACCCAGAGACTCATGAGAATAGTCGGAATCGCAAAAGCAAAGGAGCTTGTCTACACAGGCAAGATGATCAAAGCAGACGAGGCAAAAGAGATAGGCCTAGTCAACCAGGTGGTTCCCCTTGCATCTTTAGCTGACGAGGCGCTAAAAATGGCGCAGCAGATTGCAGCAAACTCGGTCTCAGGCGTCAGGATGTCAAAAATTGCGATCAACAAAGGTCGAAATGCAGACTTGGACACAGGACTTGGCGTGGAACTTCTGGCGTGGAGGAACTGCTTTACAGACCCAGACAGAGAGCAGCGCATGACTGCCTTTGTAAACAAGTCAAAAAAGTAAGCTCTCCCTAATTTTCTTTCTACTAGTGTGTCTTGGGTGAAAACCTTATTATAATTTGGAGAGGCTTGGTCACTTATGGCAACAGAACAGTCACAGAAACTCATTACGATCACGCCAAAAGCAGCTGAGAAGATAATCGAGTTCATGAAGGAAGAGGCAGAAAAGCCAGAATACCTTCGAGTCTACGTCCAAGGCGGCGGATGCTCAGGCCTATCATACGGCATGGGATTTGAAGCCAAGCCAGAGGAAGACGACACGATCATCGAAGAGCAGGGAGTCAAACTGCTAGTCGACAGCTACAGCCAAGAACACCTCAAGGGAGCAAACATCGACTACATCGAGTCCTTAATGGGCTCAGGGTTCAAGATAAACAACCCAAACGTCACAAAGACCTGCTCATGTGGTCACTCGTTTAGCACCCAGTAGACCTTCAATTTTTCCCATTTTTGACTCATCCAGATCGTCTGCGTGTGGAATCGTCATAAGCACTTATATCTTACATTGTTAAAGGTAAATCATTGATATTTAGGAGGTATATTTTCAATTGCCACAATCAGGAATTGTCAAATATCACGTTAAGCTATCCTTTGAAGTTGACGGACTGGTTGAGAGAGCAGACATAATAGGCGCAATTTTTGGGCAGACGGAGGGACTCCTAGGCCCAGAGATGAACCTAAATGAGCTCCAACGAGTCTCCAAAGTCGGAAGAATAGAGGTAACGACAACAGCTACTACAAACACCACCAAAGGTGAAGCACTAATTCCAATGAGTACCGACATAGACACAGCCTCCTTAATAGCAGCAGCAATCGAAAGCATCGACAAAGTTGGTCCATTTGACTGTAAATTCCAGCTGATAGCAATCGAGGATGTCAGGGCCACAAAAAAGGACGACATCATCAAGAGAGCCAAGGCAATCAAGCAGCAATGGGCAACAAAGACGATCTCCGAAGGTGAATCAATGCTAAAAGACATCCATGAAGGAACCTCGGTGTCAGGGAAACTTACGACATACGGGCGCGCCAAGCTTCCGTGTGGTGCGGGCGTCTTTGACTCGCCGTGGATCATCCTAGTGGAAGGTCGAGCAGATGTAATCAACTTACTTCGCGCAGGAATCGACAATGCACTTGCAATTGATGGCGCACGAATCGACGAGTCAATCAAGGATTTGTGTGACACAAAAGAAAAAGTCGTTGCGTTCCTTGACGGCGACAGGGCTGGCGGATTCATCCTCAAGGAGCTCAAAAATGTAGTCGACATTGACATCGTGCACCGCGCGCCAGATGGCGTAGAGGTTGAAGATCTCACCCCGCAGCAGATCACAGACATACTCAAAGACACAATCGAGGAGATGAAAAATCCAAAACCAAAGCCCACGCTTTCTGATCCAACCGACAAGCCATTAGCTGAGCTTGCAGAAAAGACCTATGCTAAGATCAATGAGACGCTCGAGGCAGTAGGACTGGACGCAAACAAAAACGAGGTATTTAAGGTGCCAATATCGGAGCTCGTCTCAAAGTTGTCGGTGCAATCTGGAATCAAGTACCTGGTACTCGACGGAATAGTGACTCAGAGGCTGGTGGATGGCGCAAAGCAGGCCGGCATTGAATGTGTCATAGGGCACAGAATTGCCAACATCACAAACAAGGACGGCATTGCGCTCAAGACGTTCACCGAGCTTGGAGTAGCATAAATACTCTTTTTTTCTTTTTTAATTTATTACAATGATTGAGCTAAAGTTCCAGCACCTTGTAACCCTAACTGAGCTTCTCTCAAAAGGTGCAAAAAACAACTTTGTTTCAATCACTACGTCCAAGCTTGGTGAAGGCATTCACCGCTCGCAGCAGGCAGCATCAAAGCATTTGCTTGAGCTTGAGCAAGGAGGATACATTGAAAGAATAATGAGTGGAAGAAAGATCTCAGTCAAGCTCACAAAAAAGGGATACAGTCAGATAGCAGACCTCTACAGCATGCTGCAAAAAAGCCTTGACTCTGTTCCACCACACATCGAGATCAACGGAACTCTCATCTCAGGCATGGGTGAAGGCGCCTACTACATGTCACTGAAAGGGTACACCAAGCAGTTCAGCTCAAAGATAGGCTACATTCCATTCCCTGGCACACTCAACGTCAAGCTAAGCAAAAAAGAAGACATCGAGGCCCTGCGACAGCTGAATAGCGTCGATGGTATCATAATAGACGGTTTTTCCGACGGCAAGAGAACCTATGGTTGGGTCAAGTGTTACCACTGCATCCTCAATGACAAAATAGACTGTGAGCTCATTATGCTTGAGCGCACGCACCACGACAACTCTGTAGTAGAACTAATCTCAGAGTCAGACATAAGAAAAAAGGCAAATCTCAAAAATGGCGCCAAGCTTACAATCAAGATTCCGCTCTAGCTAGATGCCGTGCAGCGCCTCGCCGTATTCTTTTTCTATTTTTGAGCTTGAAAATTCAGGTACCGGTGACTGCAGCCTTGCGACGCGCACATCCAAGCTCAGATTTTTGCATCCATCGACTATGAATTTTTCTTGGTGTACTTGGTCGTAGCCGAGGGCAATTATGTCCGGCTTTACCATTTCCACCGTCTTGAATATGTCTCCTTCGTGCCCGATGATACACAGGTCCACCATGGAAAGGGATGAGATCAGCTCCTGCCTTTGCTCTTCTGTGTGAAGCGGCCTCCTTTTTTTGAGCTTGATTGCAGTGTTTGCGGTTGCCACTACTACCACGAGGACATCACCAAGTGCCTTTGCTGCATTGAGTGTGTGTATGTGTCCTGGGTGGATAATGTCGAAGACACCGCCTGCAAGTACCACATGGAGAGTCGTTCTTCCAAATTCTGTGAGCCCATCCTTGTTCTTTGTTATCAGATCGTTTTTGACGAGGTCATTGAATCTTTGAGTGATGTATTCCTCTGAGAGCTGCATCCGCTTGACGCATGCGTCGAGTGGGTTTTCCTTTGTTAGCGAACAGACATAAAATATTCCGAGAATTCTTTTGTCAATTATGTCCAAACAAGGATCACTACAAGTTCTTCGTCTAACCACTCTATGAAGTTAGCTCCGGCTCCATTCCCTTTGCCATTCTTAGTGCATCCACTAGGCCGTCTGCGTACCCAATGGAGAGAATTGCAAGCTCGTCTTTTCCCTGCTCAAAGAACCTTTCTGCATCTTTTATGTAGAGCTCGGCGTTTTCAAGCACGCTTGCAAACTCTGGCGCCTCATTGTAGTAAGGCGCAATCTGACTCAGTGCGCGCTTCACCATCGGAATGTATTTTTTCATCATTTGCGCTGCAATTTTTTCCAGATTTGAGGCATTGTCAGCAGGCTCATCAAGGCATCTTGCAAACGCCCTTAGGGCGTCAGACTCGGTGAAATGGAGTGCGCCTGGGATCACAATGGAGTGCGGGGGCGTACCAAAATCCACACCGAGGAGGTTCTTGATTTTTGCCGCCACGATCTCTTGGTCTTCTGTGCCTATCCTTGACGCCACTATGGCGTATGTGGATTCTGAGATTACTTTTCTTGTCTGCTCTTTTTCTGATGCAAGCAAGCTCTCAAGTGCGTCCTTTGGATCCAAAAAGAAGTTCTTGTCTTGATTATATTCAAGCAGGACAACCGTGTGGTTCCCCGACCGGAGATTGTCATAGATTGTATAGTATGCGCTCGTTGCAGGCGTTCCGCTCATAATCGTCACTGTTCTTCCCACTTTGTAGTAATGCAAGCCGCACTCTCCAATCAGCGAGGTTAGTGCAGATGACGCATGGACCGTTCCAGTCTTGATTTTTTCAGAAGAGGCCCTAGTTTTAAGCTCGATGTGCGTGGTTGCAATGTATGGGTCTCCAAGAGACAGAAGAACCACACTCTTTGATTTTGCGTTTTGCAGAATCTCTTTTCCGTCCTCAACTAGCCACCTAGGTGCAAGTTTGAATTCTCCTTTTGCTAACTCCTTTAGTGCTCTTGTGTCCTGCTCCGACATCGGACTTGTGAACTGCTCAAGGTACACCACATCGGCCGATGCAATCAGATTTTTTGTTTTCTCAGACAGTGAGTCAGTTCCGCCGATGCCGAGGCCAACAAACCACAACATTGCTATCTTTTCTTTGTGTCATGCAGGCGCTTTAGGTGGTGCAGTGTGTTTTTGATTACTTCGATTCCCCTCAGGTACTCGCTCATTGAGACGCGTTCATCTATTGTGTGCGACGCATGTGGGTCACCTGGACCGTACGTCACCACAGGGATGTTCCATAGTGAGCCTATTATGTTCATATCGCCTGTTCCTGTTTTGCGAATGAGTGCGGGCCTTGTGTGTTCAACGTCCATCACGCCAAGCGTAAAGGCCCGAATTAGTGGCGAGTCCAGCGGCGCCTCAAATGGCTCCGTCTCGTCAATCACAGAGTATATTGCCTCCACTCCCTGTTTTTTTGATATTTCGTTTACTTTGGACGCAATTTTTTCTCCAATCATCTTGCAGTTCATGTTTACTGGGATTCTGATGTCCATTACGGTGTTACATTCTTTTGGGGTGACGTTGTGGCTGTCCCCCCCTTTGATCTCAGTGATTGTCGCAGTGAGCAGCATGCCTTTTGATTTTCCTTCCTGATTTTCTTCTAGATGTTTTTTGAGCTCTGCAGTGAATTTGGTGGCTTCCTCGATTGCGTTTTTTGCAAGCCACGGTGCAGATGCGTGTGCCGAGTCACCTACGTTTACTTTGAGATTTATTGCGATCCTTCCCTTGTACGCAATTGTAACGTTTGTGACGCCACTTGGCTCACCAAATATCGCATAATCTATGTCAAGCTTTTGTTTTGCCAGATTTTTGATTCCTGTTGCGTTTCCTTCCTCGTCGACGGCGCCAACAAAAATTATGGTGCCGTTGTTTTTCTGGATTGTCGCAGCCGCAAGAAGCAGCGCCATAAGAGGGGCCTTTGCGTCTGACGCGCCTCGCCCATAAAGAAAGTCCCCCTCCTTTCGCACCTTGACTTTGCCTGGGACTGTATCCATGTGGCCGCAAAGCAGTACTCGAGGTGAGCCGCTACCAATGGTTGCAATCAGGTTGCCTACCTCATCGGTGTGTATGTTTTCAAAACCCAAGTCGTCGCACTTGTCTGCCAGAAACTCGGCCATCGGTTTCTCTGCAAGCGAGGGCGTGTACAGCCTTAGTGCCTTTTCAAGCAGCTTAATTGAGAATCTAGGAGTTATCGTAAATGAAGAGTCCATCGGTTTATTTTCCTGCATTTACTGCGTATTCTAAAATCTTTGCGGCGATATCTGTTCCTGTCACGCGAGCCACGTTTCTGTACTCCGTTGTGTTGTTTATTTCGTGGACAAGGAGCCCTTTGTCGTTGCTTTCCATCAGGTCGACTCCCACTATTTGCCCTTTTACTGCGTCCTTTGCTCTTATGCAAATGTCCTCAAGCTCATTTGTCACCTTGCACACTTCGGCTGTTCCACCAAGGTGGGTGTTTGTCTTCCAGTTATCCGGCGTGGAATTTCTGTAGATTGCGCCAGCTACCGTATCTCCGATTACGATTGCACGTATGTCACGTGGAGGTCTGTTTACAAACTCTTCCAGATAATGTACCTGATAAATCGGGTACATCTTCTCCCTTTCTTCGATGATTCCTTCTGCAGACTCTTTATTGTTCAGCTTTGTCACCATGCGTCCCCAGCTTCCAACTGTTGGCTTGATCACGCGTGGATACCCTAGAGCACCCAGGGCCCCAAGTGCGGCATCTTTTGAGAACGCCACTGTGACAAAGGGGGTCTTGATCCCCGCCTTTTGCAGAAGCATGTGTGTGAACAGCTTGTTGCCAGCATATATTCCGCAATGCAGTGAGTTGATCACCTGTGCGCCCATTCCCTCAAGTGCCGCAGTCGAATGCAGGTTTCTATAATAGCTCACACATCTTTGCAATACGGTGTCGTAGGGAGCTTTCTTGTCAAGATCCAAGATGAGGTTCTTACAATCCACCATCTGAAGATTAATGCCTTTTTTGCTTGCAGCGTCAGCAAGGGCCTTTTCTTCTGGTCTGATAGTGTCGTAGAGAACCGTGATAGGCGGGCTCACTGGCCCCAGTCCTCTCCAACGCTTTGGGCCGGTTTCAGCCCAAATCCGCCTGAAGATTTTGTTATCTCAAAACTTGCGCCGCAGTCCGGGCAAGTCACCAATTCGCCCTCAACGGCATCCTGTGGTATGGAAATATTGGAATCGCATTCCGTGCATTTTGCCATGGTTATCTAGTCCCCTTTGAGTCATTAATTATCTTTCTTTCAAGCTTGCCATCAAGTGGGATCTCAAGGAGGTCGCCCATTCTGAGGTTTTTAAGCCCTAGCGCCACTGCCTTTGCCTGTTCGTCGTTCTTCTCAAGCCCTAGAAGCGACATCAGGTACGCAGAGCCAGTCTTGCCGGCAAGCTCACCAAACACTATTCTTCTTCTGTTGCCCACTACGCGAGGCGGGATTGGCTCGTAGGCCGCAGGGTTCCTTAGTATGGCTGCAAGGTGCGTTCCTGCCTTGTGCTTGTAAGCTGTTGATCCGACTATTGGCTTTGAGTCATACGGTGGTATCCCGGTATATTCCTCAATTAGTCTTGAGAGATCCATTAGCATATCAAGCCTGAAATCATTTGGTGATCTGTACAAGTAGGTAAGTGCCACTGCGACTTCGGCAAGAGACGGGATTCCCGTTCTTTCTCCAATTCCGTCTATTGTGGTGTGGATTTGCTCTGCTCCTGCATCCACCCCCGCAAATGCGTTTGCAAGTGCAAACCCAATGTCGTTGTGGCAGTGCACATCAAGTGGGACCTTGGTTTTTTCTTTCACCATCTTGACGAAGTTGTACATTCCCTTTGGTCGCATGATTCCGACCGTATCAGGAAGGCTTATCCTGTCCACTCCTGCCTCCTCTATTGCCTTGCAAACTTTGAGCAGAAACTCTGGGTCAGCGCGGCTTCCATCTTCTACTGTGAACCTCATTTTGAGGCCGTGTGACTTGGCATACTCTACTGTCTCTACCGCCCTCCTGAGTGCCTCTTCACGTGTTATTCTAAGCTTGTCTTTTAGGTGAATATCTGAAATTCCAAGATATGTAGCAGCCCATTTTGGATCACACTTGAGTGCAATGTCTACGTCTGATTTGAGTGCCCTCACGTGAGCCACAATGTCTGCTTTGAGGCCCTGCTTTATGATGGTCTTTGTTGCTTCGAAGTGATCCTCTGATACAACTGGCGATATCTCGATTTGGTCGACCCCAAAGTAATCCAGCATCCATGCAATTTGGATCCTCTGCTTGTTTGTGAAGGTGACACCAGGATGCTGCTCGCCCTCACGGAGTGTACTGTCCAGTATTCGGATCTTCCTTGGTTTTTTGTCGTACTCGTTGTACAAGTGCGCATAGTAATTTGGGTCGTTCATTTGCAGAGATTGTGGACGTAGCCACCAGTTATAAACATATTCGTACTAAAAACGGCTAATTTCAGAAATAATTAGTAATTTCTAGGCTTAAAACAAAAATTTGGATCCGATTCTCGTTACGTTACATCGCGCAGAATTATTACCGTGTTTGTGTCCGAGACACCCGGAATCTTGCGCAACGAATCAATCGAGGTGTTTATCTCAGTTATGTTTGGTGCCGAAATTATTACCGCAATGTCATACTGTCCGGTGATTTCATAAACTGTCTTGACCCCTTCAAGCTTGGTGAGTCTGGCAGAGACCTTTGATGTGTCCATCGATGACTCTACAGAAATCAGCACGATTGCCTTGGTTGCGTTTTGCTCGCCCATTTCGATTGTGAATTTTTTGATTATGCCACTGTCAAGCAGGTTCTTTACTCTGCGTCTCACCGCCGACTCGGAAAGCTTGAGCTTTTTTCCAATGTCCACAAATGACTCTCTAGAGTCATCCTTTAGGAATTTGAGAATCTCGTCATCAATTTTGTCCTTGTGCATTTTTTCTCCTCTCCGCCTCCCTAGCGAATAATTTGTCTAGCACTTCTAATACCTTTGTAATTTCGGCTTCAGAAATTACTAGTGGTGGCAGCAACCTGAGTATGTTGCGCCCAGAATAAAGAAGCAACACGCCTTCCTTTATCCCGTCAAACAGGATGTCCTTTACCTCAAATTTCATCTCGACTCCGATCATCAGTCCCTTCCCCCTCACCTCGCGAATTATGCTGTGCTTTTGTTTGAGCTTTTCAAGGCCATCTATGAAGTATTTGCCCATTTTGGCAGCATTCTCAATTAGGCCGTCTTGTGTAAGAGCTTGGATTGTGGCCGTTCCTGCAGCGCATGAAAGCGGGTTTCCTCCAAAGGTGGACGAGTGTTCTCCCTTGCTCATAGCGGCCAGAATTTCAGGCTTTACAAGTGTGGCACTCATTGGCACCCCTCCAGCAATCCCTTTTGCAAGGCACATTATATCTGGCGTCGTATTCCAGTGCTCAGACGCCCACATCTTGCCTGTCCTGCCCAATCCGGCCTGAATTTCGTCAAAAATTAGCAGAATTCCGTTCTCGTCACAAAGCTTGCGCACCTCCTGCAAAAATCCGGGCGGAGCTACGTTGATGCCGCTTTCGCCCTGAATTGGCTCCAAGATCACAAATGCTGTGTCCTTGGTAATCTTTGACTTGAGTGCCTCAACGTCACCAAAAGGAGAAAAGTCAACCTTTTCTACCAGCGGCATGAATGCTTTGCGGTATTTTGGATTAAATGTAACAGACAATGATCCAAGAGACTTGCCGTGGTATGAGCCGTTCATTGCAATCATTCCTGACTTTCCAGTATACTTTCTTGCAAACTTGATTGCGGCCTCTACTGCCTCGGTGCCACTGTTCCCCAAGTGAACCTGTGTGAGTCCTTTTGGCGCAACTTTGATCAGATTCTCCAGAAACTCTTCTCTCGTCTTGTTGTAAAGCGACGAATGAACCGTAATTATTTTGTCAAGCTGAGCTTTGAGCGCTGCAATCACTCGCGGATTTCTGTGCCCAACCAGAGCTACGCCGTACCCACCCATGCAGTCAATGTACTCTTTATTGTCTGTGTCCCAGACTTTAGCGCCGAGTCCTTTTTCCACCGTGACTGGGAATCTCTGAAGGTGAGATCCCAGATATACATCCTCAGTCATTTCGTAATTACCGTGCACCTTGTGTGAGAAATAGCCGATGATATAGGATTTTCTCGTTGGCCGTTTGCGATGAGTGCCTCTTTTACCCCCATATCGAGTGCCTCTGTTGCCGCGAGAATCTTTTTTTCCATGCCAAAGCCCACCTTTGGGCGAATCTCCTTTGCCTCCGCGTTTGTCAGCTTTTCGACCAGCTTGTTGTCCATGAGGAGGCCGTCCACATTGGTCAAAAACAATATCTTGTCGCTTTGAATCGCGCCCGCCACATTTGCGGCCGCCCTGTCTCCATCTATGTTCAGCAAATCAAATTCCTTGCTCACCGCAATTGGAGATATTACAGGCGTGTAGCCTTGTGAGAGGAGTAGTTTTAGCAGCCCTGCATTTACCTTGCTTACCTTTCCCGTGTAACCGCCGTCAATTACCTGTTTTCTTCCCTTTTCATTAATTATGACGAGTTTTTCCTTTCTCTCCGCTTGAAAGATCTGGCCGTCCACACCGCTTAGGCCTACTGCATTGATTCCGTTTTTTTGGAGCATCTGAACTATTGCCTTGTTTATTTTCCCAGACATCACCATGGTGAAAATTTCCGCAGTCTCTTTGTCTGTGTACCTTGACTTGATGCCGCCTGGCGAGACCACGAACTTGGGTTCTTTGCCCAGTAGCTCGCATGTCTTTGTGACTTCTTTTCCGCCGCCATGCACCAGAATGACTCCTTCCTGCTCTGCCACCTTTTTGATGTCGGAAATAGTTGACGGATGGAGGTTTTCCACTACGCTCCCCCCTATTTTGATAGTGATCATTTCTTAAACAGGTGTGAGAGGCGAGTATCTAAGGCCGTCCATTTCATCAAAGCCGGCCATGATGTTCATGTTTTGAACCGCAGAGCCTGCTGCCCCCTTCATGAGGTTGTCTGATGCAGATAGTGCGACCAGTCTGTGGTTGTCTTCGTCTATGTCAAATCCAATGTCGCAAAAGTTCGATCCCACTACAAACTTTGGATCAGGGAACTTGTAAAGTCCTTTTTTATCACGAATCAGCCTGATAAAGCGCTCATTCTTGTACATCTCTCGATACACCTTCCACAGCTCAAGCTCAGTCATGTCTTTTTTGAGGAACGTGTGGTTTGTGCACAGTATGCCCCTAACTATGTCAACTGCATGCGGGCTCATCGAAACATGCACTGGCCTGCCAGCAATTTCGGATAGTTCTTGCTCTATTTCCCCTGTGTGTCGATGCTTTGCTGGCTTGTATGGCCTAATCACGCCT
Organism: Candidatus Nitrosotenuis sp.; assembly: GCA_038869975.1. Classification (GTDB taxonomy): domain Archaea; phylum Thermoproteota; class Nitrososphaeria; order Nitrososphaerales; family Nitrosopumilaceae; genus Nitrosotenuis. The sequence goes on from JAWCQC010000009.1 coordinate 16,469, forward strand.
GAGCGCATCGCGTGGTGTGTTCCTGCAACGCTTCCTGCCCCTGCCCCAGACGAACCTATCTTCGAGTCAACTACAAGGTGTTCGGTATCAATCAAGTCGTTTTTCACAAGAGGTGCCAATGCAAGCATCGAAGTTACCGCCATGCAGCCTGGGCACGAAACCAGCTGCGCGTTTTTGATTTTTTCACGGTGGAGCTCTGGTACTCCGTATACGGACTTTGACAGGTAGTCTGGATGTGGATGTTCCCAGCCATACCACTTGGTGTAACCTTCCTGGTTGTGCAGTCTGTAGTCTGCCGAAAGATCGACTACCTTGAGGCCCCTGTCGTATAACGCCTTCACAATTTCGGTTGCCGTACCATGCGGAACCGCGGTAAATACAAGGTCGCACTTGTCAGACATTTTATCATAATCAAGCTCAGAAAACATAAGCTCTGTGAATCCTTTCAGCGCTGGCTGTACGCGGTGTAAATATTCTCCAACATATTGCCTTGACGTCACCATGGTGATCTCTACTTTGGGGTGTGTCACCAAAAGTCGCAACATCTCGCCGCCAACATAGCCTGATGCGCCAACTACTCCTACTCGCAACATGTTCCTAGACTGCATGTGGTATAATTTATTGTATTCTGAGTTGGAAAAAAATTTATTCAATTTCATATAGTTGTATTTCAATGGCAAGATCGGATCTGGAAAACCGTAGAAAAGCAAAAGCAGACTACAATCGTCAAAGATACAACAAGGATCCAGAATTCAGAAACAAAGTAAAGGAAGCATACAGAAGATGGTACGCAAAAAACAGAGACGCAGTCATCGAGCGAGTAACCAGAAACCACCAAAAAAATCATGCCAAGTACCTGCTATACCAAAAAGAACATTACCGCTACCTCAAGTATCGCAGAAAGTATGTTGAAAAGAACTCTTAGGGAAAAATTATTTTCTAATTATAGTCAGAGCGTACTTGATCATTTCTTGCGGTATGTTTTTCTTTGCAACTCTTGCTAGTCCCTTGAACTCGACTGTGTTGTTTACTTCGTGGCAAACAAGTCCGCGCGCCTTGTCCTCCATGAGGTCTATTCCAAGTATTCCCCCACCCACCGCCTTTGACGCTTTGATGCAGACATCCTCCAGTTCCTTTGTTATCTCGCAGAGCTCAGGATCTCCTCCAAGGGCAATGTTTGTCTTAAAGTCGCCCTGTGACTTTCTGTACATTGCTGCAATTACTTCGTCTCCGACTGTAATTGCCCTGATGTCGCGTGGTGGTCTGTCGATCATCTCCTGCAGATAATAAATTCTGTCGTGGGAGCCGTCCTCTATTTCTCGCATCTCAATTATTGCTTCAGTTGTGTCTTTGTCACGCAAAGGCAGTATGCCTCTGCCCCAGCTACCAATCACAGGCTTTATCACTATAGGATAGCCCACCTTGTTGATCAGATTCATTGCTTCTTCTGACGAGAACGCAAAGTATGTCTTTGGTGTAGGCACGCCTGCTTTTTTGAGTAAAAGTGATGTGACCAGCTTGTTGCCGCACCTGTTTGCCACCTCATAGCTGTTGATTACAGGCACTCCTAGAAATTCCAAGCACGCCGTAAAATGCAATCCCCTAAAGTAGCTTACGCATCTCTCTATGACAACATCACCGAAATCGACGTCTTGGCGTTTGCTTTCAGTGCTCAGCTGGGTTATTTTTGCATCAAGTGAGATCACATCATGACCCAGCTTGGATGCTTCGTCCAGGAGCATCTTTTCTTCAAGTCTGAGTCTGTCAAAGACTATGCAGACTTTGGACAACTATTCTCCCCAGTCTTCGCCAACGCTTTCTGCCGCTTTCAGCTCAACGTTTGCACCATTTTTCTTTGCTATCTCAAAGTCTGCTCCACATTCTGGACACGAGACTATCTCACCGACAGCAGCGTCTTCTGGCACGTTGATTGTTGCGTCACATTCTAAACAGTTCATTACGATCCTTCTCACCTCTTGTCTAGTAATTTATTAGCTTCTGTCGTTTGCAGTCCCCACAACTCGACAAAGCCGGTCGCCTTTCTCTGATCAAAGGCCGAGCCTTTTCCATAGGTAGCAACATCGTGTCGATACAGTGAGTACTTGGACTTGCGTCCCACAACCCGCATATTGCCTTTGTATAGCTTCAACTTGACTGTGCCTGTGACCACTTTTTGGGATTGGTCTATGAATTTGTCCAAATCTGTCCTAAGTGGGTCTTGCCACAAGCCAGAATAAGCAAGCCAAGCCCATTCTTGGTCCACCATGGCCTTGAACTTGTTTTGATGTTTTGTGTGCACCATTTTTTCCAAGTCAGAGTGAGCCTCAATGATGCACAAAGCCGCTGGAGTTTCATACACTTCGCGCGACTTGATGCCGACCACTCGATCCTCAATGTGGTCCACTATGCCCACACCGCAAGATCCAGCCACTTTGTTTGTGTACTCGATTAGCTTCACAGGAGACATCCTCTTTTTGTCTACTGCGACTGGGATTCCATTTTCAAACTCAATTTCCAGATATCGTGGCTTGTCTGGCAGGTCTTTTGTCTTTACCCAGATAAATGCGTCTGATGGTGGCTCACTGTATGGGTCTTCCAAGTTCCCTCCCTCTATTGCGCGCCCCCAAAGATTCTGATCAATTGAGAATTTTTTTGACACCATATCTATTGGAATGTCATGCTGTTTTGCAAACTCTAATTCAGTCGCCCTGTCAAGATTCAAGTCCCGAATAGGCGCAATTATTGGCAGGTTGGAGCCGGATGCAAACGTGACATCAAATCGCACTTGGTCGTTGCCCTTTCCTGTGCATCCGTGCGCCAGTGCGTCCACTTTTTCTTTTTTTGCCACCTCCAGAACCTTTTGCGCAATCAATGGTCGCGCAAGCGATGTGGCAAGACAGTACTTTTTTTGGTACAGTGCGTTTGCTTTGATTGCTGGATGGATGAATTTTTTGACAAACTCTTCTTTTGCGTCAATTGCATAATGTCGCAAAACACCCAGCCTTTTTGCCTTGGCTGCAATCTTGCGTTGGTCGCTTCCTTCGCCTACGTCTACTGTCACAGTAATTACATCCATGTCGTGATCCTCTTGAAGATATTTTACGACTACCGACGTGTCTAGTCCACCAGAAAAAGCAAGCACTGCCTTTTGCTTCATTAGAGCTTTTGCATCAATACATTTTGCATTTATCTTTTGTGCTGATCTGAAAAATTCTCATTTCAAAAATTTAGAAAAAGACTCACGGCAAAAATTTGCAAATAGCTTCAGCTAAAATCCGATCACTATTTAACCAAAGTTTCATAACGCTGTTTTATGAAAATTCTTGTTTTGGCAGGCGCAGTAGCTGCAGCAATAGCAATCATGCTCACAGTAACCCTAAGCGTGCAATCTGAGGCAGACCAGGACAGGATTCGCGTCGTCTTCTTTGCAAATCCAACGCATGCGGTTCCAATAATCGGACTAGAAAACGGCGAGTTCGCAAGGGAGCTTGGAGACATTCCAATTGAGACCAGAATAGTAGACAGCGGACCACAAGCAATCGAAGCGCTCTTTGCGAATTCAGCAGACATTGCATATGTTGGACCAGCCCCATTTGTCAATGGATATGTCAAGTCAGGCGGCCAAGGCCTCAAGATACTCTCAGGGGCAGCAGCCAACGGGGCAAGTTTTGTAGTCCAAGCTGACTCTGAGATATCTTCTGGTGCCGACCTTGCTGGAAAGAAGATCGCAGCGCCGTTCATCGGAAACACGCAGGATGTATCTCTGCGCCACTACATTGCGCAAAACAACCTCACTCCAGCCGAGAGGGGTGGCAGCGTCGTAATTTACAACATTGCAAACCCCGAGATCTTTACGCTTTTTGCGAAGGGCGACATCGACGCAGCTTGGGTGCCGGAACCAACGGCGACGATTTTGGTCGAGCAGCTTGGTGGAAAACGTCTCTTCAAAGAGGAAGAACTCTGGCCGCAAAAAGAATTCCCGTCTGCATTGCTTGTCGCGCGCTCTGACTTTGTGCAAACGCATCCGGAATGGGTGGAAAAATGGATCACAGCGCACAAAAAGACCGTCGAGTGGATCAACCAAAACCCAGACAAGACAGAATCAATCTTTATAGAATTTTACAAAAAGCACACAGGAAAATCACTTAATCCAAACATCATCCACAAGTCGTTTTCAAATATTGTGATCACATCAGATCCAAAGCCAGACTCGATTAGAATTTTTGCACAGCGGGCTTATGAACTTGGCTACCTTGGCCGCTCCGGCTACAACCTTGACGACATATTTTATGGAGGCGTCCAATGGCAAAGCTAGAAGCAAAGAACATAGTCAAGTATTTTGACCACGACGGTCAGCAGCTAAAGGCACTCGGTGGCATAAATCTCACAGTGGAAGACGGAGACTTTGTGTGCCTCGTTGGACCATCAGGGTGCGGCAAGTCCACTTTCCTTAGGATTGCGGCAGGACTGCAAAAACCTGATGGTGGCGAGATACTTTTGGACAACAGGCCAATTACGCGCACAGGACCAGACCGAATACTGGTGTTCCAAGAGGGTGCACTGTTTCCGTGGCTCAAAGTTCGCGACAACGTGGAATTCGGCCTCAAGATTGCTGGCATTCCGGAACCAGAAAGGCGCGAAATATCAAGTAGATACCTGGACATGATGCAGTTGACCAAGTTTGCAAACTCGTACACCTACCAGCTTTCAACTGGGATGAAGCAGCGTGTCGCAATAGCAAGGGCCCTTGTTATGGACCCAGCAGTGCTGTTGATGGATGAGCCTTTTGCAGCGCTCGATGCACAGACAAGAGACCTGTTGCTAGTAGAAATGCAGATGATCTGGCAGAAAACAAAAAAGACGATCGTGTTTGTGACCCACAGCATCTCAGAGGCAGCAATTCTTGGAAACAAAGTCGCCATATTTACACACAGGCCGTCCACAATCAAGAAAATAGTCGAAATAGACTACAGAAGGCCGCGGCTTGCAGAAGACGACGAGCTTGTAAAATACCAGAAGATGATTTCGGCCGAGCTTCGACCTGAGGTAAAGGCAAAGGAGTAGCCATGAAAGTCAATGTCACGCTGAAACGAGTGGCGTTCTATGTGGGAATGGTGCTGGTATGGCAAGCACTTGATGCGGCAAACATATGGCCGAACAATGTATTTCCGTCCCCATATGAGGTGGCCGAGGATCTCTGGTACGGTGCCGTAGACGGAAGCCTGTGGTTTGGAATAGGAACAAGCCTGTGGAGGCTGATTGTAGGCCTTGCCATCGCAATCGCAGGCGGCATCGTTCTTGGCATATTCATGGCACGCGTACCCACAGTAAATCAGACAATAGGCTCAATCATACTCGGATTGCAATCCATTCCCTCTGTCGCGTGGGCACCTCTTGCCATAGTATGGTTCGGCCTCACAGATGCAGGCGTCATATTCGTAACGGTGGCAGGCGCCATCTTTGCAGTCACAATCAACACGTACAGTGGCGTCAAAAACATCAACCCCGACTTTGTGGCAGCTGCACAAAACATGGGGGCAAGCGGCAGCCAGCTCATTACAAAAGTTCTGATTCCAGCTGCCTTCCCTTACATGATATCAGGCTTCAAGCAGGGCTGGGCCTTTGCGTGGCGCGGAGTTATTGGTGCAGAGTTGCTGTTTTCATTCTTGGGTCTTGGATTTTTGTTGAATGTGGGCCGCCAGCTTAACGATGTCTCCCAGGTCATCGCCATGATGCTAGTAATAATGCTGATCGGGATTCTCATAGACGGCCTCATCTTCAAGAAGCTGGAAGACAGAGTCATGTCAAGATGGGGTCTGCGCTAGAGCGCGTTTGTACCATCATTTCATTTTTAGTGAAGCAAAAAACGCAACAATGCAGATACCTACTGCAAAATATATCACTGCAGCTTGGTTATAGTAAAACGCAATCGTGCCTGCTACCACAGGCCCAATCACATTTGCAATCGATATTGTGGAATTGAATATTCCGGTGGACGTTGATTTTGGGTTGTTTTCCATTAGGTGGATGCTTCCCCCAATATACAAAAATGCCCACGTCACTCCCACTAGCGCCATACATGGTATTGCCATCCACCACTCTGTCATCAAGGCCATTCCGGCAAAGACAAAGACGGTAAGGCCAATTCCTATCTTGAATTTGGTGATATTTTTTGTCATAATTTTTGTGCCCATAAGATTCATCAAGATAAAAGCAGAGGCAGTGTTTGCGACATAAACCATAGAGACTTCGTACAGTTTGGCGCCAAGTGTCTGAGTCAGAACAAGTGGGAGTATGGTCCACACAGAAGTTGCGCCCACATGTCTGAGCAAAAGTGACAAAAACAGATACCTGTTTTTTGTGATGACTTGTTTTGTGAGGCCTGTTCCAGTCTCCTTTGTAGCAGCGTAGGTCGGCAGCCTCATGCACACTGCAAACCCTGCCAAAAACAAGGCCGCACTCGCAAGAAATATGGTCTTTTCATTGTTTGCTATTCCAGCCGCCACTATCCCCGCAAGCCACCCTAGTGCGTGAAAAGATATCACAGACGCGACCTTGGACTTGTCCTTTCCTGATTCGTATGTGTACGCAAGCATTGCAGGAACCATCATGCCGCTTGTTACTCCTGCGCCCAGTCTTGCCAAAAGCAGGTAAAATGAATTATCCGCAAGATAGTGCAGTCCGAATGTGACTGCACATCCGATGAACCCCATCTTGATGAAGACAAGCCTTTTGCCACTTGCGTCTGAGATCCTCCCAAAGTAGAGACTCGACAGAATTTGTGCAAGAAAAAACGATGCGATTGTGACACCGACTTCAAATATGTTGGTAGTAAGGCTTTGAGCCAGAATTGGCATGAAAACATACACAATAGATACGCCTGCATGTTGAAAGAACGTCGCACCGCGAATCAGATTGTTTGTTCCTAGCTTTTGCATGAAGTACGTGGCTTTGCTCATATTTTGAATAATTTAATTCAAATCACAGCACAAAGTATTCGGCCTGCGGATGATGCACGACTATTGCCGCAGTAGACTGCTCCGGCACTATCTGCCCTGCCTCAGTCAGAGTCATGCCAGATTTTTGCGGCTCCAAAAGCTGCCACACAAGATGATGTTGGGAGACATCCGGACAGCTTGGATAACCCCACGAGTACCTCAATCCTCTTTTTCCATCAAGCCCCAGTTCTTTTTTGATTCGATTATTTACAAGCTCGGCCAGTGCTTCTGCTGTTTCCACCGCAAGCCCGTGCAGATAGTACGCGTCTGTGTATCTGTCTTCTCTGTTCCATTTTTCTATGACCTGTTGCGTCTTGGACCCCACGGTGACTGCCTGGAATGCAACAATATCGTTTTCTCCAAAATAGTCTGCGATGCAGAGGTGTTTACTTTGGGTGGAACGTGGAAAATCGAATGTGACTTGGCCGCCCGTGTAATCCACCACTAGTTTGTTGCCCATGCTGTGGCATGCAAAATACCCATACACCGCTCTTGGTTCAAAGAGTTTTTCGTCAAGCACCCTTTTTTTCCACTCCGTGAGGAGCCGCTCTCCCTCTGCTTCCGCATCCACTTTGCCCCTTAGACCCCAAGACAGTACAAAGAGCGATTTTTTACTCAGGTGCCTCCAGACCTCCTCCAAGTCGATATCTTTTGGTTCCAGCCTGATTGGCTTGCTCAGCACAGGTGGGATTGGCGCCTCGACAGGCCTGATTCCAGAGTGCGGCAGCTCGCCTTCCGGCCTTTCGACTTTGGTCTCCTGCCACTTTTCCAATCTTTCCTTCCACTCCTTGACGAACAGTTCACGATCTTTTGAAACCAGCTTATCCATAGTCTTTAGACCGTCAAACATTGTCTTGCAGTAGAACACGCCGTGTGGGTATATGCCTCCCTCCTTTGCAATCCTGTTGATGTAGTTGGAGTTTATCGCAGCACCGCCGCACAAAATTGGAATTGAAAAGTTGTTTTGTCTTGCGTGCTCTACAAAGTACTGCATCTGCTTTGACGTTGACACCAGTAGCGCGGACAGACCTATTGCATCCGGCTTTACCTCATGTATTTTTTCGACAAACTTCTGCAGCGGAACCTGCTTTCCAAGATCATATACTGTGTATCCGTTGTTCTCAAATATTGTTTTGACCAGATTCTTTCCAATATCATGTACGTCACCATACACTGTTCCAAGTACGAACTTGCCCTTGCTCGTCCCCTCCTCCTTTAGCAGATATTTTTCGAGCTCAGAGACTGCTGCCTTCATGCATTCTGCAGACTTGAGCACAAATGGCAGTATGAGCTCACCTGCGCCAAACTTGTCGCCGACTTCCTTCATTGCGGGAAGTAAATCATCATTTAGTGTCGCGATCGCGGCTGGGTGAGTCACGTTGCGCGGCAAGTCGGCAATGTTTGTTGCGCCAGAAATTTTTTCAGCTATTGCGGCTTTTACGTCTGCTTCAATTCCCTCTTTGAGCCTGTTTACTATTCTAAAATACGCGCGCTTGCCTGCCGGCCAGCTTGGATCAACTTCGAGTTTCTTTTCTGCCGCCGTGGTGCTGACTTGCTCAAAGTAAGCAATCACATCGGCAAGTGCGTTTGGATGTTTGTTGAATATCAGATCCTCTGCTAACTTGCGTTCCTTTTCATCTATCTCAGAATATGGAATTATCTCCTTTGCGTTTACTATTGCTGCATCAAGTCCTGCCTTTACCGCATGGTACAAAAACACAGAGTTGAGAATCTTGCGTGCAGCTGGGACAAGACCAAAGCTTATGTTGCTCAGGCCGAGTACCGTAAAGGCGTTTGGGAACCTTTGCTTGACCAGCCTTATCCCCTCCAGTGTGTTCTTGCCAGCATCCAAGAATTCTGCCTCGCCGGTTGCAAGCGTAAACGTAAGCACATCAAAGATAAACTGATCCTCGCGCAGTCCGTATTTTTTTCCAGTCTCATACAGCAACTCGGCAGTCTCTAGCTTTTCCTGCGGTGTCTTTGCCATGCCCTTTGGCCCTATGCACAGCGCGATCGCAGGAACTCCGTACTTTGCCATCAAGGGCGCAAGTTTATGGAATTTGCTCCCATCGCCTTCAAGATTTATCGAGTTGATTATCGGTCTGCCAGGTATCTGCTGTATTGCAGCCTCTATCACATTTGGGTCAGTTGAATCTATAACAAGCGGCGCATCAATTTCGAGTGAGAGACGCTTGACGAGCTTTTTCATAAATTCCAACTCGTCGGCCCTTTCTGTTGTTGCAACACACACATCAAGGCAGTGGGCACCATCTTCTACCTGGGCCCTTGCGAGGTCGATTAGACCATCAAAGTCTTCAGACAACACAAGCTGTTTTGCCTTTTTTGAGCCCTGTGTGTTGAGTCTTTCACCAATCAACAGCGGTGGCGGCACCTGTCTTAGATCAACTGCCTTGAGTGCCGAGCTTATTCTTGGAATCTTCAACCTCATCAGCTTGAAGCTGGATTTTCTAAATATATACTGGTTTTTCTAATTTTGACCGTATAGCTAGTGTTTTAGGAGATTTTTCATGCTTATCTTATACCAGCCAATTTCATGATCTTTTTTGCAGTTCTGTCTATGTCCACATCTGGATTCGCAGACACAAGTAGGATGTTGGCACCAATTGGAAAGCTCATCATGACTGCCTTTTCTCTTCGTGACGCAGAATACTTGACAGGCCCTAGAGCGTAGTCAAACTCCTTTCTCATCGAGACGCGCAACGCAAGCTCCATATACATTTTCTGCCTCTCTGCAGCGTCTTCCAGTGGAGTCACTCCCTCCTTGAATCCGCCCGCAACGAGCCTTCCCTTCTGGTCTACGAACCCCGCAAATCTTATTTCATCAAGCCTGAGCAATTCTTGACATTTCTGTTCAAACAGCCAGTATTCGTTTGATTTTTCCATCAAGACCATGGTTTAGCGCTCGGCAAATCTAGCTTCATCGCTGTCAAATATGTTCACAACGTGCGCCGCCAGCTTCTCAATATCTATTGTTGGTTCTGCAGAAATCAGCAAGAGGATCTTCGATAGCGGGAACGGGAAACTTATCAGAATCACTTTTTCCCTTCTTGCCGCGATGTAGCACGTCGGCCCAAGTGTGTCATCAAATGATTTCAAGAGAGAGACCTGAGACACAAACCGCATGAACTCCTCCAAACGTTGCTCATCCCTTTCAAGGGGGACTAGCCCCACCTTGAACCCGCCCGCAACGAGCTTGCCGTTTTCGTCCACTATTCCTGCAAAGCGGATCTCATTTTCTTCACAGAGCTTTTTGCATTTTTTGTCATAGTCTGGATACTGGACTAGGCTGTGCATTATTGCTGTCCCTCTATTCCCATCAAGGTCAGAGTCGAACGTATTCTGTCTATTCTTCGAATCTTCGTGGTAACGATATCCTTAATCAGTTCGTCTGATGGGGCGTCGAGTTTGGCAAGAATATCATATGCACCAAACACGCCACGAATTTCCTTGATTCTGTTTATAGACTTGAGCTCTGTCATGACGCGCTCTTCAGACCCAAGATCACAGTTGATCAAAACATAGGCAGTTGAAAAATCATTCACCCCCTAATTCTGCAGATAATCAACGTCGCACTTTGTACTGTAACTCATGAGAATGTGTACTCAATTAACGTATATAGCATGATTTGCTGGAATTCTGAAAATCCATTCGAATATCCAGATCCGTTTCAAACATTTATGAAGAAAGTTTCCTTTGTCACAAAAATAACCAAATATCTGTTTACCGGCAAGAAGTGAGAATTATTTTGTAGATTCATTTTGGTCGATTACCTGGCGCAACGCTGCAATGTGTGATGGTGTGGTACCGCAACAACCGCCGATTATTCTAACTCTTTTGTATTTTGTGATAAACTCCTTGAGTGCTTCTGCCATTTTGTCTGGCGTCATCTTGTATATTGCGCGACCACCCTCGTTTTCAGGCATCCCTGCGTTTGGCACCACGAGCAGGTTTAGGTCGTCCTGTTCGTTTAGCCAGCGAACACTTGGAGTCATCTCAATCGGCCCAGTGGAACAATTCAGGCCGAACACGTCGATCCCCATGTCACAAACCGTAGTGTATGCAGCCTGGACGTTTGTACCCAAAAGCATCTTGCCGTATTGATCCAATGTCACATTAGCAATCAGAGGAACCTTTTTTCCCACTTTTTTCATTGCTTCCTGCGAGCCCTCTATTGCCAGTTTTACTTCAAGCAGATCTTGACTTGTCTCTATTAGTAATGCGTCCACACCGCCAAGTATGAGCCCTTCCGCTTGCAGGGCGTATGCCTCTCTTATTTCCGAGATCGGCTTTTGGCCCAAGTCTGGATCGCTGGAGCTTGGAAGAAACCCCGTCGGACCCATGCTGCCAATCACATACCTTGGCTTGTCTGAAAACTCTGATGCAACCTCCACAGCAAGCTCTGCGATTTTTTTGTTGAGTTCGACTGTCTTGTCGCCATATCCGTACTCGTCTAGCTTGAGCTTGTTTGAGCCAAACGAGTTTGTTTCAATGCAATCAGCTCCTGCCTCCAAGTAGCTCCTATGTATCTTCTTTATCCATTCCGGGTGTGTGAGAATTAGGCCGTCGTTGAATCCGTCCTTGCCGTCAGGAAAGTCCTGCGGCTTTGGGTCGAATTTTTGGATTTCTGTTCCCATCGCACCGTCAAAGAGCAATACCCTTTCTTTTAACGCATCAAGAAAATTCTTTTTTTGCATGCAAAACACCTTATTTTTTCCTCATCTTGGTGAGAAGCATTAATGCCGCATTAAAGTCGTTTGGCGACGTTATCAGAATGTCTCTTGTCGATCTGTAGATTTCCTTGATGAACTCGAGTGTGTTTTCCTCGTATCTTGAAAAATTAATTCCAAGCATCTTAGCAGACTTGGCATTGTTTTGCGAAGGTATCATCACGCATGGAATTATCTTGAAACCCTGAGGCTTTAGTGCATCAACAATGCGAAAGACTTGGTCTTGAGACTGCACCACCTGAGTGATAAATCCTTTTGGCTGGGCCTCGATCTTTTTTTGTATCTTCTCAAAGTTCGGATTGGCCGGAATAGACAAAAAAAAGTCCAGATTTTTGTCAAAGCCCAGTTCCTTGAAGTGTTTTACTACGTCACTTGGCACAAGCTTGGAGTCTTTTGGGCCGTCTGGTGGCTCATCGCCTTTGAGTATCAGCAAGCCGTCCAGTCCCAGAAGCACCGCATCATAGACAGATTGCGTGAGTGCGGTGATGTTTCTATCCCTGACGCGGAGACTTGCTGTGATGTCAAGCTTGAGGCCGTCATTTCGAATTATTGCGCCAGTCGTGATTGGTGAGATCCTCGGAACCCCCAGTACTGAGTCGGTCAGGTGAATTCCGTCGCAGAGCTTGCTTGCCCTAAGTATCCTCTTTTCCACTTTGCCAAGCGAGCTTCTTACCTCTTTGTGAGAGAGAACTCTATTTTGGAGCACCCGTGGTGGGTTGATCTCATACCTTATTGTCATTTGTAAATTCTCCTTGCTACTTGTTTATAATATGAGTGTGCAAAATCAACCGGAATTATGGTTAAACGATTCAGGATAATTCAATAATCCGAAAGCACTTTACTGCTTGATGAGTGTAGAAACGCTGAGAAGGTTGCTTGCCTCAAAAATAAACCCTCACATAAACGACGCCAACACAAAACATGCCGCTGTCCTGGTAGTTATCTACGGCCCAGAGCTAAAGACAATCATGATCAGAAAACCTATGACGATGCAGCTACACGCCGGCGAGATATCGTTCCCAGGAGGCAAGCTTGCAGAAGAAGACTCGGACTTACTGGACACGGCAATCAGGGAGACAAGAGAAGAGATCTCGCTTGAGATTTTGCGGAACCAAGTTGTAGGTCAGCTCAAGCCTGTGACTACTAGAAATTCAGGATTTACAATAATTCCTTTTTTGACAATCGTTGACGACGTCTCAGAGCTTCGGCCAAACTACGACGAAGTAGACGAGATCCTACACATGCCGCTTGTTCCGTTGTTGAAAGGCCTCAGACCCGACGACGATCCAAACCACAGAGCTCTCTTTGAGGCATACATCACCACCTTTGAGAATCAAATTGTGTGGGGCGCCTCGGCAAGAATTCTAAAACAGCTCCACGACATTTTCAAACAAAACAATCTGTTGTAAGGCAAGACAACCAAATCTTCCGAGATTCATTTAAAAAGAGGGTAAATTGCCTCAGATTTTATGGCGGCAAGAAAACCTTCCGGACGCAAGATCAGACTGCTAAAGAAGCGCAAGCAAAATTCTGCAGTGCCGGCGTGGATCATCTTAAAGACCAAGCGCCAAGTCCGAAGCAATCCAAAGCGAAGGCAGTGGAGGCAGACCGACGTGGAGGTAGGATAACTTGTCACAAGAAGCAGAGCGAGTCTACACAATCAATCTTGGTAAAGTCTGGCTGTCTCCAAACAACCGCAGGGCAAAGCGCGCCATCAACATGATTCGCGAGTTTGCAGCGCACCACATGAAGACAGAGCAGATCAAGATAGACCAAGACCTAAGTCAGACCGTTTGGAAAAACGGCATCCGAAGCCCCCCAAGAAAGATCCGAGTCAAGATGGCAAAGACGGAAGAAGGCTATGTGCTGGTGTCCCCATACGAGGAAGAAAAAAAGGTTGAAGAGAAAGTAGAGACTCCAAAAGAAGTCAAGCCAAAAGAACCAGAGCCCAAAGTAGAAGAAAAGATTGAAGAAGAAAAACCGGCTTCAAAAGAAAAGGCCGAAAAGAAGACGGATGCAAAAAAAATCAGCGAGGAAAAACCAAAGAAAGCAGAAAAAAACAAAGATGCAGCGCCAGCAAAAAAATCTGATTCTAAGAAATCCAAAAAGAAATAATTATTCTAACTGGTACAGCTCGATTCCGGTCTTGATGCTTGATTCAGGCTCATCCCAATCCAAGACATTTTCTTGTGGAATCACCCCAAGTGGGTCATAGCTGTCAAACTTGAGTGTGCCTTCTACTGATGCCACCACCACTACCTGCGACTTGTCACCCTGGGTCGTAGCCAAGCTAACTGCGGTGCTGTTCTCATTGAACATGCCGCTGATCGTCTGAGTGATTGCGTTTATTTTTCCGACAGAGACGTTGTCCGTACCAAATACATACAGCATTGTCTTTTTGATACTGGTTGGGGGCGCATCATCGTACAGCATTTTGATAGAGTCGCGCAACGACACCTCAACATCCTCGACGTCCTTGCTTGTAGAAAGAATGTTCAGATTATCTGAAATCGAAGCAGAGCCAAGCGAATTTACCACATACATCATAGCATGGTTTGTGATTTCATAGCATTTGTCGAGCGTCAGGTCAGGGTTGCTCTCAAGCAGTGCGTCGTTGTCGACCACTATAGTCGAATCAGAATTTGTTCTCAGCCTCTTTAATGAGACGCCTGCCATAAATAATCGCTCCTTTTCAAACTTGAACGGCATAATTGCAAAAGACAAGACCCTTTTTCCTTCCTCTTTTGCAGCCATTGCCACCAGTGGAGAGATGGCAGCGCCAGCCTTTCCAGCAAGGTTTGCAAAAATGACAACCGTGGAATAGTCTGAGATTCTGCCTCGGATCTTGTCCATCGACTTTTGAGCCTGCGCCCTTATCAGATATGCAGAAGGATTGACGTATGACTCGGTGTGGATTTTAATGTCGTCTTGTGAGCCTAGGTCGTTGCTGTCATGGCTAATTACAACGCAGTCGGCCCCAATCAACTTGCTTGCATGTGTTGCAAGCCCCGAGCCTGCGCCACCGATTCCGACCAAAAGGACGGGCTGAACAAAGTCCATGAGGACTCCTTGCAAAATAGAATAAAAAACCTTCTTACTTAATTTTGATCCAAGATCCGATCTAAAAGTTTTAGCTTGCGATCTGGCCTTGCAGGCCGTGACTTGTTGCCCCGGTTATCTGGACATGTTTTTTGTCACCGAGGCGCACTGGTTCGTCCACAAAGACCGACTTGTATGCATAATTTCGTCCCCGTATCTTGCCTTCCGTTTGTTCATTGAAGAAAACCTCGCCCTTCCAGCCTATCCATTCCTTGTTGTTTTCTAGCGCTATCTTGTTTATGAGTTCAAATGCAGCCTTGCTTCGTCTCTTCACCTCGGAGACTTTGAGTTGCGTCATGTCTGCAGCCTTGGTGCCAGGCCTCTGGCTGTACCTTGAGAGGTTAACCACGTCCGGCCTTGTCTGCCGCAATAGATCCATTGTTTTCTCAAAGTCCTCCCTGTCTTCGGTCGGGAAGCCGATTATGACGTCAGTCGAGATGGTAAACCGGCCAAATTTGGTGCGGAATCTCTTCACAATGTCTCTGAATGTGCTTGAAGTATGGCCCCGCTTCATGTCGTTTAACACCTTGTCGCTTCCAGACTGCACCGGAATGTGAAGAAATTTGTAGACCTTGCTGCTTTCAAACGATTTTACCAACTCGTCCTTTATCCTTGGCATGTACATTGGGTTCATCATGCCGACTCTGATTGCAAAGTCTGCTGGGATCTCCGCCACCCTGTTGACAAGCTCAGGCAATGTGGTCCCAATGTCCAGCCCGTAGCAACCATTGTCAGTTGAGGTAAGCCAGATCTCCTTGCAACCGTCACCTACTTCGGTGCGCACCTGCCTGACTATGTCCCCAATCCGGTATGAGACAAGATCGCCTTTTGCGAGCTTGGTCTGACAGAAGGTGCACTCACTCATGCAGCCGCTTGCGATCTCCACAATGCCAACAACCGGGTTTAGCCTCACCTTTGGAAGGCCGGTCTTTGTTTGGTCCGAGTCCGTCAGCTCCACTTGCTTTTGCCCACGAAGAGTTGATTCTATGACTTGGAGTGTCTTGCCAAGCGAATTTGGCCCCATCAGGCTTGCCGCGCTTGAGAATTTTTGAACCGTCTTTGGTTCGGCTTTTGCAAGGCAGCCTGCGACCACCAGCGGCTTGGTTTTGAGCCTCTTTATCCTGTTTACCATCTTATTTGCCGTTGCGTCCTTGACAGAGCAGGTCACGATCAGATTCAAGTCGGATTCTCTGGTATTTTGCGCAATAGTGTGCCCCCCGTTTATAATCAGCCCAGAGATCATTTCTGCGTCTGCAAAACTTGCAGAACATCCGTATGACTCGACCCAGATTTTTGCCATCTTACTTGAAGAGTGCGTCTATTTCCTTTTGCGTCATCAGTTTTTGCGAGACGACAAGCTCTCGTATCGTCTTTCCTGTCTTGAGTGACTCTTTGAACAGGTCAGCGGATTTCTGGTAGCCAATCTTTGGCGAAAGTAGTGTGACTATCACGGGGCTTTTTTCTATATTTTGTGCGAGTCGTTCGCTGTTTGCCGTAAGGCCGTCAATTAGATTTCTTGAGAATATAGGCAAAAAGTTCTTGAGCATGTCAGTAGAATCCAGCATGGCCTTTAGCATCCCTGGGAGCATCACGTTGAGCTCAAACTGTCCTGCCTGAGCTGCGTTTGCGACCGCAGTGTCATTTCCAACCACAGCAAAACAGATCATGTTGAGACATTCCGCAAGTGAGGGGTTCACCTTTCCCGGCATGATTGATGAGCCTGCATGCACTGCAGGAATTCCGATTTCCGAGAGCCCGGCTATTGGGCCGGATGCCATCAACCTGATGTCATTTGCAATCTTGCTTAGCTCAAGTGCCAGGTTCCTCACAGCTGACGACATGTTTGCTACCGCAAATTTTGATTGCAGTGAGTGTTGCATGTCTTTTTCTGGTTTTAGTTTCAAGCCCGAAATCCTTGCAAGCTCTGCAATTGCGATGCTTCTGTATCCCCTTGGAGTGTTCGCACCATTGCCCACTGCAGTTCCACCAAGTCCGACATACTCCAACTCAGTTCGTGCCGAAACTATTGCGTTACGCGCCTTGGTGACCGAGGTTACATAGGCCGCAAACTCGCTTCCGAGTGTGACCGGTAGTGCATCCATGAGGTGGGTTCTTCCGATTTTTTTAAATGATGCGAATTCTTTTGCTTTTTTTGCAAGTGATTTTATTAGTATGTCTAATGATGCAAGCATTTCGTCAACGTTGAGCAGAATTGCGACGTGCATGGCAGTGGGGAATGTGTCGTTGCTTGATTGCGACATGTTGACGTGATCATTTGGATGCAGATACTCGTATTGGCCCTTTTTTTTGCCAAGAATCTCAAGTGCAACATTGCAGATGACTTCATTTGAGTTCATGTTGAACGCAGTACCGGCACCCGAGTTAATCTCCTCGATTACAAACTGATCTAAAAATCTTCCAGACAGAATTTTGTCGCAGGCTTTGATTATTGCGTCTCCGCGCTTTTTGTCAATTGCCTTTGTTCTTATGTTTGCAACTGCGGCGGAGCGCTTTATCATAACATAGGCCGACACGAGATGTTTGTGTGATCTTTTGCCAGTCACATGGTACTGCTTGACTGCACGGCCCGTAAAAGCTCCATAGTATGCATCCGCAGGTATCTTTACCTCCCCAAGCGAATCCCTGTCTATTCGGTATTTCAAATCAGATTCAACTCCATGCCACTGAAATAAATTCTCAGCGGGAATGCAGATATCAGCATAAATCCCTAAATTTCTGACAGAAATAATGGGAATTGTTATATATGCTGGTCGAAGTCTCAAACACAATGAATAAGCGTTACAGTATGCTATTTTCCGTTACAGCAGTAGCGGTATTGGCAGCGACCTTATTCGGAAGCACATACACACAATCCCAAATCGTTGGTTCAACGATGGCAGTTTCCAAAGGAAACGACGACTTGACTCAAAAAATCCATGACATGGGCGGTTTGAGGCTAGTCATGCCACAAGCATTTGCCGCAGTAGACTGCGACAATATCGAGGAGGGAAGAAAGGTGGTCACAGTTGACCTCACAGGTCAAAGTGCAGAGCTCCCAGTGATTGGTGGCGGCACATACAAAGCCATGACTTTTAGCGGCCAGGTCCCAGGACCGACCGTCAGAGTCACACAAGGCGATGTAATCATGATGACCCTGACAATCCCAGACGATGAACCAACACCACACGGAAACGACATGCATGCATCTGAAATGAGTGCAGGAAACTTTGGCAAAGTATTGCCAGGTCAGTCCCACACATACTGCTTTGTTGCACAAGTGCCTGGTACCTTCAAGTACCACTGCTCTGGTGTCGACGTAGCAGCTATGGACCAACATGTCCTCTCCGGCATGTACGGAATGACCATTGTTGATCCACTCAAAGGCTACAAGCCATTGGTTGTTGAGAAGACAAAGGTTCAGGACGGCCAAGTCGTCAGAGACAGGCAGACGTACTCTGCAGATGCCCTTGAATTCCAGCTACAGTACAACCAGTTGTACTTGAACGACGACGGCGGATATGATCAAGGCAAGATGTTCAAGCATGAAACCACGTGGACAGTCGTGAATGGCATGTCATTTGGCTACGTACCAAATGAGGATCACAACCAGTTGATCATGGGTGACGCAAAGAAGAACATCTTCGTAGCTCAGCCATGGAACTCAAAGGATCTAAAACAATACCAATCACAGCTGCTCTTCATTGAGCCAGGCCAACACGTAAGGTTCTTCATTGAGAATCAAGGAAACGAACCAGTGTTCTGGCACATCGTGGGCGAGATCATCGACCGTGTGACGCAAGCGAATGTGGTGCAAGCAAAGGGAACTGAGACTTGGTTGGTCGGAGGCTCACAAGGCATGATTGCCGACGTGGTCTTTGACGAACCAGGCGTATACGTAGCAGTAAACCACGACTATGCTGCAATCTTCACTGGTGCGGCAACAGTAATGGTTGTTGGTGATCCATTTGGTCTAAATGAGCAATTGGGCACAAACGCACAGTCATACGCAGAACTCTTGGGCAACCCAAGTGACGCAATTCCTCCACCAGGAAAGAACTCACTTGAGCATCCAAAGATAAACTTGCACGGCTTGTACACCGATGAACGTGCTGAAGAAATTAAGGCAGAACTAGGAATCTAAATTTCCTTTATTTTCTTCTTTTTATGATTTCTCACAAGTATTATATTCTGTCCAAAAAAACCCAAGCTGAATGAGTTTTAATCAGTCGGTTTTGATATGTGACCAAGTCGATCCAATCCTCAACAACATTTTGCAAAAAAACGGCCTCCAAGTTACATATGAGCCACAAATAACACCAGAAGAACTTGCGCAAAAAATAGGCAATTACGACATAGTGGTGGTCAGGAGCAGAACCACAATCACAAGAGATCTGATTGAAAAGGCATCAAAGTGCAAGATAATTGCTCGCGTTGGCGTTGGATTAGACAACATAGACGCAGAGTTTGCAAAGACAAAAAACATTCGCGTCATAAACGCCGTAGAAGGCGCAATGAACGCAGTTGCCGAGCTGGTAATCGGCCTGATGCTCGCACTTGCCAGAGACATACCGCGTGCCGACAGGGAGATGAGGGCCGGAAAGTGGATCAAAAAAGAGCTGATGGGCACCGAGCTTGCAGGCAAATATCTTGGGATCGTAGGCCTTGGCAACATCGGAAAAAGGCTCGCAAGGCTTGCCAGAGCCCTCAACATGAACATCATAGGATACGACGTCATACCAATCGACCCTGAATTTGCAAAAGAGGTTGGCCTGATCAAGGCAGACTTGGACACGCTTTTGCAAAGTGCCGATTACGTCTCACTTCATGTGCCTTTATTGGACAGCACGAAAAACCTCATCAATGCAGAAAGAATCTCAAAGATGAAAAAGACTGCAAGGATAATCAATACGTCCAGGGGAGGCACCGTGGACGAAGAGGCCCTCTACGAGGCACTCAAAGCAGGCAACCTAGGAGGCGCAGCACTCGATGTCTTTGAGAAGGAACCGGCAATAGGAAACAAGCTTGCCACGCTGCCAAATTTCATTTGCACGCCGCACATCGGAGCCCAGACAAAAGAAGCCCAATCGCTTGCTGCAAACGTCATAGCTGAGAAGATAATCCAGATTCTTCGTGGCGTCATCTAAGCACCAGCACATTTTCAAATCTGCCACACATTACCAAATAATGGAATAAATCAGAATGAAGATAATCAGAATCAGAACGTTTGCTGTAGTCACGACGCTGCCGATTCTAAAGAATTCCTTAAACGTGAAGCTTGGCTCTTTTCGCCTCTCAGCTGCCTCCAATATTATCACATTGCTTGCGGCCCCAAGAATGGTGAGATTTCCTGCAAGCGTGCTTCCAGCAGCAAGGACAATCCACACAATTACGTCAGCGCTTGTGAAGCCGTAGTTTTGGAGGATCGGCAGGTAAATTGCTACAAATGGAACGTTGCTCACAGCTTGGCTCATGATTACGCTCACTCCGATTATGCTTATTGTTGATGTGGGAGAGTCAGGAGACGTATTGAGTGGAATTAGTGTTTCAAACAAGGCAATCACTCCACCATCTAGCAAACCCTGAACAAATACAAACATGGCAACGAAGAACACTAGAATTTGCCAATTTACTCCACGAATAATTTCTTTTTTCTTTTTGCTTATTGCGAGCAGTGCGATTCCGCCAAATAATGCAATGTGGCTGAAATTTATCTCCGTGGAAACACCAAATAGCTTCACAATCCCTATAGCAAAAAACCCCACCACGGTGCAAATTAAGAGAACCGACGATTTTTTTGCAAGGTCATCATCAATTGTTACTTGCTGATGAGAAATCGAGTTTGGCATGATGACTCGACGGATCTCTTTTTTGTAGTACTGTGTCACGATGTAATACGTGGCAACCAAGCATGCAATAGTAGGCAGGAACAGATACCCAAGAAAACTAAGTAGTGGAAACCTCATGTCACTGTGTAGCGCGATGAGCAAATTTTGCGGATTGCCCATTGGCGTCATCATGCTGCCTATTGTTATGCCGAATGCAAGCGAAATCAACAATGGGGCAGGACGCATGTTCATTGTTTTTGCCAGACCGAGCACAATAGGTGTCGCAACTAGCGCCACAGTGTCATTTATTAGAAAGGCAGACAGCAACCCCATCACGACAAGAATTAGGAACACTATTTGTTTTGGTGTCTTTGCATAAGACAGAATTCTATTGGTCACACGATGCAGCGTTCCAGACGATTCCAAGCCAGAAACCAAAACAAACATGCCAAAGAGGAAAAACATAACATCAAAGTTAATTGCCGAGAATGCATCACTTATTTTGACGATGTTTAGAGCTAGGACCGAGATCGCGCCAGCACACATGCTCGCCCAGATTGGAATGTTTACGCCCCTGATGTTTCTAAAAACGATCAGACCATATACTATGATGAAAATGATCAATGTTCCCACAAAACTAAATGAAAAATCCATGATCTCGCTGAACTCTTCTTGAGCAGTGTTGTCTATTTTTAAGGATAATGGTGGCAGTCCCTTTTGACAAACAAATCACAATTAAATTATCTCTAGATTTATCAAAAATTCCAAAGATTCCACAATGAAGTGAGCCTAACTAGAGGGTGCAAGCAACTAATATGATAAATAACAGGGACAATACAGATTTGGCGAGGCGCAATTAGATTGAAGTTCGGTCTGATTTTCGTACTGCTGGCATGCGGCCTGGTGTTTCCAAACATTGCCTTTGCTACTGCAGGATCAGTGCCGGTCCAACTAAACGGCTCAACTTTCAAAGTAAGCTATGATGCAACAGGCCTCACAGTGGATGGAATAGAGGCAGATGCTTCAACATCAACCCTAACTGTTTTGATCACCACCACCGACGTATCACCGGTCTTGCAGATAACACTTGAACGAAGTTTTTTTGATTCAAAGACAGACGGTGCCGACGACGACTTTTTTGTTGTGGCTGGCATCGAAGAAGCAGAGTTTGAAGAAGAGCGCAGTGATACTGCCCGCGTGTTGACCATCTCGGTTCCGCCAGGTGCAGACTCTATCGACATCATAGCAATGGGTAAGACTGGCTTTGGAACAGGGCCTGCGCCACAAGAGCCGCAAGAAATTCCGGAAGAGACGCCACAGGAGACACCTCAGGAAGAGACACCCGTCCAAGAGCCCGTAATGGAGCCTGAGGTAGCAGAACCTGAGACTCAATGTGGCCCAGGAACCATTCTGAAGGATGGCGTGTGTGTTCTTGAGGAACAGCAACAAGCACCAGAAGAGCCGAAAGTAGTTGAGCCTGAGGTAGCAGAACCTGAGACTCAATGTGGCCCAGGAACCATTCTGAAGGATGGCGTGTGTGTTCTTGACGAGCGATGCGGCCCAGGAACTGTCTTCAAAGATGGCGTATGTGTGCTCGAAGAACAACAGCAATCTTCATCCCGTGGAATGGCCTTTGAGCTTGTTACGCCTGCAGTGGCCGCATTCATCATTGCGTTTATCATCATGATAATTTTGTGGGCAATAGGCAGAGCTAGCAGAAAAAAGAACAGCACTACAAAATAATTACATTTCTACCAAGAAGATAGTTTATTCCATTCAGAAGTTCCTCGTCGGTTATCTTATGCTCTGACCACCACTTGGCACTCAACTTGAACCACGAGGGAATCATGGCCTGTTGCGTCAGGAATTTACCCTGAGGCAGATTTATGACTCCTTTGTCCGCAAGGAACTTGAGGAACCCATAGTCGGAGATCGTTCCGTCCACCCATTGCGGCACAATTATGTTGCTTCCAAATGGCAGTACAACATTGCCCGCATCCACAAGCTCAAACTCTGTTGACGCGCTTGAGCCACCATACTGTACCTCTATTTTGTATTTGCCTTCTTTGAAGATGAGTGCATCAAATGGATTTGGGGAGGTGATTGTCGTGGTGGTGTTTTGGATCTTGACAGGTATGGAGCTGCTCTTTATTCCAGCCGAATCAACGATGTGCATTATGGCGTTGTCTTCCGTCACAGCTGGAACAGAGATTGTAATTTGAAGATAATCCCCATAATGGTATGTGTTTTTGCTTGTGCTCACTTGGAGTTCTTGTGCGTCTGCCAATTGCAGTCCTGCCAACAACACAAGCACAGTAGCAACACAGATCTGTTTTTTCACATCTTATGCCAAAACGCAACTACAAAAAAATGTTCCTCAAGTCTGCAGAACTAGTGCATCGAGTTTTTTGAGTTGAGTAATTCTGCAAGCGAGTTCACTGCGTTCAGAATTCGTGCAGACTCGTTGATCCCAAGTTTTGCAAGCTCTTCTTTTAGCACCAATATAGGATCATCCGTTGAAACCGTTTTTTTGCCCACAATCACTTCCAATTCGCCTTGAACTGTTTTGATTTGTTCATCTTTTTGGTTTAATTCTTGTTTTGTTCTTTCTATCTGTTCTTGCCAGTATTGGAGTTTTTCTTTCAAAGCTTGTCTTTCAGTCTCAAGATGTGCAAGTAGTGATCTTGCGTCGTTTTCTTTTATGTATTTATAATGAATTCTGTCGAGCTCGGTTCTTGGCTTTATTGAATTGTTTTGTAATGATTCGATCTCTTCTTTGAATCTGCGCTCATTTTCTCTGAGTTGCGCTATTTTGGATTTTTTTTCAGCCAAATGGGCGTTGATGAATTTGAGATATTGATTCGTGTTGTTTATTTGATCTTTGAACTGCTCTGCTTTTTCTTTGATGATAGTCTCCTTTGGGGCGTTGCTAAGCTCCTTACCAAAGACAATCGTTCTTGCCACCACTGCCATTGGGTCAGCCGCGTCGATTTTAGGACCGATTTCCGTGATATGGGACCACTCGTCCTCTGCAGATTCTTTTCTGTTGATGTGCTTTTCGACCATACATACCATTGGTTTTTCTACATATGATTTGGCTGTCGTTTGAAACAGACGAACACCATGGCAATCGATATGATTATCACGCCCCAAATCCAAAAACAGATCGAGCCCCAAAGGAGCTCCTGCGAGTGAAAAAACCTAGGAGAATTCTGACACTCGCGGACATTGTATAAAAGATCGAATGCGGTAGGATTTTTTCAGGCAGGCGTATCGGATATTAAGGGGATAAAGATAGTGCCCGTAATGCTCAGTCACCAAGACACTGCCTGGCTTAAGCTGTGGCAGCAGAACTCGCCGGAGATAAGAAAGAGAGCCATTCAGTGGAGAAAAGAGGCCGCCTTTACAAGAATACAAAAGCCAAGTAGAATCCAAAAGGCAAGAAGGCTTGGCTACAAGGCAAAACAAGGAATGGTCGTGATTCGCGCGCGAGTTGGCACTGGTGGCATGAGAAGACAGAGACCCGTCGCAGGACGAAGGCAAAAACACTTGGGTGTAACAAGAATGAAGGCGGAAATCAACATGCAACAGGTGGCTGAGAAAAGAACCCAGGAAAAATACAAGAATTTGAAATTGCTTGGCTCCTATTTTTTGTATAAAGATGGATTCCATTACTGGTTTGAGGTAATACTGGCCGATCCCGCCCACCCCAGAATCTCAAAAGACAAAGAGCTCAGAAAAAGAGTAATCCCAGCATAAATTGAAGTCCGTATTTGCGCTAGTTATATTGGTGATGGTGATTCCGGCTTTTGCTCAATTATCAGACAGGACAGGCCTCCGCACCACTTTTGATGTAGAAGTCGGTGGCAAGATATTCGTAATAGATACAGTCGCAAATTTTGACATCAGAGACGCAAGGCTTGAAAACGGCAAGATTGTCCTTCCTCTGCAGAGCAGCATCGAGAACAACTTTGGCGAGCTGCAGATTCCAAAAAATGTGACGAGTGGCCAACTCCGCGTTTATCTTGACGGCAATGAAATTAGTGCAAAAATATTACAAAATGACAGAATTTCATTCATCACGCTGTCGTTTAACGGGACTGGCCACCACACGCTAGAGGTGGTTGGAGACAACGCCCCTGTCGACCAACCAATAGAAGTCACATACACCACAGGCCCTACAGATACAAGCCAGATCGCGACGATAGCTTCTGTTGTCGCAATAATGGTAATTGCTGCTGCAGCAACCACGCTTGCATTTTACTTTAAGAAGAAAAAACAGCGTGACTATTCATTTAACAGTTCTTGAATCATCGGCTCCAGATGACCCGTCTGTCCAAACGAGACATCACGCAACACACCTTTTCTGTCAATCAGTATTGACGATGGAGTACCACGCAATGCATATTTTTCAAAAGTCTCTGCCGAATACTCTTTGGATTTAAAGTAGAACTCGACTCGGGCAAGTATCTCTTTTTTATAGTCCTCTGGCTGCTCATCAAAGTCTGGAATCTGGCTTTTTATAAAATCGAGCATCTTTTGCTTGCTTGGCTGCCCCGTCTCTTTGACCAAAACATCCATCCCAAGAGGAAATGGTATCTTGTATGGAAGTTTGTTGCCGTCCACTAGCCTCCCATATTGGGCGAGCGCCTTTTTTGTCTCACCTATGACTTCCCCAGTCTTTGCCAGTAGCTCCAAGTTTTCTAGTGTGTTTTTGTCAAAATCCTCAAACGCCGTCGCTAATCCGATTACCCTGACGCCCTCTTGCTTGTACTTGTTGTAGATGTTGATTGCCTCCGGAATCCCATACAGGAAGCAGCCTGGGCAATTGACCTGAAACACTTCGACAAGAACGATGTGATCCTTTTCCTGGTCTATATTCGTGGGCATACCTTGCACCCACTTTGACACAGAAAGATTCGGCGCCTTTTGGCCTATTTGCGCTAACACTACTCTGATCGTTTTGCTTTCATTATAAAACCTAACTGATTTTCTGAATTACGATAATATAGAACAAGATTTGCCAAAAAAACAAATGGACGTAGTGCCAGAAACAAGGCTTGCTCTTTTTGCTGAGATGGAAAGCAGGTATGAAAAACATGATGTCGATTATTTTGTCAAGCTGCTCGACCACGACGACTATGTAGTACGCACAAGGGCCACATGCATACTGGTCGATTTTGGCGGCGAGGACAAGGTGCCATACATTGCAAAGGTGCTCAAAAATGATCCAAACGAGCTTGTAAGACACGAAGCCGCCTTTTCGCTTGGCCAGATGGGGTACCGAAGTGCCATCAAGCCACTTGAGGAGGCAACAAGAAACGATCCTAGCATGTTTGTGAGACACGAAGCAGCAATCGCACTGGGCGTAGTCGGCGCAAAAGAGGCGCGCGAAACTCTGGAAATGGCACTCAAAGACCCAAGCACCCCAGTAAAAGAATCGGCCATTGTGGCGCTCTCAAACCTCAAGTTCATGGAAAAGCTAAGCAGAAACGAGAAATTTGCCAAGCTTACAGGCGGCTAGTTACTCAGCCTCGTTATCCGTGAGACGCCGCCTTCCTTGGATATTTGGAAGATGTTGTCCACATAGGTTTCCAGCTCCTTTTCGTGAGATACCAAGATTATCTGCTCTGAATTGAGCTCCTGCAGTACGTCTTTGACTTTGGACAGCTGCGTCTTTGAGAATCCGTCTGTTGGCTCATCTAGAATAAGCAGATTGGATTTCATGCTTTGGGTTTCCTTTCTCATAAGTGAGTTCAATGTGAGGCGATAAGCCAGCGCGATGCTTGTCTTTTCTCCACCTGATAAAAAGTCGACATCCAGTTCGTATCCATCCTGCTCAATTATTGGGGTAAAGTTTTCGTCTATTTTTGATTCTTTTGTAGGATCCTCAATTAGTATTGAGTACCACCTCCTGTATGTCTCATTGAATTGTTGTTGGATTGAGAGCAGGACTTGTTTTTCTATTTGATCCAGAGCTGGAATGAAGAACTCCTGCAACCATTCATAATAATCACCATATTTTTGATGCTCTGCCTGCCATTTTTTTGCATTAGTGACATCATTTTCCAGTTTTGCCGCATTCAGTTTTTCATTTTTTAGATTCTCGTTTAGTGCTGCCAGCGATGCTTTACAGCGGCTTATTCTTTCATCAATTTCATTTATTTGTGATCTCAGTCTGTGCGACTTTGCATCTATTTCTGAAAATGACTCGAGTTTTTCCAGAGCTTGCTTTGTTTTTTCATCAAATTCAAGCAGCTTTTGGTTTGCAGAAGTAAGATTTGATTCGTATTTTTCTTTGAGTCTTTCTGTTTTTTTGAGACTTGATTCCAGTTCTTTGATTTGTGTTTGTGTGTTCTGGTATTCTATTAGCGCGTCTTTGAGTGAGACGACATAGTCCACTGGGTCTTCAGTGTCACACTGGAAGGAAGCCTCCCGTGCAACCACGTAACGCGTCTGTATTGCCTTTAACTCCTCTCTCAGACGTTCTAGTTCTTGGCCCTTTTTGGCCCAGTCTTCCAAATTAGGCATTATTCTCTCAACCTCTGACGCCTCGGCAGTGGCCTCGTCTATTTTTCTCTGAAGATCTACCACTCTTTGCTTTGATTCACTCATCTTGGATGTAAGTGATGTGATCTCTTTTTGTATGTCTGCAAGCTTTGCCTTTCGTTCACCCTCTAGTTTTTCTAGGTGATCTTTTGTGATCTGGTTCTCGCAGTATGGGCACTTTGAGCCGAGCTTGGAGATTTTTGCCAAATCAACTTCAAGATTGTTTTTTTGTGCTTCTGCGGCAATTTTCTTTTCTTTTAGAGACTCTACTTCGTCTTTTGCCTTCTCCAGGGCCGGCTTTAGTTCATTGATTTCCAGATTCAACTGCTCGAGCTTTTTCTGTAGTTTTTGTGGTTCAGAGCCCACATTGCTTCCCAGTATTTTCTTTAATTCTTCTTTGCGTTCTTGCAGAGAATCTATCTTCGATGACGCGCGCGTGATCTGCACTCTCATTTCTTGGAACTTTCTGAGCTCTGACTCTAGCTGCGAGACTGTCTTAGTCGTAGGCCTAGTTATTTGGCTCAGCTTGTGAATTTTTTCATTTATCTCCTTTAGATCATTGGATGTGCTAGCGAGGCTTTTTTGTAGATCGGTGATTTCCGCCTTGACATCCGAGATTTTTTCTTTGAGTGTTTCTATTTGCGTTTCCAGCTGGAGTTTTTCTCTTTCCTGCGATCTAAGCTTCTCAAGTTCTTTTTCATGGATCTGTTTTTGTGATTCATGGTGGAGTTGCTGCAAGCTCATCTCTTTTAGTTGCAGGTCAATCTGAGTCATTTTTTTCTTGGATGCCTCAAGTGAGTCTTCTAGCTGCTTTACGTCCCTGAACCGCTCCTCAAATCTTGCCATCTGCAATTTCAAGTCTGAAGCTACCGACTTGGCGTTCTCTGCTACGATTTTGTAATCCTCAACCCCAAATGCCTTGCGAATTGTCTCTAGTCTCTTGCTGGTGTCAAGCAGAATCTGTTTCATTTCCTCCTGCGGTGTAAAGAACGCGTACCTGAAGATCCTGCTTTCTGAGCGCGGGTCTGCCGGCTCGTTGAACTTGAGAATCTGCAATACACGTTGCTTTAGCTCAGATGGAGCAAGAGGCTCCACGACATCACCCACCTTCAGATAGCAGTTTTTTGGATCTTGTGAGACAGAATCACCCTTGCGCCTCAACACCCTCTTTATCTCGTACGAATTATCGTCCACAGAGAACTTTAAAGTCACACTGCCTTGTTCTTCTTTCTTTGATAGTAGTGCTTCAGGCTTTTGCGACCCAAGTCCGAACAACGCGAATTCAATTCCCATCAGGACCGAAGACTTTCCTGATCCGATGTCCCCCTCAAAGAGAGTTATTCCTCGCGGAAACTCAATCTCCTCAAGATGGTAGCTGCGAATGTTTTCCAGCTTAATTGAGTTGAGAATCATGCAACTGTAACCCCAGAATCTCCATTGTGTTTTTCTTAATTCTTGCCAAATATTCTGCTTTTTTTTCATTTGCGAGTATTGGTTGCTCTAATTCTCTGAGAAGTTTTTTTGCAAGCACCACCCCCCGGTCACCACTGAGTTCCCCCTGTTTCAGTCTGAGCTGCCCTATGTTTTCTTTGAAGATATTTGTTTCAATCTCGTCCCTGCTTTGTCCTTTAGCTGCGCTGATGTCGTATTCTCTTGAAAAGAGATTGTTTTTGCTTATTTTTACTTCTATTGCCCCATCGTTGATGAGCATTTCTCTTAGCAGGGATGTGTCAATATCTGTGGTCTTACCGCTTGATAGTCGTCCCACCAGCTTGATGATTACTATTTTTCCTTGTGGCTCCATACTTTTTGCTTTTTGTAACAATTCAGAGTTTACTGATTTTGCATCCCTGTTTTCCGCGTTGATTTCGAGGATCTCATATTCTGCGTTCTTTACTTCAATGAACTCGATTTTATTTACACTCTCAGAAAAGTCTACGAGTACAAATCCCCTCTTTTGGCCTTTGGCATTCTCCTCAAGATCACTGTGGTACCCAGCAAACAAAGTTCCCGGATATACTACGTGCGGGTAGTCCTGGTATTTTTGGTGGACAAATGAGTGCATGTGTCCTCCTGCATAATAGTCGAATTTTTTCGGAAGTAGTGAAAGCGGCATAAAGTCGGTCTCCGGCATAGTGCGCGTCTTTGCCTCATCAAGACCGCCATGAAACACAAATATCTTGAACCCAGGCTCCGACTCCAGTGATGCCCTGTCCAGTTGTTCATAGTATGCTAGGTCTTTTCCTGCCTTGAGGCCAGGAAGGCCCACAATCTTTGCACCAGTTTTTGGATCCGACAAGAACCCGAGCCTGATCGAGCCGTTTTGGCTTTCTAGCTGTCTTGTGGCCTTGGTGATGAGACCTGCTGCTTCAAGCAGGTCGATTATTGATTTTGAGACCGGTGAAAAATCGTGGCTCCCATAAACGGCATAGACAGGGATCCCGGCCTCCTTTAAGCGACGTAGTTGCTCAAATGCAAACACGTTTACCTCCATTTCTGGAATGTTCACATGAAACAGGTCGCCTGAAATTATCACAAAGTCCACCTGGCGGGCCACACATTCCGAGATTGCTGACTGGAAGACGTTTTTTTCTATTTTCTTGAGTGCTTGCGTTTTTTGAAAGCCGAGGTGGATGTCAGAAAAGTGTGCAAATCTTGGCAACTAGAACACCTTTGTTCTACCAGATGGTGCAGCCGATGTTTTTGACTTTACCAGATCCTCAAACAGCGGGATTTTGATTGGCATTGCAAAAGGCACGAAGATGCTGGTTATTATTGCCTCACCCTTGTCCAAGCTTGCAATGTTTTTGTCATCTTCTGAGAGATCCTGTGATGCACTAGCAATTATGGCTTCGCGCTCTTGCTTCATTTCGTTCCCAAGAATTATTTTTGTATTCATGTTTGCAAGGATTGTCTTTGGAATCACGCTGGAAAGCTGGGTGATTGCGGTGAGGCCGACTTTGAATTTGCGGCCTTCTTTTGCTATCGTGCTGTAGATATTGTCGTTTTTTGACACAAGAACATCCTCGCCTATAACACGTGGTGCTTCCTCAATTACGACCGTGGCAACAGGTTTTCTTGCAAGTTCGCCTTTTGCTTTGTAGTCCTTGTAGCGCTCAAAGAGTCGTGATGCGATTATGTTACCTACTATGAGTTCCGCTTCATTTCCCAGCCTGGATGTGTCGAGGACGACCACCTTGCCGTGCTCGATGTCTTTTGCAATGTCGTCGACTGTGGTGAGGCCCTTTGTAGTACTGTCAAATACTTCGTGTTTTGAAATTACGTGACCTTCTTCGTCCCGCTCAAGTCCCAGAATCAGGCGCAGCTTCCTTTGGATCACACTCATCGTGACTGCAGCTATTTCGTCTGAAGCAGCATCTGGCGGCGTGAGCATGAGCTGAGATATCCACATGGGCCCGTCGCTTCGGAAATACCTTCTCAATGCCTGAAACTGCGGATCAGAAAACTCTACAATTCCTTCAAAGTGTTCAGGCCTAATAGATTGCAAATTGATCGTCAGCCTGTTTGCTCCAGGTGGCGGATTTGCTGGTGTATAGTAGACCAGATTTTCTTTTGCCCTCGGATGATCTTTTAGTCCCATATCTTTTCGGCCATAATACTCGTCGTGCGCATCAAGGACTAGCGCCCCAACTTTGTTTGAGTCAAGAACGTGCCACAGAATGGTCTTGACCAGGTTTGATTTGCCCCTTCCCGTGGTAGCAGGAATCAGGATGTGGTGCGAGAAAATATCCTCCGCAGGAAGCCACACTTCGGCTTCAGGTATCACCTTGGTGCCGCTTCGTATGTAGCCTACAAAGATGTGGTCCGGACCTTTCTGTAAAAACTTGAGGTCGCCCTTGCTGATCAAGCGCAGCTTGTTGAAAAACGAGGGCAGATTTTTCGGCAAGGTCACCTTGTTGGTGGACCTAGATATTGTGGCAAGCGGTTTTATTCTGGCCAGTACATAGTTTACAAACTCTGGCTCATAGAACTGGGCGTCGACTGCACCTTGCTCTAGGTTCACACCAGACATCATTTGTTGTACTCTGTCCTGAATTTGCGAGCCATATTCCAAAGCAAAAACCTGCAAGACAAGATACGAACCGTTTTCTTCTGAGACCAGCAGGTCACCTATCTCCAGATTTGTTCCTGCCTTTTGCCTAACAAGAATGTTGCCAAATTTTCCGCCCACTACTTGGCCTATCACTTCAATGTCGTTCACTAACCGCTCACCCCATTTAGAAAGTCGTGTGCAGACAGCGACTCGCCATATTTTTTGAGCTTCTTCCATTCTGGACGCCGCATCATCTCAGATATGATGATTCCGCGATACATGTTGAGCTCATCCAATCTGACTTGGGCGAACCTGTCTGCATCAATTGCACCATACGGGTACCCCAACATAGACACGTCATTGGCGTTTGCCGCAAGGCTCGAGAGGACCGAATTTATTTCGTCTTCCGACATATCGTTGAACTGTTCTCGTAGAATTTCAAACCTAAATACAAATTTTGATTTTGGGTGAAACTTGGCAACCAACATAAAACCCCTGTCATCCGACGTTATCTCTTCTGCCACCCTCACATACCAGCTGCCAAACGGCACGCCTTCAGAGATCTCTGAGATCCTTGCAAGCAGTGGGTCACCTGCCTCAGTGATAAGCCTGCTTGTCTTTGCAAGACCGCACACTATGACGCCTTTTTGCAGTGCGACATCATACAGTCTATTTGCGTACTTGGTTTCATTTCTAAAACTCGTCTGCAGAGATCCGTCAAGCACTATCATGTCACCTTTTTCCAGCTCGTCTTCGACCACCTTGATTGCAAGATTCCATTCGGTGAATTTCCTAGCAAGCGAGTTGAGCCTTAGTTCCTGAAGCACGCTTGTTCCCTCCGACTTGGAGACCAGATCCGACTCTGAAGGAAGATACGCCCTGTCTTCTGGACTGTATGGGAATAGCCTTGTATCATACACTACCTTCT
Organism: Candidatus Nitrosotenuis sp.; assembly: GCA_038869975.1. Classification (GTDB taxonomy): domain Archaea; phylum Thermoproteota; class Nitrososphaeria; order Nitrososphaerales; family Nitrosopumilaceae; genus Nitrosotenuis. The sequence goes on from JAWCQC010000009.1 coordinate 48,670, forward strand.
TTTTGCCTTCGTCGGTGTTGACTGTAGAGACTACAAACGAAAAGAATTGGATGCGTTGCTTCGTTTTTGATTTTATCCTCATCCTGCCGCGGAATAATGAGAAATAGGCACGGTTTATTGTGATTAGAAAGTTTGGTGCTTCCTCAAGTGGGCCATCCCCGCCGTCAATAAAGGCAATTTTTTTTGGGTTTGGAACCGGATTTATTGCGCGAAATTCTTTTGGCTCTATTACATACTGCTTACCTTTGCTGTTTAGTATGACATCAAAGTGTTCTTTTTGTGTTAGCTGCCTTCCAAGCTCGCTGATTAACTCCCTTACAGGATTCTCCGACATGGTATCATTGCAACCTCCCACGCATCACAACACAAACTCCATCAAAGCTGCTTGTTTCTGGTAAATAACTTCTGAGATTAGCTTGCAGCTGACTTGAGCTTAGGCTGATTCTACAATCAGAACTAGACAAACACGCATGCGTCATGCCAAGATCGCATCATTATCTAAAAAATACAGTTTTTCCATAAATTAATCAAAAATATAGAAAAAAATTCAATTATTCAAGAATTATTTTCTCTGACGACAGATAGTCTTAAAAATATTGAATACGTAGCTAATGTACGCTACATTATCCAGACACAATTGTCGCAACAACAGTGGAAGAAAAGGTGGCAAAGAAGATCCACAAGCACCTAAGCTCGCTTGGTTTGGAGTGCAAACTGATTCCGGATGGCACGATGGATTTTGAATATGACTATCCCCGTTCGTCATTAGTTGGCCCAACCCCAGGCACGGCAAGCAGAGGTGTTATGAAGGTAAATGGCAGCATAGACTATGTCGACATACTGAAACGAAAGACGGTGACAAAAAGCGAGTTTGCCCCAGGTGGCTTTTACGGAATGGGCGTGGCAGAAGGAACTACATGGAAGTTGAGGTTCTTTCTCTCATTTCCGTCAGAGTATAAGCTTGGACCACTCAACTTTGGAACACTCACCAAGATACTAAAGGGCAGATTCCACTCCAAAGTAGAGGATTACATCTGGAGCGGATACGGCAAGCTGACCACACTTCCCCCAGGCATGATACAAGATGATGTGATAGCCGTCCTCGACGCAGACAAGCAGTTAAGGGAACTCTTGATGCACGCGTTACTAAAAGAGCGGATCATCACAGTATCTGTGTACACGCCAAAGGCAAAAGTGGATTATGAAAAGGCACAGATAGCCAAGGACGACTCTTACTGGTTCAAGTACAAACCAAAAAAAGAGTCGCACGCAAAAATAGTCATAACTTCAGAGTGGAAGTCCGAAAAGGATCTCTTCATCGACAAGGATACACTTGAAGCATATCAAAGGATTGCAAGCGACATAAAGCAAACTGTAGAAAAGCTACGTTACCACCTCACCAGATAATTTTTTCAAGCAGCTTCATTCACAATCAGTTTGGATAGAGTCGTCTCCGCTGGAATTTTTTGTTCTACTGCAAACGCAATTGAAGCCAAATTTCTCACTTCATACTCGATCAGCCTCGTAACTGCAACCACTGTGGAAAAGCTGAAAATGCGTACGAACTCGCTGCGCATCGAGTTATAAATTAGTTTATCAAACGCCCTCTCAAAATGATTTATTGCGTCAATTTCGTCTTCCACTTGAGGGACAAGCTCTTTGTATGATGTCCCCACCAACTCATTTAGTGCGCTTTTTATTGAATCTGCAGATATCATTCTGGTCAACAGTTCTTTTGATTCTGTTGAAATTTGTGGTACTATGAGGTTCTGGATTTGGTTTTCGTCAAGGCCCCAAAACTTACCTCGTAGAATGCACAAGATGTTGTAATAATCCACTTCCAGACCACATAGAGTGTGCAAGCTGAAATCAGGCGAGTTTCTGATGGTGTGACTTAGGTTTTCGTAAAAGAATTTATCGAAATACAAATCCAAGAGCTGTATCTGCTTTTTTTCATTATACAAAGAGTATGCCTTTTCCACCTCTTCTCCTATCCCTATTCCCTTTAATGTGGCAACTGCCTCCTCAAAGTCTTTAGCGATCAGAGCTTTTAGGATCACGTCACGCTCTTTTATGAGCTCCTCGGCGTGGAGACTTAGCGTTGCTTCGATCTCCACTTGAGTCCTCCCAAGAATTTTTCCCTTGAGAATGGTCTTTAGATTTCGCAGGACAAACTTGAGATAGTACGCAAAGAGTAGGTTAGAGCCACCCACGGCTTGCATCATCATGTGGTGCAAATCTGCTTGCCTGTCCCTCAATGCAAGCTCAATTTTTTGTGCCGTGTATGGTTTTTGAACTTTGGAGATGGTATCGTTGTAGGCAGTGTTCTTGATTCTGGTGATGAGTTCATCGAGGTCGCGTGATTCTGCCAGTGTCTCTAAATCTTTTTTTGTCAAGAGCTTACCTTTGAGGCTGTACGATTTTACCCCAGCATACACTAGGAGAGATACTGTGACCACGCTTATCACTGTGTGAGCTCATTAATGTTTTTTATTAAAATGAAAAAAATTTTGTATAAAATATAATTTTTCGATTTATTTTTGGTTAATTTACATTATTTTAATTTATTTTCTGGAATTTTTAGTGCCTTTGTTCAAATCGACCAGCGGAAGACCTTGAAGGGAAAAAGCCCTTTTTCACCAGGACGCCGCAAGTAATTGGATTCCCGTAGACAAAACCCACGTGACGACAGTCATCCAAGCCGCATGAATCACAATGAAGAGACTTTTTAGAATCATCCATTGCAACAAGTACCGGTTTGCCTGTAGTATTATCAAGCAATACAACATGCTGATCCACTACTGCCTTGAACTCTATAGGGTGGCTGAATTTTTTTTGAGACTCTTTTGCGTCCAGATAATCAACGATTATGCTTTCTACAAATGGGTGAAACTTTGTGGTCGGGTTTACAATCTTGGCTTCTTCGTGAAGCTGTTCCAAGCGTTGTTTGTTTTCTGTATGTAAGTAAATAACATCAAGTGTTTTTGTAATTGATTTTTTTACAGGTCGTCTTGTTTTCATCAACACTTGGTGATGAAATATTATATAAAAATATTTAGAAATAAATAATTTTATATATTTTTATATGTATGAATAATTGCTATGAGGCACGGTAATCATTCAACTCACAATTGCATCGCTAGGGGAAAATGGTGTCCAAGTTGAGCCGACCCAAGAACCCCATGCAAAAACACGAAAGATGTCCAGACTGCAATGCGCAGATGGGTTCTGCTTTTGTACGAGTAAACGACGGCAAAAGGAGAAGGTGGAACAACAAAGACATCAAGGTGTGCACAAATCCGCAATGTAGTACGATTCTCACACATATCAAAAGAAACATCTACATAAAACAAACAAGAGTGAATGTTGCCAAAAAACTCGGATTGGTTTCGGAGGGGTCAATCTGCTGATATGACAGAGCAACAATTACAGAAAGCCAAATCAAAAAAACTCAAAAAACTGTCTCCCCAAATACTAGAACAAGACATTGCAAAGATCCGAAGAGAATCTGACTTTATTGTTCTCACACCAAGAATCTTCAAGATTTACCAGAGGCATGGAAAAACCAAGTGCGCATCATGTAACCTGGAGCTGAGAATTTTTGATACCGTATACAACTCATCCACAAGAAAACCATATCACATACTGTGTGCGCTTGCAAAGAAGCTCATCACGCTTTAGATGATCGGTAGATTATCAAACCATCCACAATACACATGTGTATTTGGTATGCCATTACAGTCACAATCCCCTTATAGTTTTGTCAGTCTTTTTACTAATTCCGCATGCCTTCGCTCCAAAAACAGATCCCAAGAATTTGTTGTCTACACAAAAACTCCGCCATAGTTGATTCGCATGAGGTGTTATGTAGAAACTGTGGCGTGGTACTAGATTCCTATGATGCTCAAGACCACCATGTAGAAAGTACGCTCAATTTGTTCCATCAAATAGAAACCGGTGGCAAAACCGCCAGAATAGAAGCCGCAAGAAGGGTTCATGAAAAAAAGTTTCGCTCTTCTGCTTTTTCAAATGCATGTATGAAGCTTAGATTCCCAACATATGCTGCACTTGATGCCTGGAAAATATTTTCCAAATTAGTGAGAATTTCCGATGCCAACGCGAACGCGGCGATTGCAATTTTTTCGTTATTTACATCTTGTAAGAGATTTGCGATACCAAGAACTGAAAGTCAGATAAGAGAGGCAGTCATGTTTGCATTCTCGATGAAAAGAGCTCCCTCTGTTCTAAAATCATTATCCTTTGTTCACTCACTGCTTGTGTCCATCACAGAATATGAAAAAAACAAGATAATCTCAAGTCAAAGGCAAGACTCTTTTGAGTATTATCTTAATGTCCAGCTTAACTACATTCACAAGCCGGTAGACAGAGAAACACTCAAGGACAAAGCCAGACAGCTCGCAAAGACATTTTCTGGCAATGACGAGCATAGAGCAAGAATGGCAGTAAAAATGCTCAGGGGAGGGTTGTAGTGCTGGTCGAGACACATCCTCTTTGCCAATTAAGAGTATCATCGTTGCAAGGGTCGCCAATCCGAGTGACGCTCCACTCTGTAAAAACAATCGAGCGGATTGCTGCCACGGCTCGCAACCCTGCAGAGAGGAAGCTACTTGGCCCAATCAAGGTAGCAGCCCTAAAAGACTCCATGTTCATAGTAGACGGTCACGCCATAGTAGAAGGTTTCAGGGCTGCAGGCGTCGACACCATAGATGCTCTTGTCCATCAAGTAGAATCGATTGATGAGGTGCTTGCTTTGCACCTCAGATCAAATTACCATAGTGCACTGAACCCCTTCAAGATTATTGATGTAATCAATTTTATGTTGGAAAATGGGGAAACGCCAATCGACATAGTGCGAAAACTCCAACTTGGCGACAACCTGACTAAGCTTGTAGGATGTCGTATCATCGACCAACGAGCAAAAAACCTACTAGAGGATTTCATAGACAGACTCTCATCACGATACAGTAATGCGGTGATACCACCATATTTTGCCGAGCTTGTCTGCAAACTCCCCCAAAGGATCCAGTTTGAGGTGGTGGAACAATTCATCGCAATCATCGACGTCACGCTTCCGGATCGAAAGTTTGCATTCCCGGGGCCTGAGACACTTGAGATATACTTTAAGCAGTACCTAAAAAATAAAGAAAGAGAGCCCGTCTTCTTCAAAGAAGAATTTCAAGATGGGTCAGCATTGAAGACTGTTCGATGCGTTGCCCTTACCGAGAAAGAAAAAGAACGCGCAGATGCAATAGTGGCAGTCCCAGGCATGGCACTACTTAAAGTCGAAAAGCCTGGACTTTACCGTGTCAATATGATAAAGAAGATCATATCCCAGATCAGAGATGAAAAAGAGTTTACAATAATAGAAGGCGACGAAGGTAAAAAGATCTTTGCGTTGCCAAAAAATGCAGTAGAGTTTCTTGAAATCTCGGATGAATTAGACTTGGCAAAAGTTTCAGTGAGGACTTTGACTGCATTGCAGTTAAAAAGATTCGCAACCAGTATATCCAATAAAAAAGACAGGTTCGTGGTGGTGTGCAGAGCATGATGCAGATCACAAAACAAACAAAACTTGATGTGAGTCGAATCATTTTGTTGAATCGTAAAATTAGGCCGTCTACTACGTCGTTTAAGATCCTTTCTTCTTTTTTTGACGGCCTTGAGACAAAACAAATAATTGCAAATTTTTCAAACATAATTCATTCAAAGCAACCAAGAAAGGATGCATGTAGGTACATGATGCATCTTCAATCAATAGGCCTGCTAGAAAAAAACTTGGGTGCTGACTATTCCATCACAAAAAGGGGTAGATGGTATGTCATTGCTGCCAAGCTGAAGATTCCGTTGTTTTCATTGATCATGTTGGCAAGCGTATATGTCTTTCAAAAACGTATGAAAATGGACAATAGGGCCGATTTTTACGTAGTTGGATTCTTTTTTGAAAAAATCAAGAACCTCATGACTCATCCATACAGGGTACACGGTGCATTGATAAGAAAAAACTATGTGACAAAGTATGCTAATCAGACAATCAGAATTCCAGATGACGTCTTTGAAAGGCTATCTGAATTTGATGCTGATTTTGAAGACATTGTAAGCTGGTACAGGAAGATAGACGACCAGATAACTGCGACGCTGATTAAAGATGAACTGTTATTTGAAGGAAAAAAGATTTGTAGTCCCAAGCGAAGGAGTTGAACCTTCGACACTCCGGTTTCTGTGTGCCTAGTAGGCTGATTTGTGTTAGCCAAAAGCCAACCACTACAGCCGGAAGCTCTACCAGGCTGAGCTAGCTTGGGACAAAAATTTTCGGCGCGTATTTGTATTAAATAGGTACTGACGTGTTTTGCCCACTGGTATTTCCTGATCTGGCAGCGAGCCAAAAAATGTTAAATACAGTTTTGGAACCAAAAATTTAGTGTCAGAGACTGCTTTTGAAGGGTATGCATGTGTCCCGTACACGCATGACCACAAGTCAATAGAGATCAAAGATGCATGGTTGGAATCTAAAAACATAGAAAACATGTACTTTGTGACTGCTACCTTTTCTCAAGACAGCAAGCCGTATTTTCCGTATCATGCAAACCATTATCTTTTAATCAAGTTTGCAAACGACTCCAAGGTGGCAAAAGAGATTGAAAGATACCAACAGGACAAGACCTCTTTTGTGTTCAATACCAACGTTGACCTCTTTGAACGCGAAGTAGATGGAGCAGTTAACTTTGTTTCCATATACTATCTTGAATATTCCAAATCAGACGAAGACATGTCAGATCTTGCCATGGTTGTCTCAAAAAACGATTTGGTGCGAAAGGCCTCTACTGGAAGCATGGTTGCATATTCAACAGAAAAGCCCAAGTTTACTTTTCCATACAGCAATAACATAGTGGTGCTCGAAGTGTCCAGCCAAAAAAGTCACCAGAGTGTAAACAAGTATTGTGAGCAAACGCGCCGCAATGTTTGCAGAAAAGGGATCACGATGAACAATCTTGTTGGTCTTTCAATACTTGAGAAACTCAAGTGATCCACTGATCAAGTTTTATCTTCATAAATGTTAAATACCGAATCTAGATTGGTCTGGATATGAGCAAGCCTGCAGAACTAGGTTCGCTAAAAATCGGCTCATATATTCTTCTTCCAGTAGCTGATCAACCAACCGGCGAACCCTGTCGAATAGTTGAATATGATACAAGTAAGCCTGGAAAGCACGGTGCGGCAAAGGCAAGAATCGTAGGAGTTGGAATCTTTGACAATCAAAAAAGACCACATGTTGGGCCAGTCAGTATGCAGGTGCACGTACCGCTTATCGACAAAAGAAGTGGTCAGATAATCTCCATTACGGGTGACCAAGTCCAAGTCATGGACAGTGAAACATTTGAAACAATAGATGTGCAGATGATAGACGATGAGGTCAAAGGTAAGCTGGAACAAGGCCAGATGGTCGAATACTGGAAAGTAATGGAAAGAACTAAAATTATGAGAATAAAGTCATAGATGCTGGATCCTGATGATGTGTGGAAAAGCCGTCTGAGCTTTGATGAGGATTATGAGAGTTGAAGGATCCAACGTTAATACCTAGCAAGATGCGCAGACAACTAGATGAATTTAGCAGCACTCTTTTCTGGAGGAAAAGACAGTACCTTTGCAATTTATGAGGCAAAAAGGCTAGGACACGTAGTAAAGTGCCTTATCACAATAGTTACGCCATCTGCTGAAAGCCATCTACTTCATCATCCAAACATCACGCTTGCTTCACTACAAGCAAAATCAATGAAGATACCGCAAATTACAATAGAGGCAGACTCTATTGACACCAATAAAGAAATCGAGTCGCTCCTAAATGCTATGCATGAAGCAAAAACAAGGTACTCAGCCGAAGGAATAGTGCACGGTGGCATCCTAAGTGAATTTCAAAAAACAAAATTTGAGGAGGCAGCAAAATCTCTAAATCTAAACGTCGTTGCGCCATTATGGAAAAAAAATCAAAAACAATACATGCAACAGCTAATCGACTTTGGATTCGAGTTCATCATTACTTCAGTTTCATGCGATGGATTGGATCAATCATGGCTTGGCAAAAAAATTACTAGAGAAGATCTCAACATACTTGAAGGACTCTCAAAAAAACACGGCTTTAACTTGAGTTTTGAAGGAGGAGAAGCGGAGACCTTTGTGACCAACTGTCCTCTTTTTTTTGCGCCGATAAATATTACCAAATCAGAGACACATTGGAACGGATACCGAGGAAGGTTTCAAATAATGCAGGCAGACTTTGAAATATAATGCTTGACAATCTAAAGACGAGCCTTCGCGCCGCAATTAAAAAGATAGTAAATTCTTCAGGGGTCGACG
>JAWCQC010000010.1:0-56335 GCA_038869975.1 Candidatus Nitrosotenuis sp.
TATTGGAATGACCCAGCCGATGTGCAAACGATCCCCAGAAGACCGTTTCCGGTGCGACGCCGGCGATCTCCATACTGGGTTCCATATGTTTGGATTAGATACAGATTGTCGTATGGTTTTTGGTGTGTGGAATGTTGACCTGTGGTGTGCTCGCTTTCATCCCTGCCCTAAAGGGTAGGGCTTTTCCGCTCGCCTTTGTAAGTAATGACTTTGAGCAACAAAAAAATTATTGTAGCATCGCTAGCTATAATGGTGACATCAATGACTATGAGTAATGCTTATGCACACCCATTGCCGACTTTCTATCCATTTAATAGCGCAAATAAGCAAGTCTGTTATCAGATATCTCTGCTAAATGCTGTAAAACTAAATGGACAGACTAATCAAGGAACTGCATTAAAGAATGAAATAGAAATCTCAAGACAACATGTTGATTCGCAAACCGATATCAACATAGCATATGACTCTATATGTAATTCAGGCGACAATCAAGTTGGCGCTACGGTTTATGCATCTTACGTGCATGCTCAAACCGTGGTATCCAATAGTAGCAATCCTAGTACAATGTATAAAATAATCTATTACAACAGCAGCTCATCCAAAAACTTCAGTACGACAAGTACATGTGGCTTGTTTCAGGATCCAAATCCAACTTGTAGGAAACCATGAATTTGGACATTTTGCTGGGCTCGACCATGCGCCTTCCAGCGATCCAACAGGGCATACTATGATGAAACCAGATTGTAGTTGGGACTATGCATCAATAAAAACAGCCGATATTAACCAGATCAATGGCTTGTATTAGGAGTGTTCAAAATGTACAAAAAATACATGATTTTCGCTTCAATCGCTGTAGCTGTAATAGCTATGGCCACTGTGGGAATCACAAATCAATCTAATGATATCAACTCACACGATCAAACAATGAGTGATGAGACAACATACATTCCATCAGATATCACAAAGGCAAACCCAAATCTGGTTAAAGCCGTTGGACATACTTCCGTAACTACTACCAACATTGGCGATCTTAAGGACACCATCAAACTTACATTGCGAGGTAAAGTCTTGAATGTAGGAGATCCTATCCCATGGGTTGATAATGCAGGAAATAGTAGAGGAGCAATTCCAATTGAAATTCTAGTAGATAAAAAATACAAAGGAGATGATAGAGTTGGTAATACCTTTACTTTCTACATTCAATCAATTGAAGAACAGGGTAAATACTACATTATGCCAAATGAACCAACTTTTGAGATAGGTGAGCAAATCATAGTGCACATCTCAGAAGATAACGAGTTGGGACCTGACGAAATTGCACACAAGTATTATGTCGAGCTAGGGGAATACGGAAAATATAAGATAATGAACAATAAGGCATACAACGAATTGTTTCCACGCGGCGTAAGTCAAGATTTCGTTGGAAATCTTGCAAAATAATCTCTTTTCTTTTTTTATCTTGCAAGTTCAATTCTACATAATTATTTTAGCTTAAAAAATTAAGACAGGTGTATTGTGAGCACGTCGATATCTCAGCAAAAGCTAAATAGTTCTGTTAGGTATACAAAACCCAGGAATTGAAGGATAAATCAAAAACAAATTCTCCTTCAATAATGAAAGGGACACAAACCTTGGATGGGGGACACCTCGAGAGCCTATACAATTTTCATGGAAAAATTTCAACGAATTTGTGCCTAAATTTTGATAAAAATTGAGAGACTGAAATTTGTGGTTTCACTTCCGCAAAGGGCCTTGAACCTAATTTCTGTGGAAGCACCGCTCCAGACAATCTATTGCAAGACTCAATAAATTACACGGGTCTACCCGCCTGGTAATACTTTTAAGGTAATACTGCCATAATATCACCATGAGCAGAGTGGTTTCAGCAAAAATCCCAGATGAACTAAAGAAAAAGGCAGACAAGTACGGCATAAAGATTGGGAAGCTGGTAAGAGATGCGTTAGAGGCTCAAATCAATGCAATTGAACATGAGATGCTATCATCAAAACTAGATGACATTAGCAGCAAGATCGGTTCCAAGATAACAAAACAGGATGTTGTAAAATCTGTTCGGTCGTCAAGAAATGAAAGGTAGACAGAAACTATATGACGCAAGCGCTTTTCTGAATTTGATTTTAAGTGAAGGTTCCAACTCAATTTCAATCCTGTCTGGGCAAACAGTGCTTGACCTTACCCTGTACGAGATAGGCAATGGCATATGGCGAATCCAGCATTTGCAAAAAAAGATTACCAAAGAAGAAGCATGTTTACTGCTTGATTCATGCGTCCAGGTCATCTCAAGCATGGATGTTCTGGATGTTGATGGTATGGAGAATCAAGTCAAAGAGATCGCATCTGATAACGGGCAGTCGTTTTATGATTCTGCCTATCTGGCTGTTGCAAAAAAATATGGCTTAGAGCTGGTAACGGACGATAAAAAACTATTGAAAGCTGCATCTGCCTGCAAAATAAGGGCATCCGAATCCAGCAGTCAGTGATTCCAATATGTGATAAAAACCCAAAGTTGACCCAGTTCGAGAAAAATTCCAGTGCCAAGTTACCTGTTTTCTTACCGTTTGTATCTATTCGAATGGGCCACTCTTAAGGTGTACATTAGAAAGCTATTGGCTGAGCACCATTTGCTAAAGAAATCAAAGATCAACTGATCGCCAAGAAACTAAGCTAATGGTTCTGCAGACCATACAAAACCAAGAATTAAAAGACAAAACAACAAAGAATCCCTCAGTGGTAAAGGGGACCGAAACTCGTGATAGGACGCACCTCAAGGGCCTACATAATTCTCTTGGAAAAATTTCACCAAATTTATGCCTAATTCTTTGTAGAATTAATTGAAATCGGAATTCGCCAGTAAAGAAACTTGATTTAAAGACTCATTCTATTTTGATATTCTATGTCCATGTTTTCTTTAGATGGAGTTTCAATTGTACCTTAAATGTGGTTTACCATATGAAAAATCATGAACAAAATTTATGCCATTATACCAATTGTGCTTGCAGCTGGAATTGGCATCGGCTTTGGGGTATTTTCAATATCAAACAACGAGTCTTCATTACAAGAGCCAGCCAAAAAAATCGTCACACTTGCAATTCAGCCAACTGCCCAAGCAAGCGACATAGAATCACAGGCAAAAGAGCTTGAGCAATTTTTGGAAGATAGGACAAACTATGACGTGCAAATCTACGTCCCAACATCATACGCCGGCGTAGTGGAGGCGCTGAGATTTGGCAAGGCCGACATCGCATTCATGAGCGCGTGGCCGTCGTACCTTGCAGCACAAAAGGCCGAAGCCTCACTTGAGCTTGCCGAAGTCAGAGAAGTTGTCATAGGTGACACCCTGACTGCTGAAACATATTACTATTCGTACTGGGTTGTTGCAAAAGACTCGCCGTACAGTACGCTAGAGGACCTAAGGGGCAAAAGCGCTGCATTCCCAAGTCCGCTTTCTACATCCGGTTATGTGATGCCAATGAAAACTTTGGTGGAAAAACAGCTTATAACTGTGGAATCTGGAAAGGAAATTGATCCAAAGGCATACTTTTCAGAAGTGATCTTTGCCGGCGGATACGGCCAGGCGTGGGAGGCGTTAAAGAGCGGCAAAGTCGACGTAAGCATAATAGCTGGCGACGTGAGCGAAAAGCTCTATCGCGAGGTGCGCGATAACACCAAAGTAATTCATGAACAGGGGCCGATTCCGTCCCACGGTGTTGTGTTTAGCAAGAACATTGATCCAGAAGCAAAAATGAAGGTAAAAAGCGCCTTGCTTGAGCTTGGCAAAGACGATCAAACCAAGCAGATAATGAGAAAGCTGGTTTCTGCAATATTTGTCGGCTTTGAGGAAACAACAACTGAGCAACACCTTGATACTCTCCAAGATGCTCTCACACTGACTGGTTTGAAGTACACAGAAAAAGTCTAGCCGGTAGCAACATGTCTGATGTTCTCAGGATGGACAGTGTTGGGCTTGTTGTTAGCAGAAAAAAAATCCTCGACAATATATCATTAAACATAAGGCAAAACAGCGCTGCCACAATAATGGGGCCAAACGGGGCTGGAAAGACCACTCTTTTGAAAATCGCCGCAGGCCTCATAAGGCCGACTTGGGGTGAGTTGTATTTTTTTGGGAAAAAAGGGTTGGACAGGCACAGCTGCAGCCTTCTGGGGTACATTCCCCAAAATCTGGGACTGGTCAACGAGCTGAGCGTGTTTTCAAACATAATGATGGGTGCTCTGCGCCGCATGCCTAGGTGGCGCTCAATGTTTGGCATGTACCAAAAAGAGATCCTCGACGAAGCATACTCGATAATGTACGAGCTAAAGCTGACCCACCTCAAGGACACCAAGGTAAAAAAACTCAGCGGCGGAGAAAAGCAAAGAGTGGCAATAGCAAGAACGCTCCTCCAGAAGCCGTCCGTGATATTTTCAGACGAGATGACTGCAAGCCTTGACTTTAAGGCTGCTGTTGCGGTGATGGACATATTTGCCGAAATCAGAAAAAAGAGAGGAATCACGTTGCTGATGACGCACCACAACCCAGAGATTGCAAAAATGTACAGTGATACGGTCTTTATCATGCTAAACGGCAAAGTAGAAAAACGCATCAGCTCAGAGGAGATGAGCAAGGAGGCAATATCGGATCTTTATGAAGCCTAGTCGCTTTCAATATGCGTGGCTGGTGTTGCTGTTAATCATAGTTGGTAGCTCCGTCCACCTAGGGTTCAACCCATTATCAATATTTAGCGACTCTGGCAATTCGTTGACAATAATTGGCGAGATGCTTACAATTGATCTCAGCGTCGGCGACAAGATTGTCTCGTCTCTTGTGGAGACGCTTGAGATGGCCTTGATCGGCTCAAGCCTTGGGTTCGCACTGTCAATTCCAACTGCGCTGTTGGCAGCCAGAAACATCTCGCCGTCTTTTGTAAGCGTGATCTTCAGGAGTCTCCTTGCGGTGCTATGGTCCATGCCACCACTTCTGTGGGCGATTTTGCTTGTTGTGATTGTAGGTCTAGGACCGACAGCTGGCATATTTGCAATAATGTTCTACATAATGGGCCTGAGCGGCAAATACCTCTACGAAATATACGAGTCGCAAAACCACTCAGCGTATGACGCGTTACACGTAATAGGGGCAACTCGAATGCAAATCGCCAGGTTCGTGACTATGCCAGAGGCACTGCCTCACATGAGCAACCAGTACCTGTTTTTGCTTGCATACAGTGTCAAAGAATCATCAATTCTCGGACTGGTGGGAGCAGGAGGCATAGGATTCTACATAATACACCATCTTGAGAGCCTCAATTATGGAAAGGCCGCCCCGTTCATACTTGCGATACTAGCAGTAATACTGGGTATGGACTTGGTGAGTACAAAACTAAGGAAAAGACTGGTGTACCATTAAAACTAACTGGAAATTTCTAGTTGCGGGTGTTCATCGGTCTACCTGATGGAGTATCGATCTTGTCATTAATCATCAAACCGAATCAGGCAGTACATGGACAACATCCCAAATTTGTACGAAACCGACAAAATCCCTCTTGAAAAGAAGATCATACACCAAAAATGGGATCTAAAACAGGTTGGATTCTACTGGCTGATTGCCGAGCTTGACAAAAAGGAAAACCTTGCATTTGGATACGCCAACCTAGACGATGACACATTTGCTGAATGGGGATACATCAGCATGCAGGAATTAATCGACAATGGGGCAGAGCGTGATGTGTCGTGGCGGCCATGCATCTTTGAGGAGGCGCAAAAAAGAATCAAGCAACACGGCAAAGGACCCATGGAAAACAGGCTGTACTAGGTAGAACAGAACCGGAATTGATGCAGATGTACCAGCACCCTTCACATAGCCATCAAGGCAGATTGGTTTCCGCCAGAAAAATCCAAAAACGCATACATTCACAAAATTAAGATGGAGCCACAAAACCCGAAAAACCAGATGAAGGCACTCTTTTTTGATGGCGCAAATCTGAAGCTGCAATACAACTATGCGCAGCCAAAACTAGGGGAGGCCCTAGTCAGGGTGAAATTTGCAGGAATCTGTGGCACTGACCTTGAGATGCTCCAAGGATATGCGTCCTTTAGGGGCGTGCCTGGACATGAGTTTGTGGGAGTTGTTGCGGACTCGCAAGACAAGGCACTGATTGGGAAACGAGTAGTAGGAGAGATCAACGTGGGGTGCCAAAAATGCGACATGTGTCAAAGGGGGCTTGAGAGGCACTGCCCCGACAGGACCGTCCTTGGCATACACAAAAGGAACGGCGCCTTTGCCGAATTTTTGTCGCTGCCTGAAAAAAACCTGCATGTGCTTCCTGACTTGATATCAGACAAGCAGGCAGTCTTTGTGGAGCCGCTTGCGGCCGCCTTTGAAATCCAAGAACAGCTTAGTATCAAGCCGGACTCTAAAATCGCAGTACTTGGGGACGGCAGGCTTGGCCAGCTCATTACGCGTGTAATGAAGACAACACACCAAAACATTGTGTGCTTTGGCCGACACCAAAACAAGCTTGGGCTACTGCAAAAAATGGGCGTAAAGACAAAGACAGAGATAACACAGGAGGATCAACATTCATTTGATGTGGTAATCGAGGCGACTGGAAGCGAATCCGGATTCTCAGACACAATTAGATTGGCAAAACCAAGGGGCGTTGTAGTCCTAAAATCCACGACTGCGTCAAAAAACAAGCTAGACATCAGCCCTGCCATAGTAAATGAGATAACCTTTGTCGGCTCGCGCTGCGGCCCCTTCAGGCCTGCCATAGATGCACTTGCATTGGGGACAATTAAAGTGGATGACCTAATAGACAAGATCTATTCCTTAGATGAATATGACAAAGCGCTCAAACAGGCAGCAAGCTCTGGAGTGCTCAAAATTTTGCTAAAACCATAATTTATGATGCATCGTTTCATACAAAAATAATATCACCACATCACGTTTGGAAAAAACAATCTCATAGAATCAAAACCGATAGTAAAATGATAAAACGATTTAACAGTTTAATAGAAAAACCATTAGATCAGCCTAATTGTGACCCACTTAGAATCATGTTGCCTTCATCACCCAACTGAAATAGAGGGGGAAACGGTGTGCAGGGACTGTGGGGCTGTGCTAGGTTACACCCAAGTTCAAAGCGTCGATGACTGGAAGTCCCACAATGTGGGGTTTTTTGGGAAGAGCGGAATTATTAACATAATTTTGCAGGTGGCAAAGAATCTGAATTTGCCAACATATGCGATTCAAACCATAATTCAGATAACTACAAGATTGATGAAGAAAAAAATAACAAAAAAGCAAGCGATTTTCTTCGCTACTGTATATGCCTGCAGAATTCACAAAATCCCACGTCTTCTCAATGATGTATTTGTCACAATTGAGGGAAACATGTCAAAAAATACGCCTCGGTCTGAAAAATCGCTATTAAAACTGCTCAATCGAATAACCAAAAAGGCAGACGACTCATTGCTGTGGCTTGAGCCGCCAAACAAAGAGTATTACCTGCATGCATATCTTGCAAAAATTCAACACATTGTGCTTCGAGAGACCGACCCAAAATACTTTGAGCAAATAAAGTGGAGGGCAATGAAAAATATTGCTACATCTGCAGCAGAACCAAACGTAGCTGCCAAAAAGGCCATTCTGCAGAGCACCTGTAGCGTCATCCGCACAAAAATCAGCGGTGTAATGGAATGAAGATCGAGCAAATTCCAATAAACAGACTTAACGAAAACCCTTGGCGTTTCAGAATCCTGTCGGATGCCGATTACGAGTCAATGGTAAAAAGCATCAAGGAAAAAGGAGATGACGCACTAAGTCCGCCGATAGTAGCTGAAATTAAAAACAAGTTGTACATAGTCGACGGCCATTCTAGAATAACTGCAGCAGCAGATGCAGGGCTAAAAAAAATAACGTGCAAAATCACTGATTCGGTAAGAAATCATCACGAGCTTCGCGTTATGTCCTTCCACTTGAATAGAGAAGGCTACTCAAACCCCCTACCA
Source organism: Candidatus Nitrosotenuis sp. (assembly GCA_038869975.1). Taxonomy (GTDB): domain Archaea; phylum Thermoproteota; class Nitrososphaeria; order Nitrososphaerales; family Nitrosopumilaceae; genus Nitrosotenuis. Next base: position 8,023 of record JAWCQC010000010.1, read on the forward strand.
CTGTCTGACATGATGTATGAAGACATGGTGTTACTTGGTGACATAAGAAAGGTGGCAGACGCCTATGGAATAAGCGAAGACTACATAACATCACTCCTAAAAATAAGGGACCTTCACGATGATACAAAACTAATAATTCAAAAAATAATCAAAGTAGCAAAAAGAAAATATCAGTTTCTCCTAAATCAGATAACACCATCACACCTCTCTAGCCTTGTCCGTCTTCCTCCAGAAAAACAGGTGGAGGTAGTGGACTGGATATTCCAAGATATAATGTATGGGCCTTCCGATGAATCTCTGATATCAATTCCGAGCGTATATGAAATCATAAACGAAATAGAAAACATAGCCAGCCAGAAAGAGAAGAAGACATACAGGAAAAAAACTCATGATTTGGTGGCAAGCGAAATCTCATTTACATGCAAATGCGGTTCTGCATACAATATTGCAAAATCTGGCGTGATATATGAATGCGTAGAACAAAATGACGTCATAGTAAAAAGGCAATTCAACGCAACCAAGATTTTCTCTTCAAGCGAGTACACCAAAAAAGAACTAATAGACCTGATCGAAAAAATCAATGACGAATTTGAGCTTATGCTTATAGTATCCAAGAGCGAATCTAGATGAGATTTGGTAACAACGAGCTTATTGTTATGGCAATACTGAAAGAACATCCGAACCTAAATGAAACTAACTTGCAGTATCTGTTTACCTCGGTCACGGGGAAAAAAATCCGAGTTAAAAAAATCCTACAGTCACTGAGAATAAAGGATGCCATAGACAAAAAATTAAAGATTGATACCAAAGTCTTGCAGACACAGGCTATACCTGACATACAAATCGAACAAGAAATGCTTGTGAACCTTGAGCAAATTGATGAACAGTTTAAGATGGGATCTGATGCAAAAGCGGCACTTTACATACTCTCAAAGACAAACAAAGCGTCACTGCAGTTTCTTGCAAATTTCTTCCACAAACCGATTCGAAACATGTATGCCATATTGGAGCGTCTTGAAGAAAAAAATCTTGTATATGGATATCATTCCAGAATAAAACATGTCAATTCTGGCGGTAAGGGTTTTAGGCCAAAATACTACACCATAACAGATCTGGGAAAGACCATGTGCAGAATCAAAGCAGATTCTTCAATCAACAAAGAAGAAATAGACAGGATGCTTGATGTTACGCACAAAGAAATAGAGGCCATGAAGATGAATTTTAATTCCATCTAAACATGATGTCATATTTAGATGCACGAAAAACTATTTTGTCTTGTTTAATAACTCAATGAATTTCTTGGATTCAGTATAAACTATTATGTTTTTTACCTGTTCTGGGGGGTTGGGGCTATTTGTAAAATTCAATATCAATTCGACCAAGGTGCCTTTGGGAATAGTTGAAGAATGATTCAGAGCCCCAGTCAGATCTCTGACATACCATGTGGCAGGGGATGCAACTCTCTCTGTACCGTTTATGTATAGGGCAATTATGACAATGTCTTTTGTGCCGTAATTGAATAGGTGTGTCCCCACATAGTCTACTGAGGTGCGTGTTCGGTACATGCCAGCCTGTTCTATCAGCTCAGAAAGACGCTGCTCAGAAAGAGTTATTGCCTCTTTCACACTCAAGGCGTCGCCTAAGATACGTTGCTGCGAGACGAATACGTATACTCCCATTCCAGAAAGCACTATAATGATCACAAGTACTACGCTAATCAGCTCACTAATGCCTCTGCACTTCATGCGATCTCCACCTTTGTTGCGACGACAGGCACTGATGTTGAAAACGAAGAATCGTCTGAACCTGCAGAGATTCTAATTACATAGGTGCCGCCTACAGTTACATTTCCACACGGATGGCCTCCAAACACGACGGTATTTTCGTATGAATGCCCTGGCTCTATAATTGTAAGATCGCTTAGTTCTCCTGGGTTCCATCTTGTGTTATTCGTAAAAGTAGAATTGACCGATGTTTTAGTGATTGGCAGTGTGCCCGTATTGTGCAGCGTGATGGAAAAATAACACGCACCAGACGAATCTTTTCTCAGATTCACCTCCGAAACCCTGTATTCGATTTGGGCAAATGCCTTCCCCACAAAATCCTTGAAAATACCATTTAGAAGTATGCTTCCGACCAACGCAATACCGATTAAGATAACGACACTCAGTATCGGCGTAATTCCTCTTCTCACATCTAAGACGTCAAAATTCTATATATAAAGAAAATATCTCGTAGAAAGCGTGGAGCCGCCAATCGACAAAGATGCAAAGGACGAGATAGTCAAGAAAAATGTCCCTATGAATGGAGGTGCCAAGAAAATGACATTATTTGATAAGCTGGGAAAGATGTTTTCTGGAAAGCCAAAAAAAGCTGTGAATCTAAAATTTGAGCTCCACAACGTAGCCGTACCTGAATTGGAGTCGTATTCTGTTGTGTCTCAATATGAGGTGGGTAACTCCAAGGTGTATATTGCAAAAGATCAGGCAGGCAAGATGCACTATTTGGTGTCAGAGCCGCCAATAGGAGATAAGGGAAAAGCAGTTTACTCTAAAATCATGAACTATCTTTTTGTCTCACTCTCATACGAATTACCAGAAAACGAACCTGATGTAAGGGGTTTTGTGAGAAAAAAAATTATTGAGATAAGCAAAGAGCTAGGACTCCTCTCTACGACAATAAAAATACTTGACAAACTGCAGTATTACGTGATAAGGGATTCGTTTGGATATGGCATAATAGATGTTCTCATGAAGGACCAAAACATAGAGGATATCGTGGAGGAAAGTTTCGATAAGCCGGTGGGTGTGGCGCACAAAGAGTATGGCGAATATGGAATATTGGATACAAACATCAAGTTCAACTCGTTCGAACTGGCCAACTCATTTGTGCAAAAATTGGTACAACGGACGGGCAAAAGCATGACAGCTGCCGTGCCATATATAGACACCATGACAAAGGACGGCAGCAGAATAGCTGCTACATTTGGCAAGGAGGTCTCACTTCCGGGCCCTAACTTTACGATAAGAAAATTCAGCGAAGAACCATACACAATCACTAGGCTTATTGAGCTTGGCACACTTAACACGCTCTTGGCCGCATATGTGTGGCTTCTTTTGGAGGCAAAGGCGTTTGTTCTTGTCATTGGATCAACGGCGGCAGGCAAGACCACCACCATAGGCGCACTTAGCTCGTTGATTAATCCGCAAATGAAAATAACCACGATAGAGGACACCCCTGAGATAAAAATAGGCCACATGCACTGGCAAAGACTCATCACCAGAAAAAGCTCCGGCATATCTGAAGACAGGTACGAGGTAACAATGGACGACCTGATCAAACTTTCGCTTAGGTCTAGGCCTGATTACATCATAGTGGGTGAAGTACGTGGAAAGGAGATATCGTCTCTTATTCAGGCGGTATCTACTGGACATGGGGGGCTGACAAGCTTTCACGCATTTGATGCAGCGTCTGCCTTTGTGAGGATGGAAAGCCCACCAATGAATGTACATGTGGGTGGCCAGATGCTCATATCTGCATTGTTGCATCAGAAGAGAATTGTCGATCCTGACGGCAAAACATCAAGGAGGATTACTGAGATAACCGAGGTAATACCAAAGCAAAACAGCATATCGTTTCACAAAGTGATGGAATGGGACGCATCATCTTCACAGTTTGTGCCTACTGATATAGACGAGGTAATAGAAAGATCTGTCAGGCTCAAAGAAATCGGAATCATGAATGGATGGAACCACGACGAGCTGGCAAGCCAGCTTGTGACACGTATGTGCTTTCTTTCCAGAATGGTCAATTCGGGGGTACGAAGGTTCAATGACGTGACAAGTGAGCTTGCCAAGTTTTACTATGATCCGGTAGAAAAATACATGACTGTGCTTAACTCTCGCTCCCTTTCCGATGTTGAAAGAATTAGAACTAGGCGCGCTTAAAGAGACATACAAACCTACTGTTAACTGTAAACAACAAACCGGCGACTAGAATCAAAATGACAAGAGGGAATTCGGGAATTGTCACAGGGAGTGAATATTGCTCTATGCTGAATGCGTTCTCAGTTTTTCCCACTGAAAATAGTTTATCATCTTCTGCTCTTAGGAAGACAGGTCTGCCCTGCATACTTGGCTCAATTGTGGTGTTGGTGCCATTGTAAATATGCACCATGTGCAAAGACGGCGTGCTATGTGTGTTGTTCACAAGAAAAATGTAGTCGCCAGCAAGGCGATAGGGTTTGTAGTGAGGAGACAGACCAAGTATTGCCACACTTGAAGTATTCTTGAACTCGAATATTTTTTTCACGTTTTTGCCGTCAAACTCCTGAATTATTGTGTAGTCGCCAACATCCCCCTCGACACGAACATGTGTTTCACTCCATCGTAGCATGCCATTACTGACATCCAACGAATGAGGCAAGTGCGGCTTGTCATACACAACAACTACATTCTGATGTTGTATTGACAATATCTGATGTGAGTCTTCATCAACTTCTTCTATCCAAAATATATGATCGCCTTTTGCTACCATGTCCAATATGATGTTGTCTGTTCGGTATATTAGCTCCTTGGAACCATCAAGGCTCACCCTCAAGATCCCGTCCTCTTGCAAATCATCAAGATTGATTCGCCAAATACTTCCATTTGATTCAGAAATGTAGAGAAAATTGGAATCTATGTGGAGGTGTGCAGCTGATTTCAAATTCCTTTCTAAGATTTGCTTCGTTCCATCTGTTTTTGAGATCCTCACCAAGTTCTGAAAGTCGCACGTTATAGACCCAACACAACTATCATCTAGCGCCACAAAGTATAGGTAGTCTTCCCTCTCAACCAATTCTGTCGGATATATGAACAGCTCGTAAGAAAGATACAGCTTATTTTCGCCGTCAAATTTCACCACCCGTGTATCGGGTATCCATGCTTGGGATTGAACAGTCCTATCAACTTCGAAAAAATATAGATCTTTCTGGTCGTACGCAAGATCGGTTACATCACCCAATAAATCGGTAATGGAAAGACCATATGCATTCATGACCAGCATTGGCACTGCAAGAATTACAAGTATTGAAGATATCAACGAAATATACCTAATAATTTAGTATAAAAAAGAAAAAAGGTTGTTTTTGGTCTAAATTCCAGTCACTTTAATTACTGTCTGGGTTCTGGTCGATGATCCGTCGTCTGCAGTAGCAACCAAGTTGACCACTAATCCATCACCCGCATTTACGACCTGATTGTTTAATCCAGGAACTGCCTTGGTGAAGGCGTCTGCGTAGATCTGGAGCGATTGACCAGGTCCAAGTGGAGCAGCAAGCTTTCTGTGCGAGAACGCTTTGCACTCTATGTTGTCTTTGGCGATGGTGGTACTGAGTCCTGCGCCTTTGCACGTTATGTTGGTGTATCTATCACTGGATGGATCTAGTGCATTGAAGAAAGCTGAGCAGTTTACCCAATCTCCATCACCACTACCAGTAATGGTGCAAATGTCTGCTGAAGGAATATTTGTTTTAGCCCTTTCTGCAGCATTGTTTACCATCAGTTTCTGTACGGATGTGCCGTTGGGCACTACGATGGTTCTCAAAGATAGATCACCAGTAGTGAATTCGAATTTTCTGCCAGCGGAGATTCCTTCACCTCTGTCTGCTACGCCCGTGGTCTGACCACTTATGTCAAGATGTGCAATCCATTGTGCTCGTAAGGGGTTGTCATTGTTGTTCGGGCTGCTTAGAGGTTTTGCTCCAGATGAATGACAGGTGATGTCACACCCAAGAACATTTTCGTGTAATGCTTCGTAAAGAAGCGGCTCGCTTAGTTCTGTTTTTGCTACAGTCATCTCTATTTTTGTTAGAGGCTTTGAGCCAGCGTTCTTTATCGTTGCAGTCAGGTCGGCGTGGCCTGTACCCTTTACTGCCTGCGCATTCTCCAGTGCAATCAATGTCTGTGAAGTCGATGTGTTTAGACCTTGAGAAAAGACTGCAAAGGTCAGTCCGCCGCCCACCACTGTAATGCCGAGCAGCACCACAGTGGCAAGAATCGGACTCACACCCAATCTTTTCTTAATTTTGGTATCCCATTTTTTGTTCATGATTTGTCCTTGCTAACTTCGTCTGAATTTCTCTTATAAGCAAAATCAAGATTCAATGTTTAGGTGACCCATAATTCAGAACTCGACCCTACGCAAGGTAATGTCTCAGATAACTCTTGAAGGCACTCTGAACGAAATGATAGACGACATCAACAATGATGTCATGTTTGCAGGAAAGCCGCTCCACACGGTTCGACTCTTAAAGCAAATCAGGATCTTCATGATGATCTCAGCAGTTATAATACTGCCGGCAAGCGTTGTTCTGGTCGTGTATTATTCTCCTATATTTGTGACCCTCAACGTGGTTTGGATTGTTTTGTTTTTGTTTCCAAAAATGCAGCAATCACAGCTAAGCCAAGACAGAAGAAAAAAAGTAGAGTCGGAACTGCCTGCATTTGTAATATTTGCTGCAGTGATGCAGAATGTCGGGATTAATCTCTACGAATGCATCCAGCTGTTCAAAAGAATAAAGCTCTTTCCCGCCATGGACAAAGAAGGACTGTTACTAAAGCGAAACGTGGAATTTTTTGGAATGTCGCAGATAGAAGCACTAGAAGAGCTTGGACGAACACACAAGAGTCAGATGTTTGCAAATCTCCTCCTCGGCTATACGAGCATCTGGAGGAGTGGGGGCGACTTGGCACTATACCTGGAGAATAGATCTGAGGAATTTCTGGTTCTTTTAAAAGAAAAATACCAAGCATACGCAAACAACGTCGGTACTATCGTCGAAGTGCTGGTGACACTGCTCATAATTTTGCCCATTCTGATTATGGTGATCTCGTTTGTGTTGCCGGGAAGCTCAATTGAGCAGATAACCCTCCTTGCAGCTGTGGGACTGCCAGCTTTTGCGATGATGATAGGTGTAGTCATAAGCTCTGTACAGCCGACAAGCTTTAACAAAATAGGACTCACACAAAATCAACTGGCGATTCTATTTGGAGTCGGATTTGTTATCGGAGTGGGTTTGCATACACTGGGCCAAGAATTGTGGATTTCCATAGCAGCTGCATTTCTGGTGCCGTCTGCTATAAGCGCAATAATGGTGGGAATGCAGAACAAAGAAATCTCCAAACTCGAGGAGGCCTTACCGCAGTTTTTACGTGACATTACAGAATACAAAAAAATCGGCTACGACATACTGCTTGCCATAGTAAAGCTGTCTAGGGAGGGATACTACAACCAGACGTTCATCAAAAAACTCCGCGAAGTAGCGATTCTCATAGATTACGGAACGACGCCTACGGCAAGCACAATGGCAGTCTCGTTTAGGCCATGGATGACAAAAATGTCGTTTTTTATTCTCTCATACATTGCAGAGTTTGGCGGGGGCAGCCCAAAGATACTCGAAACAATAACTAGGTTCATCACAAGCACAAAACAAGCAATCAGGGAGGGCAAGTCATCAGTCTCCATGCTCACTTTACTGGTGTTTGCATCACCGATGATAATGGCATTTACAGCAGGAATAATTCAGAACATGCTTGGAGGAATAAGTGATTCCACGTTCAAGTTCGCAGTCTCAGATACAACTTTGTCACCGGACAGCCAATTTGGACTGGGCTCAAATTTTGTAAATATAGTGACAGTGACTCCGCAATTTCTTTCTATGATAAAGACACTAATCGTGACTAGCAGCATACTCAGCGCGTTCGTGATCACAAAAGCAGTCGACTTTACTTTTTACAATACGTGGAGAGTCGTGGTAATAGGATTGATAGCAGTGGCCTCCATACTTGCGATGGACGCATACGCCTCTTTTGCAGAGCTTGACATGGACAAACTGTTTGCGGGCCTTCCATTTTAGGTGATTATATGAAACCGAATCACTCAAAGCACCGTGCGGTCGGTGGACTAATTTCTCTTGTCGCATTGATTGTTGTATTTGGGGTGGCGGCTGTGGCGTTTCTTGACATCAATGCAATTCAGTCTCGATTTTTGGAAAAATCAGTTGAGATAAGCAACACACAAATGAAGAGAAACAACGAGCGCCTTAACTTCACAATCACCAGTTCCCCAGGCCAATATCAAGTTACAATCTCAAATATGTGGAGCGGGCAAACCATACTTGATTCATACGTCGCGTTTGACGCTTCAAACACAATAACAACACAGAGATACTTAAACGAAACCACAATTCCTAACAAACAGAACATTATCGATCCTAACGGTGCCACTAGTATGGTGTTTTTGCATTCATTAAACAGCACTAACAGTGACACCAAGATTCTCTTTGTGACAGAAAATGGAAAACAATGCATCATACCAATACCAATAAGCTGGAGAGTGTGCTGATGAAACTCATTCTCCTGCTTGCAATCTGCGCTGCTGCTTTGGTGACTCATCATGCAGATGCATCCAGTCATAACATCCAAGCTACGTTGTGGGTACCAAATGACTTGCTTCAAAAGGAAAAATATTACGGCATAATAGTAGTAGAATCAAGCTCTGATAAAGATCTCGAATTCGCCATTACTACAAACAACGCAGAGATAATAAAACTTAGCAAACCCACAGTGACAATACCACAGGGAAAACATCACGGCATAATTGAATTCGAAACCAAGGAGGTCGGGAGTGCAAACATTTATGCCATCCGAGACGATCTTTTGTTGGAAAAACAAATCACAGTGCGCAAATCCGCCGACACTCCAAACGAGATAGACCTCAAACTACCTTCCACCTTGGTTAATGTACTGGCAAGAGAAGACTCTCAAACCGGATACGTCTTCTTACTTAACACATTCCAAAATCCGGTCATGGCTAAAGAACCTATAAACGTCATCCTTACCAGTAGGGGGGACATAACACTTCACAAAAATGTGGTCACAATAGAGCCAGGAATGCATTATGCAAAGTTCGCATTTAAAGTGAAAGGAGAAGGCACAATAACTGCTGCTGCATCAAACTTGGATCCTGATACTGAAACCATTACGATATCGGAATCAGAAGACATACAGCTAAACATTGCAATTGCACCAGACTCGGTTCCAACAAGCTCAAGCGCTGAAATCTACTTCTGGCTTGAAAGGGGCGGTAAACCATATCTCCCACCACATGATGTAAAAATCACACTAAGCATAGATCGGGGAGACAAAATGTCTTTTAATCCGGCCATGAAGGGGGCTATTGTTCTATCAGAGTCTACCACTGGCGAAAGAAAGGCGACTGATCCGGATGCAAAGAAGATAATAACGCAAACAGATGCCCAGCTCAAAGAGGACTCTAAAAGAGATGCTGTAATCAAAAAGGGGACTCATTATGGCAAGCTGACGGCGTACACAAGCTTTGACTCTGGCACAATAATGATAAGTGGATTGGCCGAAAGCGTTGCACCAAATAATGACGATGAGATCATAAAAGAGACACAAATCATAACCATTAATACTGAAACGTCTAATTCGGAACGAACCGACCAAACAGAAGTGGTGGCATACCCTGATCCGCCATATGATAAAGTGGAAATAATTGTTTCAAGGCAATCAGAAGGCGGCCCAGTACTGGACAGAAAGGCAGAAGACTTTGTCGTATTTACAAACAACAAATTCAACCCAAGCTCTCTTAGTGGCACGATAGTTGATGATCAAAACTATGCCATAGTGGTTACAAACGTTCAAGATTTCGGAACGGCAGAAATATTTGCAGAGATCAAAAATTCAGAAAGTAGAGAAATTGAAATAATTCCGACTCAAAAGTATATCAGAGATCCAAAAATAACTATCACCACACTACCTGTAATATTTGGAATGGAGCAAGATCTCTTCCTAATAACGTCCGCTCATGACAAAATTATAACAGACCCAACATCGGCAAAGGAAGGTAGTCTCATAAGTATAACATCCAAACCGCCATTCGCATACAAAGTAGACAAGGGTGGTGATTCCGTCCTTACTGTGAGCGGCAAAATAACAGATTTGGCTGAAACCGACACCGAGATACACGTTTCATCCAATGCTTTCACTGCAACAGACGTTCTGGATGTATACAACCCAACAAGAAATACGGTCGTCGTGATGCATCCGACCTCAATCTTCCCAGAAGAACCTTTTCCATTGGTCACTCATGTGGCGGATCTGAACAAAAATCCGATAAAAAAATCCACCATGCGCGTCTCCTCTAACGCAAAAATGTCAACAAATGGTGATATGGCCTTCATAAACGAAACAGGAAGTCATGGTTTGATATTCTACGGTGAAAATACTGTCCCAGTTAAAACCTCAATAACGGTAGGCGGCTTTGTTTCAAGTGTAAACGTACAGACTACGCAAGATGCCACAACAACTCCACAAAACAACGTAGTTTTCACATACGAAGTGATAGTTGAAAACGGTGAGGGGAGCGGCACCTATCGCGAAGGCGAAAATGTAACGATCAATGCCCCGGAAGTTCTTAATGATATGATCATATACAAAAAGAAATTTGCAGGATGGGCGAACCTCCCGTACAAAACACCAACGGCTACATTTGTAGCTGATAGCGATGTGGAAACGAGGCCTATGTATCAGGACGACTTTACCATGATATTCACAATACTCGGGCCGTCTGCAGGGATTGGTGCTCTATTCGTGTTCAAAAAACGAGGAAAGAAATCAGGCAAAAAGAAAGACGATGCCAATGACTTGTTTGACGATGATGATGTTTTTTGATTATGCCTATTCCACAGCTAAAAAAGAATAACTTTTGGCATCTCGTATTGATAAACGCCAATGTTATACAGAATTATTGCTTTGTTGCATAATTTCGAAATTCGGCAGAACGTGTGTCATTTTGATCGATTCTGTAACTCCTGAAGTTGTTGATTTCCGATATTCGGCACTTAAACTACGATTCTGTCGATTTGTGCGACAAAGCAGATTAGATACGGATTGTTGTATGGTTTTTGGTGTGTGGAATGTTGACCTGTGGCGTGCTAGCTTTCATCCCTGCCCTAAAGGGCTAGGGCTTTTCCGCTCGCCTTTGTAAAGAGAAAACTCTGTGAGATCTGTGGTATGAGTATGGCATACTATCTCCTACCAATACTGGCATTTGCAAAAGACACCAAGACCGTCACAATAGTCGTTTTATTATATTAAAACAATATTGTGTAACAAAATTCTGTAACCGTTCAGTGCATTAAATAAAATATACGACATCACCTAATGGGTTGAAACTATTTAATAGAAATGAGCAAGCAAGCAATGAAAACAACAAGATTCAACGAATGATCACAATCATCAAAAAATTACAACAAAACAATTTTGGAGATAAAATCCGACTTGAAAACATTCTAATTGATCTTGAAGAAGGCCTCCCACTAGATGATGAGACCAAGTCATATCTGAAGACACTCTACGAACAATACAAAGCACAAAGGCATACACAACAAGAAAGTCTGCCACGCCCAGTAATAGAATGTAGTGAACATACACAGAGTTCAACAAAGAACAAAACAGACTCTAGCATAACTCAAGCTGACCCAAATATTTCCGAAATCACAAACCTTGCAAAAAAGCTCAAAACCATGAATGTGGGCGAGTCATGGAGATTAGATTACGTCATAAATACACTTGAGCGAGGAGATCCGTTATTCCCATCAGACTTGGTGTACGTTCAAGATTTGGCGTCCAAATACTTCAACATTGATGCGAGGATGCCACAAAACAAAAAACCAAAAACAACAAAAAGCAACACGGAGCTTCACGCTAAGAAACAAAAACCAACCACAAGGATTCCAAGGCCTACATTTAACATCTTTGCACCTCCAATGTTTGTGGATATTGCCATTCTGGCAGCAAGACTAGGAATATCCTTTGTTTTCATTTGGGCCGGCCTTGCTAAGATCACTAATCCATATGTGACACTAACCATGATTGAGGATCTCAGCTTGGGCCTAACACTAACGGCTGAAAATATCACCATGTTTGGTTTTGTGGAGATCGCCTCAGCCGCAATGGTGTTGGCAGGAATTGCTACGCGAATAGGAGCAGCGATACATCTTACAATTCTTGTTGCCGTTCAAGTATTATTCGGATTTAGCTACCAAGCAGGGCCATCGGTATGGAAGGATCCAGCGCTAATTGGTGTTGCCGCACTGCTGGCTGTGTGTGGGTCTGGAAAATTCGGACTTGATAAATTGTTGGAAACAGTAAAACAACAAAAACAGGAGAAGCAGACCTTGCCCAAACCAGCTACCAATACAAATTTTCTTGGAAGTGAATCTCTATTTGAGAAGGAAATACATGAAACTACAGACATCTCAGAAATGGGTAATCTTGTAAAAGAAATAAAGCAAGAATCTACCATCATTCATAGCGTACCAGCAGCTGAAAGGACAAAAAGTCACGATTTTGATAAACCACAGCTCTACAAAACAAACGGGGGAAATGATTTAGAAGCAAGACTTGATGCAAAGATAGTAGAAATTGAGCGCCTAAAGCATACCTTGGAGACAGTGTTAGATGATCTAAAAGCTCTAAGGCGAAGCTCCAATCTAGTGTCTACGCAACACGACAGCTTATCTCGATCCAGCCACAAGTAAGATGTTTATCGCATTCCATATGGGCAAGGCATACAAAGTGAACGCAACAGCATAAACAAGATATTTTGAATTTTGAAAGAGCTTTACAGCTATAGAATACCTAAGAAACGTAAGCTCGACTAACAAAAATGGAATCAGCACGACGTGCTCTGGAAATAAATGATTCACTAATGGATTGAGCTCAAACACAGGAAGTGACGAGAGTGCTACGATCGTAGTTAAGGCATCGAGCATTCCAGCAAGTGCGATGTGCGGCCACTTTCTTTTAAACTCACAAACATGCTGATGTATGCCTAGATATCTTGTTGTGAGCACATCTGGACTTTGGGCTGAATCTACAAATTGCAGTGTATGTTCATTTCATACGCACAACAAGAAAAACGAGTCTTCAAGCCATTGGTTTTTCACAAACATGCCAATAGCAACTTCACACATTTGACTCCAATGACTTGAATGATCACGCAATGCAGATTGTACTATTAAGATTAGCCAAAGTTACAACACGTTGTTCTAAAACAATAGAACAAGCAAGCACTTTTAGTGACTCCTTGACTCTCCAAGAATATGGCTTGTAGGGGAATATGCGAGCGAGTAAGATTTGACAAGCGCCGGTATGCATACGGCGTCAAGCGCTGCACGTACTGTGATGTCTACATCCAGTACCAGGACAGCTTCTGCCCCTGCTGCGGCCGAAAACTTCGCTCAAAAAGAAAGTCAAAATACAAAGACCACAGAATCCAGCTTGCCGCCCACAAGGCAACCGTCAAACTAATAAGCAGAATACCAATTCTGGGCCAGCAGATCTAAAAAATACGGAGATGTCCTAAATGGTCAGAAGTTTTGAAGAGTGGTGGAACAGCTTGCCAAAGGAGCTACGACTTAAGGCAAGAATGGGCGACGAAGACAAAAAACCACTGTTAAACCAGATCAACTACATCTGGGTGACCAACCTGATGAACAAAAGACTCGACCTAAACCCGACCTCGATTGAGCTGCTAGAGTGGATCAGAACAGGGCAAATTGAGGAAATAAGAAAAGAATCTAAAAAAAGAGATTGATCGCAGCTCAGCCTGAAAGCAATGACAAAATCGGCATTGCGTCCCACTGGTAAATGTAGGAATCGACAACCTTGCTTGATATCTGGCTGTATCTCGCAAAAAAGTCGCTTGCCTCTTCGTCCGTTGCCTCAAATATGGTCATAGATGTCTTGTTGTCATCAAACGCTCCAGACCACATTATCTTGCCCTGCGAATGCCACTCATCAACCAGATTGCCAAGTCCTGCCACTGCTGCCTCGGCGTCCTGTGGATTCATGTCTGATTTTAGAACACTGACTAGAACCCACGGCTTTTTCTGAATTAGCTGTTGGGACATTGCACAATATCGACACCGGCTCTACATTAAGTCGGTGATCATTTTGACATTGTATTCTATTGACTTGAAATGAAGTTCTTCTATTTGCAGAAAACAGAATCGTAAAATCTGGGCCATTCTTTTAATTGTGGACTGCCAATACACGGTGCAGATCTACCAACCGTATCATGGATTGCAGTCAGGATCGCCGGCCGATGAGATTTGCATGGCATTGTCTTCATATGGAGGTCGGTGTTTCCTGACACAATCAAAAGATCCCGTACTTGCTTGACTCCATCTCTTCTTTTATGGCAAACTTGACTTTGAGCTTTTTTGGCTCTATTTTCTGTGCAAGCCATGTGAGGAATTTTTTTTCAATTCCCTTACCCTTGAGCCTCTCAAAATCTGGGCCCATCTGCTCTGAGAGCTTTTGTACGAGGTCCTGTCTTACGGAAACCACGAAAAAATGCCACCCAAAGGCAAACTCCGAGTCGGTGACCACAAAGCCGTCTGTCTCGTGGACCATCTCCTCTAGGCTTGCAAGGGCGTTCGTAATCTCCTTGCTTGACTTGTCATAGTCTGTCGCAGAGACATTGATGTTTATTCTTCCGTTCACTGTACACTATTGATACCACACAAGATAAAAGGTTCACTGCTTTATGAGGTGGCTTACCTCTATGTTGAAAAAATTCTGGAGTATCTCAATGTATGCCTTGACTGGGGCAGGCACCTCCTTTGTGCAAGATAGGCCCAAGTTCCTTGCGTTTATCCAGATCATAATGGTCTGCAGTATGGTAAGAAACCTGTCGTTTCCGGCCTCGGGGGAGCCAACCGCCTTGGTGTACCTTTCTGCGTATTCCCAGGCAGTCGTAAAGTCGATGCACTCTGTCTCAAAAATAGACACTAGCTGCTCTTTGAGGTCTTTTGCTGGCTTGAAGGGGGCCTCAAACAAAAGATAGGGGAAGCTTACCTTTTGTGGCAGCACTCCTGGCAGCGGGTCAAATATCGTGATTACTTTGGAGCCAGGCCTCAGCTTTTGGAACCTCCCAGACATCTTTTCAATTATTTCCGTATCAGAAAACCAAAACAAGATGACGTCTGCATCACCTAGGTCTGCATCCACTATGTCTTGGCACCTAAGCTCTGCTTTGAGGCCTCTTTGCCTGAGAAGGTTCTCTGCCTCTTTGATTTTGAGCTCATCGTTGTCGACACCCACAGCCTTTTTTATCCCAAACTCGTCAAGCGCAATCATCAAGCCATTTCCGGTACCGCACCCAAGATGGTAGAACACATCATCTTTTCCAAGCTCCGCAAATCGGAGAATGTCACGCACTGTGTCGTCCTGTAGCTGTATCTCCTCACCAGATATGATGGATTGCGGCAAAGACTGCAGGTACTCTTCGATTTTCACACAAAGAATCAGCAGATGAGAGATTTATTCCCTTATGTTTTCCAAAGACGATACGGCCTGCCACAGTGTGACTCTTACATACGATGGCATGTTTGGATCCTGCGTGATGTCGTCAAGCTGGCTGATTGCGTTGGCAGCCCTGACTGCCAGTGGCTCTTGGCTGCCCTTGAGGCTCCCAATCAAATCGGTGATTGTCTTTTTGATGTTTTTTGGTGTGGTCGGATTTGACGCAACCTGAGTCAGAGTCTGCAACGCCATCTCAAACGCCTTTTGATTCTGAGCCTTTTTGTCCGACATGTGCTTTCAACCGACCTCAACAAAAACATTGTCTGCCTCGACAACGGTTCTATACGACTTGAGGTCCTTAATCTTTGCTGGGAACTTTTCCAGCTTCCCGTTTGTGCAATTGAACTTGGCGCCGTGCCATCCGCAAGTTATGATGTTTCCTTCGAGTGTTCCTTCCGCCAGACTCGCACCGGCGTGAGTGCAGGTGTCATCACACGCATAATAGGTGCCATTTACGTTTGCCACCACTATGTCGCGTCCGTCCACTGATACTTTTTGCATCTTTCCAGGTGTGATCTCAGACGTCTTGCCTACAATGATTTTGCCCATGGAAAAGCTGGATCTGAATGATTCTTAAAAGTTACGAGACAAACCTGACCGTGTTTTCAAGCTTTCCCAGCTTTTCTATCTCCATTTCTATTTTGTCGCCGTCCTGTAAAAAGACCGCATCTGGCTTGTTGAGCATCACGCCGGCGGGAGTCCCAGTAGAGATTACATCGCCTTTCTCAAGCGTCATGACTTTGCTTAGTTTTGAGACGATGGCAGGAATCTTGATGAACATCATGGACGTGGACGAATTCTGCCTCAGAACTCCATTTACCTTGGTGGTCAGCCTGAGATTCTGCGGGTCTGGTATCTCGTCTGCCGTAGTGATCCACGGACCACACGGCGCAAAGGTGTCAAAGCCCTTTGCCCTGCCAAACTGCTTGTCCTGGGCCTGTATGTCTCTTGCAGAGACATCGTTGAATACCATGTAGCCAAAGATCTTGTCCATTGCGTCCCGTTCATCTACATTTTTGCATGTCTTGCCAATCACCATTGCAAGCTCGACTTCGTAGTCAAGCTGCTTTACAAAACTTGGACAGACAATCTCGGAGTTTGTCCCATTAAGTGTGGTTCTTGGAATCAGCACGATGGCAGGCTCCTTTGGCGGCGAGAGGTTCTGCTCCTTGGCGTGGTCGATATAGTTGAACGCAAGGCAGATCACCTTTGGCGGGTTTGGAATCGGGGCAAGGATCCTTACATCAGACAGTCTTGCAGAATAGTCAAGCTTTGGATTGTGTGAGAGCACCTCCTCGTACCATCCGTCAAACAAAAACTCCTTTATCGAAAGCGGGAGGGGGATGCCAGTCTTTGTGATGATCTCTTCCTTTGTCGCAATTCCGTCACCCCTGACAAAACCATAAGTCTCTTTACCAGATATTACAAACCTGCCAATCTTCATTATGTCATCACTTGTGTGTGTAAATTGCCTGCAACATCGAGTCCTTTCTGCAGTATCCGAACCTTACGAACTGAATTTCCGTTCCCTCTTTTAGTTGTGAATAATGAGGTTCTGTAAAAACGTTGATCTCCTCAAGACTCTTTTCGTTGAACTGCTCGCCGTAGAAGAGCTGGCTTGGAATCAGGATCTTAATCCTCTGGGCCGTCTTTTGGACCACCCAGTGAATTTTTGGTATGTCTCCTTCCAACTCATCACCGAGGTATCGCCCCCGCAGTGGAGGCTCTGCACTGATTACCTCTATGTTGCCTAGGCCCATGAGTCGGATCCGGCTGCCTGACTTGAAGCTTGCCGCATCCTCTTGTTCCAAGTAGAGTTCCTCGCCAAGCTCGACAGTCCTTGAGCCCATGTCCCTTGTAGGATGGTTTGGCATGATGATTCTTGCTGGGAGGCCTGCCACCCTGATTGAGACTGGGTTTCTCACCATGTGGAGTCTGATGCTTTCCGCGTCGACAAGCTTGCGATTAAACGACTCTAGCGTCTCAAATGGTGCCAGCGTGTCCGCCTTTGTGAATCCCAAAGACAGGACGAACCTGCGGATCGCCTGTGGCCGGATTCCGCGCCTTTTCATGGCTTCCAGCGTGGGGAGTCTTGGGTCGTCGTACCCTGAGACCTTGCCCTCCTCTATGAGCGGCCTCAGTATCCTCTTTGAGACTGGCATCCCCTCAAAGCCCAGCCTTGAAAACTCGATTACCTTTGGCTTTCTCATCTTGAGCCTGTCTAAGATCTCGTAATACAACTGGTTTCTCAGCTCGTACTCTTTTGTCCTAAATGCGTGCGTGACCCCGTCTGCGCTATCCTCGATTGCCACGGCAAAGTCGTAGCTTGGCCAAACCCTGTACCTGTCGCCAAGCAGCGGGTGCTTTGTCTCTATTATCCTGAACATGACTGGATCCCTCATCACCGTGTTTTCTGACTTCATGTCGCCGCGGTACCTCACTATTGCCTCCCCCTGCTTGTATTTTGAGAACATTTTGTCCCATCTTTCCATGTTCTGCCCAAGGTCGCCGAAACTGCACTTGCAAGGCTTCATGTCGCGTCTGTTCTGGGAGATTGCCTCCTGCTTGCACGTGCACACATAAGCATAGTTGCCATCGAGCATCTCTTTGCACTTTTGGTAGAGCATCTCGATGTCGTCCGATGTGTTTTTGACGCGGTCATACTTTACCTCCAGCCAGTCGAGGCCGACTTTGATTGCGGCATAGTATTCCAATCTTTCTGCTTCCGGATTTGTGTCGTCGAACCGCAAGATCAGCCTGCCACCGTACATTCTTGCGTATTCTTCGTCGATTATTGCAGCTTTGGCGTGTCCTATGTGCGGGTAGCCGTTTGGCTCAGGGGGGAACCGTGTCACCACCTTTCCATGTTCTGCTCCCTCAAGTGGCGGCAGACCCTCCCGCTCCTCCTTCTTTGGCTTTTCTGTCAAAATCTCGGGAAACTCTGATTCTGCCTCCCTTTGCTGCTCTGCTGCAGACATTTTGTTTACGTGGGACACCACTTCGGCGATCGTCGGCATTATCTCCTTGACCTGGTTCCTCAATGACGGTTCCTGGCCAAGTATCTTTGCCAAAACTATCTTGTCTTGGGTTTTTCCACCGTGCTCTATTGCATTTTGCAGTGCAATCTTTCGTATTTTGTCTTTGACATCGCCCAACTTAGAGACTCCTTGTTACCACGAAATCTAAAAGCGAGACAAGCTCTGACTTGGCAGGTCCCACATACGAAGACAATGATCTTTTTGCCTTTTCCGCATACGCAAGAGCCTCCCGCCTCACGTCCTCCTCGATGTCAAGAGACCTCATGGCCTCCACTGAAGCAACGATGTCTTTTTTTGCAGCTTTGGGGTTCCCAAAGACTTTGAGGATGGCCTTTCTCCTTTTTGGGTCGGCCTTTTGCATTGCCATCAATATGGGAAGTGATTTTTTGCCCTCGCGGAGGTCGTTTCCAACCGGCTTTTTTGTTACCTTGGGGTCACCAAGAACGCCAATGTAGTCATCTGTGATCTGAAATGCGACGCCCAGGTTTCTTCCAAAGGATGCCAGGTTTGCTACGTCCTTTGCTCCTGCGCCGGCACATATGGCACCCATTGCGCAAGAGACCTCAAAGAGAGCCGACGTCTTTTTCTCAATCATCTTGATGTATTCTGCCTTTGTTGGGATCTTTTTTGCTTCTGCCATCTTGATGTCGAGGACCTGGCCCTCGCAGACATTGACACAGGCCTCCGCAAGCTTTGCGACCAGCTTTGAAGACACCTTGCTGTCTGAAACATTGCGAATTGAAACAGTCTCAAACGCCTTGGAAAACAAAACATCGCCTGCCAAAATAGCAAGCGGCATGCCGAACTTTGTGTGCACGGTGGGCACGCCATGCCTCATCTCGTCGTTGTCCATTATGTCGTCGTGCACCAAAGTAAAGTTGTGGATCATCTCGATTGCGGCTGCTGCCGGCATGGCATTCTTGATGGAACCGCCAAGCATCTGGCAGCTTTTGATGACAAGGTACGGCCGCAGCCTCTTGCCACCGTTTATGATCAGGTGCGCTGACGCGCGGTACAGCTCATCTGGCTTTCCTGAAAGCTTGCTTCCAAGGTACCTGTTTACGAGTCTTGCATTTTTTGGCAGAGTGTCGGTCATGAATTTAGGAGCCTCCAGTTGTTTGTGGGAAAGTGGTGCTGAAGCGATTTATGCAAAACGTCCTTGAACTCATCTCTTGCCCACTTGTCGAAGATCCTCTTGTGCTTTTGAATCATATTTTTGTCAGAGTCTGAAAGCAAATACAACGCAACAATCATCCAGGGGCAATAAATCTGAGGGTTGTTGCGCATGTCGGAAAATAACTCTTTGGGGCCTGCCCACTTGGCCTCGCTGATCTCGTCTTTGACAAGCTTCAGCTCAAATGGCTCGGCAACCTCTCCAATAAGGGTTCCACATATCTCGTTTTCTGAGCCTATGTCCTTGTAGGGCACATGATACTCGAATTTGAACAAGTAGTCAAGCTTGCAGCCGGAGCCAAGCTCTTCGGGCAGCCTGCGCTCAGCAGAAGAGACATACGTCTCGGTCTTCCTTGGGTGGCTTGCCACTGTTCCGTCCCAGTCTCCTGGCCACAACATCTTGCTTTGGCTCCTCCTTGTGAGCAACAGCTTGCCGTCTTTGTTGAACAAAAGCACGGTAAAGGCCCTGTGGAGCTTGCCGTTTGGAAGGTGGCATTTGACCTTTTCCTCAAACCCAATCGGGTTGTCGTCGCTGTCTACCAGAATTAGCAGTTCTTCCATCTATCTTCCTCTAAACAAGGTGCCTTCAAACTTTGCCTTTTGCGCCGCATCGACTATCCTCTGTGGGTTGTTCCCATTTACAAAAAACACGTTCAACCCCATCTTTGAAATTGCGGCAGCTTCCTGTATTTTGCGTTTCATTCCCCCCGTTACGTCCATAGGTATTTCGTCTACTGATACTTTGTTGCCCTTCATTTCGTAAATCAACTCCTTTGTCTTCAAATCAGAGTACAAGCCGTCCACATTTAATACAAAGACACAAAGCCGAGGCCTGAGTACCTTGGCAAACAAACTCATTATCTTGTCGCCAGAAAGTATGTAGGATTTTTTCCCAGCGAACCACAGCGCATCGCCAAAAGTCACGGGAATGAAGCCCGCCTTGGAGATCTTTTTGACCTGCCTTATCTTGGATGGAATCGGCTTGTTGCCTGACATAAAGTCGGTGGGGGGAAGGCAGTAGGGGTTTAGCCCTGCCCTTTCAAGGCAATCGAGTACTATCTTGTTTAGCTCGACCATCGAGTTTTTGACGACGGAGACTCCGTGGAGGTCATAGTTTGCAGGCTTGGTGTGCATATCGTATTTTACAGACCAGTAATGGCCAAACGAGCCGCCTCCGTGCACTATTGCCAAGGGTTCTTTGATTTTTTTTAGCTGTTGGGCTATCTTTTGGACAGTTGTGATTCTGGGTGAAAGTGGTCTTTCCTTGTTGGTTATGATGGAACCTCCAAGCTTAATGAGGATCATAAAATCCATCCAAAAATAGTCAGTTAAAAAGTATGGGCGCCAAAAAACAGATCTCAGATGTGTGTATGGCTCTGGACTCCCGTAGTGTCTATTTCCGCAAAAAAACAATCGTATTTTGAGCCCAGGATGTCAAGGGTCTTGCCCATGTTTTTCTCGTCGACTAGAGCTATGACGCACCCCCCGTCGCCAGCTCCGGTTATCTTGGCACCATAGGTCACACTATCTAGCAGATCCACCATGGCGTTTATTGTGTGGTTTGAGACGCCGATCTTTTCTAGATGCACCTGGTTCACCCGCATCTTTATACCAAGTGCCGCAACATCGTCTCTCCTCAGATCTTCTAGCGCCTCTTCAATCAGCGATGATTCGTTGTCGCACAGATCTGAGAACGCACCGGGGTGATCCTCTTTGAATTTTTTTACTTTGGCAACAACCTGGCTGGTTGAATGCTCCATCTTGGAGTTCGCAACCGCGATCTTAAATCCTGGTCTCAGATCCAGCCTCTTGATGCCGCTTTTGGAGTATTCTATTATGCCGCCATATGTGCACACGTTGGTGTCTGCCCCAGAGGTGCGCTCAAAGACGGTCCTTTCCGCATCTATTGCGTTTCTGAGAATCTCCTCTTTTGATGGCTTGGCAAATAGGCCGAAAATTGAGCTGGCAGCAGCAACACAGCAGGCAGACGACGAGCCGAGGCCGACTCCTGACGGAATCTCGGATCTCACAGAGACCCTGACTCCAGAATTTGAATTGAATTGCCTGAGCGCCTTTTGCGCAAGAAAGACGATCGGCCTAAACACAGAATCTACCGACTCGACAGGCGAATCCACTGGAGCCTCAAGGGAGCCAAGATCCGAGCTTATCTTGATTTTGTTCCCTACAAGCTCAGACTCGACAAAGATGCGCCTGTTGATTGAGCAGAGAACGGCCTTTACGCCATACACTACAAAATGCTCCCCAAACAAGATCACTTTGCCAGGAGCAGACGAAACAGACCTCAACTAAACACTATTGACGCGTAGCCGACAACTGAGCTCTTGTCTCCAGTAACGTCGCCGCTTGTGGCATACTGCAAAAGCTTGCCTCTTTTTGCGCCAAGCTTTTTGCACGCAACCATGGTAGAGGCAATTGCCCCGTATCCGCACGCAGTCACCCTCCTGTCACGCAGTACCTTGTAGAATCTGTCAACATCCATATCCAAGATGGGCTCAATCAAAGCCTTGTCTTGGCTGTGCGCATATTCATTTTCTTCATAGTGAGTAAAATCCGAGGAGCCAATTATGATTGATTTTTTTTCTTGTGCGAGCTTGCCTACTGCCTTGCCAACCTCCAAAGCAAATTCGTATTCTTGGTTGTTTAGCGCAATGGGCAGTATCTTGAACTGTTTTTTGTAAAAATGCTGGAGCATTGGAATTTGCACCTCTATGCTGTGCTCCCTTGTGTGCGAAAAAAAATCAATCTCGATCAGCTTTGATATCTCGTTTATTCTCTTTGCTGCATCTGAATCCACCTCGATGTTGCCAAGGGGGCTCTCCCACTGGCAGTCCTTCATCGTGGCTATCTCGCAGCCTATCCCCCAGTGGTTTGGCCCCAGAATGATTGCAAGCTCAAAGTCCTGACTTGCAATTGCTGAAAAAGAATGCGTCGCGACAGGGCCGGAATACATGTATCCTGCATGTGGGCATACTGCACCGAAGATTTTCTCTTTGTATTCTTTGTCGCCTACTCCAAAATCGCTTAAAATGGAATCCTTGATTGATTGCACGAGTTGGCTTTTTTCTCTTGGATAGAACATGCCAGCGACAGCCGCAGTTCTAACCTTCATTAATCGAGTTCCTCGTCTGTTATCTTTGTCTCAAAGTCATCGATTTCGTACTTCATCGGGTCATTTTCGCCAAGCTGGCCTTTCTGGATGAGTATCTCTCTTGCAAGCAGCCAAAATACCGTTGCAAGCGACTTTCGTCCACGGTTGTTTGCAGGAATTACTACGTCGATCTTCGATGTGACATTGTCTGTGTTTGAGACTCCGATCACTGGGATGCCAGCATTTGTGGCCTCAACTATTGCCTGTGAATCGACCTGCGGGTCGGAAATTATTACAAGCTTTGGTTCTGTATAGTATGGCAAAGAGGGATTGGTGAGCGTGCCTGGCATGAATCTGCCAAGCATCCTTTTTGCCCCGGTCAGCTCGCAAAATTTCTCAATAGGGGTGATTGCATACTCTCTGCCGGAGCAGACAAGAATCTTGTCGGCATCTATTCTGTTTGCAAATTTGGCGGCCGTCTTTATTCTGGAAAGCGTTTTGTCCAGGTCAATCATGTAGAGTCCTTCGGGGCTTGCCTTTGTGATGAAAGGCTGCATGAAGGTTGTCTTGACTGTGGTTCCAACTCTAATTCCAGTAGAAAGGATCTTCTTTTTGATGTCTTGGCTTTCCGTCTGTTGGCTCATTTACGATTTTAAACCTCAGCCATGCCGGATAATAAATCATGCTCTGATATTCTGATAAGCTCGTTTAGTTTTGCTATCCGTTCGCCACCGACTACGCCCACTTTGAGCATTTTTGAGCCTGTTGCGATGCCGATGTGGGTAATCTGATGATCCGTTGACTCGCCGGATCTGTGGGACGTAATTAGTTTGATCTTGTTTTTGCTAGCTACTTGAGCAAACTCTAGTGCGTCAGCAAGACTGCCTGCCTGGTTTACCTTCAAGATGGCCGCATTGCAGGCCTTCTTTGAGATGGCCTTTTTGAGGATCTTTGCGTTTGTCACCGTGAGGTCGTCACCTGTGATCAAAACCTTTGGAAATTTTTTTGCAAGCTCTGACATGTCGGAAAACGCTTCTTCGTGCACTGCATCCTCTGCGTAAATGAGCTTGTATTTTTCTATGATGCCTGCCGCAAAGTCTATCTGCTCTTCTGGCGTGTTCTCAAAGCCGGCCCTGTCGTAGACGTACTTTTTCTTTTTCTCATCCCACTGGGTCGATGATGCAAAATCGACTCCAAGGGCCACTTCTTTGCCAAGAGTGTAGCCGAGGCTTTCTACTGCCTTTGCAGAGATCTCAAGAGCTTCGTCGTTTGTCATCTGGGGGGCCCAGCCTCCCTCGTCGCCACGCCCGTTTGTAAATCGCGGATCTGATTGCTGTAGAAGCTTGCCGAGCTCCCTATGCACTGCAAGATTCATCTCGATTGCTTGGCGGGGGGATTTTGCGCCAACTGCACAAACAAGGATCTCCTGGATGTCTGGTGTCCCTGGGCCTGCGTGGGCGCCGCCACCAAGTATGTTGCCCAGCGGGAAAGGAAATCTCCATTTCTTTGCCTGTGATATGATCTTAAACATTGGCTGGCCTAGTGCCTTTGATGCCGAGTCTACTGCTGCAATGGTAAGCGCATACGCGACCGCACCGCCGATCCCAGAATAGTTTGGGCTTTTGTCTATTTTGCGCAACTGGCTCTGGATTGATTTGAGGTCGTCTGATTGGAGGCCTATGAATCTCTTTAGGTTCTTGTTGAATATTTGGAGGCTTTTTTCCGGCTTGTTGTCCGCAAAGCTTTGAGCCTCGTATTTTCCAACGCTTGCCCCAGAGGGCGCACATGCACGGCCTAGGTGTTTGTTGTCAGAAACTACGTCGATTTCAATGGTCTTGCTGCCCCTGCTATTGTAAACTAGTCTGCCTCTTACCGATGTGATCTGCGGCAAGCTACTCTAACTCAGATTGAACTTCCAGGTACCTTCTTTGGATTGCTTCGTAAAACGGAATGATCTGTTGTATCGTCTCGACCGATGTCATCATCATTCTTCGGCAGCAATATCTTTTGAAACCAAGTGAGTCTAAAACTTTGGAAGGCTCCTCACCCGCCTTGATCCTGTTTTGATATTCTTCGTATTTGTCGGCAATCAGATTCCCACAAGTAAAACATCTTACTGGAACTAGCACGAGATCAAACGGTAAGTAAGGTTATAAAAACCATCCATGGAATTTTGCTGCGGGAGTCGCCAAGCCTGGCCAACGGCGCTAGCTTGAGGGGCTAGTATCTTAGGATTTCGTGGGTTCAAATCCCACTTCCCGCACTTTTTACAAAGAAGGTAACTGGTTACCGTTTTGAAGCAAGTTGAGCTAGATACCCAAGCGCATAGTCATGAAAATTCTGACCGCGTATCTTGCACGTCTGCTGCACGGACATCAATATGCATATGCCCCTTCCTCTGACCTGTTGCCGTACGTTATCTTCCGTATGACAACACTTGGACGAATCTGCCTTTCGGCGTCGTTGTTGTGGCACTTGACACCTTCCGTATCAAGAAACGTAAAGAGCATCTTTTTTGAGCCTCTTGACAAGCCTGACGCAGTTCCTCTCGGTGTACTTTTTTGATACGAGCTCTCCAATCCTTTTCTCAAAGCACATCTTTGCCTCAAGCCTCCTCTTCCTGCTCTTCAGGTACTTGCCTGCCCTCTGGGAATCATACAGTATCCTGCGCAGCTTTTTTGCAAATTTTTCAAACTGCCTGCCGGGATTCTTGTACTGTATGGTATCGTCAAGCTCCCTGGTATAGTGTACATGGCACCTCTGGTGTGTTGCACCTACGTGGTTCCACGCACCCCACGAGTCTGATGTTATATTTCCGTTGTAATCTCCAAGGATTCTTTTTGGCACACAGGACCCTCTGGAACGGTCAATCTCATATATGACAGTCCACCTTCCCACAAACGCCCACAGCCAGTGGTTCCTGCCGTCAATGCGCCACGATGTCTCATCGTGGATGTTCCTCTCGGATTTGAGCTCGTCAATCATCTGCAGGTAGCGCGGACCAAATGCACGGGCAACCCTCAATACTGCATGCTTTACTGCCGATCCTGTAACATCAAGGCAGAAGAGCATGCTGAAAAGTTCCGATATCTTCTGGTATGAGAGCCCAAGCATCTTAAGCGAGACTGCAAGCACCATCAGCCTCAGGCCGAAGCTCTGGCCTGGCAGTACGTCATGGACAGGTGCAGAGGGCTGCATCCTGCAGTTTCTGCAGTATCTTGGAAATGATCCTGTACCTTGTTACGACAACCCTTGCAGGAACTATATCCTCGACGATTCTCTGGTATGAACCAGTAGGTCTTGAGAGACGGCTGCCGCACCTTGCGCATTCCTTCCTGTCTATTGTAACGTTGGCGTCGATGTGATCCGGTCTCTTCCTGGTCTTGCCCTCGTGGCCATTTCTTCTTCCAGGCTTTTTGTGGTGGTGTCCGGCTGCACTGCTGTCATCCCTGCTCTGGTTTTGTGCCGATGTTTCTTGCCACAAGGGCAGTGACCGTTTCTTTTAGCATGACAAGCTCTTCCTTTAGATTCCTGTTCTCTTCTCTGAGCTGTCTGCTCTCTTCTCTGAGCTGTCTGCTCTCTTCTCTGAGCTGTCTGACCTCCTCCTCTAAAATATTGTAACGATTACGGAAATACTCGAGGTTGTTGTCATTATTCATAATGGTTCAGCGGTACCATCTGATCATATCATCTGATCAGAAAGTGTATTGGTCAAAAATATGCGATCATGCGGTAGAAGAACTTCATAACGGTAACCTGTTACATTCTTTTTTAATTACAAATTTTATGGCATATGGTTTAGTTTTGTTTTTGATAGGTAATTCTCAAATGAAGTAAACACAGAATTTTGTAAAAGAAGATTCAATTTCGAATATGATTTTTCAATATTATGATATGTTATGAAACTGTCTTTAAATGACATTGGAATTTTTGGCATGTGTTCCGGTGTAATCTCCCACGAATGAATGTAAAATGTGGCAGGAATATCCTGTTTTTCATAAGCGTTAATTGACTTTGTAATTACAGACGTGGGCAGAAATCTCAGGTAAAATCCACCCGCAATAGGAATTTTTTTACCCATAAACCTACCCACAGCAAGAGGAAACTCCCATAATTTTGCTTCATCATCATGTTTTTCAAGCGAAGAACTCGAAATCTTGTAAGGTCTTGTTTCTGCATCTGGTAGACCATAGAGTGCTGTCTTGACTGGAACCACGCTGCTGTCATAGATATAACCATGTTCGGCCAAGGCATCTATTGCCCAACCACTATTGTGATTTAGTGAAAAAGTCGGTGCTCTGAATCCTTTGGAATGGTTTTTTGTAATCTCTGAAAATCTAGTCAGCTCTTTGACAAAATCTTGTTTGGTTTTTGAATCAAGTCTGTCATGATGCATTGTATGAAATCCAATCTCATGGCCATTCCCAATTATTTTGTCTAAAAGCAAGGGTTCGTATTCTAATAATTCGCCTACTACAAAAAAGGTAGCACAAGTGTCATTGACTCTAAGTAAATCCAAGATTTTGTCAATTCCTTTGATCACTTGGGGTTCTTTTTTCATGCCTGAAGTATACTTTTGAACAAGTTGGGGGTGGAACCAATCCTCAAAATCTATGCCAAGAATGTTCATCGTATTTTCACTATGTTCTTAATGATCAATTTTTTTTACTACTCTTGCTGGATTGCCGACAACTACACAATACTCGGGAACATCTTGTGTGACTACACTTCCTGGAGATACAATAGAATTTTCACCTATGGTGACTCCGGCCATAATTATGGAACCAGGAGTTAATACTGCTCCAGATTTGATTGTAACAGGTTCGATTTTTCTTGGATAAGGTCCTTTTTTGAAAAACAGATTTGCCGTTGGATTCATGTGAGCAAAAATCATTACATTCGTGCCAATTGTGACATTGTCTTGAATCGTTACAAGCTGGGGGTAGACCAGATCAATTTGGACATAGGGACAAAAATGACATCCTTTACCAATCCTGACTCCTCTTGCTCTTTGCATCATTATTATAAATCCCGAATGTGGGGATGAATATGCTAATGAGTGAAGAATCCAAGAACGCAGGATCTTGAGGCGAAGCTGTATCTTTCCTGCATTACCTTTGTAGCCATAATAGTTCATCAACTCTTGTTCATTAAGTGAAAATGCATTCTCGCTATTTTTATCCAATATGTTAAAAAATCCCAGACACAACCCTATAACTTTTGGGTAGAAAATAATTGATTCAGCATAGGAGAAATAATCATTAACGTCGAAATATTTATTCCAAGAACTAATTGTAACTCAGTGTGCAACACGAACAAAAACTTTCGTACTATATATCCAAATCCAAATCAATCGACATTGACAAATTTGAAAAAAAGATACGAATTGCACTACTTGGAAGTTATACCATTAACGGCATAGCAGAAACATTTACTGTTAAATGCTCAGATATCAATATTGGCTGCACGACATATGTAGGAGGGTATAATCAATACAACCAGGAGCTTCTTGATGCAAACAGCACATTATACAAGTTTTCGCCTGACATATCGTTCTTATTTCTTGATAATCGTAGTGTTTTAGAAGATCTTTACTATTTTCCATATTCTATATCAGTATCAGAAAGACAGAAATTCATAAGTAACAAAATTGACCAAATCTCGGATTTAATTAAATCATTTACAGCCAAATCAAAATCAAAACTTGTAATCACCAACCTCTCTGTTCCGACATATTCGCCTTATGGACTTTATGAAACAAAAACAATCTATGGTCTACAAGAGATGGTTCATGATTATAACTCCCAACTTGTAAAAATAACAAAAGATAACGATTCTGTATATATTTATGATTTTAATGGATTTGTAGCCAGATTTGGCGAACAAAACGTATTTGACTTCAGGCAGTTTTTCTTTGGAGACATCAAAGTTTCTTTTGATTATATTCCGTATTTAGTTCACGAATTGATGGGATACATAAAAGCAATTCTGGGTCTAAGCAAAAAATGCATTGTATTGGATTTGGATAATACATTGTGGGGTGGCATAATAGGCGAAGATGGTTTTGAAGGTATAAAATTAGGAAATGATCCGATAGGCAAAGCATTTGTAGAATTTCAAAAAATATTACTTGCTCTACATCAACGTGGAATAATTCTCGCAATAAATAGCAAAAATAATGCAGACGATGCTTTACGGGTCATTAAAGAACATCCCAATATGATTCTAAAAGAAGACCATTTTGCGTGTGTAAAGATAAACTGGAACGATAAAATACAAAATATGAAGGAGATTGCAAACGAGTTAAACATTGGTCTAGATAGCATGGTCTTCTTTGACGACGATCCTGTTAACAGAGAGTACGTACACACAAATCTTCCACAGGTCTTGACAGTCGAAGTTACACAGGATGCCGCAGAATATGCACAAATTATAATGTCTATGAATGACTTCCATCTTCTAAAAATAACGGAAGAAGATATTAGGAGAGGGAAAATGTACATACAAGACAAACAAAGAAAAGAATTAGAATCTTCAGCAACGAATTTACAAGAATTTCTTCAACAACTAGGCATCAAAATTACGATCAAAAAAGCAAACGATTTTACCATTCCAAGAATATCTCAGCTTACACTAAAGACAAATCAATTCAACCTGACAACTCGAAGATATCAAGTAGAAGATATAAGAAAACTTATCAGTGATGGGCATTGGGTAGGATGTGTCCAAGTAGAAGATAAATTTGGTGATAATGGAATCACTGGCGTATTCATTATAAAAAAGGAAAGCACTGAGTGGATGCTTGATACATTTTTGCTCAGCTGTAGAATAATGGGAAGAGGAATAGAGGATGGAATACTCGGTTACATTCTAAAAAAGGCGAAAGAAGAAAAAATAAAGACTGTTAAAGCAGAGTTCATCCCAACCAAGAAAAACATACCTTGTGCCAATTTTCTATCGGATTATGGATTCAAAAAAGCAGATGGGAACTACTGGTTATTTGACCTACGCAATCCTATAAAAATTCCTAATCACCTCAAATATGTTATAGAATAATGGCGCTCAAACTATACGACATCATTTCTAGAACATTAAATGTTCCAATATCTCAAATAAATGATGAATCTGGGCCAGAAACCATGGAGAACTGGGATTCATTTAACATCTATGTCTTACTTGACGAAATAGAGACTGCATATAATGTAAAGTTCAACCTCGATGAAACTCTTGAGATTAAAAACGTTGGACACTTTAAGAAACTCTTACAAAAACATGGAATTGCACAACTTTGAGGAAGATACAATGAAGTTACATCATATAGGTATTGTTGTGCCAAAAATTCAAGAATCCATTGGAGAGCTTACAAAATACCTAAAATTTGAAACAATTAGCTTGCCTACCCTGATAGGATCTCAAAAAGTTAATGTCTGTTTTTTGAATGTCGGTCAAGTTTTTCTAGAACTGATCGAACCAGCATCCGATGACTCGCCAGTATCTAACTTTTTAGAAAAGGGGGGAGGATTTCATCATTTATGCTTTGAAGTAGAAAATATCTACAAAGAGATAGAAGAACTGGAAAAAAATGGGGCACGACTAATAGTAAAACCTGTTACAGGTTTTGAAAATAGAATGATTGCATTTGTCTTATTGAATATGAAAAATACAAAGTGTAACTTGATCGAATTAGTTGAAGAGAAGCGAGCCTGATAATTCACTAAAATGAAACACAATCAGACTTTGGGTATTGGTATTGATGTAGTTGATATTGTCAGATTTCAAAAAATACCATATACGTCAAACAAAGGTTTTTACAAAAAAATCTTTAACAACTCGGAAATAAACTATTGTTTAAAATTCAAGGAACCATACAAACACTTTGCAGGAAAATTCGCGATAAAAGAAGCAGTAAAAAAATCTATTCCAATACAAGTAAATCTTCTTGATATAATAACATCACACAGAAAAGAAAAACCTACAGTTAAACTCAGAAATAATAGTGATTATGCTTTCATTGTCTCAGTTTCACACGATGCTGCTATAGCAGCTGCCGTAGTGCTCTCTATTCTTAAATAAAGTTTCTCGTAAGTCTACTCAAACTACTGATAAATTTATTAAAAACAAGATTACTTTTTTTATTAGAAACTTCTCTTGGCACATAAACTTTATCTGTAAAACTATCAATCAATGTTTTATCATCAATTTTTCTCTCTCTTTGTATTTGCTCGTATCTTCTCGTTATTTTACTCCAATTTTTTAAAATGTTTAACGATGCATCTATTTTTTGTTTCACCATTCCACGACCAAGATAAAAAAAGAAGACTGCAACGTCTACCAAGATCAAGGCAGGTAACATTTTACATAAGGTAGATCTAGAATAATGAGTAAGCAAACAATACTGTCTATTCCGCTCAAGTAGGTAATACTTGAATGGACTCCATTTAAAAGAAAACCCTTCTGGTGGATGATATACCACCGCTCGTGGCACATAATGGGATTTTATTCCTTGTAATGCAGCCCGCCAACAAAGATCCAAATCATCATGATAGGCAAACAAAAAAGGATCAAACATTCCGAGTTTTTTCATAATTTTCATTGAAGTAAAAAGACACGTTCCTGACGCATAACCAACAATTTCGTGATTCTCAAACTGGCCGGTATCCTTTTCCCCCTTTCCTCTAGAGTACCCAAAACCAAACAACTGGATCATGTTCCCAGCGCTCATAAGAACATCACGATTTGTGGTCGTCAGAAACTTTGGTTGGTATATACCATCTCCATACTCGTAAAACGCAGTTAAAAGCTCCTTTAACCAACCTGGTTCAACTAAAGTGTCTGGATTCAAAATTACAACGAAGTCTCCCCTTGCTTCTCTTATGCCAACATTGTTTCCCTCACAATATCCAAGGTTTTCTGTATTTTCAACAAGGCGGATCCTGTTAAATTTCTCCTTGCATTTTTTGTGGCTGTTGTCTTTTGACGCATTATCTACTACGATTATCTCGTAATTGCTATAATCTGTATTTAGAAGCGATTCGATGCAGTCGAGGAGAAGCTGGCCTGCGTTGAAATTGAGCACTATTATGCTGATCATCGGATGCCCCTTATTCATGGATAACTGAATTAACAGGACTCTTATATTGAAAGCGTGCAAACAATCTAGTCATAATATTAAATTATGCAACACACGCCTCTCACTCATTGAGCAGTATACGTAACATAACATACAAGTCAAAACTCATTGGAAACTTTCTTGGATATATTGCAACCACGTTCCAATTCAAGCTACTTTACTTCTATAAAGAAAAAGAGATAATTGATCTTATAAAATCAATAAAAAACGAGACTAATCTAGCATTTTTTCCATACGAAGCGTATATCGTGTATTCTGTGGCAAAGTCGCAAAGCAGCCTAGACGGTGAGATGGCAGAAGTAGGAGTATACCGCGGAGGTTCTGCCAAACTAATCTGCGAGGCAAAAGGTGAACGGAACTTGCATCTCTTTGATACGTTTGAAGGACTACCAGAAGTATCTGAGAGGGACACTCATTTTGGGACCAAGTACTGGCAAGAAAAACAATTCAACGACACCAAAGAAGAACATGTAAAAAAATATCTTGCAGCATACAAAAATGTAAGTCTGTACAAAGGTTTGTTCCCAAAAACTGCTGAACCAATCTCAAACTTGAAATTTTCTTTTGTGCACTTGGATGTTGATCTCTACCAAAGTACACTTGATTGTCTGAACTTTTTTTATCCGCGCCTAATACAAGGGGGGATAATACTAACCCATGATTACCATACAGACGGTGTACATGCCGCATTCAAAGAGTTCTTTGCAGACAAAAAAATACCAGTCATAGAACTAACAGGTTCACAGTGTATGGTTGTAAACATACTTGAAAACTAAATAAGAATCTGTGTACCTTCGCCTAAAAGGAACATCTTTTCGTCATGGTTCTTTGAACCTATAATCTTAGAATTAAAGGCGATTATACTGTTTCGTATCTTTACATCAGCCTCGATTATACAATCCGACATCACAATAGATTGAGAGATATCACAAGAAGTTAGCCTAGAATTATCTCCTATACTCGTATTTGGGCCGATCGTGACATCAGATTCTATGATACAGTTCTTGCCAATTATCGCCGGACCTGTGATCTTGACCCCATTTCGTAGAAGTGTACCATTGCCAACCATGACATTGCCACTCAACGATACAGAATCATCTTTTGTCCCAAAAAAGTATGGTTTTGATTTCCTCAGAATCTCATCATTTGCATGAATTATATCCTCTGGCGTTCCGGTATCCTTCCAGTAATCTGTAATCATATGATATGTAATTTTGTATTTTTTTTGTACAAGCACATCTAGTGCATCAGTTATTTCTAGCTCATTTCTCCATGAAGGTTTCAGCTCATCAATAATCTTAAAGATGGTTGGAGTCAGTAGATAAATTCCAGTTACTGCCAAATCTGAAGCAGGATTTTTCGGCTTTTCTACTATTTTTGAAATTGTGCCATCTTTTATCTCTGCTATCCCAAACCTGCTTGGATTATCCACTTTACAAAGCAAAACAGAGGCATCCGCATCAGACTTTACAAACTCTTTTACAAAATCTTTGATGCTTTTTTGGATGATGTTGTCTCCCAAAAATACTACAAACTTTTCATTTTTTACAAAATTTCTACACAATCCTATCGCATGAGCAATGCCTCGTGGATAATCTTGTTCAATGTAAGTGATTTTTGCGCCAAATCTCTGCCCGTCACCATAGTATTCTTTTACCTTGCCTGCTCCAGTGCCGCCTATTATCATGCAGATCTCAGTTATTCCTGCATCAAGCAGAGACTCTAAACAGTACTGGGACATTGGCTTGTTTGCAATGGGAAGAAGCTGCTTTGGGCCGGTATGGGTCAAAGGCCTTAGCCTCGTTCCATGGCCACCATGAAGTATTATGCCCTTCATAATATTACATTCACGTCCTTTCTTGCCTTAAAGAGGATTTCCTAAAATCCTTGTTTTCTAGATACCACTTTACTGTGTATTCCAAGGCTTCATCGAACTTGTGTTGTGGCCTCCATTTCAGCTGCCTGCGAATCTTTGTGGAATCCAAACTATATCTAAGATCATGGCCAGGCCTGTCTTTTACAAAAGAAAAAAGGTCTTTTGGTTTGCCGAGAATATTAAGAATTTTCTTGACTATACTTAGGTTATCAAATTCATTGTATGTTGATATGTTATAGGATTCGCCCCACTTTCCATCATGGAAAATCTTCATTATTGCGCTACAGTGGTCATTAACAAAAATCCAATCTCTTACCGCCTTGCCAGTGCCGTATATTGGAATTTTTTTGTTTTTTTGTGCAAAAAGTATTGTCTTTGGTATAAGTTTTTCAAAGTCCTGCCTTGGCCCAAAGTTGTTTGTGCATCTTGTAATGATGGCGTCAATACCGTATGTTCTAATGTATGATTTTACCAATAATTCAGCCGATGCCTTTGATGAAGAATAAGGACTGGATGGATTTAGTGGATAGTTCTCATCGGCACTGCCTTTTTTGATGTCTCCAAATACTTCGTCGGTTGAGATCTGAATTAGTTTTTTCCTGTGCTTTCTTACTGCTTCTAAGATATTGAATACGCCAACTATGTTGGAGCTAATAAATGGCTCGGGGAACAAAATACTCCGGTCCACATGGGATTCGGCTGCAAAATTAAAGACAATGTCTGATTTTGATATCTGAGAATCAACAAATTTTTTGTCTGCTATATTGCCATAGATGAAGCGATAATTAGGATTCTTTTTTATTTCATCCAAATTATGCGGGTTTGAGCCTTTTAATTTTGCATCTATATTGGTAATGCGTGATTTAGGAAATCTTTTTAGAAATTGCAAGATAAAGTTGCTTCCGATAAACCCAAGGCCGCCTGTTACTACAGCTCTCATGCTTGGCCAAGAACCGTTTCGTCTTTATAACATTTGATTGATTTTTTGGATATTGTCCTAAACAAATCATTATTAATGTTTTAATAATTATGCCTTTCATTGTTATGACTGATTCTGTTTGGTCCATTGAATTAGAAAAACATCAAACCAAAGACATTGATGACAAGCACATCAACGGGACGCTGACCGTTGTGTGGCGTGACTGGGATAGTTACATCAAAACACAGCCAAAGATGATTTATGTAAGCTCTGTAAATCCTGGAGAAAGAAAAGGGCCGCACCTGCACAAGCGCAGGACAAGCTATTTTGTGTGCATTCATGGCAAAGTTGTTTTTGTCATAAAAGATAATGAAGGCAAGTATGTTGAAATAGAATCAAGTGCTGAAAAACCAGTTTTAATTTGTGTTCCAAAGAACATCCCCTCTGCTCATGTAAATATTTCAAATGAGGTATCAAGAATACTTGTAATTGCAGACTTGGCATGGCGTCCAGACGACAATGAGATGACTGATTTGAAATTTGAAGATTATGACTGGTCAAAATGGAAAAACCAATAGATTCTACATCAACCGATCCTACAGAAATCATACTGTTTGATTCGTCAGCAACTCTTGATGATCTAAAAACGGTTCTGAAAAATCAAAAGATTATAACATTTGATGTGGAATCACACGAACTTTTAGCAAAAAACAACATTGACCATGAAATATCAGACATCTATTCACAGGACAAACTCGACTACATTCAAAAACTAACCTACAAATTTTCAAAGTGGTACGAGGAACCACACATTGCACATGATATTACCTATGAAGAAATCAATCTTGGCAGTCTATTCTATGATGAGTTTCATCATTTCTTGGTACCGTTTTTAAAAAAATTCTACGAATTACTCTCAATAGTTGATAAATACCGGAATTGCAACTTTGTTGCAGCACCGTTCATCCACAGGCTTGTGTTATGTCTTAGTGCAGATAAAGCTAAAACCATAGGAAAAGACTACCTTACGAATTTTCTATATGATTCATTTAAAATAAAAATCTCTAATTCAATATCAGTAAATCTCTCGGCTGAAAATTATCTGAGACTAAAAAATATGTCAGAAAAAATCATCAGCTCCTTATTCAAACCAAAAATAACAAAGAATCGCAAATCTGTCTTACTTGTGGAATTTGACCCTATAAAATACAAAAGATTTTTACAATTATCGAAATCCCGTCTCCATCTGACGTTCTTTAATAGGAGACGACCTGTAGTCTGGAATGCAGCCTCATTTCTTGCTATTCAAAAATCAAAGTGTGGAAGTGTAACACACCATAATATAATAAACAACAAGATAATGGATGACATCAAAAATAAAGCATTGGTTTTTGATAAAAAGGTAGCTACAATTATTGATAACAATGAGGACTTTTTCAAAAAATTTTTTACGATATCTGGCGTGTCATTTTGGCCTGCACTGAAGCCGTTTTTTTTAAAGCTTTGTGAAAAGAGAATTCCTTTTGCAATATCGGAAATTGAGATTACCAAAAAAATATTTGCAAAATACCGATTTGATGTGGTTTTGGTTTGGTCTGAAAATGGCTTTAATGAACAAATCGCAATCGGCTTGGCCAAAAAACAAAAAATTCCAGTCATTTTACTGCAACACGGGTTATATTATGACTCTCCAGAGGCACTGGAATTCAACAAATTTGCAGGAGTGTTGCCGATAAGTACAGACATTATTGCATGCTGGGGAAACAGTTTTAAAAAATCGCTTGAAAGATATGGGTTTCAAAGCGAAAAAATCAAAGTTATTGGTCATCCACCATTTGATGACATATTTGAAATTAAAAATTCAAAAAAGAACGAATTTGTACTTTTGGTAACATCCTCACCGACCAAAAACATAGCAAGTGATCTGAGCGTACAAACAAGACTGCACTATATTGACTGTATCTCAAAAATTTGCAAAATATTAATGAAAAACAACAAGAATCTGACTGTAAAACTACACCCATTTGCAGAAGAAATTGATATAACTGATGTGGTCAAATCGATAAATCACAAAATTTCTGTGGTAAAAAAAGATAACATCATAAATTTTCTTAAATTATGCGAATTTGTCATTGTAATAGATATCTCTACTGTAATAATTGAAGCACAGATTCTGAAAAAACCGGTGATTTCTTTTTCCGTTAAAAATTATAATCTCGGCAACCCAGAAATTTTCACTTCAAATGCAGTGATTCAAACAAATTTAAATGATTTTGAGACTACCTTGAACAATTTTTTGCATACTGTCGATAGACAGAAAAAGCTAGTTGATTCAGCAAACAAGTTTCTTGATAATTATCTTTCTAATCAGGGGAATGCATCACAGAAATTAATTGAATTTCTAGAAGAAATTTAGACATCCTTTTTATATAAAATAATTTCTAACAAATCACTGAAAAAATGAAAAATTCAAAAAAACTGTTAGCAAAAGCAACAAAATTAATTCCGGCTCTGTCTCAAACTTTCAGCAAAGCCCCCTATAGTTACGTGGAGGGTGTTTATCCATCATATCTGTCACATGGAAAAGGTAGTCATGTATTCGATGTAGACGGAAACGAATACATAGATTATGTGATGGCGCTAGGTCCTATTATCTTGGGGTACAGCTATCCCTCTGTAAATAAAGCAATAATTAATCAGTTAAAAAAAGGGATATCGTTTTCCATCCCGCATTACTTAGAAGTGGAATTGTCTGAAAAACTAAACCAACTCATACCAGGAGCGGAAATGGTGAGATTTTCAAAAACAGGCTCAGACGCAGCCACCGGTGCACTCAGGGCGGCAAGGGCACACACAAAAAGAGATAATGTTGCCTATTGTGGGACTGGTGGCGTATGGCATGACTGGTTCACAATAATTACAAGCAGAAACAAAGGCATACCGAAAATTTTGCAATCCATGATACGAAAATTCAACTATAATGATATAGAGTCATTAAAAATTATTTTTGAAAAATGGAAAGGCGAAGTAGCATCTGTATACATGGAACCGCTTTTTTTTGAATACCCGAAGAAAAACTTCTTGCGGGATGTAAAAAAATTATGCCAAAAGTATGGGGCTGTTCTAATATTCGATGAGGTGATAACAGGATTTAGAGTTGCAAACGGGGGAGCACAAGAGTTACTTGGCATAAAGTCTGATCTGGCAGTATTCGGAAAAGGAATCGCAAATGGCATGCCGCTTGGCGCAGTAACCGGAAAACAGGAGATAATGCAGGAATTCAACGATGTATTCTTTTCTACTACCTATGGTGGTGAGGCACTGTCATTGGCAGCATCCATGGCGGTAATAAATGAATTACAAGAAAAAAAGGTAGTAAAATATTGCTGGGAACTTGGACGGTATATGACTTCAAAATTCAACAAACTGGCAGATGAAGTAGGAATAAATGCAAAAATGGAGGGGTTACCTGTGAGATCTTCAATAATATTTAGAGATCATTCCGACAAGCCTTCGTTGTTGTATAAGAGCTTATTTTATCAAGAAACCATAAAACGTGGAGTGTTATTTGGTCCAGGTGCGGTTTTCTTTTCGTACTCCCACTCAAAAAAAGACATCGATCAAACACTTGATGCATGTGAGACAAGCATGAAGACTCTCAAAAAAGCAATTGAACAACGAAGGGAACGCAAATTATTGAAAGGCAAATTAATGAAACCTGTGATGACTTTTTAGCCAAACATGCACACATTTTCAAAATTAAAGGTATTGGTTATAGGTGCAGGCTCCATTGGACAAAGACATGCATTCAACCTGAATAAACTTGGAGTCAAAAATGTGGCCATTTATGACACCGATCCATTAAAAGCAAAACAGCTTGCAGGAAAATATGGTACACATCATTATTACGACCTAGATTCTGCCGCATCCTTCAAACCAGATTGTTCTTTTGTTTGCACTTATCCAAGTACTCATCTTGAACTCGCAAACTTTTGTCTGGATGTTAACTCACATGTTTTTATAGAAAAACCAATTGCAACGACAACTAGCGGCATACAAAGCATGCTAAGAAAAGCTGAAAGAAAAAAACTCAAAATTTCTGTAGGATACAATATGCGCTTTGATAAGGGACTAAATTACTTGAAAAAAAAAGTACAATCCAAGTATTGCCCATTAGCAATATCGTCTCAATGGGGTCATAATTTAAAGTTGTGGAGACCTGGTTTAAACTACAAAAATCATTATTTATTGCAAAAAGAAAACAGCTTGATTTTGGATGATTCGCACGAGTATGATTATCTGAGGTGGTTACTAGAAGATGAAGCAAGTTCTGTATATTGCCAAACACAAAAAATTCCGTCATTAAAAAAAAGTGAAGGCATAGCATCCATGACTATCAAATTTAGAAAAGGAACGGTAGCAAATCTCTTCATTGATATGCTCAGGCCAAAATATGAGCGTATGTGCCATGTATTAAGCGATCATGGCGATATAAGATGGCAATTCATTCCATCAAAAATAGCATGGAAAAATTATGATTCTAAAGCGCACTCTATTGTAACAGAAAATCTTCTAAATTCCAAATTGCTAGTACAACAAAAATTTGAAGTTGTAACTAATCAAATGTATGTGGATGAGATAAGAAACTTCCTTTCAGCTATTGTATCTGATACAAATTCCTTTGTTGATGGGTGGGAGGGACTAAAAACGCTCAAAATAGGTCTTGCTGCAATAGAGTCAGCATCAAAAAATAAGGTTGTATCACTTTAAGTCTTTACATTCTTATCCATTTTCAATGATTTAATGTAACCTTCGTTACGCATAATATCATTATTTATTGTTCGAAGTTTTGGATTTTCTGAAACCAAATTTAGAATTTGTTTTGTTGTGAAGTATTTTCTTGGACGCATTAATGAATAAATTTTTCTTACAAATTTCAAGTCTTGTTTTTCGTCAACAGTCCACCTATGATCTGAAAGATCTCCATCATTTGTGTAATTGAATGTCTTGAACTGTCTCAAATTATTTCTTATGTAGGAAGTAACGTGTTCACGCTCTGATCGTAGTTTTGCATTTTTCCAAATTTTTTCCAAAGTTTTGAATGAAAAAATTTCTACATCAAGACCATCAGGATAGGTGGGTTTTAGAGTGTTTGAGACATAATCGTAATTGTGTTTTAAATAAAATTGAAGCATTTTTGTAATTAAAACAGGATCAATGAGGGGGCAATCACCGGTTATGCGTATTATTGGGTCTGCTTTGTAGGCTAACGCGCATCTATAGTAACGATCTAAAACATCATCGGCGTCCCCAACATATCCATTTATTTTGGCTTTTTTTGCTATTCTCAAAAGTATCTGATCTGTATTTCTTGATGTGGTAGCAAGGATGATCTGTCTGACACCTTTGACTTGCTTTACTCTTTGTATCACGTGCCATATCAAGGGCTTGTTCTGAATGGGTGCTAAGACCTTTTTTGGTAATCTCTCAGAACCAGTCCTAGCTTGAATAATAATTGTGGCAGATTTTAACATCATTTCATAAACGACCAGTAAACAATTTAATACTATGGTGGAGAGTTTGCGGTTTGATTTTTTGCAACCAGCGTTAATCTATATTCATCATTCAAGTCATATTCTTGTATTATGGATACGGGAAACTTTTTCCATCGCTGTGCTACATGTACAGTCCAGAACTCGTTTTTACCACGGTGCCAATCTATCATATGTTCAGTTCTGTCATATGCTTCTATGTTCAAGATATATTTGCTAGAAACTCTGAACATTTCCTCAAATGCCTTAGGCAATAAATTAGGTTTTACATGTTCTATGACTGTAGATGTGAAAACAATATCAAAGGTTTCTTTTAATGGAATTTGTAAAACGCTTCCCACATGAAACGTGTATTGTGGAAAACGCTGTCTTGCTATTTTTATTGCATGCTCAGATATATCAATACCAGTAATTTTTTTTGCTTTTAGATGTGCTAGATTATTTCCTAATCCACAACCAATCTCAAGAACTGAAGCAGGATTAAGATTGTTAATCAAATTACTTAATGTTGATTCAAACATGTATGGCTTATCATTTTCTAGATGATATCTTTCCCAGAAATCCTCATCCCCACTCATGTTTTTCCTATTATTAACTGATTATAAAATCAAACTGTGATCTCATGCTTTGTCGCATAATTTCGAAATTCGGCAGAATGTGTGTCATTTTGATCAATTCTGTAACTTCTGAAGTTGTTAATTTCCGATATTCGGCACTTAAACTACGATTCTGTCGATTTGTGCGACAAAGCAATTTGATTTTTTTATTATATTGAAGGTTTTCTTATTCCATATAGCTGGGCGTCTTTGGTTAACAAGAATAACGTTTCCAAGGTAATTTTTCATAGAATATAGAAGATCCGCAAACCACTCTGTGTTGAATTCTAAAAGGATAACAGATCTTTTTTTTGGACCGTTACAATCCAGCCAAAAATTATAAAAAAATCTTCCCACTAGTTCTACGACTTTTTTTATTTTTTTATAGTTATTTGCCGATAAGGTAAAGGAGAGTTGAATTCTTCCTATATTGTACTTGACAGTGATGTTGTCCCAAAATAGTTTTTCTTCACTCATTTCTTGCAGAAATTTTGTTTTTATAGTTGCACCTTTGATAACTGATTGAACCATCTTTGAGAATAAGCTGCTGGTGATGATTCTAAGTGGCTGTTCTTTTTCAATAAGACGTTTTATTATCAAAAAGTTAACTAATTTCGGCATTAGATATGAACGAAATTCTTCTAGATCAAATAGTTTTAATAAATTAACACCTTCGAACTCTAGATCAGAAGAAATTATTTTTGAATGCCAAGATAGAAATTCTATAATTTTATTGAATAACTGTAATCGTTCTTCCTGATTAAGTAGATTGTCTGCAATTTCATGTCTAATGTTGAGAGATTGTAGTTCCTTATGGACTTCTGAATTAAATGAAAAAACTTTTGTGGCTTCGTTTTTTAATAATTCATTTGATAGTCTTTTAACTCCGACGTGTTACCAATTAAAACAATTGTAGTCAAAATTACTTACGCTATGATTTACCATGAATATATATCTGTAGAGTGACCTGCTTTCTTGGACAATTAGCTGCAATGCTAACCTGCAGATCTAGATCTTTCTATCAGAACGACTTGGATCAGAATTGTTGGGATTTTGTGCGACAAAACGTGATCTCATACTTATTTTTCAAGAATCCTAAAAGTTTGAAAAGTTAACTCAGAAAAAAGAGGTGTTATCTCATCTCTTAATCTTTGGATGTTCTCTTCCATGCTACAATTCTTATCATAATTAACTGGATGAGCTTTTGTACAAATAACACTACCGCCATCGATAATTGGCGCTAAATAATGAGAAGAGATGATTATCTCTTTTTCGCCATTTAATAAAGCCTTTTTTATAGGTTCAGCACCTCCATACTCAGGTAACTTTCCACGATGTATTCCAAAAGCAGCAATTCTGGCCTTCTTTGTAATTTCTCTTGGGATGAGATACCTCCATGACACTTCAACAATATAATCACAATCTGGAAAATCTATAATCTGTTCTTTCTTGGAGTCAATTGAGATTAAATCAATATTATATTCTTGGCATTTCTTTACAAACAAATCAAAATCAATACGCTTTGTTCTCAAAGGATCTTGAGATTTTGGATTTAACGAGTGCGTATATACACGTATAAGTCTATGACTATTAGACTTGACAAGCGCCAAAAGCACGTTAAATCCATGTGGTCTTGAAAGAAACCCAACTACAGTCTTCAAATCAAAACAATTTAGGAATGTGCCATTAAAAATTGTATTTAATGCAGAATCATAACGCTTATCGCCAAGTGAATATGGTTTTAAAACTAATGAGCGTAAAACTACAGCCTGTAAAAAAAACAGACATAAAATTCCTTTATGATCTTTTAAATGAAAGAGATCCCATATTCAACATATCACATAAAAAAATGCCAACATATGATGAGCATCTCAAATTTGTCCTCTCTAAACCATACTCGAAATGGTATGTTGTCTATGCCAACGGAATCAAAGTAGGTTCCGCTTATCTATCAAAACAAAACGAAATTGGCATTCACATAAAAAAGGAATTCTCTACAGAGAAAATAAGGCAAGCAGTACTTGATATACTGATCGAAAAAAATCCAAAAAAACGTTACCTAGCAAATATTAATCCTCATAACAAAAAAACTATCAGATTTTTTAAAAAAAATGGTTTTCGTCTCATCCAATACACTTTTGAACTACTAAAATAATACGTGATAAGAATTATGAATCACAAAATAAAGCTGTTTGATCCTGTAACCGACATACATGAAGAAAAAATCATAAAAAAAGTATTACAAAGTCATTTTTGGGCCTCAGGAGCAGGAATAGGTTTTGTCTCAAAATTTGAAAACGCGTTCAAAAACTATATTGGTTCTGATTATTGCATTGCAGTGAACAATGGTACTTCTGCTCTTCATTTAGCTCTGTCTCTGTTTGATATCAAAGACAAAGAGGTTCTGGTTCCATCATTGTCGTTTGTTTCTACTGCTCACGCTGTAATCCACAACGGAGGTATTCCAAAATTCATCGATGTGGATTACACCACCTTATGCATGGATGTTACTCAAATAAAAAAATCCATCACAAAAAAAACTAAAATCGTGCTTCCAGTTCATTTTGCTGGAATGCCATGTAACTTGGATGAAATTAATTCAATATGCCACCAGCATGATCTAGTTTTAATAGAAGATGCAGCACATGCCTGCGGTTCCGTATACAAAAATAAGAAAATAGGCACTCATGGCTCTGCTGTTTGTTTTAGCTTTCATCCAGTCAAGAATCTTGCCATGCCTACAGGCGGTGCTATAACAATTAATGAGATGCCAAAAAAAACAGCCGATATACTGAAATCAAGGCGATGGTGCGGCATCACAAACAGAAAAGGGCCATTTTATGATGTAAAACATCTTGGCTGGAACTACTATCTCAATGAATTCTCTGCAGCAATCGGCCTAGTACAGCTAAAAAAACTAGATCGACTAAACAACATCAGAAAAAAAATCGCAAGACGGTATCACAATGAAATCAAAATAGAACACAA
This sequence comes from Candidatus Nitrosotenuis sp., assembly GCA_038869975.1. Classification (GTDB taxonomy): domain Archaea; phylum Thermoproteota; class Nitrososphaeria; order Nitrososphaerales; family Nitrosopumilaceae; genus Nitrosotenuis. The sequence continues at coordinate 51,841 of JAWCQC010000010.1, forward strand.
AATGCCATTTAATCGTGATTGCTCATATCACTTTTACTGGCTATTGGTAAAAAACCGCACCGATTTTATGAAAAAAATGCATCTAAATGGAATCGAGACAGGAATCCATTATAAACCGATTCATAAGATGAGCTACTACAAGAACAGCACAAGACTGCCAATTACAGAAAAAACATCAGAGATGATAGTATCTATACCAATCCACCCTAATCTGAGCGAGTCTGATGTCACCAAAATAATCGAATCTGTGAACAAATTCGCCTAAATTTATTCAAAATCAGTTATTCCTTCACCTACCCTGTAATCCTTTGAAGCCTTTTTTCCGTCAACATCGAATAGAAATCTTGGTTCCAATCCACGGCTCTTATTTCCAGGCCTGAGCACATCAAAATTATATCCCTCTTTGAGAATCTCCCCTTTTGCAATGTTTTTTGTTGCTTGCAGAGACCTTGTCGCAAACCGCCTCAACTCCAATTCCTCATCAAGTACTTTCTTTTCCCCATTTCCTTTGGCTTTTTCTGCCAGTCTAACTGTTTTTATCATTAATTCTAGCTCGTCGGGAATGAGAGCAAATGGATGATCAGGCCCTGGGAGATTTCTGTCTAATGTAAAATGCTTTTCAATCACAGTAGCCCCAAGTCCAACTGCAACCAGTGGTGCAATTATAGGGTCCATGCTGTGATCAGACAAGCCTACTGGCACATCATACTTTTTCTTCAAAGTCGGTATGACGCCTAGATTCAAAGACTCTATGGGTGCTGGATACTTTGATGTGCACTGCAACAGTCCTAGGGAAGAATTTCCTAAATCAGTAACTGTTTTGACAGCAAAATCAATCTCGTCGTATGTGCTGGCCCCTGTAGATATGAGAATGGGTTTTTTGGTTTTTGCCAAAAACTCCAACAATCTGACATGATTTATCTCAAATGATGCTACCTTGTGGATCTCAACATAAGGATCGACCTCCTTTGCATCATTGACAGAAAATGGTGTGGACATGAACATGATTTTCTTCCTGCTGCAGTATTCTGCCAGTTTCGGTATCATTTCATAAGGCATAGAAAGATGTCCAAAAATCTCGTTGATGTTTTCGTTTATTCCATGTTCGGCTAAATACTGACTTGTGCCGGCATCTGTAACATAAACGGTCTCAGGACGATATGTCTGAAATTTTACTGCATCAGCTCCTGCATTTGCAGCCACGTCAATAAGCTCGTATGCTCTTTTTAGATCTTCATCAAAAGTTCCACATTTCCAGTTAGAGCCGGCCTCAGCTATGACAAAAGTATGAGATGGATTGTCGAATTTTGGATAGTTCATCTAACTTCAGATCAGACCAGCTTTAGTAATTATCGATTTTAACTCTTTTTTAGGAATCTTTGGTACCACATTGGACGAATAGCTTGTAAATTTGGTCAGCTTCTTTATGCCCGGGTATGATCTTTTAATCTCATCTTCGTTTCTGATCGGATTAAAAATAACATACTTGTTGCGGTACTCCCACGCATATCTCATCTCATCCTCATTAATCAGAGTCTCGTGCATCTTTTCGCCAGGTCTAATTGAGATCTTTTCCTCACCTGTGTTTCCAATTAATTCCTTTAACGCATCCTTGAGTTCACCAATAGAATACGCCCTTAGCTTTGGCACAAAAATCTCTGAGCCTTTTCCCTGAGTTGTGGCCTCCAAGATAAAATCTAGTGCTTCATCCATGGTGATGCTGAATCTAGTCATGTTCGGATCTGTTATGGTGAGCTTTTCTTTTTTCTTGATTTGTTCTATGAATTTTGGGACAACAGAACCGCTGCTTCCTAACACGTTTCCGTAACGCAATGCAATGAACTTTGTCTTGTATCTTTTTTTATTCAGATAATTACTTGTTGTTATGAACAATTTCTCCATCAATAACTTGGTTGCGCCATATGCGTTAAGAGGGGAGACTGCCTTGTCGGTCCCAATGCATACGGCAACATCGACATTTTCCTGAAGAGAGGCATCAATAACATTCTGGGAGCCAATAACATTTGTTTTAACTGCCTCAAATGGGTTATACTCTACCACAGGAACATGTTTTAGCGCTGCAGCGTGAAAGACAATGTCTACATCTTCCAACGCCCTGTTTAACCTCGGAAGATCTCTTACGTCACCTATGAAAAACCGGAGTCGGTCGTCTTTTAATCTTGATTCCATCATGACCTGTTTGTTTTCATTTCTGCTAAAGATCCTAATTGTTTCCACCTTTGTCTTCAAAAGTCGCTCGGTTAGTGCCTGTCCCAATGAGCCCGTGCCGCCAGTTATGAGTATTTTTTTTCCGTCAAACATATCCTTGGATGGATTTGCCAAAGTCTATAAACTTGTTTTTTGCTTTTGATTACTCTAGTACCATCTTCGCAATCACATTTTAAATACGGAGATCAATAAAGAAAAGCTGTTTGGAAGAAAAGACTCTTTCTCTTTTGAGAACCATAGAATGGAAAAACAACTCTGTAGTCATGATTGACCAGACAAAGCTTCCAACAGAGCTTGTCTATGTGACATGTACGGATTATAACGACGTAGCAAAATCAATTAAAAATCTCGTCATCAGGGGTGCACCTGCCATCGGCGTTGCGGGTGCCTTTGGCATGGCATTGGCCGCCCTGCAAAGCAAAGCCACAACCAAGGAACAACTAATATCCGATCTTCAAGCAGCAAAAAAAACTCTATATGAAACAAGGCCTACTGCAGTCAACTTGGCGTGGGGCCTTGAAAAAATCATGGATGTGGCAAAAAAAGGCAACTCCATTCAGGAGATCAAAGATCTGGTAATCAAGACTGCAAAGCAAATGGCAGAAGACGACATCAAAATAAACATGACTCTTGGAAAGCACGGCTCGCAGTTATTTGACAACAACGACACCATAATGACCCACTGCAACGCCGGCTCTTTAGCTACGGTGGCATACGGAACGGCACTTGGCGTGATCAGGGCAACAAAAGAGGCAGGAAAGAACATCAAAGTCATCGCAACCGAGACAAGGCCGGTCCAGCAGGGCTCCAGACTAACAGCGTTTGAGCTAAAACACGACGGAATCGACGTCAGCCTCATCCCAGATACCGCCGTAGGCTACACCATGGCAAACAAGCTGGTAAACAAGGTAGTGGTAGGAGCCGACAGAATCCTGCGAACAGGCCACGTCTACAACAAAATAGGAACATACCAAGTCGCACTGATGGCAAAACAGCACGGAATCCCCTTCTATGTGGCTGCTCCACTTTCCACATTTGATCTGACAAGCAACCCAGAGGATGTCATAATCGAGCAAAGAAAGGCAACCGAAGTCACGCAAATAGGCGACAAAAAGACGGCACCGGACGGCATCAACGTGATCAATCCGGCCTTTGACATGACGCCGCCTGAGCTGATCTCAGGCATAATCACGGAGGCAGGCGTGGCTACACCACCATACGAAGAGTCCATCAAAAAGTTATTTTCAGCTAACAAATAGAACATTTTTATTTATTTTTACAACGAAAAACAAAATATGTCTACTGTGACAGTCGAGCAGGTTCGTGACTCTCTTAAAAACTGCATGGACCCCGAAGTCCCCCTGAACATAGTTGAGATGGGCCTAATTTACGGAATCGACATCACACCATCAAATGACGTAAGCATCAAAATGACAATGACTACACAGGGATGTCCGCTGCACCAAACTCTGGTTGCAGACGTGACAAGATACGTCAAAAAGGTGCCAGGCGTCAACAACGTCCAAGTGGACATTGTGTGGGATCCTCCATGGACTATAGACAAAATGTCAGAGGCTGCAAAGGCAAAGCTGAAAAGCTTTACCTCAAAGGGAACCCCAGCCCCAATAGACTACGAAACCGCAATGCCTCAGGGTGTTGGCTCTCTGATACAGCAAGAAGACGGCGGCCTAGTTCTTGCAAACGAGCACAACCAGGGCTTTATGGTAAACCAGGCAATAGTCGATTTCTGGCGCTCCTGCAACGGAAAAAGAAAGATCACCGAACTGGTGGACATATTTGCGCAAAAAACAGGCCTGCAGCGCTCACAGGTGGAAAAAGAGGTCATCCAGCTAATTGGCCAGCTCCGAGATGGCGGCCTCATCGTAATACCGACTCCAGAAGCACCCAACGTCCAATTCAAAAAATAACCTAAAACCACACCAGACTTTTTACAAAAGCGAGCGTGAAAGCCCTAGCCCTTTAGGGCAGGGATGAAAGCGAGCACACCACAGGTCAATATCCAGCACACCAAAAACCATACGACAATCTGTATCTAATCCAAACATATGGAACCCAGTATGGAGATCGCCAGCGTCGCACCGGAAACGGTCTTCTGGGGATCGTTTGTACATCGGCTGGGTCATTCCAACAAATCCAAGCAAGTCTTGGTCGGAAATGTCGGCACAAATACCTCGTCGTTTGGTAGGAGGCCACATGACATATTCCAATTGTATGCAGACAGAGATGCATGCAAGGGGAGCACTGA
>JAWCQC010000011.1:0-50629 GCA_038869975.1 Candidatus Nitrosotenuis sp.
GATTGTTGTATGGTTTTTGGTGTGCTGGATATTGACCTGTGGTGTGCTCGCTTTCATCCCTGCCCTAAAGGGCTAGGGCTTTCACGCTCGCTTTTGTAAAAAGAATGTCGCCGGCTGGAATAAAAATTAAGTAATTTGAGGACGTAGTTGAATCATGCAAATTCTTCGCGAGCTGACAGATTCTGCAATTAACTTATTCAAAGGAAAAAACATTGCCTTTGTAGCCTCATTGATGAACGATGGATCACCTCACATAACTCCCGTATGGATCGATTATGATGGTCAATTCATTCTCATAAACACGGCGGAAGGAAGAATAAAGCAGAGAAATTTTGCAAGGGATCCCAGAGTTGCAGTATCCGTTATGGACAGCAACAATCCTTACAATGTAGTAAGCATAAGAGGCAGAGTAGTTGAGCAGACAGTAATTGGAGCTGATGAACACATAGACAATCTTGCAAAAAAATACCTCGGAGTTGACAAATACCCCTTTAGAACACCTGCGGAAAAAAGAATCATACTGAAAATAAAGCCAGAAAATGTCTACCACATGTCAGGCTAGATTGTTTTAGAAATATACCGTGTATAGACTACATTTTGAAGACAATCAAAAAAGGCACATCGTCTATTGTCTTGACTCCTGCACGCGATCCGATCTTAAGCTTGATTGACATGTTTATTGTGTCTTTGCCGACCATGTTCAGAATCGAGCTGTTCTTCATTAGCTTCTCCGCTTCTGTCTCATCTACAAGTCTGTGTCCATAATAGCTTGCAGAGATGTTTATCTGGAGTTTGTCCTGCCTGATTGTTTTCCCAAGCAACTCCTCGTCGCATATATTTAGCATCCTTGAGTTTTGATAATTCGAAGTGCGAACGAAGAATCTCATTTATGCGTATTTTCCCTTCAGCGAAGATTTTGCACCGCATGCCTCACAGACCAGAAATGAGATTCTGTTCTGTCTTTCTATTTTCGTGTCCGGGCTCTTGCATGTAGGACACTCTAGATAGTCTTTGACGTATATCTGGAACAGATTGGCAAAATCTGCAGGCTCACGTCTTCCAACAAATATGGCTTTGTCCCCACTTCGCTCTGCAGGCGTGGCAAACTCTTTAGACAGATATTGTAGTACCTTTTCCGGATCTCTTCTGAGAATTTTTGCAAAGTCCATGAAATTGCGAAGTATTGTTCGCTGGCCCTCCCACATAACATCTGGCACAGGCAGCTCGAATCTCTCCCCAGTGTCTTTTTTTTCTGTGATCTTGTCTTGGATTCTTTTTAGTAGTTTCTCATAGTCCGATTTTGTCAATGCTTTGATAGGATGCCCTACCTATATGAGCGTTCAAAAAGAAAGAGTGGTGTTTCCTAATCCGCTTTACCGATTCGAAAAACGTTGGTTCCACACTTTGGACAGACGCCTTTGACGGCTGGTCGTCCGTTCTTTAGTTTTGTTACTTTTGGATCTTTAATCTCCCTTTTTGCTCTGCATTTTACACAGTAAGCTTGAGCCATTTGTGTGCTCTACGGGGTGCGTGTATTTAGCAAGAGGCTGTAAAAATTATTTAACTACACGCTGGACGACTCTCAATTTATCGTGTAAAACTCGCTGTAAAATGCGATTTATTTTATAATAATTTGTATTTTTTGCCAATAAGATCGTTTACGATCCCAAAATAGAAAAATTTTAACAAAAAACGATTACAAATTTTGAGAAATTCAATTATGTTATAAGCAGCAAATTTTGAAGAGATTTCAAGTTGCGATCAACAAAAGGACTCGTCATAACTGGGATAATACTTGGCGGCATCACCGCCGCAAGTTTTGCAGTGTGGTTGGTTCCACAAAACATCCAAACAAGATTTGTAGTCACCGACGCAAAGGAACAGTTGGATGCCATAGTTGAGCAACAAAAAACAATAAGCGAGACAGTTAGCGAAGAGTTTGACAAAATGTACCGAGGTGAGATCACCCCAGACAACTACATCTCCATTGCAGAGATCTCCTCATCTCAAATCAATTCGCTGATCATATCCACAATAGAAAGCGACGTGCCATCCGAGTGGCATAGTAGCTATTTGTCCATGGCAGAGTCGATGCGCAGCTACAACTCATACATACGAGAGACAATAGTCGTCGCAGAAAAGCTAAAGTCCGACACCAATGCAGACATCACACAAGAAAAGACAAAGATGGACGAATTTCTAAGACAATCAGAAGACCATTTTGCAGCCTCAAATGACGCCAGGCCTTCATAATCACGCCTAGATTCCTATTTGTAATATTTTCAAAGGTTGGAAAGTGTTAATAGGCAAATTCGCAAGATACAGTATCGTTGTCTCTCAAGGATGCCAAATTAGAAAATAGTGTGGAATCACCTGTAACAAGCAGGCTATTGGTAATATGTGTAGACAGGGACAACGATGTTGGTGAAAAGGCAGGCGTGGCAACCCCGGTTATTGGAAGAAATGCATGCATCGAGGCTGCCCAGAAGCTCGCACTTGAAGATCCAGAAGACGCAGATGCAAACTCCATTTTCTATGCGGTAAAGACCTACGAGGATTTGGCAAGAAAAGGCTACCAAGTTGAAGTCATCGTAGTAGCCGGCGTTGGAGACAGAGGTGTGCAGGCAGATGAGAAAATAGTGCGCGAAGTCAAGTCAGCACTATCCAATTTTGCAGCAAACGGCGCTGTCATAGTCTCTGATGGCGAAGATGATGAAAGCGTGATCCCGATTATCCAAAACGTAGTTCCAATTGTTTCAGTTCAGCGTGTTGTGATGAAAGTTAGTAGGAGTGTAGAATACTCGTACGCAGTCTTTGGGAAATATCTGAAGATGATTGCGTATGACTCCAAGTACTCCAAGTTCTTCTTGGGTGTGCCGGGCATACTGCTCCTCATTGGAGGAATCGGAACCATATTCGGCTACACACAGGAGATCTTTGCAGTTCTAGTAAGCATTTTGGGTGGCGCGTTTTTGATAAGAGCCTTTGATGTCGACAGAGCTTTGTCTAATTGGTCCAGGCCCACACCTGCTGGCCTCATCAGAGTTTTCACATTGGTGACAGGAATCATAATTGGTCTTGCATCAGTTCTTTCCGGATTTTCTGCCATACATACAAACATACTAGATCCACAAATACTTGGCTCAGGAGTACCCAACATCTTTGCAGACAGAGTGACACTTGGCCAGTTCATAGCTGGCATGCTTCCATTTTTGTGGATAGGAATTGGATCCATCTTTGGCGGAATACTGCTCAGCCATTGGCTCAAAGGAAGCCTCAGACAGATAACAGATATACTAAGAATGATAGTACTCGTCTCGCTGTATCCGACCGTCTACCAGTTCACGAATCTGCTCATTTTGGATGAGAGTCCATTTACACTCATTCCGCCATTCCTAGTCGGTCTGGTAATAACACTGATATCGGCCACCTTCCTATTCCGGAAATATAGGAAGAAGAAGGGTGGCGAGGTATTAACGGAGTAATAAAGACATCACGGTACCTTTCTGCTTTTTACAAGCTGTACGCAAACAGGCTGGAAAAAGAGATCAGAAAGGGCACTCTCCCAAATCACCTTGCAGTAATTCTGGATGGCAACAGAAGATGGGCTAAAAAAGCATTAGAGTCAAGTAGGGAGGGCCATTTCAGAGGCGCCGACGCAGTAGAAAACCTGCTTGATTGGTGCGAAGAGCTTGACATAAAGATCATAACGCTTTACGTGCTTTCTACTGAAAATCTGGAACGTCCAGACAGCGAGCTTCAGTATTTGTTTGAACTCATACGGCAAAGACTTGAAAAGCTCTACAACGATCCAAGAATCCACAGAAACAAGATGCGCGTCAAGGCGCTTGGAAGATTGGAGCTTTTACCAGATTCCATAAATGACGTTCTAAAACGCCTTGACGAGGCAACTGTTGGTTACGACAGACACTACCTGAATATCGCAATTGCATATGGCGGCCAAAATGAATTGGTTGATGCAGTAAAGAAAATCGCTGCAAGAATCAAGGACGGTAGCATAGACGTCAACGATATAAACAAAGACGTCATCGAGGCAAATCTATACACTGCGCATCTTCCCCAGTCTTCACCAGACCTTATATTAAGAACGTCGGGCGAACAGCGAATGAGTGGATTCCTTTTGTGGCAAGGTGCCTACAGCGAGCTTGTCTTTATGGATATCTTGTGGCCTGAATTTAGAAAGATAGATCTACTCAGGGCAATTAGAACATACCAAAAGAGGAACCGAAGAATTGGCAAGTAGCCCTGACGAATTTGATGAAAGATCTGCTGGAATAGTATTGTTTTGCGAAAAAGACGGCTCTAAGCTGTTTTTGCTTCTGCATTACCCCTCTGGGCATTGGGATTTCATCAAGGGCAGAATAGAAAAAAACGAAAACCCAAAGGAAGCGGCGTTGAGGGAGGCACAAGAAGAGACTGGAATCACAGATATTTGTTTTATCAGTGGTTTTGAAGAAAAAATACAATACATCTACCAGTTTGATGGACGGCCAGTAAGAAAACAGGTAGTATTTTTTCTGGCAAAGACAAACACAACTGATGTGAGTCTGTCTGATGAGCATCATGATTATATCTGGCTGGATTTTGACGCGGCTCTTGAAAAGACCACTTACCAGAACGCCAAAGATCTTTTAAGAAAAGCTAAGAGCTTAGTCTTTGCCAGTTAGTTCGCATAACGTCTTTGCAGCCAGTACTGGGTCTTTTGAGTTGAGAATTGATCTGCCCACTATTAGATAGTCCGACCCAGCAGCTAGTGTCTTTTGCACATCTCCACCTTGGGTTCCTATGCCTGGGGAGTAGATGTCCAGCTTGCCCTTGCTTTTTTGTTCGCAGTACTGAATAATTTTTGGAAATGTTGCGCCAACTATGATGCCGTCTGAGTCCATCTTGATTGCCCACTCCAGAAATAATTGATACAGACTCTTTTTTGTTGCAAGCTTTAGCTCATACGTAATTTTGGCCTCTGGCGAGCTCATGTGACAAAGAGAGATCACCCCCTTCTTGTTTTTGTGCGCATAGTTAACGAGGCTTCTGAGTCCTTGTGGCCCCATCATCGGATTTACAATGACTGCGTCAAAGCCACTGCTCCACAACCTCTTAGTAGTAATCAAATTGGTGTTTCCAATGTCATTCAGCTTTATGTCCGCAATTGTCTGCAATCCATGGTCGTGTGCAATTTTGTTTATTTTTGAGATCTGTTTTTCGCCAAGCGGCAGTAGCAAATGAAAGTTAAGTTTAACTGCACAAAGATACCTAGCAAACGATTTGATGTTGTTTATTGTCTTTAATTCCAGATTTTTTGGATCTTCGTAGTCGTTTGCAAGAATTAAAGGACTTTTTTCGGAAGATATCTTTCTGATCCTTTCTTTGAAGCTACTCATAGCTAACTAGAGGATGGGTCTCGTTTAGCTTTATTATCTTGATGTACGAATATCCGTGCTCATTTAGGTTTTCAGTGAACGTGGGGATATTGCCGTTGTGCATAGCATATTTGAGGAACGGGTATTTTGGCTCAGAGTCAAGCACGACGTGACAAAAATATGAGGGTCCTTCCTCGTTGAAGTTCATAAAGACCCCAAGGAGCCATTTTTCCTTGTGTTTGAACGCAAACAGTGGGAATGGCGCCTCTTCGTAGCCGTAACTCAGTTTTGCGAGGCTGGCCAGATCCTCAAGCTCAAGTAATTCATATTTTTCCATAAGGTCGTCCTGGTTTTGCTTCAGAGATGGCGGTAGTTCCTTTATCTTTACTATTGGCGAATATAGTTTTGTAGGCTCAGATATTGCGTCTACCACCTTTGCTTCCTCCTTACCGTTTTTGAAGCCATAGGATAGGTAATGACCTTGTTGTTCGATTGGAACATAGTATATTATGGGTCGCTCCTTGAGCAGGTCCATTTGAATCGAGAGTATCTTCTTTCCATTGTGCTCATGGTGGAAAGATACGCGAGGTATGCGTTCAAGGGCGCAAACTAGGCGTGAGAATTCTAATTGCGAAGCAAGTTCCACATATTTTGGAGATTTTGGCTTTTCCACGACTCCAATAAAATAATTGGCAAATTAAAGTTTAGCCAAAAAAAATCGAACACTATTGCCTCAGGTCGATAATATCATTGACTCCAGGCCCTGTTCCTATAAGAGTGACTGGCACGTCCACAGCATCTTCTATTTTTGTTATGAACTCCTTGGCACGCTCGCTGAGGGAATCAAAAGAGTTTTTGTGTGCGCATTCCGAGAACAATACGTCCAGTTTGGTGAGCCCGATCTGCGTGGCGCTGTTGAGCATGACTGCCCTCTTTGCAAGATCAAGGCTGAACTCTGCTGCGCGCCTCTGCCTGCCTGTGACTGTGCCTACCTCAGACCACCCACGCCTGGCAACCTCGTCTGCTGGCAGTTCATTTTCAAGCACGCCTGTTCCCACGCGGGTTACGTACGATTTGAAGACCACCATTACATCATCTACTTTTTTTGGCCCAAGCCCGATATCTGCACAAATCCCTGATGCGGTGACGTCCTTAGATGTTACAAATGGGTACGTGCCATGCCAAAGAGACAAAAACGTGCCTTGAGTCCCTTCTACAAGAACACCCTCTTCATTGTCCAGAGCCACGTTTATCCTCTCGGCCACATCAGCAAGGTACGGCTTGAGTGAATCCACCTCTTTTGCCAGCCTGAGTGTGCGCATGGCTCTGTCTGCGTTTGCAGGTCCAGTTCCAGAACCAGTAGTGCCAAGCTCGTCCTTTAAGCGCCCTCCAGAGTCTGCCACGGTGTGAGCCTTTTCAATTATGCCGCAATTTCTGTCAACAAAGGTTCTTTTTTCGACGCCAAACTCTTCAATTTCTTTGTGTAAGACATCTGGGTTTACCACAACTCCTGGTCCTATCATCAATTGCGCCTTTTTATTGAGAAAGCCGCTTGGGAGCATCCGCACCTTGTATTTTTTGGCTCCGTCTTCTATTGTATGTCCAGCATTTGGTCCTGCGCCTCCTCTGACTACGATGGATGGATCATCTTTTTGTGCAAGATATGAGATTATCTTTCCTTTACCCTCATCGCCAAAAAACCCACCAACAACCACAGTCGAAGGCATCATTAGCTGAGGTTTATCACTTTAATTTAAGCTAAGTTATTCCAATAGATCTAATTTTTAATGTCCATCCACTGACAGAAAAGCATGTCACAACCAAATTTTGCAGGAAACATAATTGTAAGCTTGGCAAGCTTGCCAGATTTCCTGAGAAAGCCGATTCTTAAAAAACGGATGGAGGAGTTTTTCACGCTGCCTTCCACTGATCGTCTTGAAATAATCAATAATGCCTTGGATGGAGGCCATGCAATCCCATTTCCAAACCTTGCCAAGCTTTTTGCCACGTGGCTTGAGATAATTGCGGACCTTGATGAAGAAAAAAGAACAACTATGTTTTCCACATATATTTCTGAAATACTCAAAAGCCCCCATAAGCTGATCCCATTCAACTTGGATGGAATTCTTGAAATCTTTTCCTCGCTTGAGGATTCAAAAAAGCAGACCATAGCAAACTCGATAAGAAAAATAGTTTCAGAAATTCCAGAGGATCAGAAAAGACGACTATTTTTGGTAATTCCCCAGAAGGCCAGAATCCTACTTGGAATTTAGTTTTGTGGCTTGTCTGGCTTTCTGTTATCCTCGTTGCTAAAGTCTATTACATCGCCTTGAGGAGACATGACTCCGACAAAGATTTTTTCATTCTTTTTGAGCAGTTTTCTGTGCTCAGGTAGCGACATATCGAGCCTAAGTTCGTTCATCACCATGATCCTGTATGATTTCCATTCCTCCCAGCACTTGGTACAGCACGGATAGGTTGCAGCCATAGGGTCAAGCTGCTCAGAATCAGGGATTTCAACTTTGCACTTGGTACAGTTCCTAGGCATACGATTTTGAGTTGTGGCTGTCAATTTATTTCTTGTTTGGCGAGCTGGCAATAGATCGTGCTGAGAACAACTAATAAGGCAATCAATGCAAATAACCGTATGAAGATCAAATGCCCAAAATGCAAAGGCTCAGCAGAATTAGAGGCAGATTTTTCTTTTGTGAAATGTCAAATATGCGAGCTCGAAATGAGCTACGGAGAATACGTCAAGTTTGTGGCACACAATGACGTGACATATTCTGACATTTTAGGCGACTATACAGGCACCACGGCTGGTCAGAATGCAGGAACTCTTGATGAATGGGACTAAATTTAAAATCGTTTGTAACTGTTGATGTGTGATGGCGGAGTTTTTTCTTGAAAGCATCTTAAATCTCATCGGATTTGCAGTCGGAATAATAATCGGAATAATTTCCTACATTGGTTTTCGCAACACTGGAAGTCCTACACTATTTAGACTCATGTTGGCATTCTTTGCAATTGGTGTTGGGTTCATCATTATGTGGCTAGGTCATGCAGTAGACATATTTGTGCTGCAAACAGACCAGCCAATCAGATGGGTGCAGACTGTTGGGATAGGAGTGCAGACAGTAGGCTACTTTTTCATCGCATTTTCACACACAATAAAATCATTTTTTCCCAAGTCGAGCTACCTTCGCTCAGTTGGCATAGTTCCACTCTTTTTGATATCATTTATTTCAATTGAAAACATAATAAGATCCATTTCGTTTATCTTGCTTGCATACGGTGCCATAGAAACCGTAATGTCATATTTTGCGAGTCGCCGAAGAACTGCAATATTTGTAGCGGCAGGTCTTGGAGCACTCGGATTCGGGGAATTTCTTGGATGGTATTACTTTGTTTTTCCACAATCCGTGCTCGGGGTCATTTCCATATCTACAAAGATAGCAGGGCTGATCCTGTTGTTTGTTCCCGTGACCAAGGTTCCCTTAACTAAGATGAAATTCGACGAACAGCTGTAGTTTTTGCGCCTGAATTTAGTTTGATAATATAATTTGTCAAATATTTTTCTCCCGTTAATATATTGAAGAATTATGTTAACACCATTTTGCAGAGGTACCATGAGTACAGTGTACAGAACACACATGAAGATAATAGGAGACATTCTGACCACAGCTAGAGATGACCTGCCGGATGAACAAGGCGCAAGCATTACGTATCTCATTCGAAAGGCAAACATCTCACATAGCCGCATCTCCAAGATTTTAAGCACGCTTGTTGCACAAGGATTACTTGAGCAAACAAATTCCAACGGCACATTCAAATACAAAATAAGCAATGTTGGAAGAGAATTTCTTCAAGCATACAACACATTCAATAAGTTTGCCGACAGTTTCGGTCTAACTATCTAAAAATCCTCATCTTCCATTTCTTCGTCTTCAGAATCCTCAAAGTCATCTTCAAAGTCATTTTCCAGATCCGGATCTGTGCTCATCGCAAAACTAAGAGTTAGTTTGTTTATTTAATTTTTCATGCCACGATACCATAATACGCAAGTGGATCCCAGTATGTTCATTGAAGTTTGTTGTTACGTGTGCAAGACACTTCGAAGACGAAACGAAACAAGAAATTCATTCCGTTCTTGAAGAGCTAGGTGACTTTGAACCCAAAATAGAAATCACTAGGTTTTCCGGCATACTGCTTGTAGACACCACAATCAATTCTGGACAGATGATAGAGATAATTCGTCACAAGTTAGAAAACGAGCCTTGGTCGATCAGGCATATCCTAAGAGTGATCCCACTCTTTAAAACTGGCAGAAGTGATGTTGCTGCAATTTCAGAAGCAGCACTGGATCAGGTCCAAAAGATGATGCCTCATGAGACATACCGTGTCACCGTAGAGAAGCGAGACTCTGACATCTCCACATCCGATATAATAACACATATTGCAGACAAAATAAAAAACAAGGTTTCACTAAAAGAATACGACTGGATAGTCCTAGTAGAAATTTTTGGCGACATGGCAGGCGTATCTGTCCTAAAGGATTCAGACGTCATAAGCGTGGAAAAAGAAAAACGCAAATCATTTGATTAGAACTGCTGCTTTTTCCACCAGAAGATCCTCAAGTGGTGTATCAGACGATACCGCCTTGATTTGTTTTTTTGAGACGCCAAACAATTTTCGAAGATATTCTGAATTTTTGTCGTAATGTGGCTCCTTTAGATAAGGCATAAGATATCTGTACAACTTGTTTAGTAAGGCTTTGGGCCCCATTCCAATCAATGTAAACTCGTTGCTTTCGTCAATTCCTATTTTTTTTACTGCGTCTGAGATCTGCGTAGTTGCCACAAACCTCAAAAGCATGTCCGTTTGGAGCTTTTTTGAAAGCAACAAATCGTGTTTTTGTGCATAAAGCGAGAGCCTGATTATCTTTTTTGCGTGCAACGGACTCAAAATACACTTGGAAGATATCCCCTCAAGAACGAGTCTTGGGAATTTCGACCTTGTAGACTCTAGAAAGTCATAGTTACTGCCTTTTTTGTATGACAGTCCAAACAGCTCAATTGTCTGATTGCCTATTTTGAATTGCGTTCTTGATGCGCCGCCATGAATTATTGGGATGATGCTTACGACGTCGCCACGACGCAGAATGGTGTTGCGTCCATCCAATGCTGAGGAGTCCACCCCGTTTACAGCCACAAGAATATTTTTGGTATCGAAAGCTAGCGTGTTTGCCGGCTTTATGGAAAGCAGATAAGAGATCATTTCATCAATGGTTTTTCCATCAAGATCTACTTGAATTAGATCTGTATTGAACGATTTTTTCGCTCCACCCAAAAACTTGATTGTAACCAATTTGTGGTCGAAAAAACTAATTTGATTCTTCTGTAGAGTTTTCTACTACTATCTCTTGCGGTACAGATTCTTCAATTGCTTGTTCTTCTTCGACTTGTTCTGTAGTAGCTTCTGCTGCAGGTTTAGATTCTTGTTCACGTTTGATGAGTTTTGTAATGAAACCTGCCATCTCATTTTTTAGCCCTTTTGAGCGGATGACTGCTACCTGGTCTAGTATTTTTTTGTTTTCTGCATAATTTGTTGTAAATCTATCTCCGTATCTTTCTAGAACCTGCATGGAGAGTCGTCTTATTCTGTCCACATCGCAAATTATCTCAAGGGGTATATTATACCTATATTTGTAAATAATTTTTCGAGTTTGTTTCCAATATGGAAGCGCACTCGTCGTATGATATTCCAAATATTTTCGAGACACAGAAAATCACACTTGGAATGAAGCTTGGTTGTGCTGGCTTCATGCCAAAGCAGTGAGAGAATTTAACAGGGCCGTCAGTTTCCACAAGAATTCTGTCTCTTTCTGTGTACGAGATGAGTTTTTGTTTGTCAGGAGAATAAACTGAGACTGGCCCATATGACACATAGCAACCAAGATCCATTGCCTTTCTGAGCTGGTTTTTGCTTCCATCGAACCAATGAAGTAGAAATCCCCGTATGTCGTATGATGGGATTATTGCCAAAATTTCATCGAGTGTTCTGCGTGAATGAACCGAGACCGGCTTTTTTATCCTCTCAGCTTCGCCGAGCAGTCGTGTGAATATTTCTTTTTGCCTTTTGAATCCTTCTTCGCCTGTGACATATGTTTTATCCAGGCCTATCTCGCCGATTCCGGCAATGTTCCTAGTGTTTTGGGTTATTAGATGTAGCATTGATTCGATGTCGTCTTTTGCCTTTTCTGGATGAATTCCAATGAATGGCAAGACCCTATTGCTTTTTTTTGCTAACTTTAATGTGATTTGTGACGAAGTGTTATCCATCGACACGGAACACGCCTTGATGTCAAGCCTCTCCATTGAACGCAAAATGAAGTCAATTTCGTCTTTGTATTCATTGTCAGACAAATGTACATGTGCGTCAAAAACCAGTGTCATGAGTTTTGGTTTTGGTGGCGACTTTTAAGTTTGTAGAATTCTATTGACATGTAGAACTTTTTCACTCACAATCTTTTATCAGAAGATGCTGTGAGTGATTTTGATGAAGTCATCAGAACTTGGGCTTTCAGCTATGTACAGGATATTAAAAAAGGCAGGGGCAGAGCGCGTAAGCGACGAATCCGCAGATGAACTAAGGCGAGTCTTAGAGGAAATAGCGACGACTATTGCAAAAAGCGCTGTAGAGATGTCAAATCATGCTGGCAGAAAAACAATTCGTGGCGAGGACATAAAACTTGCATCAAAGACCTTCACTAAATCATAGCTGACACACTCCCGACCCTAAAGGGTTCGTGGTTCTAAGGTCACCAGCATTCTTGGCGTTGCCTTTTAGTCGCAAAAGCGACAGCGGGGGTATCAGTGCTCCCCTTGCATGCATCTCTGTCTGCATGCAACCGATCCATGTGTTGCGCCTCAGGCACTAAACGTACCGAAGGTACAATGGCACAATGCGATACCGGATTTCCGATATTGAATGCCGCATTGACGTCCGCATGGTCTGCGTGTCCACATTTTGGACACTGGAATTCCTTTTTATTGCGGCCGCCCAGAGTCCCGCACCTTGAGCAGCTCTTCGAGGTGTATGCTGGTGCGAGATAGGCGACCTCTATTCCACACATTCTGGCCTTGTACTCGGTGAATTTTTGGAGCTGGTAGTACGACCAGGAGTTTATGGAATATCTAAAATTGTGGTGTTTTGGATTTTTTCTGATGCCAGATAATTTTTCAAATCTGATTCCGCATCTTTCCGATGTTGCGATTTGTATGAGTTTTTTTGAGATCTTGTGGTTGAGGTCTTTTATGATGTTTTTTTCACGGTGCCTGATTTGCCTGAGCAGCTGGAATCTGCCCTGTTTTTGGAGTCTTTTTCTAATGTCACGGTATTTTTTGTGGATGTGAATGGCCTTTTTGCCAAGCTTGTGTACTTTGCCGGTGTGGGGGATGGCTGCTACTGCGCAGTGCCCCGTGGTGTTGCAGTCGACTCCGATGAATTTTTCTGCTGGAATGGTTGTGGGTTCTTGCACATGCACGGAGATATGGGCAAACTCTTTTCCGATTTCAATTTGTATGATTTTCTCAAATGGTTTGATGTGCGTGCAGTCAAGCTCCACTCCAAGACATGGGATTTTGGCTGTTGATGTTTTGTCAAATCGAATGGACTGCCCTGGTATGGTCAGCTTGACATTTGATGCCTTTTTGATTCCTTTTCTGCGGTATTTTCGCAGGCTCTGGTTTGATATGGCCGATTTTAGGCCGATGTGTTGGACGTCTTTTGATGATTGGGATTTGGTGCGGATTGCAAACCTGGCTACTATTCTGGCCTTTTTCAGCTCGTCTGAAAAATCACGGCCATGTTTTACGTTGTAGGTCAGGATCATTTTTTGATCCTAGCTGGTGTTTTAGTATAGTTTTTGGTGTGTGGAATGTTGATTCGTGGTGTGCTTGCTTTCATCCCTGCCCTAAAGGGCTAGGGCTTTTTCGTTCGCCTTTGTAAAATATGCCCAAATGCCAAACAAAAGCTCAAAATCTAAGTGTACAGGTCGCTCTCTCATATCCTACATATGATTGAAAATCTGTTGTCTTGTGTAAGATAATACAACTCTTGGTTTTTGCAAAAAATCATATCAAATAGTGCTTTAAACAACATGTTCCCAGCATAACCCATCTGATGATCAATCGTAAGATAATTTTTCCCTGCACGGAAATATTGTTGAACTTTTACTGACGGAATTTTTGTTGTAACGCTTTTCAAGATCGACTTGATTTGATTTTGGTATTTCTCATTGGCAAAATCCGTAAACAATAATCGTGCCACAGGAGCCACGGCCTTTTCAATTCTTTGCTCCAATAGTTGTCTCACCTCTTCTTGTGATTCAAATGCGGCTCCGACGGTTTCCATGTTGAGTTCGTTTTGATCCAGTCTTTGAAGTTGAGCGAGTTCCGATGGCAGATTGTCTGGTTTTGTATAATTCAGTGTTTCTCTCAAATACCATCTATTCAACTTACCGCGCCGGTATTAGCTCATGTATGTTTTTTACAGACACACAAGGACGCAAACGGGTGCCTATAGTGATTTCATTGATTTTGTGAAAAGCATGGATGTTTTAAAGTGGGCCTCAAATTCGTCTTCGTTTTTACTAGAAATCATCTTTTTATTTCCACGCCTCTGGTATTGGTGATCTCGCACGCACATGTTATGGATGTGTATTTTTAAGAATATAAAACAGTCTCAAAGTCTTGGAAGAGTTATGATGAAGGTCGTAGGGTGGTTTCTAACCGATATATGGCCACCGTGTTGCTCCACTATACTTTTACACGTCGAGAGTCCAAGGCCGGTGCCTGTCTGCTTGGTAGTGAATAATGGTTCGAAGATCTTCTGTAATTGATCTTCGGGTATACCCGGCCCGGAGTCGGAGATTTCTACATTGACGAGTTTGGTGCGACCTGTAATTTTAATGGAAATTTCACCATAGCCATTCATTGCTTGAATCGAATTTAGTATTATATTCGCAAAAACAGTTCTAATTTTTTGTTCGTCGCAATTAATTTTTTCATCGTTTTGTGGGAGAACCACAATAATGCCAGATGGAACTTCTAGATCCTCAAGTGATTTAACAATTGTTTCTTTAATCGATACAACCTCTTTTTTTAACGGCGTGGTTCTTATAAAATTCAAGACATCGTCTATTTGGTGCGACATACGCTGAATTGCCTTTTCTATTTTTGTAAAATATTCTTGGGTTTTTTCATCAGTTGGTGGATTTTGCAATTTCATTATTTGACAAACATTTTTGATCACAGATAATGGGTTTCTGAGATCGTGCGCTATTCTTGCTGCAAGTTCTCCTATAGTAGAGAGCTTTTCTGATTTTATTTTCTCTTGTGCCATTATTAGCTGCCTTTCTGTTTCAAGCGACGATTTGAACGATTTGACCATAGATTCTAATCGTCTAGATAGGTCGCCTATCTCATCGTCACGGTTAGTTTCAAGTGGTACGTCATAGTTGCCTTTTGTTATCTTTTCTGTTGCGTTTTTCAGGGAATCGATTGGTTTTGAGATATTTCTGGCAATCGCATAGCTTAGTGCTACTGCTATCATAAGCAACACAGGAATTCCAAAATAAAGTAATGATTCGGCGTCAACCAGAATTGCTTTGATGTTATTTGTGGATCTCTCTAGTTTGCTCGTAGACACGGCAAAGATTTCGTTGTACGCTAGCCCCTTGCTTTGAGCATATTTCTCAAGGGCGGTCTTGAAAAGTTTTTTGTTCTCCCAGTATTCTTGACCCTCTAAGATCATGATCGCTTCTTCCGACTTGCCTTCCCTTACGAGATCGATGGCGGCATGTTCTAATGCAACGAGTTTGCGGTTTGCCACATCCACACTGTCAAAGAAGGTTTTTTCTTCCTGTGCGCCAATCAAGATTGCATCCCTTATTGTCTTGTCTAGTTGCGGCTCTGCTTCAAAATAAATCTCTGACCATTTTGGATCCGCCGTAAACGCATAGTTTCTTGCCGACTGTGTGAGCACCTCATCAAGGTATCTCATATCAGATGCCAGATTGTTGAGTCTTGATGCCGTCTTTAGATCCTCTAAGCTGCGATTCAGATCATTTTCAATCTGAGACAGCGTGTTGTTGACTTTTAAAAAACCAATCACTCCGTTTGGCATAGTTACGGCCATAATTGCGAGAAAGCCAATCAGAATCTTGTTGCGGATCTTCATGGCATTGTTGCAGTTTTAGTTGTTTTAAGAAGGACGATGAATAAAATTAGACAATCGTTTTGCACTGGTTTTGCTTTAACAATCTTCTTGCCGGCGTGTTTTTTGCAAACAAACACCAGTCTATATCCCGAATTTGCATAGCCCATAAAGATGAGAAACATTCTGACAAGGTCGCTCAATACAAAACTGATCTGTCTGTTCCTTGTTGTAGCTATGATTCCAATGGTGGCAATATCCATAATCAGCTTCAACAACGCTCAGGAAGCACTGCAAAAACGTGCATTTGACCAACTAAGAACGCTTGCAAATGACAGAGCCAAGGCGCTTGAACAGCTTCACGATTTTAGGATCCAGCAGCTCCAGCAAGTAGCAAGCATGCAGGAGATTGTCGAGACTGCAAAATCAGGCGAAGCTGTGTCAACGCTTAGTGAAACGTTTGACAGGGTCAGAGAGTCCACAGGTGGGCAAAATGGCTACCACAACTTTAAGCTGGTCTCACCAAACGGCATCGTAATATACGCCCAGGACAAATCGTTGATTGGAAAAGACATTTCCTCCGACAAGGCGTTTCAGGCAGGCCTCAGACAACCACATAGGGAATATGTACAGCATGATGGCAAACGAGTTGCAGTCACTTCTGTTCAGATCACAGACATGCAAACAAAGCAGGTATTGGGAGTCTTAATTGCTCAGACAGGCGTTCCTGCCCTGGATGCGATACTACTTGACAGAGATGGTCTTGGTGAATCAGGCGAGACATATCTTGTGAATTCAGAGGGGTTGATGATCAGCCCATCCAGATTCAACGAAGGTTACGAGTTTACCAAAAATGTTGACACGCTAGCAGTTCGAGAATGTTTTGAAAACGGCAAGGATATTGCGGCATCGATATATCCAGACTATCGTGGTGTACCGATCATCGGTGCGACAAAATGCGAATTGGAATTAGGATATGTCATGATTGCTGAATTTGACGTCGCTGAAATTGTTTCACCAGTGGTTGCACTGCAAAACATGTACGTCATCACCGGAAGCATAATAGCTGTAGCAGTTGGAACTGTTGCCTATTTTATTTCGAAATCGATTTCTCGCCCAATCAGATCTGCCGCAGAAGTTGCCAAAAAAATTAGCGAGGGCAACTTGGCAGTAAGAATCAATGAATCCAAATCAAAGGATGAAATTGGCATTCTTGTGAATTCACAAAGACAGATGGTTGACAACCTCAGAAATGTCTTAGGAGACGTCCGAGGTGCTTCACAATCTGTTGCATCCAGTGCCCAACAGCTTGCAGCTTCTGGGACGGAGCTGAACAGTGCGATACAACAAATCTCAACAACTGTGGACCAAGTGTCGAGGGGCTCCCAATCACAGGCCCAGCGCATCGAAAAATCAAAGCACATCGTAGAAGAGCTTGCCAAGTCTGTAAATGAGCTCTCTATGAGCGCAAAGGACTCAGTCGAGATATCAAACCAAGTAGGCATGCTATCCGAAAAGGGCTCCGAGTCTGCAAAGGAAGCAGGTCAACGGATGAACAAAATAATGGAAGTGACAAACGAATCTGCGCAAAAGGTAAAGGCACTTGCTGCTAAAACAAGCGAGATAGCCGCTGCACTGCAGGTAATCAGACAGATTGCTGATCAGACCAATTTGCTTGCGCTTAATGCAGCAATAGAGGCAGCCCGTGCGGGTGAGGCAGGACGCGGTTTTGCGGTAGTAGCAGACGAAGTGCGTCGCCTAGCAGAAAGCTCTGCTCAGTCCTCAGACGAAATTGATGCAAAACTCAAAGAAATCCAGGAACACGCCCAAGAAGTAGTTGGAGAGATCGAAACGAGTGCAAATGAGGTAAACCAAGGAAAGTTGGTAATAGATTCGTCCTTGAAGACATTGCAAGAGATTGCAGCTAACATCAAAAACGTGTCGGCAACAGTCAAAATGCTTTCAGATGCAGCTCATGAGCAGCTCAACAAAGTAAAGTCAGTGTCTTCAGACACCATCGAGATAGCTGCGATCTCAGAAGAAAACGCCTCTGCCACAGAGGAGGCATCTGCAGCCGTTGAAGAACAGACAGCACAAACTCATGAAATATCCAATGCGGCAAATCAAATGGCGGAGCTTGCGTCACAGCTACAAAACGCAGTATCTAAATTCAAGATAGATATTGAAGCTCCAGAGACGACTCACGAACAAAAAAGACCGAACGCACTACTTGCAAAAATGAGACAGAGATAACTAAAACTTTTTCTTTTTTTTTTTTTTGAACACAAACTCAAGTGTTCAGCGATTCACGATAATTTAAACACTTGACCGATCATAACTGATAACAACAAACAAAGAACAATTTTTGTTTCAAGTTGAGAATCAGCTCAAAACTTTATATGTAGAAAAAATTCGCCCAATCTGAAAATGAAAAGAATTGAGGCCTTTTTTGAATTTGGAAGACTCGAGACGGTTGTCGATGCAGTGGAAAAAGCAGGGGCACAAGGAATCACCGTAATATACGCCAGAGGAAGAGGCGCGGCAGAGCGGCTGCCACTTCATGCAAAGAGAGGAACATCCATGCAAAGACCACTTTTCAACATAATAGACGGCATTGTTACAGTTGTAGACGATCACCTAGTAGAGCCCATAGTAGATGCTATTAAAAATCACACAACGGTAGGCTCGAAAGGAATAGTAATAGTGTCTGATGTCAACAAAGTAATCAAGCTTTGAGTACGATTGTTTATGGAATCGCATTTCATTTTGGTTCTATCATGATTGGGGGTGTAAATCCATGAAGCTTGGACCGTACCATGTGCAATTGATGCGTTATTATGATGAAGTGCTCACCCAGTCGGCAAGAAACTATGCGTTTACAGCAGACAGAAAATGGGAGACGCGATACAAAGCCATAGAACCGCTTTCAGACAAATTGCTAAAGGATGCGATTTTACACGCAGACGACAGCGTAAAGCAGTTTTTTATTACTATGGATAACGCAAACACAAAGCTGGTAAAGATGGAATATAAGGCAATAGAGCTTGTCAATGAGGGAAAGCCTGACGAGGCAGTAGCGCTGCTTGAGAGCCAAGAATACAGCAAGGAAAAAAAGATTCTGGCCGAAGGTCTTGAAAACTTTATCGTACAGCTTGAGGCCAACCATGCTGGCGGAGATGTGCTTGCAAATGTAATGATCCCTTCAGTTCAACAAATAGTTGAGATTGAGCGCAAGATGGCGCTGCTTGAGGACAATGTGAAAAAAGAAAAGCTATTTGTCATAGGTGAGCTTGCGGCGAGGCTTGCGCATGACATTCGCAACCCATTGTCCATTATAAAAAACGCAGTCGAGATGCTTATTGTAAAGGAAGGCGCTTCAGACCCCAAGACACTTGAAACATACATGAAGATACAGCGTGCCGTTGACAGGATCTCTTACCAGATTGACGATGTCCTTAATTTTGTAAAGCCTAGGAAGATCTCGCTAAGCAGATCGTCACTTAATTCTATTTTGAATACAGTTATCGGTAGACTCAGGATTCCTCAGACTGTCGATATCGAATTACCAGAAAATGACATAGATGTTATTGCAGATGTTGCGAATTTGGAGATAGTTTTTGTCAATCTCATAACCAATGCCATACAGGCAATGAATAATGTAGGGAAGATAAAGATCGAGGCACGTCAAGACGGCAAGAATGTCACAATCAAGATCATCGATAGTGGTCCCGGCATACCAAAGGAGAATCTTTCTTTGATTTTTGAGCCGTTATTTACTACCAAGCAGACAGGCACCGGCCTTGGACTGGTAAGCTGCAAGACGATCATAGAACAACACGGGGGCTCTATCCATGCGGAAAGCCGCTTGGGCGAAGGCGCCACGTTTGTTGTGACGTTGCCAGACCGCCAGAGCTGATTTCTAGCCTTTGGGCTGTGAGCTTAGACCCAATCATTCTTATGTGGACTGCGTGGCGTCCATGTATGTCATACGACAGAAAGATGTACCCATGCACTTGCTCAGATTGCGGCAAGGAAGCAGAGGTGCCATTTCAACCAAAAGAAGACAGACCTGTCTACTGTAAAGAGTGTTTTCCAAAGCACCAAAAACCAAGATTCCAAAGAAGATATTAAGATTAACCAGATCTTTTAGTTTCTTAATTTTGGCAATTCATTTTTTTATTTTTTAAATATTTGGTAATTCCTAATAATGCAACAGCCCATTTCTGTTTTAGATTGAAATTTTTGTCTGATGTTTTTTTGCTAAGCGCGTGTACCTATTTTGCCATAAAATTTGTTGAAAATCGTATCAGAATGTAGTCTACTGAAATGATAGATAATGGATTGAATGGGATTAATTCCATTATCGGTCGGATTTTTGGTTCCCTGAATCTGATAAGATTGACGGCCATATTTTCTACATATTATTATATGCATTTCGTCTGTGACGTATCTCAACAACAATAATGATTAGTTTAGTTTGTTGAATAGTCAGCAAAACCCTATAATCTCCAACTCGTAATTTGTAAAAATCCTGACCAATGAGTTTTGATACATAAAGAAATGGATCAACGGAAATTTCGTGCAGTTTTTTGGTTATTCTTTTTGCTGTTTGTCTATCAAGTTTTGCTAGCTGCTTTTTGACAAAAGCGGTAAGAAAAACGCTATAGGCCAAGGTCTTTTTCTACTTGCTTGAGAGAGTAGAGTTTGCCTTTTGCTATGTCATCTAATGATTTTTTGAGGTTTTTTATTGTCTGAAGGTCTAATTCGTCATCTTGTGTTTTCATTAATCTTTCAATTACTTCGTTGTAAGTTTCCTTTGGGTGTAGTTTTAGATTTTCAAGCTTTGCTCGTGTCTTGTCTTTTATTTTTATTGTTGTATCCAACAGTATACTATAGTATACCATGGTATATAACTATGATGTTAACTGGGACGAATGAGGTTAGAGGGAAAGTGGGGTTTGGATTAACAGTCCACACCCAGATCAAGATTTTTGTTTATTTTTAAAATAACAGTCATAGTTATTGAAAATTTTGCAATATAGAGCACTGTTTTTTGTTACAAAAATCTAGAAATTGAATTGATGGACCGAATGGGATTCGAACCCATGACCCTTGCGGGATGATCTCATCCATACGCAGTGTGAGTGCGTCATCCTAACCAACTAGACAATCGGTCCAATCTTTCTGAAATTATGCAGTATTTAGAAATATCATATATTGGCAGTTTTGACCATACTTGGATGTACAAGCAGTCAAAATGGAGCCTAGCTGAGCTTGTAGCTAATCACAAAAGCCCAGACTTTGCAAAGCAAATTTCCGCCCTGCAGCAAAAAGTACAAAGATTTGAGAAGATAAAGGAGTTGCTAAAACCTGACATCGCGTCAAGGGATTTTTTTTCGGCCATCAAAAACATTGAGGAGATATCAGAAGAGACAAGTAGGCTTACAGGATACGCATCTTTGCTATATGCCGCAAACACCCAGTCAGACGAAGCAACATCACTTCTCACCAAAATGACAAAGATTGGCTCTGAAATAGAAAACAAGATGATTTTTTTTGATTTATGGTGGAAGCGCCAAATAGACGATTCCAATGCGGCCAGGCTCATGCAAGATGCGGGAAACCTAAGAGAATACCTAAGGCACAAACGCCTCCTTGCAAAATACTCGCTTTCCGAACCAGAAGAAAAGATAATCAACACGCTTGATGTCACCGGCCCTACTGCTCTTGTAAAGCTGTATGATAAGATAACAAATGCTTTTGAATATATTGTGACTATAAACGGTAAGAAAAGAAAGCTCACGCGCGAAGAGCTTACCGTGCTTGTTCGCAGCGCAAATGCCAAAACAAGAGAGATGGCATACAGGACACTTTTGACAAAGTTTGCAGGAAACTCAGGCGTGCTTGGAGAAATCTACCAAAACCTTGTCCTAAACTGGAGAGATGAGGGAATCGAGATCAGAAAGTATGACTCGCCCATATCGATTCGCAATATAGCAAACGACGTAGACGACCAAACCGTGCAGAGCCTCCTAGATGTCTGCAAAAAAAATTCCGATGTGTTTTACAGATTTTTCTCATATAAGGCAAAAAAACTCGGGCTGAAAAAACTTCGACGTTACGACTTGTATGCACCAGCCACAAAAAGACTCAAGGAAAAGAGCTACCCGTACCAAAAAGCAGTTACGCTTGTATTAGAATCACTCTCAAAATTCAGCCCACAGCTTGCTGAATATGCAAAAAGCGTGTTTGCCCAAAACCATATTGATTCTGAAATAAGGCCTGGCAAAAGAGATGGCGCTTTTTGTAGCACGATATCACCAAAGATAACACCTTATGTCCTCATAAATTACGCAGGAAAATCCAAAGATGTTTTTACCCTGGCTCACGAGCTTGGCCACGCCATACACAGCAAGGCGGCAGCAAATCAATCCATACTAGTCTCCGAAGCTCCATTGCCACTTGCGGAAACCGCATCCACGTTTTCTGAGCTTTTACTATATGACAATATCTCAGATCAGATGAGCGATGATGAAAAAAAGATGATCCTGTCAGAGAAAATCGATGACTTGTATGCCACAATCATGCGCCAGGCGTTTTTTACCATCTTTGAGATCGACGCCCACAGGCAGATTGCCGATGGTACCACAGTTGAGGAGATTTCAGAAACATACCTGACAAATCTAAAAACCCAGTTCGCAAATGCAGTAGAGCTATCAAAAGACTTTGCAATAGAGTGGAGCTGCATTCCTCACTTTTTCCACACCCCGTTTTACTGCTACGCGTATTCTTTTGGCAACCTGCTTTCTTTGTCTCTGTATCAAAGATACAAAAAAGAAGGCGGCAGTTTTGTGAAGACATATATCGAGATTTTGGCTGCAGGAGGTTCAAAAAAACCAGAAGACCTACTCAGAGAGCACGGAATCGACATAAGTTCAACCGGTTTCTGGCAAGACGGCTTTGACCACATAAAGTCTCAAGTGAGCCAGATAATTTCGTTAAATTAAGTGGGGCTGGCAGCCTTTACGCACGGGCTGCCAGTCATTTGTTCCCCGATCGGTTTGAATTCGATGTCAGAAACTGTGGAATGACCTACAAATTTAAACTTATTTTTAGAAAAATGACGAATCTGACGCAACCTTAATACTAAAAATGAGTTTTGGACAGACCGTGTACAGACTTTTCTTTGCGTTTTTGATTGCTTTATCAATGTTTTATGTAGTGCATGCCTTTGCCGAAGAGCCACGATTTGCGACATACCACGAAATTGCCTCAGTGATAGTCGATCAGAGGCTTTCAAACAACGTGACTGCCTCCGTGTCACTGCAAACTACGAGCATCAAGGAATTCCAAATACCGCCAGACCTCGACTTGAAGATCCGAAACAACACAGACATTGTAGCAGTCGTCATCACAAATGAGGACCAGTGTGTGCTTGGCGTCCAAGAACAAATCTGCGTAATGATAAACACCAAAAGGACACCAGATGAACGCGGAATTACTGCCATACAGCAAAAGGCAAAACAGGCTGGCGATTCTCTGATTGGCGACATCAACTCCGCATTTGGGCTTGATGCAAAATTTCACTCCGTCTTTATACATTATGATGACAAGTCAAACAGAATGCTAGAAACTACTGGCGAGGTATCTGGCGCAGGAACGGTTTCGGCAGTATACACCATGCCGCTACAGAACACCGACTATCTCTTCAATAAAATATCCGGCGTCTTGATTCCGCGGCAAATAAGGGAGTTTGGTGGGTTTTACCTCGTAGCAACAGAGCTTGCCAGAGACGACGATTCAAGGATGACATTCACCATTTTACCAAAAGACGAAGGCTCGATCATGCAGCTCAAAGTCTCAAAAAGATATCCGCACGTGGCAAGGGATCTGACTTTGATTGATCCGTTGCAATACCTCAAAGTCAGCGAGATAAAAAAATCGGACTATTTTTCCGTGGGCTTTTTCCCTTTGAACTCACTAGTATACGTAGTCATACTTCCTCATGACAATTCCACCAAGGCACATCCACACGGGAACGTCATCGAGGCCACAATAAAAAACAATGAGAAAATACCATCAGATCTCACAAAAAGCGGTTGGTTCTTCAATTCCGAGTCAGCCCAAAAAATAGAAGCAATGTACCTTTTCGGCGAAAAATCTTCCGCAACAAAGAACGATTTGATGTTGACTCTAGCAGACAAAGATAGAGCGCAAGCAACGCCAACTGCCGATTATGAGATCTACCTCCTGATAGGAATTGGTGCTGCTGCAGCCGCTGCAGCCGCATTCTACTTTAAGGGATTTAAATCGAAAAAATCAGATAATTAAGACCGCTGCAGCAAAGACGGTGGTCCACCTGCCTTTTTTGTCACCCACCGCAGTTTGAGTTATGTTCATGGATTTGTAGATCTGTCCTGAGATCTTCCACTGTTGCCTTTTTTCATCCCAGCTTTTGTCGATATCAAATTTGATCCCAAGCGACGATGCGAGCATTTGTGCCGCAATGTCTTCGGCATAATCTCCTGCCTGTTTTTCATTTTGACCAAATGCCTCGTATTCAGACAGATACCCATATCTTTTTGGGTCAGACGGTTGTGCTATTCCCACAGATGCCGAGATGAGTCTGTGCGGCTCGTTTGTCTGGTTCCTCGAGTAAATAGTAAAGAGCACTTGGCCAGGTTTGATCAGCTTGAGGCCTTCAGCCTTTGAGACTAGTTTTGCACCAGGTGGAAAGATGCTTGAAATCAAAACTATGTTCGTCCCAGCAATTCCAGCATCACGCAAAGCATACTCAAAACTTGTGAGTCGATCCTCGTGAACACCTTTTCCTTTAGTCAGAAATAATTTTTTTGCAACTAAATCAAGCAAATTGTTTTTTTGAGATTATTTTTTACTATTTATAGTTGACGCTAGAGCTTGGCCAGCTCTTCAGCTATTTGTCGGCCGTGTGTTTTGACATCAAAATCGCGAAAGATTTTCCTAATCGTCCCGCTTTTGTCCACGATGAATGTAGAGCGCTTGGCAAGACCAGCCATATTCAGTCCCGCATAGGTTTTGCAAACCTGTTTTGTAGTATCACTTAGGTGGAGGTATGGTATTTGATATTCAGATACGAATTTCTTTTGAGATTCGGGTGTGTCGACGGATATGGCGAAGAGAACCGAATCGGTCTTTGTTATATCAGGATATGCAGACACGACACTTTTTGCCATCTCGAAGACCTTCTTTGAGGGGCACATGAAGAGATGATTTTTTGGATAAAAGCAAAGAACGACGTTTTTGTTGTTCTTAAACGACCAAAGCCTCACAGTCGTGCCGTCGCTTGCAGGCAGCTCAAAGTCCGGCGCCTGATCCCCTTCCTGCATGCAAGTGATACACAGAAGTTATTATTTAACTAGACTTAACCAAGATAATGGAATCACTTCCTGTCCTTCTTTTTACGTTGGACGGCATCTTCCGCTCCGAGGGCTTCATCATAGGTTACTATGTTTTTACCGTTGCGACATCGCTTGTTTTAGTCAAAGAGACAAAAAAGAGAGTTTTCGATCTCATGCGTGGTGCCAAGTCGATCGCCTATGCCCCATTCTCCTTTGGAATGCTGATTGCATATCTTGTCTTTGTATATCCGTATGCAGAGACAGTACCTGTTCTAAATTGGAGCTGGCTTGGGTACAACATCGCGTTTGGCCCATTTGCGGAGATGGGATTCTGGGGCATCGTACCGTTTATTCCGCTGCTCATCTACATGTTCATACACATAAACCACGTAGAGGAGTTTTATTTTAGAAGATCAAACAAGATGGTTCTCGTGTGGGCATTTGCACATATTGCAATGGGCATCAAGATTCACATGGCAATCATGCTCATTCCAATAGGATTTTTGTTCAAGTATGTATACGACAGAAAAGGAGTCGACCATTCTTATGCGATGCATTTTGCTACAAACATGCTTGTAGTAGCTGCGTTATTTTTTACGCTTCTCAGATGATTTTTCTGGCTTGGGGCCCTGCGTAAAGAATCTGTATCCGAACACACCGCCAAGACAAAAATTGATCACGCCAAACAAAGTCAGAAAAGGATGGTGAATCCAAAGCCCGTAGGCCATACCCCATATTCCCGCACCAAAGAACATCACCATAAGCACTTTGAGTTTCTTTGGCGGAATGTACTTCATTTAGTCAACCTGATTTTTTACTATTTTTAAAGATTGACGGTTCAGTTTCTGTCATATTTTCGACCCATAATGGTTCTAGTTTTGCTTCTCGTATTTCTAATCCACGGCTCATAACGTTTTAAACCGCTCTATTTTCTTAGAAAATCGTGCCAATATAGCTCAGCCTGGCAGAGCATCTGACTTGTAATCAGAGGGTCGAGGGTCCAAATCCCTCTATTGGCTTCATTTTAATCAAATTCGGCATTTTTTAGTCGAATTTTGGCGCAAAAACAACAAAAAACAGAAAAAAATTGTCACACAAAGGCGAATTCAATTTAACCTTGCTATTTACTAAATCCTTTTCCATCATAATGGCAATTGGCACTAAAAAATCCCTCAAAACCACCCTACATGATGCGCCTAATCCCAATTAAGAGAATACATGTATGGGATGAGGCTCAGGCCCGTTCACTTGACAGAGAGGGAATACGGGAGCTTGCAAGATCAATTAAAACAGAAGGTCTGCAAAATCCACCACTGGTTCAGAAAAACGGAAGTGGCTTTCTTTTGATGTCAGGACAAAGGAGGTTGGCCGCACTGAAACTCCTCAAAGTACGAAAAGTTCCCGTTTTGGTGTTAAAAAAAGGATACGACCTAGAAAACGCCAAGGCCGCATCAGTCATCGAGAACCTTCACCGCAAAAACATGAGACCTAAAGACATGGCAAGATCATGCAGTTTCCTGGCAGAAAAGATGGGCGTGGCAAAAGGTGCGCGCTCTCTTGGAATTTCAGCCAAGACCTTCAAAAAATACGTCGGATTTGCAGCCCTGCCAGAAAAAATAAAGGATCTGGTTCCAGGTACACTGTCCAGTAGTGCTGCAATCAAATTAAACCAGATTGTGCCAAACGTTCCAAAGGCAATAAGGATAGCCGAAAGGATTTCACGGCTCGATGTCAGAACGCAAAAAGCATACCTTAAGGCATTGGCAAGGCATCCATCCGCAAGTCATCGCAAGTTGCTCAAGCAGGCAAGGCTCATTGCGGTAAGAAAGACAGTACCGCTCAAGCTGTCAACTACCGCAGCAAAAAAGCTAGAAAGGATCTCGCAATACAGGGAAAAAGAGCCAGAAAAACTCGCCCAGCAGATCATAGTATCTTGGCTCTCAAAGAAGAGCCACAGGCGTTAAGCTGTTTTCCTCCGATCATCCGCGGTGTTGTCTAATAGTTTATTAGTAGCAGATATGCTGCTAAAGCTATTAGGCTATAATGACGGAAAATAAGCAATGAGCTTTTTCTCTGTCATTGCTTAGGAAGTAAATTGACAACATTTGAAGAACTAGGAATCAAAAAATCCATAATAGATGGACTAAAAGAGATTGGCTTTGAAGCACCATTCCCAATCCAAGAGGCAACTATTCCTGTTTTGCTATCTGGAAGGGATGTGATAGGTCAAGCTCACACCGGCACTGGTAAGACTGCCGCTTACTCCATTTCGATGCTTCAGAACATCGAACCAAACAAGACGATTCAGGGCCTCATACTAGCACCCACCAGGGAGCTCGCGCTACAGATAACAACCGAGATCAAGAAATTTGCAAAATACACCGGCATCAAAGTAGTTTCCATCTACGGCGGCCAGGGAATCGGAGTCCAACTACAAGCACTAAGGCATGGTGTTGAGATAGTCGTTGCCACTCCAGGCAGACTCATCGACCACCTAAAACAGGGCTCAATTCACCTAAATGACATCAAATATGTCGTACTTGATGAAGCCGACACCATGCTCGATATGGGATTCATAGATGACATCAGGTTCATCTTGGAGCTGACGCCTGTGAAGAAGGTGATGTCGCTTTTTTCCGCAACAATGCCGATCGAGATATTACGTCTTGCAGAAGACTACCTCAACAACCCAAAGCAGTTCTTGCTTGACGCCGACGACCTTTCTGGCGAGGGAATTGACCAAGCCTTTTTGATCATCAAAGACCGAGAGAAGCTCAAGTATCTGATTGATTTTATTAAAGAAAACAAATCTGGCCAGACCGTTGTGTTTTGTTCAACCAAAAATAGAACGCGCGATGTTACTCGCTCTCTTCGACAGGCAGGTTTCAACGCAGTTGCGATAGAAGGCGACATGTCACAGCACAGAAGGGAGATCTCAATGTCCCAGTTCAGACGTGGACAAGCAGACATCCTAGTGGCAACCGATGTAGCGGCAAGAGGCATCGACGTGCCGCAAGTTGCGCTAGTTGTAAATTATGATGTTCCAAATCAGGAGATGGTGTACTTCCACAGAATAGGAAGAACCGCCAGAGCAGGAGCAAAAGGCAGGGCAATCACATTGGTGTCTTATTCTTCAATTGGCGATTTCAATTTGATAAAGCAACAAATCAAAGTCAACATGACAGACTTGAATGAAAAACTCGGAATCAAAGTCGAGATACCGGATCCGCTCAAAAGACAGGTCGGCCCACGCAGAGTGTTTTCACATGCAAGAAGCGATTTTAGAAGAGGTGCAGACAGAAGAGAATCCAGATTTGGAAGGGAGTCCAGATACGGTAGAGATTCTAGACGTAGCGATACCAGATTCAATAGAGATTCTGAACGTAGAAGCAACGATCATTCGAGAAGGGAATCAGAGCCAAAGAGCGCAAGACATCATGTAATAAGAAGACCGCAATCAAGAAGACGTTGGTAAAAGCTTTTAACAAGTGGATTTGGATATCAAACAATGGAAATCGGTTTTGTTTTGTTAAACTGTGATTTGGGCGCAGAAGAATATCTGCTTGAGGAAATCAAGCAAATCCCCGAAGTCAAGCAAGCATACCTTACCTTTGGCGCATATGACATCATAATCGAGATCCATGCAAAATCACCAGAAGAGTTTGACAAGACGGTTTCAAACAAAATCAGGCGACTTTCAAGAGTGATGAGCACCATGACACTCAAAGTCTTAGGTTCCAGCTCAAAATAAGACACAGGTAAAGCAAAGTTGGAAAAAATACAGTACTCTGGAACCGTCTGGGCGATAAATCACAACAACCCAGAGCCACTCGTACAGCATTGCCTCAAGAAACTGCAGCAGTATGGGATAAGAAAAGAAGACATCAGGCTCACAGATGCCCCAGAAAACGTGCAGGTTGGTGAAATAGTGGTAGAGATGTGGCCATATCACCTAGACATCGCTCGCGTCAGAACCATTCGCAACGAGTCATTCATCAGCGGCTCTGTCATGCAAATTGAGTTGAAGACAGACGAGCAGGGAAATTACATAGACTAGAAATAGTCCGTGATTGTTTTCTGCTTTAAAATTCTAAGTAGAGTTCCCTTTGATAGCCATTCAGACTTGCTTATGCTAAAGTGCTTGCATGCTACGTCGAGTGCTTGCCCCAGACCAGCTGCGCTTGTCGGCTTTTTTGATACTGCGGCACGTATTGCCTCCCTGACTTGCCACACCCCGACAGGCACGGCATATTCGGGTCGAATCTCTCGGAGCACCAGCACTCCTGCTTGCCTTTGTTTCTTTTTTAGATACTCTGCAGCTCCGAGTCTTGCCGCAAAGTACGCCCCTGCAATGCTGGGATAATGATCTATGCCGTTTGCATCCTCTGCGTCTGCTCCAAATCCAAGCTGGCCTTTCTCTGTGTGCCATGCCTCTTCCATCTCAAAGACCCACCTGTGCGGAAAAAAAATCACAGAAAACAGATTACCAAGATGTTCATGAGAAAACACCAAGTGCGAATCTAATTCTGGATAGTCTAGAATCTGTTTGATCAGGTTTCTTGAGATGATGTCATCGGTTGCAGTTATGCTCCACCTGGTGGGAACAAGTTTTCTTTTTTTGCCAAACATTCCGATCGAAAAGCATTTCTGAATTTTTGATATCTCTATTCCAGAATGGTACAGTTTCAATACCGCGTCTTCTGCGCTGAGGTCTTTGTCATAGTATGTTTTTTCAATTGCCTTGCTCGTCGAGATGCCAGAAAACTTGACACTCTTTACCTCGCCCACTGGTCCAAATGGAGCGCTTTGGCCGTCAATCATTGTAGTCGGCACTGTGTTTTTTTCGAATACGACTTCTGAATCTGGGGTGTTTTTAGCCATGGCCAGCTCCTGTAAGCTCTCTATGTACCTGCCTTGTGGCTCCAAAACAGACGCCTTATGAACGCCTCTGACCAAACTCAACCTGAAATTTACGATTTCCTCAAGTGACTTGCCAAGCCAGCGCTCAGGCATGTCCAGTATGCTGGTATCCCCATGTAGTGGAGGCAACATTGGTCCAACGCCTACTTTGGGATATCCAAATGAGCCTACAAACACCGAAGGAGGGCTTGAGCCAGTAATTGAGTTTGAGGAAAACAGGTTGCCGTATTTTGCAAGGTATTCGTTCCAATTTTTTTCAATTGATCTTCGGATCTCTTGTGCTGTTGGGCCCACGCACTACATTGTCTTTTGTGTTATTTAGGCTGATTCATGCGTCACGCATTAAGCAAAAATGACTTAAAATTCAGCTATGATGCAATAAAAGTTGTGAGTGCAAAAAGAATCGTCTCTTTTCTTCCAAGTGCAACCGAGATGCTCTTTGAGCTTGGTGCAGGCGAAGACATAGTCGGGGTAACGCACGAGTGTGATTTTCCAGATGCTGCAAAATCAAAGCCCCGCATCATTGATTCCGTTTTTGATCCGCAGAAGATGACCTCCCGTCAGATAGATGAAAAGGTCTCAGAGCTTGCAAAAAACGGCCAAGACCTCTTTGTAATACACGAAGACGCCTTAAAAAAAGCAAAGCCAGATCTCATAATTGCACAAGGAACCTGTGCTGTATGCTCTGCCCACACCAACGAGGTGAACAAGGCACTGAGTATTTTGAAATACAGGCCACAGATTGAGGTTCTAGATCCTCATAACATAGAAGATATTTTAGCCACAGTCATGTTGATTGCAAAAAGAATCGGTAAAGAAAACCATGGACTGAGATTAGTTGAGTCGCTCCAAAGAAGAATTGAATATGTAAAAGGTCGGATCCACAAAAACCGGCCCAGGGTGCTCTGCATAGAGTGGGTCGAGCCATTTTTCACATCCGGACACTGGATACCGCAGATGGTAGAAATAGCTGGTGGTACAAATTTAGTGAGCGCTACCGGACAGCACTCAAAACGCATGACCATAGATGAAGTAGAAAGTGCAAACGCAGACATCATAGTCATGATGCCGTGTGGTTTTGACACAAATAGAACCATTGTTGAGTGCACCAAGGCTTTGCAGAACAACCAGAGGTGGAAAAACCTCAAAGCCGTAAAAAGCGGCATGCTGTATGCAGTAGACGCAAACTCGTACTTTAGCAAACCCAGCATCCGCACCATAACAGGAATTGAGATCTTGGCAAAGATCATACACCCACATGAATTCTCTGATCTGGCTGTACCACACGGCTCTTTTACAAAGATAGAGAATTAGTTTAGCTCGTCCTGATCGTCTTCGATCGTCCTTTTGCTTGGCCTTGTCGGCACAAACAACACTGTCATGAGCTGTTAGATGTGCGATAGTTAATAGGAAGTGTGGAGCAAAAAAATTTACTTTTTTATGTCTTGATTTTATGTGTCAGGAATTGTCAGTGATCTTTACTATTTTGAGGCACTGGCAGTGGATATTATGGAACAGTTTGTCCAAAGTCAACACACAGTTTCTGATATTCAACTATGATCAATACCATTCAAGGATGCCTGAATCATCTTAGTCCTATCTCGTGGCTTCTTGTCTCCTGTGATTCAGGCAGATTCCCCCTTGTACTTGCATTCAGTGTCAAGTAATTTGTTGGTAGAATAGAACACATAGCCAAGAATTCCGATCGAGGCAATCCTTAGTGGGATCTCGTATGCTGTAAGAAACGCAGTCGCAAGGCCTCCCGCAGTTCCAAACGTCGAAATTATTGCAAATCCAACCGGTCCGCAGCTGCACGCTCCAGCAGACACTCCCACAAGAGATCCAACAAAGCTGC
Source organism: Candidatus Nitrosotenuis sp. (assembly GCA_038869975.1). Classification (GTDB taxonomy): domain Archaea; phylum Thermoproteota; class Nitrososphaeria; order Nitrososphaerales; family Nitrosopumilaceae; genus Nitrosotenuis. The sequence continues at coordinate 31,755 of JAWCQC010000011.1, forward strand.
CGCCAACCCTTTTTGCTTTCTGCAGTACTGCCAGCACATAGACGTTCATCGGCACTATGATGCCAGAGAGTACAGAAACTGCGATTATCAACAAAAAGCCGACTGCCCTGTCCAGAGGTATGTAGAATACAAAGTATGGCTCAAAGAAAACGTACTCTGACAACACAGACAAAAGCATCAGCATGCCAGCAGAGATCGCCGATGCCATGACACAGTACCTGTAATTAGAAAACACAAGACGTAGCGAGCTTGCCATTTTTAATTGAGCTTGCAAAACGAGTTAAAAGGATTTCAGTTGTGGCTTCCTAGAGAGTTCATATATCACGCAGGCCACGCCCAGATGTGGTTTTTGGCAAGCTGATCACTGCAGTGTTTGTAGGGGTCTTGGGGGCTGCTTGGTTTTTCACCAGGCATTACGAGATTTCATCCACGCACAGGATTGTCGCATACGATTTGTTTGGAAAAGAGATCCAGTTGTACGGACTTAGGACCATGTTCAAGACGCGCTCCGTGGCACTAAGTTTTGCAAAGCATTATGGTATGCTATTTCCGCATTATCAGTTTTGCTTGGAGTCAAGCATGCCGCAGATCAAAAGAAGGTTTCTAATCTTTCACAAATAATGTATTTTCATGTGATTTTGCCACAAAACTTCGTATGGCGTGACGTACCCGCAGTGCGCGCAAGCAAACATTGAATCCGCAGATTTTGCTTTTGGTGTAGGTCTTTCGTGGAGCGACTTTATGAGGATCAGGTCATCTTTAGACAAAACCCCATAATTTGCAGTCTCCCCAATTGATGCAAAGAACTCTTTAATTGCCTTGATCACTTTTTGCCTGTCTATTTGCTCGTTTTCAAGCGGGGAAAGCATGAATTCATGAAGTTTTATTGATGGAATGGCACCAAGCCAGTCAGATACGAACACGGCTAGCTCGTGCTTGAGGTGTTCTGCCTCCCTGCAATCTACAGTAATCACAGCACCTCTACAAAAAAGAGATATTTGTAAGTGTGTCTTTTTCTTGCCGCAAACTTAAGCGTTGCTAATGATTCCTGTCAAACTGCTAAATACAAAGCAGATGTTGGTGTTGCCAATGGCAAGAAGATTTGTAGTTTGTACAACTATGCTTGTCCTGCTTGCGATGTTTTCTTCGTTGTCACATGTTTTTGCAATTGACGAGTCTACGATCAAAGCGACCGATCAAATAAAAAAGAATCCAGCCATGATGGAGATGTTAAAAAAGATTGAGCTTTCAAAGAAGATACTAGCAGAAATGCAGGAGCAAAAAAAGCAGCAAGACCAGAAAGCCAAACAAATTGAGGAGCTCAGAAAGAATGTAGAAGTAAATCTTGCAAACGACATAAATCGAATGAACCGGGATTATGAGCCTTATTCATCGCAAAGCGCGTTTTCCCGCTTCATAGTAAAGAAACCAGCAGAGCTGCAAAGCATCTATTTGTCGATGTTCAATTATCAACAAGAAAAAATAAAGTCTGCCAAAGATGCGCGCGACAAGATCCTCTCAGATGGCGGAAGCAGAGAAGACGCATGGAAGGCATATCATAAGATCTCTGCCACCAAGAGAGCAAAGATGATCGAGCTTAACAAAAGCCTCAACATCCAATACGCCGGAGCTGACATTGCAGCCCAAGACAGTTTTGATGTAAAAGGCAAGCTACCACGATACGACTAGTGCATGGCTCTACCAGACAGTCTGTGACGCAAATAAAATCTGAAAAGAATCAGTGAGCCAAACAGTATCAGAGATGCCGTTACGAAGGTGATCGAATAAGTAAAGGATTTTGTTATAAAGCCTGCAGTGAGCGCGCCTACAAAGACCCCACTACCGACCATAGAGCTGTTCACGCCAAGATACCTTCCCTCAAATCCTTTTGGAATTGTTTTGAAAAATAAAACCGAGTTTGCCGTGCTGTATATAGAAAACCCTACTACCATCAGACACATCGATAGTATGGCAAATAACAATGAGTTGATTCCAACGAACGCACTAATTAGAAATGCTGCGATAAGCACTGCCAAGATTCTTGGCATATATGCTACCATCGTGGCACGCTCTTCACCAATTCTTGAAATTATTTTTGGGGCTGCAAAAAAGAACCCCACCATCGTAGCAGTTTGCGTCAGATACAGCAAAAAGACTGTGGAATCTGAAAGCCCCAGATTTTTGAGAAACGGCGTCAGTGCCGTAAAGTAAATGTTACTTCCAAAATAAAACAAAAAGTTTGTTAAAAACAAGAATCCAATTTCGTGCGACGTTTTTCCTTTGAGTATTGTGATTATGTGCTTATAGTCATACAGTTCTGGAACACGTGGGAAAACAAAATGGTGATGTAGTCTGAAGTGGCTGAAGATGTAGTGGATTCCCTGAATAGAATGTGCTATGGTGCTACGCTCAATATGAAAGTGCGTCTTTGTGATCTGCAAGCTGATAGCAAGGGCCACTCCAGTAGAGAGGGCACAAACCAAAAAGTATTGCCTGCTGTCAAAGTAGAGACTCCACACAGCACCAATCAACATTGCACTTAAGCTTCCAAACGTTGAGAGTATGGACGTCCGCGCAAAGAGACGGCTCCATTGGTTGTTCGGACTTGTCTCCATTACAAGCATTTGTGTTACGTGACTTCGTGCCACCAAGAAGAAGCCAGTTATAGGCGAGATGAGGTAAATCGGCTCAAGCTGTGTAGTATAATACAGCCACAAGCAGCTAAGAAGGATTATTGAAAACGTGATTAAAAGTACCGCTTTTTTTGCGTGATACTTGTCAAGAATCTTGCCCCAGAAGATGGCGCCCAATGCTGCAGCACCATAATGCATTGCTGTGACGACAGAGACTTCGCCAATGTCCCCTCCAAGCGAGATTACAAACAAAGGTATTGCCGTGTGCAACCCTTCGGCCGATATGTTGATTGGGAGTATGAACCAGATCCAGCTTTTTTTGATGGGTTCCAATACCACCAATAGGCGAAATACCCCACTAATCTATAACGCATTAAAAGTTGTTGAACAGAATTGTTGAAATGTTTATGATTATTGTGCTCCCATGTCCATTGATTCGCGTAGCTCGATTGTGTAGTTTTGTGGCTCAGATTCGGTTTCGTTTCCTGGGATGGTTTCTTCTTCCAATACGACGTCTTCTTCGATTTTCACCGAGTCATCCTCTGGTGCTTCAGGCTCTTCCGATTTAGGTATTCCTTCCATCATTTTCATCAGATCGTCGTGGGACGGATCATGGCTTGAAACCCAACCGCGGTCCATCAGGATGTCAAGGCTTGATTCGTTTATGCATGCAGGACGCCAATTGCTTGCCTTAAAGACTAGGTGTTGGCCTGTCTTGCATTGTATTTCGTGTGGGTCTGTTCCCGCCATCAATTGTTGTAACGGCGACAATATGTTGTCGTCTGTTGTATCTTGCATTATAGCATGATCTGCCAGATCTTCGTCGTTCATTGTTTCATCAGCGGGCGCCTCACCTTCCAGCATAGTCTCACCCGTCATTTCCTCATCTGTTGTTTCAGCAGATTCTTGTGCTAACGCCGGGGCTTGGAATGCCAGTGATGTTGATGCCGTGATCATTAACAACAAGAGTAATGCAAATTTCTGCATTAATTGATCTCATTTGACTTGGCATTTAACCTTTTTCAAACCCATAGAATAAAGGATGAAAAAGAGGAACAGATTCGTGAAAAGCGATTCTGAGACATTTGGTGTAGAAAAGGGTTACGGCAAACAGGCAGTAGATTGGCTAAACGAGGAAGCAAGGCAAAACAACCTCAAATTCGAGGCCAGACTCTACGGCCAAGAAATAGAAACTCAGAATTTTGGTTCCTTTGAGATGTTTTCATGGGTCGGCGACATCCAAGTGGCAAGAAAGCTCACCATCAAAGTAAGCAAGCGCTTTAAGATCAAAGTAATAGAAGGCGGATACAAAACAAAAGAAAAGATACTAAAATTGAAAAAGCAAGATTACGGCCTAGTCAGAAAAGGAGACAAAGTAATTGGGCACCTTGCATTTTCTGCTCCAAGATTCGGCGGCAATTGGGAAGTTACCCAAGAGGAACTAAGATAAACACAAAATAATCGTCATGTGAGATTTTATATTATGAAAATCGGCATTGTCGGCACAGGTCTGCTTGGAAATGCCGTAGGGCTCAACATCTTAAAGCATGGATACCACCTTACTGCATACAATCGAACCAAAAGTAAGACAAAACAGCTGGAAGAAAACGGTGCACGCATAGTAGATTCTCCAAAGGATGTTGCAGAAAATTCTGACATAGTTTTCACCATTGTAAAAAATGCCGATGCGGTACGCAAAGTTGCTTTCGGCGACAACTGCATTGCGTGTGGAAAACATGACGGACTCGTAGTAGCAGACATGAGCACAATAAGCCCTATCGCCTCAAAAGAGATCGCCAAAGAGTTTGCAGGTCATGGCATACCGTTTTTAGACACGCCCGTCATGGGAGGCCCAAACGTCGCAATCACAGGTGAGCTAGTGATGATGGTTGGCGGCAACAAGGAAGTGTTTGACAAGCACAAAAAGATCTTCGATGTGATTGCAAGCAAGGTTTTCTATCTTGGAGAAAATGGGACCGCACACGCAGTCAAGCTTGCGATGAATCTGCAGATAGCCATGCTCGCACTAGCTATATCCGAAGGGATAACTCTTGCAAGAGGGGCAAAAATAGAACCCAAAGTGTTTTTGCAGATTCTCAATTCCACTTACTTCAAAACTGGCATGAGCGAGAAGAAGGCCTACAAGATGATAGTAGACGATTTTGAGCCGACGTTTACCCTGACAAACCTCAAAAAAGACCTAGACACAATAAACGAGGCGGCAAGAGCGTTCGGTCTGAGTCTTCCCATGGCAAAGATGGCAAACGCGATATATCAGGATGCCGAGGATAAGGGATTTGGTGAGCTGGACTATACCGCCATTTTGGCATATCTTAAGGAACACACCAAGTCAAGTTGAGTCGTTTGTTTTGCTTTTTGTGTAGCCTCGATAGACTAACGCCACGACGACAAACAGAATGGCTGTCACCACAGACCAGCCAATAAAAGGCGCCAGCTGCACTTCGGCCATACATGCAACTAGCTGACAATAAATAAATAGATTTGATATGTGACTAGTCCTAGATGCCTGAAATAATCTGCAAAGACTGTGGTAAGAGAATGTTTCATGAAAATGAGGACACGTTGAAGATCGAAGAATCCATTCACAAAAAGTTCTGCCGTAAAAAACCAGGCCAGTCGTTTAGCTACATGCACAGGGATCCACAACACCCAAGCACTTTCGATGCCGAACGTGAAGTAGATCAGAAAGGCAAACCCGTTCTAAAATGACTTGAATGCGGATGAGATTTTCCAGAATGGCACAATAGAGTTCAACTTGGGCAACTTTAAGAAAGCCCTGATGTTTTTTGACAAGACTCTTGAGCTTCGGCCAACTCATATTGGCGCCCTCATCAAAAAAGGAAATATTCTGGGCAAGTTTGGCAAGTATGCGAACGCAATTAGTTGTTACGACAAAGCGCTGAACATAGAGCCGCAAAACATTCTTGCACTAATAAACAAGGGGTTGGCATTACACTACCTGCAAAGATACGATGAAGCCATTGCATGCTACGATGCAGTCCTCCAACAAAAACCTGCCAACACGATTGCCCTATACAACAAGGCCTCAAGCTTGGTCCGACAAAACAAGATCAAAGATGGCCTTGAAATCCTCGAAAAGACAATTGAGCTTGACTTTTCCTTCAAATACAAAGCAAGATTTGACATTGACTTTGAAGGCATCCAAAGGGACAATGACTTTAAGAGATTGATCCTATGATGAACAACATCGAATAGAATTCGGCAACTGCTACATTAATAATATTTCAATGCTGACTGTTGCATATTGGCAGTCGAGTTAAACTATGATGTAATAGTGGTCGGGGCAGGGCCTGCTGGCTCTTCGGCTGCCTTTTCTGCATCCAAGGCCGGGCTGAAGGTAGCACTAGTGGAAAAAGAAGAGACTGTGGCCCAGACCGTTCGAACAAGTGGCGTCACTTGGATGGATGCCATAGAAGAGTTTGACATTCCTGCCCACTGCTACAATCCAATCAGAAACTATGTCTTTTGTTCACCAAACAATGAAGTCTCGATTAGAAGTCAAACACCAAAAGCAGCTGTCTTGGATGTGCGAAGGACATACAGATGGCTTGCAGAAAAAGCACAAAAACAGGACGCCGAATTATTTCTGAATACGACAATTACTGGTGCAACGAGGGATTCTGCCAGAATTGTGCTGCATGCAGTCTCATCAAAGCAGGAAATGAAGTTTGGCGCAAAAGTTGTGATTGATGCAAGCGGCTTTCAAAGTGTTGTAGGAAAATCGCTTGGCCTTGTTGCCCAATGGAAACGGTTTGGCGTGGGCGCCGAATATGAAGCACAGGTTGAAAACTCGGAATCAGATACTTGGTATCTGATGGTAGGCCAAAAATACTCCCCTGCCGGATACGCCTGGATATTTCCATTAGGCAAAAACATCGTAAGAATCGGTGTTGGCGTTGGAAAACCGGAATCGTCGCTAGACCCTACAGAACGATTAAAAGAGATAATTGACAAAAAGCTCGGCCCAGTAGCAAGACTTGGGAAAATAACGCCCCTTGAATTCCATTATGGTTTGATTCCAAATGAGGGATTATCAAGGAAGACTGTTTATGATAATTTAATTTTGGTTGGGGATTCGGCAGGACAGGCCAATCCACTCGTCCTTGAGGGCATTCGTTACGCCATCAGATATGGCAGGCTTGCAGGACAAATTGCAGCATCAGCCATTTCAAAAAACGACACAACTGAAAAATCACTCAAACCGTACGAAGACGCGTGGAAAAAAGAGATCTTGTCCAAGATAACTTCAGCGGCCAAAGTCCAAAACAGGTGGCTTGGTTTGTCAGACCTACAGTGGGATCAAGAACTTGACATAATAAAAGAGCTGAGCATGGAGGAGTTTTTGGATTTTATCAAAGCTGATTTCAGTTTTGCGAACATTCTCAAGCTTGCTGCGCACCATCCCAAAATTGCCGTACGGCAATTTTTCAATATTGTAAAAGGAGCAGTAGGCACTAGTTCACTCTGAAAAAGTCAGACACAGTCAAGTCATGGTACTGAAGTTGCGCCACGTATGTGCCTGGCTCAAATGGTCTGCTTATCACCTGGTTAAAGTAGCCGGATGTGTTGTCCTTTAATCGGATCTCTTCCACACGGTTTCCTTTCTGGTCAAATACGTCCACGTAGATGTCTTCGCTAAATGCAATTGTCTTGTAGATCGCCCCCGATACATACAGTTTGTCGCCCTCCACATAGGCGTCAATTACTGCCGTAGCAGACCTGCTTGGGAGGTACCGCTCAATTAAGCTGCGTAGCTCCTTGAGTTTTGAAGAAGAAGTAGAAAAGTCCTTGTTGTGTAGCGAATTCTTCAACTCGCTTATGACAGGGTCAAAACGCCCCTTGTTTGCGACATAGTTTGTACCACCAAACGTCTGGATAAATGATTGCAGTTCTTCAAACTCACGGGCGTAATCAACGTTTTTGAGATCTTCGGAGCTGTGCTTTGTTGTGGTTTTTTCCGGAACATCCACTATCTGCGATGCCTGATTGTTTTGCCACTGCAGAACAACGACGTACAACCCAGGCTCGGTGGGTGCGTACCATTGTGTGTACAAGTCACCCTGCTTTGTGTCTGAAAATGCGAGTGTGCTGTGGGTGTTGCCTTGCATGTCATACACAGTCAGATACAGGTTCTGCCTTCTATCCATTACCTGTTTGTCTACTGCCCCACTCATCACCCAGATCTGTTTTTCTGCATCGTAGGTGATATCGAAAATTATTTTCTTGTTTTTAAGCACCATATTTTCCGAGAGAAACTGTCGTATTTCTTCTATTTTTTCTTCTGCGTCGACAAAATTCCCATAATCAACCAATTCGTAAGCTTTCTCCTTCATCTTGTTAAACTCGCTTGAGTGTGGTTCAAAATCTGAGTTATAGAACGCCGTTGCAAAGTCAGACAGCTCCTCGATCTTTTTTCTGTACTCTATTCTCTTTATTTCGTCTCCAGTGTATCCGATTTCTGAGCCATACGGATCCTCCGAATATTTCTTTGAGACAATTTGCCATTCTGCAAACAATTCTCGCACCATGTTGTCTGCACCGTCAAGGTCTCCTTTCATCACAAGGTTCCTTGCTGTGTCTACTTTGATTTTCATTGAGGTGGTAAAGTCAGTGTACCCTGGCAGAAATCTATTATGCGTATTACCAAGCTCCAAAAGATTCTCAAGTGATTTTGCACGCTGCAGAATGTCCGAGGCCCTGATTTTGTATGCATCCTTTGAATACGAGTCTAGTTTGGCTTGCAGTACAGGACGGTTCTGGCTTGCCCAAGAAAGGAGGACTTCGATTTTCTCTATTTTACTTACGGATTGGTTTCCCTTTTCAATTTCCATGGCAGTGTCTATCGCCTTTAATGCGTTGTTTATCTCCACTAGGCTTTGGTAGTCTGCCTGTAATTCTGCCTTTGTCTTTAGCTTCTCATATTCAAATTTAAGTAAAGACAGTGGGCTTCGCTTTTCTCTTAGGTCGTTTATAGTAGAATCAAACTCTGACACCACTTGAAGAATCTCTGCAAGCGTGTTTGCATTACGCACCTTCTCAAGAAGTGATTCGAACGAGGTAATCAGTTTTTGATCAGCGTTGTTTCTTTTTGAAAATTCTATAGTGCTCGAGATTCGTGAGGAGATGTCAATTACGTTTCGCATATCCGATATCTCCTGGCCGACTGAGATGATATCGTTTGCCGATGTAGCGCTCTGTAATTTTGACAAGAGTTCGTTGAGCTTTGGCTCGATTATTGCGGCAAGTTCTGATTTGGGCTCTGCCGATGTGAATCTGTCTACTTTGTCCAGATTTCTTAATAGCATGTTGGCTTCGTACAGTTTGTCGAGTTTGGCTTTTTGCTCCAAGAACTCAGATAGTGATGGCTTTTCCAAAAGCGACTCTCGTAGTGTGCCCCATTCGGTTTTTATCAGCAGTGTGAGTTGATCATCTCTTTTGAGTGTGGCGTCGAGTGTTCTCGCTTTGGTGAGCATGTCGACGAGGTCGCCAAGTTCCTCAGAGTATAGTGGGCCAGTGCCCCTTGCAAAGATAAAACCTAGCTCTTCTTTTAGCTGCCTGCTCATAATCGAATTCGATTTTGTCATAAGATTCAACAAAAGATCATCAAGTTGCTCGTATGTGAGAGGCTGCGGTGTTGAAACCTTTTGTGGGTCCACGTTAGTTATTTGTACATAGACATCACTCAGAATGCCGATTGCGTCGTTGTGTCTGCCGATTTGTGTGTAAAACATAGCATCAAACGTCTGCTTCTTTATGCTATTTGCTTCTGCTGTGTCCAGGGTGTTAGAACCCACAAGGCCATTTATGGTTGCAAATGCAGTCTCAATTGCTGGCCTGAACCTATTGTCCACCTCAAAAACGTCCGATTCGTCATAGTATGACAAGAGTAACTCCGAATATAGATCTCGTAATTGTAAGATTGCAGACTCTGATGCAGATATGGATTTTATCTGATCAAGTTTACTCTGATATTGTGCAAGCTGGTTTCCGCTGAGCTTGTCTTCAAGTGATGTGATCTTTGTTTGAACCAAAGATGTTGCACTGGCCAGTTGCTCAGCATCTGGTTCCTCTTTGACTTTTTCATTGAGGACTCGGAAGGAATTTGTTGTGGTTGACTCGCCATAGAATACCTTTACGGTGTAATCGCCCGCCAGTCCGCATATTCTACCGGTGAGCGGTGTGGCGTCAGTTATGAAATGGCCGTTTGAGAGTGGCTTTAACTGTTGTATGTAACACAGATCGCCGTTGGGGTTGATTATCTGCGTCACCACAAAGAGATCAGGTTCGACTTGGGCCACTTGACCAAACAAAAAAACTTGTTCGCCCTTTTTAAACTGACCAAAAGTGTCCAAAAGCGTTATTTGCGATGTTTGCGCCCCAGCGTAACTTGGAATAAGCAGTATAACTAAGAGTAAGCCCACCGTACCGACTCGCCGCATCGAAGCTAAAAGGTTAAACTAGATTACTTAAGTTTTGGGTAGGATTTCCACTAGGCCGCAATTATTTGGTTTTTAAAAATTCCACTTGAGAGCGGTGCGTGTTCTTCTATTTTTTGAATCTCCCGCATAAAACACAGTGCGTGTATCTGCTCTTTGGTTCTTCTGCCGCATTGGATGCACACCATACTTACTGCGTTTCTGCACTCTGCGCAGATTGTGCATTTTGTCAGCTGCCCACCACAGTTTCTGCAAGATTCGTCTGGCATTTTTCCTCAAATCGACCATCACAACTTTGGTTATAAGACTTGAGTATGATTTATCTGAACGATAGCTCAGTGCCTCTTTTTGATTTTCTTTTTCTTCGTAGATAGTATATAACGCCTATTATGATGCAGCCAGCTAAAATCGATAATGCGCCAAAGTTGTTTGTCTCCTTTGTTTCGGCACCCCTCTGACTTTGGATCGTTTCTGCAGTATTTCCTGCATCCGAATCTACGGCTACAAAGCTTGTTGAATAAATATCAGGCCTCAAAACAGAATCAGACACAGCATACAGCTTTAAATCGTTCCCACCTGGTGTCATTTTGCTTGTTGTTTCCTCTGAAAGCGCAAGCACTGCGGAATCATTTTGCACCTTCAATATACCATTATCCACTTGCTCACCCGACGCACCACTCACAAAATAATACAATGATGACACACCAGATGTTTGTATAGTGATTTGAAGCTGCTTTCCACGCACCACGTATTCTGGCACATTGATTGTCGTTATTTTTGGTAGCTGTACAGCTTCAAACTCTTGCCAGCGGCCGGCACCAAACGGGTAGCTCGGATCATCAAACGCCTTGATCTCCATAGTTCTTGCTTCTGGAGAATACCTTTCAAGATAGAACGGTCCGTTACTTATTACAGCGTGGTTTTTTTGTTCAATCCATTTTATGGCGGCCTCATATCTTGCATTGTAATAGTCCCAAGACTTAGTCGAGTTTCGTAGTGCAGGCGGGATTGTTTTCGAGTCCGAGAACTGCTTCAGATATTCCTCTATCAAAGACGCATCCTTTGGAACAATCAGTGACAACCAGTCCAGACTCTTTGCTTGCGAATCGGTTCGTGAAAACGACGCCTTCCCATCCACAACAATCTGTTCCATTGCAGCCATGATCTCCCATGGTTGCACAACCCAAACTCCTCCCCAGTCGGCAATCTCAGACTCGTCAAAATGCCAAAAATCCACATAGACTTCGACCGTATCTTCGTCAATCACCCTCATACCTACAAAGGTTCTTGCAGACTGGGCCGCAGTAGGAGAATACTCTGGATCAAAAGTCTTGTCGTTTTCACCAGACGAAGATGCCCACTCTTGTCCAAAATACACCGAATACAGAACATCATTTATGTCCATTTTTTGTCCATGGTGCCAGTTGCTCCACAGAAGGTCGTAAGTGATCTTGCTTGTAGCCTTGATGTTTGGCCCAACTTTGACCCAGCTTTGCAAGCCAGAGTCCCACTTTATTGCATCGTCTGGAACATCCAGTTTGCCAGCAGGACCTGCAGTCACCACCTGCCAGTGCTGCCTTACTGGAAAGTTTTGCCCAGAGTATGGGTTCTTGAAGATACCTGGGTCATACAGCGCATCCCAGACATTTTTGCTGTATGCATCACCCAGACCACGTACTGGATTCCAAGCCCCCTGATAAACCTGTTTTACGCCTATTTTTAGCTCCGAGTCCCCGGTTCGTGCATTAATTGGCGTGAATCTTGTCGTTATTCCGCCGCCAAAATCATTTATGACACCATCGACATTTTTGTTGGCTACAAAAGGATCGATTTTTGCTGCAAGAAAGATTCGAACTGACTCGTTTATGCCTTCCTTTGTGGCCTGACGAATAAGCTCCGTCCTTTGCTGCGCCGACGTATAATTGCTTGAATAGATTTTTTGTGTGAGCTCGTCGATTTTTTTATTTTCATAGTTCCAGTATGCAGGATTGTTAAAACCTGGCATGTTTGAAAACCATGGTGCATACATTTGGGCAAGCCCAACAGGATCATACTTGACAAAAGCAGACCTTCCTGCATATCCTTCGGTGTATAAACTCCATTTCATATCAGCAGGATTTGAGCCATAGACTATGACGTATGCCTTATTGAGATCACCAAATTCTTTTTTCACTGTAAATCCGAGCTTTTCAAGCTCCGAGGAGACGACCTCACCTATTGACTTTCTCACTGGGTCGTCGTTTCGTATGAAGATCGTGATTTGTATTGGTGTGTCACCATAGAACCATTTTCTATCAATTTTTTGCGCACCTGCCTGAATCAGTGTTTCTGTGATTATTTGGTTTGCTAGTTCTGGGTTGTATCTGAAATTGAACTTCTCCAGCTCCCCGACAATCAACAAGTAATCCGGATCAAATGGGCCATAGTTTGAAATCATCGCAACCCCAAATCCGCCCATCAGCTCATCTACAATCAGCTTTCGGTCAACGATGTAGTTTAGCGCAAATCTGACTTGTTGATACGAAAAAGGGTTAAACTCGTTCCCCTCTGCAGGGTTGACAAGAAGGCTGTACGAGCCACCAGTCGTATAAAAAACATTGATGTTCTGAAGCGACTCCGGGTTTTGTATCAGCTCTGCTGGGATTCTTGAATAATATATGTCAAGATTGCCTTTTTTTACCTCTTCTAATGCCGTGCTTTCATCTAGGTACTGAATGAATTGAGCTGAATCAACATAGGTTCCTTTTTGTGCGAAAACAACAGATATTGCAAATGAGACACAGATCAAAAAAATCACAAATGCTCGCACATCGAAAAGTAGAACCTTATCTAATTTAAAGCTCCAATAACTTGAATCCTGCTTTTGTCGATGATACGAATTACACGTAAGCGTTAAAATTTGCAGATGGTAGCGTCAAGTCATTGAATCAAAAATCATGGCTCGATGGCCTAGACGGGATAATAACTGGCGGTGTGTCTGTGGAGGATTTTGCGACAGTCACAAAAACTGACCACAACACAGCAAGAAGAATGCTCCAGGAGCTCTCCCAAAATTCCATTGGCAGATTCGATGGAACCGCCATCGAATTTGAAGAAGGAGACAAGCTGAAAGCAGTCATACTGGCCCTCCAAAAAGGGGTCCAAATAGACCAGGCCGCCGAGCACCTAGACTGGAAGGATTTTGAGGGCCTGGCTGCCAAGGTACTCGAATCAAGGGATTTTGCTACAATTAGGAACCTGGTTTTGACAAAGCCGCGCATGGAAATAGACATAGTCGGCATAAAATTCGGCGTTGCAGTGCTCATAGACTGCAAACACTGGAAGCGCCACAGCCAATCGGCCCTTCATGACGCCGTAAAAAAACAAATAGAACGTACAAAACACTATGTCGCAAAAACAAAAGGCACCATGGCAGCACCAGTGATTGTGACACTATACCAAGATAGGATAAACTTTATCGACAGAGTGCCGATCGTGCCGATCTTTCAGCTAGCATCGTTTATTGATGAGTTTTACGGAAACCTTGAGGACCTTGAGACTATAGGAACAAAGACCCAATAAAGATTGCAAGACTGCCACCTACGAACATTTTTGATATCGTCATACATTTGTCAAGGGCTCCAGAAAGATCCTCAAGTGATTTTGAACCCATCACTTTGACATCAGTTTGTTGCTCCAAGATTTCGAACGAGGCTGGAGTTAGTTTTCTTTCTGCGTTTTCTGCAATTTTTAGATACCACTCTGAGATCTCTTGGGGTTTTGCGATCTTGCCAAATGGGTAGTATCCAGTTCTGTTTCTCACCATCTTGGAGCTGTAATGTGTGTCTGATGTGCATATCTCCAAAAGAACTAGGCCGTTTTTTGCAAAGCTTGCCACGATTTCTTCTCTGACACCGTTTTCCATGTTGTTAGAGTCAGCCCAGCCAAGAAAGTATTTGGAGTTGTTGATTTTGAGGCACAAAACCCCAAGTCCGCCTGGCCCAAGGTCTGGTGTGTCTATCTTCATGTCTGCCGAATTGGCGTATCCGAATTCAAATGGGTGGTTTGGTTTTGTGATCAGAGTCTCAAGGGCGGCTTTTGCTGCCTTGAGCATGTCTTGCGAGTCCGCCTCCGAGATTTCTTTTCCCATTGCGTTGTGGCAGTCGACTATCAGCATGCGCTCAAAATTCCTGTTAGTGGCAAATTGCTCAATCTCATTTTTTATATGACTTGGCACATCCTCCATCCCATGCGGCGAAAGCGACAAAAATAGAACTGCCGTTTTATCAAAAAGTATTCCGATTACACGTGCCTTGTTTATCTGCACGACTACAGGCTCAGTGCAAGTAGTGCCTTTTTTGAAGAGCGAGTTGCTTCCAAGGCTTGCAAGATAGTTTTCCACTTCTGCCTGCGACGGCAGGTTCAGCGCATGGTCGGACACACTATGCATCACCATTGCAGAAGAGTTCATCGTTTTGTATATGCGATAAGTTATGTTGCTTCCACCTATTGGATGGTATGGGCCCGGGTGAACCTCTGGAAGCACCATCCTAAAGTCTCCATTGCTTGAGTACAGTCTAATTTGTGAGGTACGCACACGCGATTTTTTTGACTTTGATTCTATGATTGATTCCACTTCATCAAAGTTACCTTTCGACATAGACGCCAAGTACGCTTGCAGTAGTTTGTGTGTACTTTCGACACCTGGCCGTCCCGCTCTGTCGGTGACAAACGACCACACAGATGCGATTACCAAGAATGCGGCCCCAAATCCCAGTGTCATGGGGTCAAGCAGAGAACCGATCCAGAGTTCCATCGGAACCAACACAAGGTACATCGCTAACGGTTGCAAAAAGCAAATCGCCCATGCACGTCTCATTGACATGCCAAGCGTTGTAGTGAATATGCCGATTCTGAAGCTTGCAAAGATGAACATCCCTTCTGCGACATAAAATTGCGGTACGCTAGGCCTTGCAAGTATCGAAGACGATGCGACACCACATAAGACAATTGCCAGCCACGCCAGATTTCCAAATAGCGACATATGCAGTGCCTTGGAATACTCTTTGTTTTTGATAAATCGCGAATCTATATACTGCGTCACAAGAAGAGCAGGAATTATTATTCCCAGCCTGTCAAAAAGACCGTAATCTGCAAAATAGAAATGCACTACAACATATGCGGTTATCAGTGCAACCACAAACGAGAAAACCAACGACTGCAGATATGACGACGGCGTCAGCAGTGTGAGTGAGTAACGGCTATGGATTTTCGATACATCATCGTGTGATTCTGTCATTTGGAATTCTATCTTATTAGAAATATGTCAAGCAGCCACGAAATCACAATAAGGCCGGTGGGTATTGACACCACAATTCTTGGATCTAATCTGTATCCTTTCGTCTCGTCTTCAAAGAAGCGTAAAAGGCCCGCAGAGGACGCAGGTAATGGTGCTCCTTTCTTCTTGCTGCTCATTTAATGGAAAAGCTATGACCTTGAAATAAAAACTTTCCGTCATTTTTTCAGCTTTTGTATTGTCTCGATAAGCGAGTTGATTGATTTGAGAATTTGTTGTTGTTTTTCATGATCTTTTTCCGACTCGAGCTCTGCAGTGAGCTGTTCGAGTTTTTTATTTAGCGATTCCAGAATGGGCGTTTGCGTCTGATCTTGTTTTTGGGTGGGCGCCTCGTCAATTTTTGTTTTATCCGGCTCTCTTCCGCAGCTTGTGCATAATGCATTGCCGTCCTTGATCACCCGCACCCCACCGCAATACGGGCATGGTTCCGCTACGAGCGTTGCTCCTGCAAGCAACATATCCACTGCTTTTTTTCGCAATTCGTCTGACACGAGTTATTTACGATCGTTCTTTGTAAAAAAACTAACTTTTGGCCAATAAGGCTTAATAGTCGGATTAGAGTCTGAATTGTAGTAACTAATGGCAGTAATTTGTAACACATGTGGACTTCCTGAAGATTTGTGTGCCTGCGGTGATCTTAACAAAGAAAGTACGAAAATTGTTGTGAGACTGGAGGAGAGACGATTCAAAAAGAAAGGCACCATGATTGAGGGACTCGACTCAAAGTTAAATGACGTTCAGGGAACCCTTAGCGAACTCAAAAAGCGCTACGCCTGCGGCGGAACTGCAAAAGACGACTACATATTTTTGCAGGGAGACCACCGCGAGACAATGAAGGAAACGTTGGTCAAGTTGGGGTTCCCGGAATCAAGTATCGAAGTTCACTAGTCTTGCAAGTCCACAAGATCCTCCAAGGCATTTCCATACCCTATTCAGCACTGGTTTCTGTAGTTTTTGGGCTCCTCATACTGTCGTTTCCGATAGGAGCGTACGTTTTCTTTAATTCTCATATAGGCAAAAGCATCGATTTCAGCTTTCCACTATCAGAATTGGAGGTTGCAAAACGCTTTGGGCTCGATTGGCTTTCTTTTGCTGGAATAGGCGACCTGTTTGTTATTGTTTGGTCGTTTTTCCTCATCCTGTTTGTCATTGGCACGCTCGGTCCGCAAAGAAGCTTCCTCAAGGTACTCACCCCCCTCATGTCTGGCTCATCATACTCACAGGAAGGAAACTACATAGTTTCCGCAATAAGATGGTTTTCCATAATTGTCGTTCTTTCCGCCGCGATAGATTTGATTCAGCGAGGCTTTGGAGTTACCATTTCCACCCCGTCTTTTGAGAACGACTTGGTGCAATTTTTGCTGGTAAGCGTTGCGCCCATAATAGAAGAGATTGCCTTCAGAGTCGTCCTTATTGGAATCCCGTTGTACTTGTTTTACTCTCGCATGACATCCGCAAAGATGTTCTTGAAGGCCTTGTGGAACCCCTCAAGCCTGCCGATCACAGACTCAAAGAAGGCAATCGCAATAATTGTGATCACCGGAGTGTTTTTTGGAGCTGCGCATGTCCTAAGTGAGCAGTGGAGCCAAGGCAAGTTTGCCCAGGCAGCCATGAGTGGCATAATAATCGGCTGGGCATACTGCAGATACGGCTTTGTTGTGGCCATTCTTGTGCATTGGGCTGCAAACTATGCTGTTTTTTCATATGCGTACTTGGTGTCAACCATAAACGAAACCAGATTTGTTGACGCATTTTCACACTCGCTAATTCAGACAATCGAGGTTTTGCTGTTCATCACAGGCATACTGTCCATTACCATGATGATACTTGGTTACAAAAAACGCCTAGTCACTGTGTGACCCAAGTCAAAAATTTAAGATGGCTTCCAGCCCTTTGGCATCGAGCCACGGGTAGAGCTTGGCTTTGGCTCGTCTTTTGGTTTTTCATAGCCTGCTGGAAGAGTGCCTCTTTGTTCGTAAACGCTTTGGTGCTGCTTGTAGCTTTGGTCATCGCCTATGAGCTCTGCCTCGCCTCTTGTTGTGTGGTAACCACCAGAAGCTTCACTTGTGCTTGTAGCTCTGAGATATTTTGGATCTATTCCTCTTTGCACATACTCGCTTTCCTGCTTTGCTTTTTTATTACTCCAGTAGAAAAAGCCGCCAGCACCTGCTGCTGCCATTCCAGCCATCCCGTAAATTATGAAGACTGGAAATGAGCCTGTCGAAGTCTGCGCCGCAGTAGTCGGGGCTGTTGCTGAGACCCCTACCACTTCATGTCCCTGCAGCATGTCTGGTGATGCATATCCGGCCAAGAATATGTTGGCAGAGTCGCCAGATTGCACAGTTCTCACACGATATGTCTTATCAGCTGAAAATGTTGCCTCGAATTCTTTTTCTCGTACTTGGCCTTCTCGGAAGCTGCTCTCACCCATTGTGAATGATGATACGACCACTTTGGCACCAGAGAATCCGTATTTGCTTGTTTCCGCCGCTATGCCTGTAGGGTCAAACAAAAAGTGCCAGTTTGTAAGCGGCTGGTTGCCGATTCCAGACGAGTCAATCAGTGGCATCTCCAAAATATTTTGTGCCTCCGTACCTTGTATTTGCGCTGCTACTTGCGGGAAGTTTATCTTAAAGAACGAAAGCGGCTGATTTACCTCCACTACGCCGTATTCGTTTGTGGTGATTGGCACTTGGCCGTTTACCGTAAGGCCTCTCCAAGTCACATCAAAGAGCGCCGGAGAACCTTCAGTGTATTCCCTGATCAAAAACCCTTCAATGGTCGGAACAAGTATTATCTTGTAATCTACTGAGACGTTGTCGTCCCTGCCAACCATGTGTGCGTTGTATTCTAATCTTACATCGGTCACATGTACAGAGCTTTTCTTTGATGCAAGATCCTCGTTAATTTTGTCAATTAGAACTTGAATGCCAGGCGAAGACGAGTCAGCTACAAAGCTCATTGTGAGTTCCTTGCCACGCAGTGCATCCGCTATTGCGCCGCCGTCCTTGTATTCTATAAATGCCGAGCGTTGAAACGTGAATTTTGGATTTTGAGCAGTCTCAAATGTTTTTGCGTCCCAGTTCAATTGTGCCGCAAAAGCCGGTGTCGTAGAACCGACAAGCAATATACCCAACATGGTAAAAGCCAGAACCGATGCCCTATTCACACCAATGGTGCCTTTTGGCGCAGTAATAAATCTATCTTGGAGTATGAAAATCGCAAAAAAATTTAAGCGAATTTTTTTACGGAGTGATTTTTCGTAATTTGGATTCCGTGATGTAAAATTTCTGACACACTCCCGACCCTAAAGGGTTCGGGGTTCTGCTTTTGCTGTTTTTCCGTCTCATCTGTCGCCATCAAGCGGGTTTTTGCAGAACCAACATAGTCGAGTTTTACGGTTACAGTCGTCTGCTGCATTGCCGTTTT
>JAWCQC010000012.1:0-49106 GCA_038869975.1 Candidatus Nitrosotenuis sp.
TTGTTGTATGGTTTTTGGTGTGTGGAATGTTGACCTGTGGTGTGCTCGCTTTCATCCCTGCCCTAAAGGGCTAGGGCTTTCACGCTCGCTTTTGTAAGATGCCACAAATGCAGGACAGACTACAACCCATTTGGCCACACTTGGCTTGCCACAGTATCGATACCTTACGACAAATGGCTTTCTCTGATCAAGCTGTTTGATCTTGGAATCAGTGCGAGCATCAAAAGTGGCATTTTGTATAACAAGCTCAAACAAGTAGGCAAAATTGAACAATATGAAAAGAAGATCAACCTGAATTCAGACAAAAAAAGGCTTTGGCTGTCTGAGCTGAAATCGTTAAATGATAACAAATGCTGCGATTCTGTGCCCATTCCGGCTGATGTGGTCGCAGACCTGATAGCAAAAGAGGATTTAGAATGGCATGATGATGAAAAGTATGAGCCTGAAAGTGAGTTGTAATTTTACCAACTAATCATGGTGTACTCGTAGCATTTGGTGAAATTCTGTTGGGCGCTACAGCAAACAGGAATGTTTCGGTTGTGTATGTCTGTTGTGAGCCACCATAATCTGCGTTTATTGAGACTTTGTATTTACCAGGAAAGGAAATGTTCTCTGGAAAAAAATTTTTGCCGTGCCAGAATCCGTTATTTGTAGTCTGACCAAGAACTTCATATTTTTTCCCGTTTGGGTCTTCAAGCGTAAGAACAAGATTCACATTATTTATGGCTCCGTCAAAATCATCAAATTTTGGATTTGGATTTACAGTTTTATCAAATACCTTAACATAGACATCATAGTTTTCATTCCAATAGTTCTGCAAATCCTGTCTAACTAGGATTATCAATTGTTTTTTCTGTTTTGGTTCACTAACTGATGGAGATTTTGTAGCTTTGCTTTCTTGAGAAGATTTGATGTTTTGCAATTCGGCATTAAGCTCGGTCTTGACAAAATTCTCACCATCCCATTCGTATAATTTTATCAAAAAACTGCTTTCCGTCATACGATTTCCAACAAGATACCAGCCTTCAGATGGTATTGATGCAATGAAATGGTTACCGTATATTCTAGCCGGAATATCGGAAAAAACAATCGGAGCTAGACCAATAACAAATCCACGATCTATTAATAGACCGTGGTTGATGCCAACTGTTTCATTAGAAAATTTGATATTGAGTTGTTCTCCGTTAATGGTTTTTAATTCCATGTTTTTATAGCTTACATGATGTGCCCAAACATTTGAAAACGCTACACTTGCTGCTAAAAGCAAAATGGTTAAAATTATCAGTTTCATGTATTACAAATTTCATACTCAAAATATTTAACATTACGCTGATTCTTTTGCGTCACAGTTTAGCAGGGATTTTTAGAATTTAGAACTTTACGTCAACCACATGTTTTTGTGCCCAAAAAGGGGGGAAATCATTTTTACTCTTTGTCGATAAATTCATCAGCTGATGGCGGCTCTGGCGCAAGTCCCTTTCTTTTGCGAATCTCTGCAATCAAGGTCGCTTGAATCGACTTGGGCATCGGAGTCCACGCCTTAAAGTGCGTGTTCCACATAGCTTTTCCTGCAGTCTGGCCCCTCATCGCCTCAGACAGATCAAACGTCTCAGATGCAGGTATCTCGCCAGTCACTATGCTGGTCACTCCCTTTTGCTGCATGTCAAGGACCTTGCCCCTCTTGCCTGAGAGCACCGTGGCCACATTTCCTATCATTTCTTGAGGCACACGAACTTCAATACCAAGCATCGGCTCAAGCAGGATCGGCTGCGCCTTGAGCATCGCACCCATGCACGCGCGCCTTGCAGCTGGGCTCAGCTGTGACAGCCCTCTGTGCGCTGGGTCCTCGTGTGGAACAAAGTGAGTAAACGTAAACTTGCAGTTTCTGACCTGTTCTTTTGCAAGCGGTCCTTCCTTCATCACCTCTTCGAATCCAGACAAAATTGAATCTGTTGATTCCTGGATGAACTGCACGCCTTTTGTGCCGTTAATGAGCACGTTTCCGCGCGGATCAAACCTCATGACGCTCTTTGCAATATCAGAATCCCACCCCTTTGAGCGCAAAATTGCAGCCATCTCTTTTTTGTCCTTCATTTCAGACAACTGTCCAGACCTTATCATGTCTGCAATCTCCGGCTCAAGAGGCTCCACCTTCATGAATATCTTGTTGTGTCTGTTCGGCGATTTTGACATGACCACGTCGGAGCTTCCCTGTATGGTCTCCCTGTAGTTGATAAGCGGCGGCGAAGTGACAATCTGCACCCCAGCGTCTGCAATAAGTGATGTTGCAATCTCAAGGTGCAGCACGCCCATTCCGGCAATCACAGTTTCGCCGCTTTCCTCGTTTATCTTTACCACCAGGTTGGGGTCCTCTATTGTGAGCCTGCGCAGGGCCTCGACCAGCTTTGGCAGATCCTTTGGATGTTTTGGCTCAACTGCAATCTGGACCACCGGTTCAGACACATACTGGATTCCCTCAAAGAGCGCAACGTCCTTTACCGAAGCCAGGGTCTGTCCTGCCCTTGCCTCATTTAGTCCAAGCAGTGCAGGTATGTTGCCAGCTCCAAGCTCGCCGACCATCTCTCTCTGATTCCCCATGAAAAAGTTCACAGACTGGATCTTGCCTTCCCGTTTTGTGTCAATCAGATAGACCTGCTGGCCGTCCTTTAGTGTTCCAGAAAACAGCCTCCCAATTGCCACAGGCCCTGCAGCCGGATCCATTGCCATGTTGACTATCATCATCACGGCAGGCCCATTGTCGTCGCAGTTGAGAATCGCCTTGCCAATATCGGAATTCAAGTCACCCTTCCAGATTTTTGGAATTCTGTATTTTTGGGCAATGTGTGGCGGTGGGTGGTGCTTTACGACCATTCCGAGCACGGCCTCTGCAAGCGGGGCCCTTTTTGCAAGCTCGTCCACATTGCCGCCGTCCTGGTATGCCGCATAAATGTCCTTAAATGAGATCCCTTTTTCCTTCATCACATCAATGTTAAAGCCCCATCTGTCCTTTGCAGATCCAAACGATACGCTTCCGTCCTGAATCGAGACCTTCCACTTGTCTCGGTATTCCGGCTCCGCATAGGTGTCAATCAATCCATTAAAAGTAGTTATGATGTTTGCAAGCCATTCCTGCATTTTTTCTGGAGTCAGCCTCAGCTCCTTGATGAGCCTATCGATTTTGTTGATGTACAGTACTGGCCGCACCCTCTCCTCCAGTGCCTGCCTTGTCACGGTTTCAGTCTGGGTCATTATGCCCTCCACCGAGTCCGAGACCACGACTGCGCCGTCGATTGCCCTCAAGCTTCTTGTGACGCGTCCGGTAAAGTCGATGTGCCCTGGCGTGTCAATCATGTTGATAACGTATTCCTTTCCGCCTTTCTCAAAAAGCAAAGTCACGTTTGCCTGCACAATTGTCATCTGGCGGTCCTGTTCTAGTTTCATCGAGTCTAAGGCAAGCGCCCTTCCTGCTGCCTGCGGCGAGATTATCCCAGCATACCCAAGCAGGTTGTCACTCATCGTGGTCTTGCCGTGATCAACGTGGGCAATCACCCCGAAATTCCTGATGCGATCCTTGTCCTTGATTATTTTTAGGATCTGCTCAGTTGCCTTGTACTTCATATTTGAATGGAATCCTTGGCAAACAGGTATTAAATCTTCTGCAAAATCGATCTGAATTTTGAAAAAATTTCAGTAAATCATCGCCGAGCTTGCATCTCGGATCTTCTTGCTTGTCACAAAGTGGCAATCAGACAGACGCAGCTTTGCTGCCGCGTTTAACGCCACAAGCTGCAAGACAAACGTATAGAAGATGATTTGGTCTATCTTGCTTGCAGCTATGCTTGGCTGGTGCACATGTAGGCCGAGCTTTTCAAGATGCCCTGCAAGCAGCTGGGCGTGCTTGTTTTTTTGCTCAAGCAGGATTACAGTGTCGCCCGGCCTTGCGCAGAACAACCCCATGTGTGAAAACTGCTCGATTCTCTCATAGTGGGCGTCGTGGCCGAGCACCTCGTACATCTTTGCTGCGCCGTACATTGCCAGCGGGTACGTGTACTGGTTGCCAAGTATGAAGACCCGGTTTTTCGGCGTGAATTTTTTTGCCGCAGACTGTGCAAGCCCGAACAGTTTTTTCGGATCTTGCATCTTGAATTTTTTTACAAGCGAGATGCACGTCATGGCGCTTGCCAAAAACCCGATACTCCCAGACGTCACAATCCCCGAATCGGAATACCGCAAAGCAATTACGTCGTCGCAGATCTCCGCAAGTCTGCTGGATGGGTTTTTTGTGATTGCAGTTGAGTGTTGCGTCAGCGGCGCCGCCCTTATGTTTGAGACGGTGTTTCCCGATATAGAGACAAAGTAGGCCTTTTTGCCCGCCAGCAGTCTTTTGTTTTTTATTGCGTCCAGTGGATCAACGGATCTGGCGCGGTAATCTGAGAACGCCTCGGCAAGCATTGCAGCTGCAAGCGAGTCGCCACTTCCGCAGAATACGCACCGCCTGAGGGTTTTTTCAGGGAGCGGTTCTTGGCCCCTGAATTTTTTTAGAAACTCGGGCTGCGAAAATATGTCCGCCTCAAAAGCCTCAATTGTATTCATGGTGTAGACTTGGATTTGACGGACTTAAGTTCTTAGTGCTCAAATTCCAAAAAATTGTTTGCGCAAAACGATCATCCTACACCATATCACAGAACTGGCGCAAAAACCAACATTGCTCAGGCAACAACGAAAACGCGACTCGTTTCTTGTAACAGCGGAGGATTTGTTGCAGCTTCCAATATACATCAGCCAGAACGCTACAATCTACGATGCAATCGAAAAAATAGTTGAGCGCAACATATCAGGCATTCTGGTAAAAGACGAGTCAGGCTACGGCATACTCTCACAAAAAGAAATTGCAAAGGTGCTCCTCGAAGAAAGCCGCAACATCAAAGACATCCGGTGCGGCCAAAAAATGCAGCCACTTGAAGCTGTAGACCAGTTTGCACCCATATCAAACTGCGCAAGCCTGATGCTCACAAAAAAGATAAACACGCTGGGCATCAAATGCGGCAGCCAAGTAAAGGGAGTCATAACAAAGCATGACCTAGTCAGGTATTTTTGCGCGCACGCAAAGGACACAACAAAGCTTGCAGATGTTATGTCCATTGGGAGTTTTTTTGTTCATGATGCAACGCCACTCTACGACGCCTTGCTCAAAATGCTCGACAACCAGATATCGCGCATGCTAGTCAAGGACCAAGAAGGCACCCCACTTGGGATCCTGACCCACAAGAACTTTCTAAACAGCACGCTGTACCACGCCAACAGGCGCGGCGACAACGTCTTTGCCACAGGCTTTGGAAGGACCAGCAAGGTAAGTGAAATAATGACAAAGCGGATCATCACTGTATCAACACAGGCAAACCTCCTCAAGGTCGCAAAGATCCTAATCGAGTACAGGGTTCACGGTGTCGCAGTCACAAAGAATCGCGACATAGTAGGTTTTGTCACAGAAAAAGACATCATAAGACAGATCTCAAAAATGGACTGGTAGCTCCGTTATTATTACCAGACAAAAAACTCAATTCATGAAAATTTCCGTAGGGCACACACCTGACTCTGACGACGCATTCATGTTTTATGGGATGCTCACCGGCAAGGTGCCGTCTCCTGATTTTACAGTGGAGCACGTAATTGCAGACATCGAGGAGCTAAACAAAAGAGCACTTAACGAAGAGCTCGACGTCACCGCGGTGTCGGTTCACGCCTGCGCCTACCTTCCAAATTACACAATTTTGCGGAGCGGTGGAAGTTTCGGAATTGGATACGGCCCAATAGTGGTTGCAAAAGACGCCATCCCAAAAGAAAAGATTGCAAACTGCACCATTGCAATCCCAGGCAAGATGACTTCGGCGTTTTTGCTGCTACAGATGATGATTGGCAGATTCAACTACATCGAGATGAGATTCAGCGACATCCCAGATGCTGTCAATTCAGGCAAAGTGGATGCCGGCCTTGTGATTCACGAGACCCAGTTATCCTACAGTCAAGAAGGGCTGATCCAGATTCTCGATGTGGGAAAATGGTGGCACGACTCCACAAGTGGCCTCCCAGTGCCCCTTGGCACAAACGTGATGAGCAACAGGTTCGACAAAAACACAATCCAAAAATTCGACAGATATCTTCAGGACTCGATCAGATACGGCCTGGCGCACCAAAAAGACGCACTAGAGTACGCCATGACATACTCGAGGGGCAAGCCTGCAGGCCTAATAGAAAGGTTCGTCAAGATGTACGTCAACAATGTCACAGTAGAGATGGGCAAAGCAGGTGAGGATTCAATTAGGCGTCTTTTTGATCTTGCAATAAAAAAAGGACTGGTGCCAAAATTCGAGTTAAAAATCAACGAGATAGGACGAAGCTAACACAGTCTGCTAAGGAACAGGTCACAGCATTTCTTGTGATACCTACCACCTTTGATACCACAAGTACGTGTGTTAGCTTCTATGTATTGTCTTCATTTTACAAGATAAAGCTGATCTAGCGTAATTCTGAAATGTGTTTAATTGTGATTCAAAAAATAAACAAGTGTATCCAAATCGGTGCCAATTCGTTTTTATTCTGTACAAGTGTTTGCGCCCACAGATTCATATAAAAATCAGAATCCCTTTAACAAATACATGGTTTTGGTTGACAAAAAAATCCTGGGTGGCGGAATTGCCATGGTAGCAGTAGGAATCTCGTTTTTGATTTACTTCAACTCCACGATGCCACTTGGGACTTCCGAGATGACTGAGGAGCAGGCGCTGCAGCTTGAGCTAAAGCAAAGGGAGAGCCGCGACTATTCCAACCTTGCTGCGATGCTTGCAGGAATCGGATTTTTGCTTGTGCTGATCAGCTTTGGCGCAAGAAGGAAGAAAGGCGGGGCAAAGACGATCGAAAAGAAGCCGCCTGCATAAAGACTTTAATCAAAATTACACCATACAAACTTGTTGATCCATGCAGAGATAAGCATCTACCCGATTGGCACCGACTCGACCAGCCTGAGCTTTTATGTCGCAAAGGCAATAGAGACCCTCCAAGACGCAAACGGGGTAAAATACCAGACAACACCCATGGGCACCATCCTGGAATCAGACGATGCTTCAAAAATCTTTGAGGCCTCAAAGTCGATAATTGAGACAGTCCACAGACTTGGTGTAAAGCGCGTTGAAGCAGTGCTGAAAATAGATTCAAGAATCGACAAGACGCAAACAATGCAGCAAAAGCTTGACTCCCTGAGCAGGCACCTAAAAGGTCCTTAGTGTCCTAAAGAAAGTGTCTCGCTGAACTGGCTGCCTGCCGATCTCCTTTACCATGGAGGCAAGCTCCATCACAGACGAGTTGGTCGGCTTGCCTGCCGCCTTGTAAATTTCTTCAGAAAACGCAGTGCCGACCAGGTCGCTTCCTCCATTTGAGAGTGCCACCTGTGCAAGCTTTTTGCCAAATGCCACCCAGTACACCGAGATGTTATCAAGTGCGCCAGCAAGCATCAGCCTTGATACGGCAACTATCTTCAGATCGTAAATTGCAGATGACTCGTGTTTTACAAGCCCTTTTTGTTCAAGCTCCGTGTTGTCGAGGCTGAATTTGAGCGGTATGAATGTGATGAATCCACCTGTTTTCTTTTGCAGTTGGCGTATTTTGATTAGGTGGTCGATTATGTGTTCTGGCTTTTCAATGTGGCCGTACAGCATTGTGGCGTTGCTTCTAATTCCCAGTTTGTGGGCCTGCTCTACGGTGTCAAGCCATTCCTGTCCTGAGCACTTGCCTCGCACTATGAGGTTTCTTATCTCTGGATGGAACAGCTCAGCGCCTCCACCAGGCATTGAGTCGAGCCCTGCCTCCTTTAGCCTAGATAGTATCTCCTTGACAGAGTTTTTTGTAAGCTTTGACAAATAAAATATCTCGGCCGCAGTGAACGCCTTGATTGTAAGTTCGGGGTGGTTCTTTTTGATTACCCTCATCATGTTTTCGTAATAATCAAGTGGCAGCTTTGGATGGAAACCCCCCACAATGTGGACCTCTGTTGCCCCAAGCTGTTTTGCGGCAGCTACTCTTTGCTCGATTTGCTCAGGGCTCAGAGTGTATGCGTCCTGCTCATCCCCCTTCCGGTAAAATGCGCACATCTGGCAGCTTGCGGCGCACACATTGGTGTAGTTCATATAGTATGATGCTGCAAATGTCACCTTGTCGCCGACGAGTCTTTTTCGCACCAAGTCAGCCGTCGCGCCGACCACAAAGTTGTTGTCGTCATTTATGAGTTCTAGTCCTTCGTTAAATGAGAGTTCTTCTCCTGCTAGGGCCTTTTCTATCGGCTTTGATTCACTGACTAGTTCTCTGAGCAACTATTATTCTTCGAAGTACTTGTAAATATAAAAGAAACTGAACCGTGTAGACTGGATCTCTTTTTGCCTACTGTCGGTTCTTGTGGTGCAGTTCTGCTTCTTTTTGCTTTTTGATCTCTTCGGCCTTCTTGTACTGCTTTTTGAGCTCTACTTCTTTTGAGTATTGGTCTGTCGCATCGTAGCCTTTGAGCTTCTTTTCCCGTCCTTGTTGGTCTTCTTTGAGGTACTTGATGTCTTTCTGAGGTGATTTTGGAATCATCATTTTGTATTCCTCGATTCGCTTCTTTAGTGCCTCACGATCTTTTTCGAGTGCTTTTTGGACATCACTTGGACCACCGGAGGGTTTTTTTGCCTCAATTGCTTCCTTTGCAGCTGCCTTTAGTTTAGCAATGATGTCTTCAGTTCGTGGAAGGTCTTCTTTGATTGCCGCCTGGCGTGATGCCATTGCAGCCTCAATCTCTTTTGCTGCTGCCTCTTTTTTGGCATTCATCTTTGCCTTGATTTCCGCGGCTTTTTGTTTTTGTGCTTCCAGTCGCTCTTCTCTTTGCTTGTCCATCATTGCTCTTTTTTCCTCGTGACTCATCTTTGCTGCCTTGTTTGTGTCGACTGTTTGTGCATACGACAATCCAACAGGTCCGATGATGACAGAGGCCAAAAGAAGTACTGAGGCCAGTATTCCTAGTTTTTGCATAATGGCAAACCATTAACTCGGTATAAAAATAATGCGGCACATTCAGTTAAGTCTAAAATTTGCTGGGAGCCATTTCTTCTGTACTGGTTTATCTATATGCGCCTTCTTTGCTGACTCTTGCTGTTTTTCCCAATTCTGTGCCTTTTTTTGCGCCTCTTGCTCCATTTCTAGCCTTTTTTCTTTGAGCTGCTTTATGGCCTCTCTGCGCTTTTCCTCCAATTCTTTTTGAGTCTGTTTTTGTTGAGCCAGGAACTTTTCCTTTGTCATCTTGGCTTGTGCCTCAAGCTCCTTCTTTCTTTTTTCCAGTTCTTCTTTTGTGTTCATCTGCTTTTTCTCTTCTAGTTGCTGCATCCTTTTTTGCTGTGATTCTTCGGCCTGCTGTCGGGCCTTTTCTTTTATGTCACTGAACTCGGCTATTCTGTCTTGCCTTTTTTGGAGGACTTCGAGTCTTTTTGCTTCCTTTTCTTGCTCAAGCTGCTTTCTTTTTGCCTCCAGTTCTTCTTGCTGTTTCTTTTTCTTTTCAATGACTTCTTTTTTCTTTGCCTCGACTTCGGCCAGCTGCGCCAGCTTTTTTTCTTCCAGCTTTCTTAGTTTTTCTTCTTGCTGGGCCTCGAACTCGCGTATCTTGTCCGATGCTTTTTCCTTTGGTTGAGTTTGCGCGTGCGCCTGCATGTATGGTATCAACATCACAGACGCCACAAGCACTACGGCAAGAAGAATCGCCTTTGTATCCAACAAAACTAGTTGAGAATCACGATATAAAACGATAACTGAATAAAAAAGGGTGCCTACTGAGAGTCAGACTTGGTTGAGTTGGAGCCGGCGTTTGGCGAAGGCTCCTTGGATGGCTCCACAGGCTCTACTGGCGCAACAGCTTTGGACTTGAGCTTTACTTTGGCGTTGAACTTTGCTAGCTTGTCTGCCATCATTTTGTCAAACTTTGCTTTTGCTGCAGACGTTCTTTCATCGAGTGTACCTATTTTCTTGCTCATTTGTTCTTCGAGTTTTGATTTTTTCTTTGACATTTGTTCTTGCAGTTTTGCTTTTTGTTCCTCGATTGTTGTTTGTCGCTTTCCGGCAACCTCTAGTTTTTTGAGTCTTTCATCTAGCCGCTCATCCCACGTCTGAGTTTTTTTGAGTGATTTTTCTTTTATCTTTTTTGTGCGTTCGTCTAGCTTGGCATCAAGTTTTGCTCTTCTTTCTTCAAGCTCTTTCTTTATTTTCTCTTCCATGGTAAGCTCTTTTTGCGGTTTTGTGGATGCATTTTTTTTCGCGTCTGCGTCAGATGGGGCAGCAGACGACGTGGTGTTTGTGCCAGCCTGTGCAGACTCTTGTGCGACCGAAGTACTTATTGGACCCATCAATGCGGCGCCGATTAGAATCAGCGAAGCGATGATTCCTAGTTTTTGCATACCTTGTTGCAATTACAGTGTATTTTTAAGATTGTGGGTGTGTTCGTGGCTACGCAAATCAAGAAATACCGGGCAGCCACATACAATGTGATGGTGCTACCCCTTGTCGACGAATATAAACCAAAGTGCTACTTGTGCAACAATGTGTTTGAAACCATCGAAAAGCTAAGGGAACACCAAGAAGCAGATCATGGCGACTACATCGAATTCCACAAAAACCAAAAGCGTGAACCGGCTCCTGGCGATGTCACCATTTTTTAGTACGCACGTTGGTTTTGTTCCTTGAGCAGTCTTTTTGCGATATCTTTGCTGATTTGCGCCAGATCGTAATCTTTGTCGATTCTGAGCGCCTTTTTGAAATAAGATAGAGCCTCCTTTACAAAGCCGAGCTCGCCAAGCGAGAGTCCCTTGTACGCAAGAGCCATTGTGGATTTTTTGTCTATTGCAAGAGCTGCGTCGTAGCATTCTATTGCTTCCTCAAAGTTCCCAAGTGTGTGCAGCACTGATCCCTTGTTGATCAACGCAGTCAGATTTTTTGGTTCCGCATCGAGTGCCTTTTGGAAGCACACCAGTGCCTGCTTGAGGCGACCCATATTTTGCAGTGCAACGCCCTTGTCAATTAGTGCATCCACGTTATTTGGTTCAGCTTTTAGTGCCTTGTTGTACAAAATCACCGCGTCTTTGAACTTGCCATCTTCACACAGCCCAGACGCCTTGCTCAGTATTTTCTCAACATTATTCATTTTTTCTTTAGTGAAACATTTCATTACTGCAATAATTAGTCTTTTGGCACAGTCCGATTCAGGAGGCGTACTTGTCTGCTGGGTCCAACTCCAGCGCCTTATTGAAGCACTCTATTGCCTCGTCGTATCTCCCCATGCTGCGCAGCGCAGCACCCTTTAGATTCCATAGCTGCGCATTCTTTTGATCAAGTAACAACGCTTGTTCAAAATTGGAGAGCGCCTCCTCGAACCTGCCTTCTGCCAGAAACACTTTGCCGTTTTTGACCAACTCATCTGTTTGCCCCACACATCTAGTACGACGCCAAAGTTATTGTCGTTTTCCGATTTTTCTGTGTGTTTAAAAAGGACAAACTAGTGTTAAAACCGCCCAAAGGCAAAACCACATACAAGTTTGAAGATACTCATAGCAGAAGACAACCAGTTTACAGCAAGCCAGTATGACAAGATTTTGCGAAAGTACGGTCACGATGTTGTCATAACGAGGGATGGCGCAGAATGCCTAAAAAGATACCAGGAATCCCTCAAAAAGAGCGAATTTGAGGCCTTGGACCAAAACCCATTCGATGTCGTGGTCCTGGACCAGTCCATGCCAAAAAAGAGCGGCTCCGAGGTGGCAACCGAGATACTAAGCGTAAAACCCACCCAGAAGATCATCTTTGCGTCTGCCTACGCGCTTAGCGGGAACGAGAGCACAAGGTCGCTTGAGGACAAAGTCGAGTATCTCCAAAAACCATTTTCCCTCAGCACGTTTGTGCAAAAGATTCAGGACTAGCAGGCCCTCAGAAATCCACGGCAGCCGCAATTGTCCACAAGGCACGACTCGTAATTCCTGAGGTGATCATGCAGCATGTGCCCGCATTTTGTGTTTTTGCACGTGCGCATCTCTTTTTCCTTTTGCACAACCCTTTGCGCGATAAAGTTTGCCTGCTCTTTGGTGTAGTGTCTTTTTCTCAAATAATATCTCAGCACCTTGTCATACAGCCGGTTTGAGTCGAAATTCTTTTCAATCATTCTATATTTTATTATAGGCGTGGATGGATTTATGATGTCATGAAGTGAAGTTGAAAATATATTTAAAAAAATCTGATAACCTTTAATATTTGTAAAGCGTACTTGATATTAAATGATCCTAGACAAGACAGATGTAAAAATTCTAAAGAACCTCCTAGTTGATGCAAGACTCTCGTCAAGGCAGCTGGCACTAAAGCTTGGCATGTCTACTGTCACCATACTTACACGAATAAAAAAGATGGAGCAAGAAAAGATAGTCAAGGGCTATACGGCAATAATCGACCATGAGAAGCTCGGCTACGACCTGACTGCCATAATTGAAATTTATACAAAAAAAGGCAAGATGGTCGAAATAGAAAACGAGATTGCAAGCCTCGAGAATGTCTGCGCCGTTTATGACGTCACAGGGGAATCCGACACGGTGCTTGTCGCAAAATTCAAAAACCGGGACGAGTTGAGCAAGTTTGTCAAGAACCTCTCCTCAAAGCCAAACGTTGACAAGACGGTGACAAACATCGTACTGAACACAGTCAAGGAGGACTTTAGGCTGGTCTGACACATGCGAATCTTAATAAAATTTTAGAGCCGACGTAATACAGCAATGCCCAAATCAGCTCTTGCACTCATGCTTGTGTTTTCAATCAGCATGCTTGTAACACATGCACAGCAGCCAGCAATAATTACCGAGGCGCAGCGCGGCTCAGAAGAGATCTCAGAGTACTACAACCCAAATGATGTAAGGCTGGCAATGATCATAATTGCCGCCGCAGTGGTTGCGCTGTTTTTGTATCTAGCAAGAGACATCATACTCAGAAGAAAGACCGAGTACGAGAAAAAAGAGTTCGCCTCAAAGCAGAACCGTGACTATGAAAAATACCATTCAGAGTGGAATGCGGACGACGATGACTTTTTTGGCGAAAAAAAACAGACAAAGGAGGCCCAGGAATTCCGCAAGATGCTCCAAGAATCAAGGCTGCCAAACTATTATGCCACACTTGGTGTCTCAAACGACGCAACGCAAGATGAGATCAAAGCAAAATTCAGACAGCTTGCAAAGGAATACCATCCAGACAAGACAAAGGACCAAAATACCGCCGAGACATTTGCAGAGATAACAAAAGCCTACGAGATACTCTCAGACGAAGAAAAGAGAAAAACCTACGACAGGTACTTCAAGGCATCAATTGGCTGACTCTGTGCCGACAACCATCAAGTTGAGCTCAAGGCCGTCCGGTTTTTGCACATAATTTACAAGATTTGCAAATATTTTGAGGCCCGACATTATTCCCCCTGCGGCAACATGCGTGACGAACTCTATTTGCTCAAAGTCGGCGTTCGGTCCAAGCATCATTCTTGAGAGCGTGCTGGCAAGTCCTGTGTCTGCCAGCTTTGCCTTTATTTTGAAGCCCATCTTGTCCGAAAAATACACGCCGCCCCTAGTAGTTGGTCTGCTCACCGGCGTCTGCACGTAGCTAAGCTGAACCTCCCTTGGGAAATATTCCGCGTCCTTGAGTCTCATGACATATTTTTGCGCAGCATTCTGCGTCAGCGCCAGCAAGGCGTCTTTGTCAAGGTGCACGCAACAGCTTGGCCCCAATCACGCTATGAGTCTTTCTCAGAGCTCCAGCATGCCAGATTGGAGTGTCTTTAGCTTGGAGATCAACTCTATTTTGACCTCCTTGCACGCAAGCCTTGCCTCGGTCTGAGACATCCCAAATTCGCTTTGCAGTTTTTTGTAGATTTTTGCCCTGTCGGAGGTGCCCTCTTCGAGGAGATTGAGAATCGCGAGTTTTATTTTCGAGTTTTGCTTTTGGTTCATAACTATCATAATATCCAATAGAATAGAATGGTTTGTGTGTGCGTACACCTGCACCGCTTGTTTGCGCTAATCAAAAAAACACATGCTCATTACCAAAGGCCGCCAAGATCGATTGGGAAATTATCATAAAATCTGCACAAATTTTGTAAAAATTATACCGCCATCCTATACAGTTTTAAAACTGTCCGCACATCGAGTACTAATGCAGCTCTTTGCAAACCCGCAGACTCTGAGAAGTGAGATAATCGGCCTTTGCGCCACCTGCGGGCTGGAGCGCCCCTGTTTTACAAGGATGTTAGACTACACCATAAAGATCTTCGAGACGCAGGGCCTAGGTAAGGACTATTACGGCTACCACAACATCACGCACGAGCTCGAAGTTACCTACGTCTCCCTCATCGTCCTAAAGTGGAAGAGTATACTCAACGACATTCGGCCTGAGGACTTCAAGTACCTCTTTGCGTCAGCTTTGTTCCATGATTTTGACCCACAAAAAAGCGTCGACAAGCCGCATGAAGAAAATGTCATCAGGTTTCTCACACATGACTCAACTGTAAAAGAATTGTTCAGGGACGCCGGCCTGGACAACGAGATAGTCAAAGCGCTCATCCTTCGCACAACATATCCTTGGCAGGGCAAGCTAAAGGAAAACGCCGAAAGGCAGATTTACGAGTGTTTTTCCAAGTCACCAATCACCAAAGACAACCCAGAGATGCAGCAGTACTATCTAAGGCTCGGGTGGCTGCTTTCCGTCATAGACCGAGTAGGCGGCTACGCACTAGGCGACTTTGCAAAAGCAATGGACATGGCAAAGAAAAACGCGCATGCCTTGGCTTGGCACCCCTCATACATTGTGAAACGGGCCGTTGCATATTTTGAGGATCTTCTAAATGACGAGGCGGAAATGTGCGACACTGTTTTGCGCGCACTACCAAAAGACATGAGAAAAAACTTTATGGACGCAGTGACCGGATTTTTGCATCTGCGCCAGCAAGAAATCAAGATACAATCAGAATACCTCTATGAAAATCTACGACTTGTTCCAAAAATAGAGTCTATGAAGATAAGACATGATCCCGATTTCCAAAAGACGCTCCTTAGCATATACCATGAGCTACCCACACCACTCCAGGTAGACAGAGAACATTTTCAAAAAACACTCATCGATCCAAAGACAATCCTCAACACCCTGCGGGTCGGCAGCTCTGATGGGCCAATAATTGGCTTTGCCAAGGGAGGACCTCTTGAAAATTACATCCTTCGCCCCGAGATAATAGACGAAAACTATGGAAAACACAACACAGTCTTTTTGGAGCCAATTGCGCTGAAGATGGGCTACTGGGGACTCAGAGGTGGAAGCGAGATGAGACACCTCTTCACGATGCAGGCGCACTCTATGAACTACAAGTACCTCACCAGCTTCGCGCTCCGAGACGTAATACAAAAACGAATAGACAAGAACGAAAATGCAGAGTTTGTCACAAAATTCGACCCCGAGCGCTGGGATTACTATAGGATCGAGCTTTAGTATTTAGTCAACAGCTCAACCATTTTAGTATGAAAACTCTTTAGTATGACACAATTTTGTATTCAAACGTGTTAAGAAAGATAGCACTTTTTCTCGCTCTGATTGTAATTTTGGCGCCAATTTACGAGGCCTTTGCGCAAGTTGGCACCCAGCGTGCCGAGATAAAGAACCCGCGCCTTGTCAACACCTTTGGCGAACCCATATCCCAGAACATAAACGTGAACCAGCAGATCCAGGTATCGGCGGATGTCACAAACAAGCAGGCGCATGCCCAGAATTTCGTGTATATCGTGCAGATACTCGACGGCAACCAAGTCACGCGCAAGCTTTCCTGGTTTTCTGCGTCGTTGAACTCGCAGCAGACTCTGTCTCCCGCTATTTCATGGTCCACCGACATCCCGGGTGTGTATACTGCAGAGATCTATGTGTGGGACAGCATAAAGGACGCCTCAGCACTTAGCCCCAAAATTGAGATCAAGATAATCGTAAGCTAGCAATTTACAGCTAAAATATGAGCTAGCCATTAGAAGTTTGTTGAGCTTAACTACGGCGCAAAAAAAGATCGTCGCAGGATCTTTTCTTGGTTGGTCGCTTGATGGGTACGACATAGTGTTGATGTTGCTGGTGGTGCCCTCAATCAGCCAGTTGTTCTTTCCTTCAGA
Organism: Candidatus Nitrosotenuis sp.; assembly: GCA_038869975.1. GTDB lineage: Archaea > Thermoproteota > Nitrososphaeria > Nitrososphaerales > Nitrosopumilaceae > Nitrosotenuis. The sequence goes on from JAWCQC010000012.1 coordinate 16,230, forward strand.
AGATCCGATATTTAGCATCCTTGCCACATTTGCGTCATACACTGTCACTTTGATCATGAGGCCTCTTGGGTCGGTGATTTTTGGAATTTACGGAGACAAGTTTGGCAGAAAGAGGGCAATGATAATCACAATTCTCGGGTTTTCAGTAGCGACGTTTTCCGTGGGCCTTTTGCCCACCTATGCAATGGTAGGGGTGCTTGCCCCCATCTTGCTGATACTAATAAGGCTCATCCAGGGAATTTTTGCTGGTGGCGAGTGGGGCAGCGGTGCAGTGATCACGATGGAGAGCGTGCCAAAACAAAGACGTGGCACTCTCTCAGGATTTTTGCAGAGTGGTTTTTCCTTTGGATTTTTGTTGGCGTCCATCGTATTTCAAGTCATTACGATAACATTTCCAAGCGATGCCTTCGAGGAGATCGGATGGAGGATCCTCTTTTTTACAGGCATAGTGCCAGGCTTTGTCGCGCTCTTTGTCAGATTCAGTATGGACGAGTCGCCCCTCTGGGTCGAAAAACGCCTAAAGGACGGCATAGAAAAATCTCCCCTCAGAAAGATAGTCTTTGGAAAAGAATACCGTAGAGAGTTTTTACTGTGTGCTACCATAATGACTGGACTTGTCTATATGTACCATGGCTCAATTAGCATCCTTCCCACCTACCTGCACCAGTTCGGCCAGTTTTCCAATGCCGAAGTTGCGCCAATCATGATTTATGCTACTGCCTCATCATGGGTGGGCATGACATTTACCGGATGGCTTTCACAAAAAATAGGTCGCAAAAAAGCAATGCTGTACTTTGTTTTTGCGTCGATTGTACTTTCCATTCCATTTGCGACAATAATTTTGCAAAAAACACTGCTTGTGAGTTTGGTCGTAGCAGTGTACGCATTTGTCATCTCCACTGCATCAGGCCCGATCCCGGCATTTTTTTCAGAAAGATTTCCCACTCAAGCAAGAAACAGCGCCGCTGGGTTTTCATACAACGCAGGACTCATTTTTGGGTCCTGGTCTCCACTTATTGCGCTGCACCTCATCTCGGTCTCTGCAAAGGAGGCGATTCCAGCTGCACTCGGCATCAACATCATAATTGGAGCCATAATTGTGATCATACCGACGCTGCTGAGCAGGGAGACAAAAGACGTTGAGCTGCAATGACCTTTTTGTAGCAGAAATTAGACTTTGTGGCTATACTTCACATTCGATGCCCCAGTCTACCATCGTGTTAAATAATTTTTACAGCATTCCGCTAATAGCAGATCTTGCTAGTAAGTCACATCATGATAGGCTATTGCGTCAAATGCAGAGCAAAGCGAGAGATGTCAGGTATAAAACCAGTCACTCTTAAGAACGGAAAGCCGGCAACAAAAGGAACATGCCCAACATGTTCTACGGCGATATTTAGAATCGGAAAGGCATAAGCCTTTTCTACAATTTTTTAGATCAGTAATTCCACTCTGGAGTATTGCCATTCCACAGAGACCTAAGCGGTCGCGGATCTTTGCCGATCTCTTCTTTTATTCTGTTTTCTAGTGCGAAGAACATGTTTTCAAGCGCATCCACGCCGCCGTCCAAGTACAACTCTTTTCCGATCTCCTGGATTCGCGCCTTTTTTTGCGCAACTTCAGACGCTTCTGGATTCTGCAGGCAGTACGTGAGCAAATCAATCATCTCTTCTTCGAGCAGGAAATCCATACCAAATGTTCATAAAATTTCTAATTAATAGTATATGTATGTATTATTTTTTGGCCATCCCTTTGCTCTTTGGCGCCTCGCTTGTATATGCCCAGAACCCCACAGATTTTAAAGTCGAGACTGTTGCAGAAGGACTCGAAGTCCCATGGTCCATTGCATTTGCGCCAGACGGGAGGATCTTTGTGACTGAACGAGTAGGCAAGCTGCGCGTAATAGAGGACGGCCTACTCAGAGAAGAACCCATGGCCATCCTAAATGTGGGCCGCGTCGAAGGCGGCCTCCTGGGCATTGCGCTGGATCCAGACTTTGAGAAAAACCACTACACCTACCTTTACTATACATATTCGGATCTGTTGTCTACTTATAATCGCGTATCAAGATTTGTCGAAAAAGACAACAAACTTTCAGATGAAACAATCCTAATCGACAAGATACCTGGCGCGGCAATACACGATGGCGGCCGCATACGCTTTGGGCCTGACTCTAAACTTTACATAACTACCGGCGACGCAGCAAACGCCAATCTAGCTCAAGATATCAATTCTCTTGCCGGTAAGATACTCAGAATCAATCCCGACGGGACGATACCCTCCGACAACCCGTTTCCAGACTCACCAGTATACTCGTATGGTCACAGAAATCCACAAGGCCTAGATTGGGATCCAAAAACAGGGAAGCTTGTCGCTGCGGAGCACGGGCCGTCCGGTGAGAGGGGCTTTGCCCACGACGAGATAAATGTGATAGAAGTTGGCAAAAACTATGGATGGCCGAGCATAGTTGGCGACGAGTCTGATCCGAGATTTGTCAGCCCTATTTTCCACACGGGCCAGATCACATGGGCCCCATCTGGTGCAAGTTTTTACAACTCAGACAAGATTCCATCTCTTAACGGCAAGTTCCTTGTCGCCACACTGCGTGGCGCCCACTTGCACGTCTTTGATCTCGACCTGGCTGAAAACAAGATACTGTCACATAATGAAATTCTGTCAGGCGAATTTGGGAGACTGCGCGACGTTGTTCAAGGCAGAGACGGATACCTGTATCTTTTGACAAGCAATCGAGACGGCAGAGGCACGCCAGCGCCAAACGACGACAGAATTTTGAGAATTATGCCGCAAGACACAATAACTCTTCCACCATCAGAATTGGATGAAAGGTGGTACAATCTAGAAACACACAGGTTTCACCCTCCCTTGAAAATGCTCAAAAACGGAATTGGAGCTGCGGCAGTGGTTTGCAATGAGCCTTTGAGCAAAATCTACAAACCACACACAGAGATTCCCGTCTGCGTCAAAGACTTGACTGCTGAAAAGCTAATTGAGCGCGGCTGGCGCAATTCCCCCTACGGAAAATAGAACTAGTTTTTCATTATGGATTTTATTTTGTCTTGGATTTGGGCCAGGATTAGCTTGGCCTTTTCTTTGTTCTCAAACGATTCTGTTTTGCTGTCCATGATGGAATCAATTTCGTAGCTTTTGTCGACGAGAACTTGGGCCACATGCTCATCCAGCGTCCCATTTCCTATCAAATAATAAGCAAAGACCGTGTTTTTCTGCCCTAGTCTATGAAGCCGGTCTTCTGCTTGCAGATGTATCGCAGGACTCCAGTCAAGCTCTGCAAATATCACATATCTTGCCCTAGTCAGATTGATTCCCACGTTGCCAGCCCTCAGACCCGCAATCATCAGCTTTGTTTCACCGTTTTGGAAAGCATCTATGTTTGCTTGTCTTTCCTTGTCTGATTGACCTCCGATTATCGACGCCGGTTTGAATTCTGCAAGACTTTGATGCAAAAGTGTGTGAATTGATTTGTGGTGGCAAAACACGACTACACTTTCCTCGATCTCCATGATGTTCTTGACAAAATTGATCACGTGTGGCAGTTTGGCAATTCCTGCAGCTTGTCTTTCGCTTTGAATTGCTCTTTGATAGGCAGTAGAGGCATCGAATGCAGTCTGGGCCACTTTTCTTTCTTCTTCTAGTTTCTTCCAGATCTTTTCAAGCTCCATGTTGTAGTAGTTGATGTCTGCATCTATGATTTCCTTGTACCTTACCTTTTCTTTTAGCTCTGTTAGCACATCCGATTTTTTACGCCTTAGCATCACGTGTTTTTGTAACATCTGCCGTAGAGATTCCCGCTTGTTTTCCAGCACTATTGCCTTTCCTTTTTCGTTGATGTAGCAGAAATACTCGCAAAATTCTTTGAAGTTACCAAGTAGTCCTGGCCTTAGTATATCAACTATGGGCCAGATCTCAGAGCCGCGGTTGTAGATTGGAGTTCCAGACAACCCAATTCTGTATTTTACAGAGCTTAATGCGGATAGTTTCTTTACCGCATGGTATTTTTGTGTGGTTTTTGATCTGAGATGCTGCACCTCATCGCACACTATTGTTCGAAGATTTAGTTTTGCCAGGTCTTTGTATCTTTTGTACAGCAACTCGTAATTGATTATGTAAAAGTCGAATTTGCCAAGCTCTTCTGACTTGCCGACGCGAATTATGGTGGTGGTGGGCGGCTCGTTTTCAAGCAACCTGCCGTTTCTGCTCTTCCTTTTGAGAAATTTTTCAATTTCCCTTTGCCAATTTTGTAGTGTAACCAGCGGGGCCACTATCAGTGCAGGAAATGCATCTTTTTCCGTGGATAGATAAGCCAATGTTTGTATTGTGTTATGAGTTATCATACCGTTAACAATGTAGTTATGAGTGTCAGGAACAGACAGATCATATACAAAGCCATCATACTTCTTGGTTTGAATCTCCTTTATGCCACACCAACGTATTGCCTCCAATGCTAATTTTTGTATCTCATTTGCAAGCCCGGAGTGGTTTGTGGATTCTAATTTGTCGATTACAAAGTATGCTAATTCCTTGCTCATTTCTTGCGTATACTTGGATGGTGTGAATAGTTTGAGCGAGCTCAGAGAGGTGTGATTATTTGCAATTTTTTGAACAATTTGAGATGGAATGCCTATCTTATCATTTACAGTTAACTCTCCTGCCATCTTCCAGCCATCAGGAGTCAAAAACCTATGACGCATTGTGCATTCTACAGCAGAACCATTCCAGAGTGCGATTTTGGCGATTGGTTCTGAAATTTTTTGTCTAAATATTTTGTCGACCTTTTTGGCAACTATTTTTTGGCCATCAAAAGTTTGGATTATTAGTGGTTTTGGTAGTTTTGCCCACGCCTCATCATCGTTTTGTTCTATGATTTGTGAATTCTTCCACAGATCACCAATAGCAATTTGCCCGTTCGCAGTCTCTATTAAAGAGTCACCTCGGACGCATTTTCCAAGGCCCATTTCGTCGGCAAGCAATGCGTTGCCAGACGATTTAATCAGAAAGTCTAGCCCTTCCCTCTGAAAATTAAACAAAGTACCTTTGAACTGCTTCCCTGGGTTTGCCAGATTGAGTCGTTCTATCTTTTTTGGTTTTTTTGCGACCTGTTTTGCAGAAGGCGGCAGCTTTTTTTGCCAGACATTCTTTGAGAGGATCTCAAGCGGATACCTGTCCATTATCCACTTTATCTGGCGTATGTGCTTTGGGTCGTCTGGAACTATGGCCTCGTACTCACCCTCACCGTACCAAGCCTGTGGCATTATTCTTGACACCATTGCGACTGCCCGCTCACCCGTAATCTTCCAGCTCCATGTGCCAGAAAATTTGTCCAACACGTACTCCAAGGTGCCAAAATTAGCCATGGTCTTCAATGATCTCCGTTAGGTAGTTTTTTCGATTTATGAATCTTTTATTGCCATACCTGCTCAAAGCAACCATTCAAAAAATCAAACAAAGAAACCACGCCACAGATAGATTTTTGCTAAATTTGGCAACTCTTCATTATTTTTATGAATAATTCCCAAAGTTTGGCAAATTTTATGAATATGTGGAACAAAGTGACCAAACCTTTAATCGGAAACAGGCCTAACCAGTACTGTGGAGTTTAAGCAGCTAGTCGAGCCGTCCGTTGAAAAACCACTAGTCATTGCAGCGCTACAAGATATGGGCAACGTGGGAAACATCGTAATCGACTTTGTCAACAAATCAAAAAAGACAGTCCCATTTAGGATCGCAGAGTCAACTCTGCTTTCGTACGTGCTGGACAAAGGCGGCCACATAGAGATCCCAAAAGAAGCATGGGAGTACAGATACACAGAAAACCTCATAGTATTTGGTGGCGGCTACGGCCAACCAAAAACCAACGAAGATCTACATCAGTTGTGCCAGGACGTAATCAATGTTGCAAAGAAATACAATGCCAAGTTCGTATACACCCTCGGAGGCTTTCACACGGACCGCGTCATCACAGACAACCCAAGAACGTATGTGACCACCACCTCGCAGGACCTCACAGCGCAGCTCCAAAAAATGGACATCAGCATCACTCCCTCAAAATCCGTGATAACCGGCTTCAACGGTCTAATTTTGGGCTACGCGAAGACAAACGGCCTTCACGGAATAGGCCTGTATGGCGAGCTGAATGAACCATCAATTCCGCAATACCGCACAGCAAAAAGCGTAGTCAAGACATTGGAAAAGATGACCTACCAGAGCTTTGGTAGCACCCACGAGCTTGATGTGATGGCCGAGACCATAGACAAAAAACTCAAGACAGACTGGCGGATGGACTTTTAGTCACTTGTGCTTGTGCATTTCCGCATTCACGTGGCAGTCGCAGCTGCACAACTCTGTTTTGTGATCATTTTGGCAGTCAATGCACTCATAATGCTTGTGTTTTTCACAGCTTCCGCAGATCATTTACGGATCTGGTTACGCACAAGTCATATTTTAGGACTGTGTCACAGATCAATTTCGCTTTTCTCGAGTATGGAGGCAGTGATCTTGTAGTATGACACCGGATCGATTTGCTTTGCAAACCCCTTGTCTATATTTATGAGGTATATCGAGTTGAGTTTTGCATTGAGTATGTCGTCGTACTCTATTGGCGGGTTGCGGTAGAACCTATCACATAATGACTTGATCTTTTTGATCTCGTTTTCAGGCCTAAGCGGAGGGGGATTGAGGAATACTCGATGAAATGGCAGGATCCCAATGACTGGCGTTGCAAGCGAAAAATCGTCGCAGTATTTACTGTATCGCGCTATCTTGCTGACTATCCTGGATACGTAATAATCGATGGTGTCAAGTGCGTGCTCAGGCGGAGTAAAGCCAGTCTCTATCTCAATTATTGATATTTGGCTGTCTTTTTTTGCGTAAATGTCGCACACAAGCGAGTTTGTCAGTTGTTTTTCGACGTCCACGGTGAATCCCTTTGCCACAAGGTTTGCGGCGCATATGAGCTCCAAAACAGAATGATTAATCTTGACAAGATTTTGCTGGTATAGATCTATGAGTCTCTGCCTCACATAGTTGAGCTTTGGCTGATCGTCTTTTTGTAACTGTGATGAAAGCTGGTTGGTGATGGTGTATACATCATCCCTGAATTTTTCTAAATCCAAAACTCACAGTTACACGGCATTGCTAGGTTTATGAAGATACCTAAATTTTGATGGTAAAAAAAGACTAGACTGCTTCTCTGACACTTTTGACTTTGGCAATTGCTGTCGGGTCGCCATTTATTGGCTCTACAGTCACAGTGATTGTGTCTTTGGCAGTTCTGCCTTGTCCATCACTTACTGTGAGCTCAAAGACAAGCGACTTGGTCTCACCGTTGTCAACTTCTGGCGCCACAAATGACGGCTTTGCCAAGTCAGTTGCGGACAGTGTGACCTGTTCACCTGAGACCTGTCTCCAGTTGTAGAAGAGCTTCTGCTTCATTGGGTCTTTGCCTGAGCCAAACAGCGTCACTGTGGACTGCTCTGGAACGGTCTTGTCCTTTCCTGCATAGGCGGTGATCTGCTTTGTGACAGTGCCTTTTACTGTGATGTCCACCGTGTCAGGCTCGCTGTCTGCCTGCCCATCGTTGGCAATCAACTGGAATGTGAGCACTGTATCAACAGAGACTTTGGGGGCAGTGAAGGTGGTCTCCAGATCAGTTTCCGTAGACAGTGTTACAGATGGACCGGATATCTGGCTCCACAGGTAAGTCAAAGGCTCGTTATCCTCGTCGAACGCAGAGCCCATGAGCATCACAGTTGTTTCGCCTTCTACTGTCTGATCTTCGCCGGCGTCAACTTCTGGGATTCCGTTAACTGGTAATACTGTAACTTTAACTAGGTCTTTTGCTGGCTGGCCGCTCTCGTCAGCTACTCGCAGCTCAAAGACCAGAACCTTCACCTTGCCATTTTCCACCACTGGCGCGACAAAGGTTGGCTCTGGTTCGTCGATTGCCGACAGCTCGACTTGCTCACCACCTACTTGTCTCCATTCAAACGTGAGTTCTTCACTATCTGGATCCTCGCCGACACCAGACAAAGTTACCAAAGTCTGCTCGTCGACTGTTTGGTCAACTCCTGCATCAGCAGTTGCCCTCACATTATTGGAATACACCGTCACAGTCATGGTGTCAGAGTCTTTGCCGCCATATGGGTCGGTTACAGTTAATTCAAATTTCAATTCCAAAGATGCACCACCACTTACTTCTGGTGCCAAGAATCTTGCCTCGGCCTTGTTTGGATAAATCAAGTCAACGTCGTCGCCACTAATTTGTCTCCATGAATACTGGAGTTTGTCGCCGTCCGGGTCTGTACCAGAGCCACTAAGGTAGACATATCTGAACGACTGGGTGTTTCTGTCTGGCCCTGCATCGGCCTCTGGAGCATCATTGAGTGGTCTGACTTTGATAATTACAATATCGGTTGCAGTTCCGCCACCTTCTGCAGTGCAAGTAAATCTAAATGCCATTGGCACCATCGGTCCGTTTGGAATCTCTGGTGCAACAAAGGTCGGATCTGGGTCTGCAGTTGATGACAGCTCAGAGAACGGTCCAAGCGTTTGTGTCCACGAGTAAGTAATATCCCTATCAAGTTTGTCCATGCATGTTCCTTCCAGCTGCACTGTTGTGCCCTCATCGACGATTTGGTCGTCACCTGCATCCGCACTAATCATAGTTGGCTTGCCCGCAGTGACTTTGATCACCACGTTGTCCCTTGCCAGTCCGCCAAAGCCATCCGAGACGGTAAGTTGGAATCTAATTGTGCCGGAGCTTCGATCCATTTCTGAGGAATCAAAACTTGGACTTTGAGAATTTGGATCATCTAAAGTAACTATTGGTCCGTCAATTTGAGACCAGTGGAAGGTCAGCGGATCGCCGTCTGGGTCAGTTCCATCACCGTTTAGCGTCACAGTGTCGCCCTTTTCGACGGTTTGATCTGGACCCGCATCAGCGGTTGGCGGTTGGTTTCTTGGCATGACCGTAATCTTGATCGTGTCTGTGTCGACCCCTCCATATGGATCTCGGACAGTTAACTCAAAAGTCAGAATTTTGACTTTGCCGTTTGCTACTTCTGGGGCCTTGAAGGTTGGCTCGGCAACATTTGCGGATGGAAACAGCTCGACTTGCTCACCACCGGTTTGCTTCCAAGAGACAACCAATGTATCATCGTCTGGATCTACACCTTCGCCAGAAAGTGTGACAAAGTCCCCAGATTTTACGATGTTTGACGTAAATGGAGTAGTCTGGGCCAACGCTTGTGATGAAACGGTGCCCAAAATCAGCACACTCAATAGAATAGCGGATAATTTTAATTGCAACGTTTTTACCGTAAAAATCACGCCGATTAAAAGCTTTCGTTCGATTGGGGACAATTTTTGGATCAATTTTTGGTGATTGTGTTTTTTGCTTTTCTCAGTGAGTCAAGCGGTCGGCTCGATCCCAAGTCGATCTACCACCCTGATCTCAAAATCAAGGATCCCACGCGATTGATCAAAAGATCCAAAGCTGCTCAAAAATAACTGATTTGCAGCTATTCTCAAATTGAGTTTCAGGGTTAACAAAAAAATCAATGAGTCAGGTCATTGAATCGCCTGGCAGTCTTTTCTGCATTGCTGGCAGCACTGTTGTTTGCTGCCACAAGTTGGGCCTCTGCGGCAACGCTATGGGACTTTATGATCAAAGCCGAGTTCGAAGAGCCGCACATACGCCCCAATGAAAAACCAGTGATTTTCGGAGTCGTCCTAGATCACGCATCAAAGCCCGTTGCTGGTGCCGAAATCAAGATCCGCTTTGCCGGAGTTTCAGCCTCGACCACTACAGGAGACGACGGCAAGTTCCGCTACGAGTTTGAGCAACAGCCAACATCAGGTGTGTTCTCAGTGGTGGTTTCTGCAACAAAAGGCGAACATAAAGGGTTTGCCAGAACCACGCTCAAGGTAGGCAGCGAGTTTTCCACGTTCGACGAGCTTTACTACAGGCAGCTGTCTCAAAACAAGACAGTGCACGCTTTGGCACCAGCCCCGTACGAGGTGCTCAAGCTGAAAAACTATGAGAAGTTCCTCGAAGGGCAAAACAAAAAGCTGCAAAAACAATACGACATAGAAGCCAGAAAGCTTGCCATTGAGGAGAAGCGGAATTTGGCGCAGGACAAGCTCGAGCAGGCACTCCAAGAAAGACCCGTAGGGCCTGGCACATACGGCGGTCTGGCATACAAAGACTACATGTCAAAGCTCGACCCGCGCATCAAAAACACCATCGCGAGCCAACTCAACTACACAAAGCAGCTCCACGAAGAAGCAAGACAGGCAATGAAGGAAGTTCTCGATAACGGTGGCTCGCTTCAGGACGCAAGAAAGGTCTACTTTGAGAAACTGTCGATCACAAAAGACGAGATCCTAGAGCTAAACGACAAAAACAACACAAAGAACTACTCCAAGACACTCAAGTCCGAAGACAAGAAGATCAATAGCAAAAAAGTCAAAGGGCTCACACTCAACAAGAATCTCAAGTAGAACAGCACAAAAACACAGTTCCATTTTGGAACTCTGAAATACGAATTATTTCCGTGATAGATATAATCAAAGCTATTGTAGTGCCGCCATGATGTCCACAAACATCAGTCTAGGCAAGGGAATTGGGAAATACCTGTCGTCCATACTGGTGGACGAGGAAGGAGTATCCATAGAAAGCATATGGCAGACGATTACCGACTTTGGCATAAACAGAGAAGATCTCAAGAAACTGCAGCCTACCTACAAGGAACTCTTTGAGATCTATTCTGCAATCAGGGCATACAGAATCAGCGTCAAATATCTCAAGGAACTCAAAAACAAGCTCTAGGCAACTTGGGCGTCTAGAAGATGAAACCAGATGGATACAACAGACATTAAAGAAAAGATAATCCTGCTCGGAGTCACTGCAGCCATATTTTTGCCACTGAGGCTGCTTGCCGGCCAATATCTAGTCGAGCATTGGCTAGGCAACCTTGGGATTGCCACACTGATTTCTGTAACACTTATCATATTGGTCAAAAAAGGCAAGCTTGGCCCATTTGGTGCCATCTTCAAAAACCAGATGACAAAGGCCCTCTGGGGCAAGTCTGCCAAGATAATTTTACTCGCCATAGTTCTGTTCGCCTGTTATTTTGGCTCCACCATACTTTTGATTGAGCGCGGCAACACTCTATACAACGCCGACAAGGAAGTTCTTGCACGTGTCATCGCAAGCAATGAGTTTGGCGCACCGAGTCTGAATGGCCCAAACATCTCCGAGTCTGGCGCTTTTGGCATCACCCAGATACAGTACATTGACTATCTTTTTTCCGTCTCATTTGCCATGCTAAACGATCTCACAAACGGCCTGCTTGTCAACCTGCACCTGATCCTATTTATGGAGCAAATTGAGATGTTGGGGCTTTTTTGGTTTTACCGGAGAGCGTTCAGGCCCAAGCTTGTTGCCCCATAATGTCATGTTTGTCTGTTCCGAACAGACAAATTGAGAATATGTAAGGATTTTTGATCATGTTAGTTTGCTCAAGTACGCAGCAATAGCAATAGCTTTGGTCGCAATTATGGCACAAGCTTATGCGCAAGGCCTCAATTATGAAGTAAGGATTCTGAGTGGATCTTCAGAGTCGCATGCAAGGGCACTCTACCCAGATATTCTACCAATAAGCCCTGGCGACTCGATAACCTGGGTCAACGAAGATTCCGTTGCACACAGCATCACAAGCGGAGTGCCGGCGCACCCAGACTATTCTGGACAATATTTCAAGACTGGAATCATAGAGCAATCCAAGTCTGCCACCATCAAAATCGAAAAGCCGATCTACATTGCATATTATTATTTTTGTGAGATACACCCCTGGCTTGAAGGGAAGATAGTTCTGGAGGATGCGCCTGAAGCCCAGCCTGAGACAAGCAATGCTCTGATTGTCCAAAAATCATACAGCAAAAGCCAAGACATAATTGTGAGCGGCCAAGTCCCCGACGACTTTGCGACATTGTCGTATTCCCTATTGCTCTATGAAAGCCCAGACAGGTTGATCTATGTAAGAAACGGCAACTTTGAAAAAGACGCCTCATACATGCAGACCATCCAGACAGAAGGGCTTCGAGCAGGCACTTATTTGCTCAAGGTGGCATACGGTTTGCCAACACAGGTGGCTACTGCGACCTTTGAAATCACACATTACCAAGCAGGACCAATTCCAAGCTGGATAAAGGACGGCGCCAAGTGGTGGGCAGATGGCAAGATCTCCGACAAAGAGTTCATCGATGCAATAGAGTTTTTGGCAAAAGAAGAGATAATCACGGTTCAAAAGGCTGGATCCGCTGCACCCACCGAGTCCATCCCCACGTGGGTCAAGGCAAATGCAGGTTGGTGGGCAGATGGCAAGATCTCCGACAAAGAGTTTACGCGAAGCCTGCAGTATTTAGTCAACTCGGGAATAATTCAAATCTGATTTTGCTTGAGGAAGAGCCTCACCGCCTCAAGGTGCGAGCAGTTTGCCTTTTTTCCTTTTCCGTGGTGGAATTTGTAAAAATTTTTGAAGCCAAGGCAGTCGCATGATTCTGCGGTGACCATGTACGACTTGTTTGGATCCGACGATGATCTAACCTGGTAGAGATCCTCGTCTATTTTGATGACGTTTCCCTCCTCCACCAGCTTTTTTGCCTTTCTTATCGTGCTTGCACTCATGGGAGGATTTAGTCGATCTGCCTAGAATAGATTGCGATCTAGGTGTGTTGTTGGTTCAAAAAATTTATCAAAAGAACACATAAGTAATATCAACCGAGTTTTGCTTTGATTAGCAAGTGGAGCGAAAATTCAATCAGACCCCAGGTGACACAAACATAGCTATTCTGGGGTACATGTCAAAAGTAGGGACATGGCTCAACTTAAGGCAGATCACCACGGGCACGCCCGGCTCCGACCTCAACAGAGAGCGGCTCCGACTCATCTTGGAAAATTTTGCAAAAAAAGGCTTCATAGAAACGCGCGACAGCCAGAATCCAAAGGCAAAGCTGGAATACAAAATCACCGAAAAAGGCCGAAACACCTTTCTCAAGTGCACCAATTTTGATCCAGACGTCAAAGCTGTTCTGGGTTTGAGGGACTTTACAGATATGCTGGGCCCTAGTTGATCCAGAGCATCGAGTATCCTTGTTCTTCCTCAAAGATTAGATCCATGTCAAAATCCAGATTCAGCTTTTGCATAAGCGACGACAGCTGGGGCGACTGCAGCTCCTCGTCGTAATTTTTTGCCACGCACAAGACTCTGAAGATCATCTTTCCAGACTTGGAGACGTTGTTTGCGAACTGCTCCAGCGTGGAAAACGATACGTTGTCAAAGAATTTCACGACAAAGTCGCCCTTCTTTGTAGGAACCAGTATGTCTACTGTGTCTGCACCCATCTTCTGGTTCAACTTTGCAGGGAGTTTTTTGTCCGATTTTCCCTTAAGCAGAGTCTGCAGTTCAGGAAACACAAGGCAAGAGTGATTCAAAATTCTCTCGACGCGGTCTTTTCCTTCTGGAATGGACGTCTCAAAGTTAACGAGATATGACTGCCTGATCAGCTGGCCCTCAATTGATTTTAGCTCTTTTCTGTATATGTGGCCCCTGTATGTGATCCACAAAAACAAAAACGACAGTAGCCCAATTACGAGCCCGTTGCTTGCCATGAGCCACACCTGCGTCGTGTACAGTCCAAGTATGCTTTCTGGCGCAAACACTCGTTCAGAATTTGGCACAAACACCAGGTTGGACTCGCCTGTCTCCTCGTCGCGTATTTCAGTTATGTGTCCGTTCTTTGCTATTTCTTGTTGAAAGTAATACTGGGAAAGCGATATGACCACTGACAACGACAAAAGGCCGATTATAACCACGACCAGTATGACACGGTACCAGCTGCTGAGATTCTCGATTGCAGTGTCCAGCTTTTCTGCCAGCGACTTGTCTCCGTTTTCGGACACGCCTATGAGCTTTTCTGTGTGTATTTAATTACTTGTTACAAATTGTAACATGATACAGATTTTGCAAAATCGCTTTTATAGCTCGCCCCAAATCTAGGTAATGCAAATCGGGCACACCCAAACGATAGTTCTAGATTCAAATGTACTGATAAAGGAAATCCAGGAAGGCCGTGTCCTAAGGCCCATCGCAAAGAGAATGAGAAAGCAAAAATCCAAACTCGTAATTCCCGAGGTGGTGCTAGGCGAAGTCAAGAAGATAACTGGCATAGACCCGGTGGCCACCATGGACAGAATATACCAGTATTGCAGACATCCGCTGACAGTTGACAGAACAAACGAAATAAATTCAGAGTCACAAAAACTGAGTGAAAAATACTACGAGTGCCACACTCCCGACAGCCTGATTTTGGCCACAGCAAAACTCGTAGGCGCCACGCTCGTGAGCTTTGATCGCGACTTGCTGCAGACGGCAAAGATGGAGGGAGTACAGGCGTTCCTTCCAAGAAACTACATCCGGTGGGGATAATCGCATGAAGGCACTTGTTTTGGAGGAAAACAGAAGAATAATCGAACTTTATAAAAAAATATTTGAACAAAAGAATCACCATGCTGATTTTGTCTCAGACGTTGGCGCCTGTCTTGGCAGAATCGACTCCGGTACAAACTACGACTTTGTCGTCTTGGAAAAATCCATGAGGATACCGCAAGGAGACAATGTGGAAGATCTCATACTGGCTGCAAAGCCGCAGCAAAAGGTCTTTTTTCTTTCACCATACATGTCTGAGCGTGACTCGCAGTTTGATACAGTAAAGGAGACCCTGGACCTAATCGACAAACCTTTTGCCATGATAAGCCTGCTTTCCTCCCTTGAGATAAAGTCGCGCGTTCGCGCATAACATTTTAAGCTAATTTCATCAATTCATACCAATGGGGTTAAAGCGGTATTTTGCAAGACGAGCGGCCATACTTTTCGGCGTCTTGATGGCCACGCTGCTTGTCACAATACTTCTTGTCGGCTCCAACATGGACACCATAATGAAAAAAGGAGTCGCAATCCAAGTCAGATCAGAAGTGGTTGAGAACAAGGCTCTAGTATCGAGTTTTCAGAGTACGGAGGAGTTGGACCGCTACATAATACAGCAAACAGACCAGAGAGTAAAGAATCTTGGCCTTGACATGCCGTGGTACTCGCCAAACCGCATCGGCCTTGCCATGTACAAGATCCTTATCTTGGATTTTGGGCACGCCACGTTTCTGAGCAGCGATTCCGGCTCCACCGCGGTGGGCGACATCATATTGGAAAAACTGCCACGAACAATCCTGCTCTTTACGACTGCCACAGTCATAATCTCCATAGTCGGGATATTCGTCGGTGCAATTGCCGGCAGCAAGACCGGCTCCAAGGCAGACAAGATAACCTCGACTTTTGCAATAATCAGCAGCAGCTTTCCCGTGTGGTGGATCGGACTGATAATGATCTTCACTTTTTCGTTTTCGTACAATTTGTTTCCTGCAAGGGCCACGCCACTGTTGCCGCCCACTGACCCCGGCTACATTCCTGCACTGTTGTACCATATGACGCTTCCCTTGATCACACTAGTCCTCATTGGCTTTGGAACATGGGCGTACATGGTCAGAAATTTCATAGTTGGAATAATGCAGGAGGATTTTGTATTTGTAAAAAAAGCCATAGGCATCAGCCAAAAAAAGATCATCTTTGGGAGCGCCCTGAAGAACGCAGCTCCCCCGATAGTCACCATCCTTGCCCTTAGCCTGTCCGGCTCACTTGGTGGCGCCATAATCACAGAGGCAGTTTTTGATTGGCCTGGAATGGGTAGACTTTATTTTGAGGCAATAAGCGTCATGGACCTTCCGGTGATCATAGGCGCCACCTATGTCCTAACTGCATTCTTTTTGGCAAGCATCTTTGTCGCAGACCTTCTTTACGGGTACTTGGATCCGAGGATAAGGACTGTCTGAGATGGCCACATATTCTGAGATAAAAGAGGGTTTCATCAGGAATAAAATCGGACTTGTCGGGTTAGGCATACTGGCGTCTCTAACTTTCGTCTCCGTAGCAACGGCGCTTTTTGTGCCACTAGATATGTACAAACAATGGAACAACCCTGCAAGCTGGACAATGCTGCCAAAGTCTGCCTTGCCGAGCTGGGTGAATTTCTTTGCGGCACAGAAGATCCCAGAGCACCAAATACTGGAAAGCACGCAAACTATACTGCAAAAAAGCGATGCGGTGGAGACGACTGTACAAAAGTTTGAGTTCGATTACGAGTACGACTATTTTCCAAATGATTTTCTTTTGCAATATACAGCCCAGTACGATGGCGCCCCAGTCCTAAAAATAGACATAATCAGGCCTGACGGCATGACGTTGCGGTTGCTGTCGTCGTCTCTGCCACCCTCGGAACATTCCGCACATTCCGACAAGATCTTTTCAACAAATGACGCAATCAAGAAAAACCTCCTGCTCCAGTCAAGCAAGTTCTCACATTCACTTGACGGCCTTACCGCAAAAGAGATCATCTTCTCAAAATCCGAATCGCGCGAGGTACTGAAGGGCAGATATGTCTTTGTTGTCAGCCTCGTGAACACACAGTCGGACGCTACATTTTCTGATTCCAAGTTGGTTTTGGGTGGCAAGGTGTACGGCCTTGCAGGCACAGACGAGCTGAGACGCGATCTTTCAATCGGTTTGTTGTGGGGAACACCTGTCGCACTCTTCATTGGCATTGTGGTGGCAATTGGCTCCGTTGTCTCCGGCCTAGTCTTTGGTGTTTATGCAGGCTACAAAGGTGGAAAGACAGACGAGTCCATGATGAGGTTTAACGACATAATTTACGCGCTGCCGGCGCTGCCGTTTTTGATCATCTTGTCCGTGACCACATCCAACAACATATTTTTGCTCATTGGATTCCTCACGATATTTGGCTGGGTGGGCGTCGCCAAGGTCTCAAGGAGCCTGTCCCTGCAGATCAAGACGCGACAGTTTGTTGACGCCGCAAAAATTATGGGGCAAAAAGACTCCAAGATAATATTTAGACACATCATCCCACAGATAATGCCGTACGCCCTCGCAAGCATTGCGATTTCCGTCCCAGCAGCCATCACGACTGAAGCCGGCCTGAGCTTTTTGGGCCTTGGCGATCCCACGTTTCCTACATGGGGGCAAATTCTGCATGATGCCAAATCATACGGCGCTGCCGCACGCGGCCTGTGGTGGTGGATAATACCTCCCGGCGTCATGGTGGCACTCACCGGGCTTGCGTTTGTATTTATCGGCAACTCGCTTGAGGCCGTAGTCAATCCCAAGCTAAAGCGCTAGTTTGCAAGCTGAAAGGCCCTAATTATCTGGAGTGTCTGGTCGTTGAGCTTTATGGTGTATGCGGCAGCATTTGGGTCACTGAACTGCGAGAGCATTTCTGCGAACTTGGTCTTGTCGCGCCCCCGCTCGTACATCCCCCCTGTCTCTTTGATGCAAAGCGGGAATTTTTTTAGGTTGACGCCGTTTTTGAAGAGATAGTCGATGAATTTTTTGTAGTTTTCAATCTCGTACCAGTCAATTTGCTTTTCCTCACAGGCGGCAATCCAAGTATCTATCGAGTTTTGATAGATTGCTTGTTGCCTGAGCTTTTCAAGCGACATTGCTAAAAGTCTGCGCGCTTCATCTTTGAGCCGCATCTTGGGCAAGTGGCCCCCTTGAAGCGGTGGTTGCATGTCAGACAGACATATTTGACTGAGCCGCTGCCTTCAGAGTTGAACCCAAAGAATCCTCCTCCGCCAGAGTCACCATAGCCTCGCATTCTGCTCATGTATCTTCGGCGGATGAACAGCGGCAGCATTATGAATATCGCGAGTGCCGCTGCAAGACCGTACGGAAATGGTAAGATCATCTGTAACCCAATACTTACTGCAAGCGATGCAAACAGAAAGATCAGATAGTTTTTGTAGCTATACAACACAGTCATTCCTTTAAAAAGCCTAATAAAGTTTTGTCAGTTTTTTTCCTCTTCATCGCCCTCAAAGATTATCTCAAGCTGGTTTCCCTCACTGTCCCATGCAAAAATGTCTTCATTTTTCTCATATGGGGATTTGACTATGATGGAAACTAGTCCAAAAAAGTTGTGCAAGTCAGTTATTGACGGCTCAGGCGAGCCGCTTGGATGCGAATGCGCGCTCCCCACGTAAGACAAGTCAAGAGGCAGAAATGATTGCGGGAATCCTGCAAATGTGTGGTCGCTGTACGAGAAGGGCGGAATCACAAGGCCGTCTACGGTGATTGTGCCTTTTTTTGATTTGCCACGCAGTATCAGTATTCCTTCAGATGGATGCTTCATCTTGCAGTAGCTGAGAATGCCGTCTCGTGCGTCTTTTTTGAGCACCACCTTGCGCTCCAAGTCGAACTTCATACAATCACTCCAGCCTGATGGCGTACCTAGTCTTCAAGAGGCGCTCAAGCGAGTCTTCCAATTGGGAGACAAAGGCATCTTTTTGCGCCATTTGGTGTTTGAGATCGTCTTCAAGTTTTTTGATTTTGAGTTTTGTGTCTTCACTGTCAGATTTCGACTTTGCGAGCTGTCTTTCAAGATTTTCAAGGTTGTCGAGATCGAATATGCTGAGTTTTTTTTGCAACTCTTCAAGCTGCGATTTGAGGGCATTCTTTTTTAATACAAAACCATCCAAGAGTGAAATGATGTTGGTTATGTGGTCAACTGCCTTGTCCGTTTCTTTCACAGATACGCTTCCAGACACTATTCCCTTCATGCATGACTCCAGAATTGTGACTGTGGCGTCTTTGTTTTCCAAGATGGTGCCGGAAGGGTTTTGGAGGAGTCGCTCCAGAATAATTTTCAGTGGCTTTTCGAGTGAGGTCACATACACGTACTTGCCGAGCGGCCTTGAGATCTTGGTGAACTCGTCATCGATTTCCTTGTTTAACTTGCTTTCTTGGTCCATAAGGCGATTTATCTCGTCCCTATACTGCATGAATTTTTTGTACTGGGGTGATTCGAAAATATCTGCGATTTGTTGCTGTGTGGTTTTGCTGGTGCGCTCAAGATCCAGAAATGACTCTTGTAGTCTGTTGAGATGGGCAATTTTTTCATTGATTTCTTTGTGGGTATTTTGCACCTTCTTCGCTTTTTCAATAATTTCCATGGAGTCTGATTCCAGTGAGTTGTAGTCTGAGATCATTTTTGACATTGCCCCATGATCTTTTGTGATGAGCTCTAGGTGTGCTTTTAGGTCGTTTGCGTATTTTTTTGCAAACACATGAATCACCCTGCTATGCTTGCCAAGCACGTCCCCTATTTTCTTTAATGTATGCGAGGCCATCTCTGCGGCCTTTATTACTTCGTCATAGCTTGACGCACTAGGAAGTGTTTTTTTGGATTCTTTTGATATTATGTCGATTACTTCTGCCTTGCTTCTGACCACGAGAATGCGAAGAGTCTTGTCAATGTCGTCCACTTTGAGGTCGTCGGATTTTAGGTGGTCTATTATCGCATAAATAGAATCAAGTTCGCGCCTAATCTCTTCAAAAAGCGGCTTTGTCTTTCTTACAATCTCGGCTTTGAGTTGGTTTTTTTTCTCAAGAAGAATTGCATCTATTTCTTCAAGTTTTAACTGACCTCTGGCTGCGGTTTTTGTCTCGCTTTCATCAACATCTTGTTGCCTTTTTTTGCCCCAGCCAAAAACCATGTCTAAACTCTGATGTTTTATAGCAAAATTATATCTGTCGATTTATTGAAGATTTAAAAAATGATGCCAGACACCCCAGTCTGTGTCATGGATTATTCTCAACCAGAATACAGAAGGTAAATACTTTGCAACTATGACGCAGTCCATCGCCATTGACGTTTCTGCGTCTGCAGTCTGGAAGACGATAAGCAACTTTATCGGATTGACAGAGTGGGTAGAGGGTGCAAAAAAGACTGAATTTCTCTCAAAAACAAAACATGGGATCGGCGCAGCAAGGAAGATTTCTTTTGCTGACGGGAGCAGTGTCATAGAGTACGCCGTGGGCTGGCAGGTCGGCAAGCAAATTTCATACATTGCGACTAGTGGCCTTCCACTGAGTGGATACCATGCGACGCTTTCAATTTCTCAAAAAGAAAAGACACGCCTGAGTTGGACCTCATTTTTGATTAGTGCTAGCTCAGACAAAAAGCAGTTTGAGGATTTTCTGTCGTCCATAGAATCATTTTACGCCAGCTCGCTCAAGAACCTAAAGGCAAAGCTGGAAAAAGCATCATAAGTCACTTCGACGTAATCAACCCATGAGCGACACCAGATTCACACTCATCGGGGTTGCACTCATTTTTGTAGGTTTTTTGATTCTCGGCATATTTGGGCAAAAACATTATGACCTATCCATCCAGGCACAGGAGTTTGGCAGCTGCTTTGAGTTCGTGGACGGTGTGCAGACAGAGGTGGACTGCGAGGTGGCCGCACAAGACAAGGCAGTCTTTTTTGCTTTGATCATAGGGCTGATTTCCTTTGGCATATTTTTCCTGATCAAAGGAATCAGAGGCAAATGGGACCAGGATGTAAAGCCCGAGGACGCAGTAGGCCCAAGCTCTTCTTTTCCAAGCTAGACTTGGATGATTCCGTTTTGTATCAGATACTGAATTCCCTTGACAAAGTCAGAGTTTCCTATTTTGCCTTCGGCCCACCATTTTGCATTTAATTTGATCCACGACGGTATTTTCTGCCCACTGTTGTGTCCCTGCTGGGTGGCAGGAATTTGAATTATTTTTTGCTCAATTAGGTATTCCAGCCCCTTGGTAAAATCAGAGTCGCCTATTTTATTATCTGCCCACCACTGCGCATTTGACCTCACCCAGTCAGGAATTACAATCGATCTTTCGTCCAGAATGCGCGGTATTGCCTCAAGCGGCACGATGCTGATGCCACTTGACTTGATGTCGCCAAGCAGTGTTTGGAGCAGTTCTGCTTTGCTGGCATCGATCTCGTTTGTATAGGCGTCTGTCTTTATCGCAAAGTCTGACGGCTGCAGGCTTACCAGCGCGTATCCGTTCTGCCTGATGCTGTTCTGAATTTTTGCGAGTGCTTTTTGTTGCATGGTTCCAGAATAGAACGGATCGTCACTTATGAGATTGTTAAACGAGATGGTGCTTGGAGCATGCTTCAACGAGTCTTGCTCAAATGGTGGCCGGTCGTTTGCAATACTTGCGCTCAAATACTCCAGCTTTGTTTGCTTCATTGCCTCCAGTGTGTCTTTGTTGAACGCGTCGTACGGCGGGCTGAAGACAGTCAGTTTGACTCCAAATAGTTTTGCGACTCGGTCATTTGTTTGTCGCATGCTTGCAGCCTGTTTTTCTTCATCAAAGGTAGTGTGGTCTACGTACTCCCAGCCACGGTTGGCAAGTCTGATTTTGGACGTTTTTGGGTCGAGTTTATTTTTTAGAAAATCCGTCACCTTCGGATCATCGCCAATGTATTTTCCAATCACCGTCAACGTCACAGGTATCCCGTTTTTATCAAACATATCCACTACGCCATTTTGCACCTCGTTTAGCCAAAAGTCCTGTATGTTGTCCAACCTAAATGCGACGCAGTTGCAGTCAAGTGCCAGTTTCCCCAGAGTTTGATTTTCTGTAGGCAGTTTTTCTTCTGGTCTAACTGGCTTGTCATAGTCCTGAATTGAGCCGATTGTGAGTATGCGCCTGTTCTGAAACTGTATTTTGTCAATCAACGCACTTAGTTGCTCAATTGCAGTGGTGTTGACTTTGTTTACATAAAATCCATCTTCATAATTGGCAAATTCATACGGATGCATCATGACTACGGCGTAGCCGTACTCAAAGATGCTGTCCTCGATCTTCTCAAGAATTTGTTGGTTTGACGCCGGCTCCCAGAAACCATTCTGTGGGTTTAGCCTGGCTGTGTACGCGTGCGCAGGAAAGTGGTAAAAGTCTGCCTTTTTGAATGCCGGCGGCTCCCTCGTAGTTGTTCCGTAGCTGACATGTGTGTAGCCGTTGTTTTTGAGTACGGTAAGCGTGTCATTGTTGAGAAGGTTTTCTGGCGGGATGAATGTGGTGGGCTTGACGCCAAACAGATCCCGGATTTTGTCGCTTGATTGCTTGATCATGTCTTCTTGCTCTTTTTTTGTCATCGAAGTGAGCACTTTGTTGTTCCAGCTGTGTGATGCCACCTCAATTGGCGGATCTGCGGTCATTCCATTTTTGATTGCCGTGACTACTCGCTGGTCTGCTCCTATGAGACCCCCTATGACTCCGACCGTCAGAGGGACTTTCTTTTTCTCAAATAATGAGATCACCTCTATTTGTGATGGGGCCAGAAAGTAGTCTTGAACGTCATCCAGCCTAAATGCGACACAGTTACAATTTAGATGCTCGCTGTTTAGCTCTGGATTGTTGAGGTAGATTTTGATGGTTCCCGTGTTTTCGGTTATTGTGACTTTTTTTCCTGCAACCGTCTTTAGCTCGCCTGCGGCATCTTTTGCCTTTATGTACAATGCATAATTACCCACTTTGAGTTTGGCGAGGTTGGCCACCCCCTTGTCTGTTACCGCGGCTTCTGCGACCTTGTTCTTTTTTGAGTCATACAATTCTGCAATAAATGAGCCATCTTGTCTTGTGACTTTGTTTTTAGTTGAGTTGTACACCTCCACTGGGAAGAGTTTGTCAACTATGACTGGCCAGTTTGTGACAACTTTGAAGTCTTGCGCTATTCCAGGCTGCAGTTTTATTGGAGTGTAGACAAATTGTAAGCCGCGGCCAAGACTGACTTCGGCATAGTAGAAGCCGTTGTTGGTGGTCGGATACAGCCATGTTCTTATGGTCTGGCCATTTTGCGCAGTCTCAGAATAGCTCCATGTTTTGCCATCTTGAGACTTTATCCACACCTGCGCACCTTGCAGAGGCGTTTCACCGTCTTTGTAGAATACGTTTAGCAGCAGACCACCCGCGTTTTTTATTGAAATCTCAAGATTTTGATTGGGCTGCTGCATCGTCACATACCCGACGTCAGCATACATACTGTTGACGTAGATTTCGATTCTATAGTTGTGCTTTAGCGGCAACGATGGTATGGTGAACGGGTTGTTTTCTATTGCTGCGATTTCCCTGAAGACTGTTTTTTGTTGGTCCATGTACACCTTGATCGACACGCCATCTGGTGCAGCTCTTTCGTTTTTTTCGTTTTTTAGATACACATTCAGTGTGCCAGTCGACTCTTGCGCCGCGGCATATGGCATTACCGCAACACATACTACAACCAAGATGGCCAATAGTCTTACATCGATCATTACTGCCTTACCCTCTGTGCACTGGTCCATTTTGCCTTTGTGCCCAATATCTCTTCTACGACTGCTTTGAGCTGCAAAACGTCGATTATCTGTTTGTATCCTATTACCAGAAATATTGAGTAGAGAATCATCTTTTTGTCATCATTGTCCATTCTTACCGCCATTGCAGAAAGCAGGTACTGCATTACTATGAACATTCCTAGTGTAAATGCTACAAAGTAATAGTTTCCGATCAGTATTTGGTATGCAGCAAACCCCCAGAGCATCAGGCTCGCAATTGGGATCACAAGCATGTGTATTGCCATCAGAGGATATGACAGTCTTTGCAGGTAGCCAAACCTCGGATTCAGCAAAATGTCAGAGTGCCTTTTGAGCACTTGGAGGTTTCCACGGTACCAACGTTTTCGTTGCTTGTAATAATCGCGCAATGTTTGTGGTGCCTGTGTGTATGCTGTTGCGGCATTGCTGCCATTGACGATCATGCCGGATCGCAACACCTTCATTGTTGCGTCGAAATCTTCGACTAGAGTTTCTTTGTGGTATGTGCCGGCCTCCTCCAGTTTCTTTTTCCTAAATGCACCAAGTGCTCCAGGCACAATTGTTATGGCGCCAAAATAATCCAGTCCCCTTCTCATTATCTGGATGCCGGAGAGGTATTCTAATGCCTGGCACCACGTAAGCCAGTTGACCTTGTTGCGAATCTTTATGTTGCCTGCCACCGCTACGACATTTTCGTCCATCATTCCTTTTGCTATGTGCTTAAGCGAGGAATGACCAATTATTGTATCTGCGTCAACTATTGTGACTATGTCGCCTGTGGCATAAAGCAGCCCCTGATTCAAGGCAGACGCCTTTCCTCCATTTTCCTTGTGAATTACTTTGATTCTGTCACTGTACTGTCTTGCGATTTCGAGTGTTTTGTCTGTGCTGCCGTCGTCTACTACGATTATCTCTTTGTCAGGGTAGTCTGTAGCCAAAAGCGACTCGATGGTGGTTCGGATTACTTTTTCTTCATTGTATGCAGGAACGATTACCGTGATTCTTGGGTACTCTGCTGGCTCCGGAAGTAGCGCTTCCCTCGTCACGCTTCTTATTGCAAGCGGAACAAAAAGCATGGTCTGCCAAAACGAAAGCGCAAGCGACCAGACAAATATTGCCTGAATCAAAGCCATGAACGTCATGCGGCCATCGAATGCCATGAGCGTGCCGAACACAAACGGCATGACCAAAACACAGATGGAGTAAAACGAGGCACCCTTTGTTTTGTAACGATACTGGGTTTGTGGCGGCTTCCTTGATAACAAGTGGTAGAACACGATTATTGATGCGGCCCCTATTGCGGCAAGGCTCAGCATGGACATTATGCTGTATGCGGTAAAGACAAGAACCGAAAAGATTGCAACTGCCAACAGCACCAAGACTGGATCCAAGCTAGGTTTTTTTGCGGTTGTGGCGCGAATCGTTTTTTGGTTTTTTTGTGGGATGGATTTTGGTTTTTCACTAATCGGCTTTGGCTCTTGTGCAGGTTTGGCCGGCCTCTCTATTTTTTCATCGCTTGGTGTTTTTTGTGATTTTGGTACATACGTTTCTTCCGATATTGTTTGCGTCCTATACACAACTGCTGGCTTTTTGGATTCTGTGTGTGTTGCTGCTTTTTGTTGAGTTACGGTGGTTTTTAGATCTGATCTCGATCTGGCCTTGAGACACTCTGCATGAAACCATTTGTTTTTGTCCCTGATTGATTTTTGATGCAGTTCAATGTAGTTGTTGCAGTAAATGCATTTGGGGAGGGCATAATTAACCAATCTAGTTCGTGTTATTTTTTCCAATCTCATAATTGTTCTATATTATTGTCAGGTTCTGTTAACTTGTTGGGTGTTTGATAGCTAACTTCCGTCGACTCTGAGGGTTAGCGGTTTCCCATATTTGTCAGGAATCACGTTCCACCCCATAGATTCAGCTGGAAGCCCTCAAGCTGAGTAAATAAGACATATCAATGGTGGGCAGAGAGTGTCGTTGCGCATGCTGACTAGATTTATTTTGTGTTTGTGGTTTTGGTCTTTTGCGCCAGGGCATCCAGTGCCTTTGCTATGTTGCCTGACTCGTCGCCGATGCCGAGTTTTTTGAGTTCCTGCCTGATAATCAGGACAGGGTCGTCGATTTCACGTCTTTGCTGTTTTTGAGATATGAATTTCAACTCTTCTTTGAGCTGGTCTATTTGCTGCCTCTTTAATTGTAATTCGTTCTTTGTTTTTTCTATTAATGACTGCTCGTGTTTCAATCTCTCCTCTACCTTTTGATACTCTGATTCTAGTGTGCCTATAAGCGATTTGGTGTCATCTTCTGTGATGTATTTTGGATTGAGTCGCTCCAAATCAACTCTGCTCTTTGGTGTTTCCTGGAAGCAGTTTAACTCTTCAGCAAAGCGTTTTTGGTTTTCCATGACCTTTTTGAGCTCATTCATTCTCTCTTTTAGCAAGACGTTGACAAATTTTTGATATTGGTTTGTGTTGTTGATCTGATCCTTTACCTGTTCTGACTTTTCTTCCACGATTTGTTGCCTTGTGGCGTTTTGCTTGTCTTTTGAGAAGAAAATAGACCTCTGTGATACCTCAAGTGGATCCTGGATCTCTATTTTGGGGCCAATCTCTGTGATATGGGACCACTCGTCTTCTGCGGAGACGTCCTTGTTGTAGTGCTTGTCTGCATCTTTCTGCACTCTGCTGATGTGTTTTACCAATGTTTGCTCACAGTCGTAAAATGATATGATGTCTTTGTTGGTTGAAGTGAACGAACAATTTCTGCCCGTCATATAATAAGCCAATAGGCGCCAGGTAAGGGATTCGAACCCTTGAGTGCGAGTGCACAACCGCTACCCTGTCGAAGATCTCGAGGCGGTCGCCGTACCGCTTGGCTAACCTGGCAATTTTTATCACCATTCTGCCCATTATATAACAACCAGTCCCAGTAGGTACAAAAGCAGGCAAAACAGTATCCATCTCAATGGGCTTAGACCTAAAAGGTCTCACGACCAAAGAAAAGACAAGGCTAGAATCGTTTTCCTCCAAAGTCATCGCAATCGATGCGTACAACACAATTTACCAGTTTTTGTCCATCATTCGAGGGCCTGACGGGACGCTTCTTTCAGACTCCAAGGGTCGAGTCACAAGCCATCTAAGCGGTCTGTTCTATCGAAACGTCAACTTTCTTTCGTTGGGCATAAAGCCGGTGTACGTCTTTGACGGCAAACCGCCGTCACTCAAGGCAGCAGAAATAGAACGCCGCCGCCAGATCAAAAAAGAGGCCACAATAAAATACGAAAAAGCCCTAGCGGAGGGAAACGTCGAGGAGATGCGCAAGTATGCCCAACAGACCACCGCCATGCAGGACGGCATGGTTGACGACGCCAAGCATCTTCTTGGATTATTCGGTATTCCGTATGTCGAGGCGCCATCTGAAGGAGAAGCAACTGCAGCACACATGACACAGACAGGCATTGCATACGCATCTGCAAGCCAGGACTATGACTCGCTTCTTTTTGGCGCAAAAAGGCTGGTCAAGAACTTTACAAACTCTGGAAGACGAAAGCTGCCAAACCGCAACACCTACATCGAAATTGAGCCAGAGATAATAGATTTGCAAAAATTACTCACAGAACTTGGCGTCACAAGGGAGCAGCTTGTAGATATAGGCATACTCATTGGAACTGATTTTAATCCAGACGGCTTTGAGCGCATAGGCCCAAAGACAGCTCTAAAAATGATTAAGGAGTTTGGGAGGCTGGAGGACATACCACAGATTCAAGACAAATTAATAGAGATCGACTACAACCAGATAAGAAAGATCTTTTTGGAGCCAAAGGTAGTCAACGTCACTGAGCTCAAATTCGGCACGCCGAATAATGCCGAGATCATAAAATACCTTGCCGACGAGCGAAGTTTTTCCCGCGAGAGGATCGAGTCATCGCTTACTAGACTTCAAAAAGCGACAGAGCGGCGCGGCCAGACACTTGAGCAGTGGTTCTGAGAATTTTTCATGCGGGTTCTGTTAACTTGTCGGGTGTTCGACAGCCAACTTGCTTCCATCGACTAGGGATTAGTGTTCCTTGGGTAATCGGAGACACGTTCCCCTTCATCGCTTCAGCTGAAAGCCCTCCAGGATGGGTAAACCTAGGCCACCCCTTGTAAGCGATGTTCATGGATGCGACCACATCACGGTCCATCAAACGCCCACAATTACTGCACCACAGTTTACGACAGTTTTGCCTGTCCTCTTGGAGCGACCTCCCGCATACCGGACAGAGCTTGCTGGTGCGTTTCGGATCAATATAACAAACAGGGATTCCTTCCCATGCCGCCTTGTATTCTACCTGTCGCTGGAACTCGTAGAATGACCACGAATTTAGCTTTCGCCTGTACTTGTTGCCTTGACCGTTTCCTTTTTTGTATAGTTTTCTGATGCCTCTCAAATCCTCAAAGACCATGGCTGACTTGGATTCTTTTGCATTTTGTATGATGCCCTTTGAGATTTTGTGCAAATACTGGCTGGCTCGCCTTGTCTGTCTGCCCCTGATTTTGGTGTAAAATCGGTTTTTGACTCTTCTGTCGTTTCGCCTAAATGACGCCCTGACAAACTGGGAGTTTTCCTTGATGGAAAGAATCTTGTTTGTCCTGTACATGATTGGCTGGGTTGGTGTTGATATGGTGATGTTTCGTAGGTTCCTATCAATACCAATTACAGATTCTGGCTTGATTTCTTGAACCTCTTTTCTGACAGAGATGGATAATGCAGTAGGTGTGATTGTAAAGGATCTTGGCTCTAGAGTTTTATTCGAAAGAATCTTTTCTGTATGTCTGTTGAGCAGAATGTTTGCATAGTTTCTGCCTGATATCAAAAATGACAGCAGCATGCCGTTGATCTTGAACCCATAGCAAGAAACAAGGTACGGCTTTCTGACAAAAGGCGAAGTGACTTTTCTGCCTCTTTTGATGTCTTTTTTCATCTGGGCCAGTCTGCCTGCCGCCTGCGATATGGCGGTGAGTTTGTAGTATGAGAGAATCGGATAGTTTTCTAGTTGATGATACGACAGCATTGAGAGCTTTTTCATTGTGGAACAATTGTTTTCAAGGCCGATCCTGATGCAGTGGTTCACCATGTCTTTGAAGGTGTCCATCATTTGCAGCTGTTCTGAATTTGGCGTAAAGTTTTGCTTTATTGATTTGGCGGCAAACAAATAGTTGTCATTTTTGGATGAGTTTTTTATTTGAATTTTCGGTCTAGAACACTCAATAAGTTAACAGAGCCTTCATGCGTAAAATTTTTTAATGATGCAAAAAAAGTCGCAAACGACATGAGAATTCAACTAGTTGCAATAACCGTACTTGCCGCCTTGCTTGCCTCGTTATTTGTAGTCGGGGAGGCAGCTGCACAAAAACAGAGCAAAAATGAGGTAAAAACCATCATGGAGACGTACAGAAAGGCAGTAGCAAAGGCCCAATCAGACTTTACTGCAGCCGTCAAAAAGGCAAACGAAGATGCAAGAGCCGCGGTGTCCAAGGGACTTCCAATTGACCAGATAAATGCAGATTCAAAAGCCACAATTCAAAAGGCCCGCGTCGACCTCAAGGCCGCAATCGACAAGGCCAAAAACGATGCAAAAACTGCCTTGGAACGCCTAAAGGCCACAGCCAGTTCCAAGGTACCAAAATAATTTTTGTGCACCTCACTAATTATCCTAACTGCCGATTTGTTTTTTTAGCTCCGCAAACGCAGCCTGGACCTCACTTACCGCAGCCCCATCCTCAAGCGTGCTGATGTCTCCAATCTTTTCGTTGCTTGCAATTGCCTTGAGAAGCCGCCTCATTATCTTGCCGCTTCGTGTCTTTGGCAGCTTGGAAACAAAATACATCTGCTGAGGTGTTGCTATAGGCCCAATCTGCTTTCGTACCGTGTCTATCAGCTCTTGCCTGAGGGACTCTGATACAGCCACACCCTCCTTTGGAACCAAAAATGCGATTATTGCTTCACCTTTGAGCGGGTCTGCAACACCGCACACTGCTGCTTCTGAAATAGATTTGTGTGAGACAAGGCTGCTTTCAAGCTCCGCGGTGCCGATTCTGTGTCCTGCGACCTTGAGTACATCGTCTGCCCTCCCAAGTAGCCAGAAATATCCGTCCTTGTCCTTTATGGCATAATCTCCAGTATAGTATGAGCCAGGATACTTTGACCAGTAAACGGATTTGTATTTTTCATCATCACCCCACAAAGTAAGTAGCATCCCAGGCCACGGTTTTCTTATTATGAGATACCCTTTTGTGTCAGCTGCCACCTCTTTTCCATTTTCATCCACTATTGCGAGATCAACTCCTGGAATTGGCAGTGTTCCGGAGCCTGGCTTTAGCGGGATAGTTTCAATTCCAGGCAACGGCGATATCATCATGCCTCCTGTTTCTGTCTGCCACCAAGTATCTATGATCGGGCATCTGTTCTTGCCGATCGTGGTGTAATACCAACGCCAAACTTCAGGGTTGATTGGCTCACCTACTGTTCCAAGAAGCCTCAGACTGGACAGGTCGTAAGAGTTCGGAATAGAGTCGCCGTATTTCATAAACATCCTAAGTGCGGTCGGAGTCGTGTAAAGAATTGTGACTTTGTATCTTTGCACCATCTCCCACATCCTTGCAGGGGTTGGATAGTCCGGTGCACCTTCATACATAACTTGTGATGCGCCGCACAGTAGTGGACCGTATGCCACATAGCTGTGTCCCGTGACCCAGCCGATGTCCGCAGTGCAAAAATACACATCCGAATCTTTGATGTCAAAGGCCCACCTAAACGTGGCAGCAATGTGTGTCAGGTACCCCCCAGTGTCGTGCAGTACACCTTTTGGCTTGCCGGTGGTGCCAGAGGTATACAGTATGTACAAAGGATGATCACTGGGAAGCTGCTCTGCCTCGCAAGAGTTCGATGAGTTTTTCATCAGGTCTTCCCACTTGAGATCTTTTGCTCCAAAACTAACCGGATTCCCCGCACGCCTCAGTACTATTACATGTTCTACAAAATCTAGCCCTTCGATTGCTGAGTCAATTGTTTCCTTTAGTTTTACTACGCTTCCTCTTCTAAACCCACCGTCTGCGGTAATTATCACCTTTGATTGCGAATCAGACACCCTATCTTTTATCGAGGTTGCAGAAAATCCAGAAAAGATGACTGTATGTATGGCGCCAATCCTTGCACAGGCCAGAATTGCAACCACCAGTTCCGGAACCATCGGAAGATAGATGGTCACCCTGTCCCCTTTTTTGACCCCAAGCGATTTTAGAGAGTTTGCGAGCCTTTGCACCTGATCGTAAAGCTGCCCGTATGTTACGGCTTTTCGGTCCTCATTTTCCCCTTCCCAAAATATGGCCACTTTGTCTAGTTTTTCTCGGTGCACATCCAAGGCGTTGTAGGATGCGTTTGTTTTACCGCCAACAAACCATCGAGCAAATGGAGGATTCCATTCCAGGGGCTTTTCCCAATCCTCAAACCAATGAAGCAGTCGTGCCTGAGACTCCCAGAACTTGATATAGTCTTTTGACGCGTCGAGGCGGATTTGCGGGTTGTTGTTTCCAAGGCCTATCGTGTAGCTTTGCGACTCCACAGATTTTGTTTTTCATCACTTACTTGTAAATCTAATTTTGATATTTAATAAAAAAGGAATTGCTGCCTCCCCTATGTGGCTTCCATGTTTCCAAACCATTCTGTAGTTTCAGACCTAGCAAAGTTGCTTGGCGGCGGGACCGCAGAGCGCGTTGTGACTTCCTTTCCGGCAGTGGTGCTCGCAGTTGTAGGCTCTGTTTGTGTCACGCTTGTCTTGGCCCCATTATCAGAAGATTCTGAAGCGGTATTTGGTGAAGGCGCGTTTGTTGGAGTCTCGACATGCTGACCAGTGTTGGCCACAAGATAGGACACGGCTGATTGCTGAATCTGTTCTTTTTGGTTGACGTCTGTGTGTACCCCTTCCAGTGACAGATCCGCGATTCTCCTCTGGATGTTTAGAATCTCTGCCTTTTCATGGTCTATGTGTTCGATTATTTCACCCGTATGTGTCCTTATTAGATCGTACTTGGAGTCAGTGATTTCATTGCTCTTGAACTGAACTTTTGCGTCAAACAACAATGTCTTGACTGTTTTCATCTGTGCGTTGAGTTCCTCTAGGCGTGCAGCCAGCTTTGCAGTGATTTCTTTTTCTGACTCTTCCAGTGTCAAAAGTTTTGACTTGTATTTTTCGTGTATTATTTCTGCGTCCTCTCTCATTTCGTCGTTTTCAGAAACGATGTCGATTAACGCCTTGAGTCGCCTCAGTGTGAGACCTTTCTCTCTTAAGAAGCGTTGTGCGTCGAGCCTCCATTTTGGTATAAAGATTACGACATCGCCTTGAACAACTAGTTGCTCAAATGGGATTTGAACCAGTCCTTGAAGACCGCAATCAACCCCCACAGTCTGTATGGAGCCGTCGATGTCAGTTATGGTACCAATAACTTTACCCATCAGGGTGCCATACATGTCTTTGACTTGCTTGCCGATAATCTCTATTTCGTCTTTATTCATTACTGAGAGTTTTGCGTTTTATATAACCGACAAAATGTTAACAAGCTTTCTAGTTTTGGTAAGAACAATTTAACAAAAACTTCCGGGTTCTGTATAATCATCGAGACCTCAAGCCTCGACAACCAACTTGCTTCCATCGACTAGGGATTAGTGTTCCTTGGGTAATCGGAGACACGTTCCCCTTCATCGCTTCAACTGAAAGCCCTCTAGGATGGGTAAACCTAGGCCATCCCTTGTAAGCGATATTCATGGATGCGACAACGTCGCGGTCCATTGAACGCCTACAATTACTGCACCACAATTTTCGTCTATGTTGCCTGTCCTCTTGGAGTGACCCCCCGCATACCGGACAGAGTTTGCTGGTGCGTTTCGGGTCTATGTAGCAGACGGGAATACCTTCCCATGCTGCCTTGTATTCTACCTGTCTTTGAAACTCGTAGAATGACCATGAGTTTAGCTTTCGTCTAAAGTTATTACCTTGGCCGTTTCCTTTTCTGTACAGTTTTCTGATTCCTTTCAAATCCTCAAAAACTATGGCAGACTTGGATTCCTTTGCTTTTTGGACAATATCTTTTGAGATTTTATGAATATACTGGTTGACTCGCCTTGTCTGTCTGCCCCTGATTTTGGTGTAAAATCGGTTTTTGACTCTCCTGTCGTTTCGCCTAAATGACGCCTTGACAAACTGGGAGTTTTCGTTGATTGACAGTATCTTGTTTGTCCTGTACATGATTGCTTGTGTTGGCGTGGAAATGGTGATGTTTCGTAAGTTCCTGTCAATACCGATTACGGATTCCGGCTTGATTTCTTGAACCTGCTTTCTGACAGAGATGGATAATGTAGTCGGTGTGATGCTGACACACTCCCGACCCTAAAGGGTTCGGGGTTCTGCTTTTGCTGTTTTTCCGTCTCATCTGTCGCCATCAAGCGGGTTTTTGCAGAACCAACACACAGTCGAGTTTTACGGTTACAGTCGTCT
>JAWCQC010000013.1:0-44029 GCA_038869975.1 Candidatus Nitrosotenuis sp.
CAGACGACTGTAACCGTAAAACTCGACTGTGTGTTGGTTCTGCAAAAACCCGCTTGATGGCGACAGATGAGACGGAAAAACAGCAAAAGCAGAACCCCGAACCCTTTAGGGTCGGGAGTGTGTCAGGAATTCTGTAACTGCACCAAGACTGCAGAGCAATTGAGTCAGGAGAAGACCGTAAATAGAGGCTATTCAAAATTGATACAATCAGAAGGGGTAATGGTCTTCGCATATCCAAACAAAATAGACCGTGTAAGCGGGATTCACGATAAATACTCCTTTATACTATATTATGATGGGTACAAAATCACTTTTCACACAAATCAGCCACTCGAAACAGGTACAAGGCTAGTTGGAGAATTAATTCAGGCCATCAAAACCAGCTAACAGATTCTTGAGATAGGACGTGGTCGTTGAGGCACCGGTCAGGAAGCCCCAGTCCACTTCACACCGAACTAAATTTTTATCATATAAAAGACGCACGTAGAAATCATCAGTGATTTTTGAAGTTATGGTTTTGATGATCTTAAAGTAATTAATTTGACACGTTACCATACCAATGTGATGAAGAAAGTCATTTTCACAATCATTGCGCTTGTAATTTTGACAAACTTGGTGTACGCCGAGCAAATCCCAAATTACTACAAACCGTACGCACCAATCTATCTGGACAAAGATGTCTACAGCTGGACCGACAAAATCAGAATAACGATCGTTGCGCCAAGCTGGGATGAAAACGAGTACGGAATAGATTCAATCGGCGACGATCCGAACCATGCAGTCAAGATCTCCACGCCATCGCACAGCCTTGGGCCCTACGAGCTTAGAGAAACGGCTCCAAGCAGCGGCACATTTACTGGCGAAGTCACATTGACTGGCTTTTTGCACGACATCAACGGTGACGGCGAGTCTGACACTGTGCCACGAACTGGCGGAGGAGGTCCCACAAACGGATTTTTGCAGGTAGACAGAGACGATGGGATCACCATATCTTTTGAGTTTGCAGACGGCGTGATTCTCACAAAATCTGTCCAAGTGAGCTGGAATGTAGGAAATATAGAATTCTCAAAGCACAACTACGTTGAGAACGAACAGATTCTAATTCAGGTGACCGATCCAGACATGAACATAAATCCGGAAGCCATTGACAACCTAAACATTGACGTCTCATCAGACTCTGACACTGCAGGAATCTCAGTCGTTGCATCGGAAACAGACGACGAGTCAGGAGTCTTTGTAGCCACCATACTGCTAACACAAACAAGCGAGTCAAGTGGCAACAGACTGCGTGCAGTACCTGGAGACACGATTGTTGCAAGGTATCACGACAGAACACTCCCGTCGCCGTACGGCATCTCAGACGACCTTGAGATCACAAGTATGGCGACCATCGGATCTAACGTGCCAAGCAATAACAGGATGACGGTAAACGATCTTTACTTTGCAGACAGGAGCGGAGCTGAAATCTCGACACTAAGATCAGACAACCAAATCCAAATAGTCACGCACGTACAAAACACGCAAGACTATGAGCAAGGGTTTACAAACATAATACAAATCACCGACAGCGGCGGCTCCGTAGTGTCGCTTTCGTGGATGACTGCCAGACTAGATGCGGGGGCAGTCATGGAAGTATCACAATCCTGGCTGCCAAAACAAAAAGGAGAGTACACGGTAGAGTCGTTTGTGTGGAGGTCGCTAACTGATGCAACTCCTCTTTCACAAACCAGGACACAGTCCGTAATTGTAGAATGAGTGCATCAAGAGTAATATATTCATAAATTCTGTCTACATCATGACAAAAACACTGTCCGTATTGTTTGCGGTCACAGTTTTGTTGTCTGCAGCCTTTGTAACTTCGTTTAGCAACCTAGAAAATGCAGATGCGGCAAAAGCACAGGGCACAGGACTAACAAAAAAAGCTAGATCTTACGGTGCAGGCACAGGCCTCCAAGTCTGCGGTGACAGACTGTGTTCCGAAGGACCAAAACCAGAGCTACCAAAAACAGAACCTAAAACCGGCAAGGTGATAGAAGAACCAGTCATGTGTACAATGGAGTATATGCCTGTCTGTGGCGTTGACGGCCAAACATATGGCAACAAATGCATGCTCAACGCAGCAGGTGTAAAGATGGCCCACAAAGGAGAATGTGGTGCACCAACAGAAAAACCACACAAGCAACCTATGGAAAAAAAACACATGATGGAAAAAAAGCCGATGATGGAAAAAACAATGGCACACAAGTCAAAAATCAAATCAGGCACGATGACATCGGTTCAGGATCCAGGGCTGGGTCACGAGTCACACCAGCTTGCAGTGATTCTGCCTCCATCCGATACGATCTACAAAGGATCGTTAACTTTTACAGCATCGGAACCAGTGCAACTTGTGGCCTTGACAGGCCCACTAGCTGAAGGCGAAGACAACGGCCAGCCAATCTGGACACCAGACGGGGAAACCAAATTCGCGCTGACACTAGTAGATCCGCAAGCATCGTCTGGAACATGGAGCTTTGCAGGCAATGCACTTGCGGTCCACACAAAGAACCCGACACCGTTCACAGTAAGTTACACCGTGGTAGCAAGCCAATAACTCCAAATTCTTATTATTTTTATTTGGTTTTTCAATACGGGTTTTGATCATAAAAATAAGTGATAAACCTATAAAGGAGCTATCTTGAATCGTCATTACACGTGGTATAGTTGGGAAAACTACTTGAAAAAGCACTAAAGGACGCGCTCGCTGAAAACAAATGTGTATTGGGCATAAAGCAGGTGCTCCAATCTCTCAAAAACGCAAAACTAATCATAATCTCAAAATCAGTTCCACAAGATTCTCTGAAAAAAATTCAAGATTCCACAAAAGACCAAAAAATAACCACACTGCAATTCGATGGCTCTTCGGTCGCACTTGGAAGACTCTGCGGCCTGCAATTCAGAGTATCTGCAGCATCACTCACTTCAATTCCAGACTCTAACATCAAGGCGATATTAAAAGAATCAGAGACACGATGAGACCACAACTAAGTTTAAATGAGACACAAAAGTTGCGTGATAATTAGCAAAAATGCCACAAACAATCAAACTCACAACTGATCAGATGCGATTGATCTCGCTTTTCCAGAATGTGACTGGTGCCTCTGCGCGTGATTGCGTCGAAGACGAAAAACAAAACAGAGTTATTTTTGTCGTCAATGAAGGCAAAATGGGCCTTGCCATAGGCAAAGGCGGCTCCCATATCAGAAATCTTCAAAATATTATCAAAAAAAATGTCGAGCTTGTTGAATATTCAGATGATCCTGTCAAATTCCTAAAAAATATGTTAAATCCAAAACTTGTCTCAGAAGTAAAACTAAACAAAAGACCAGACGGCTCTACTCAAGCAATCGTGCTAGTCGATCCAAAAAAGAAGGGCATCGTCGTAGGGCGTGAAGGCAGAAATGCTGAAAAGGCGCGCCTTCTGGCAAAAAGATACTTTGAAATTACAAGCGTTTTAATTAACAGTCCTGAAAAAATACTAGAGTGATGGTATGGCAAAGTCTCCACTTGGACTATTCGCAGGACGCGTACTGAAAACAAAAAGAAAGCGACAGCGATGGGCAATCGGCGTGTACAAAAGAAGGATGCTCGGTCTTGATCGAAAGGCAAACCCGCTTGGTGGCTCACCGCAGGCAAGGGGCATCGTGCTGGAAAAAGTGGGAGTCGAGGCAAAGCAGCCAAACTCTGCTGTAAGAAAATGCGTCCGAGTCCAGCTAATCAAAAACGGAAAGACAGTCACTGCATTCTTGCCACGAGACGGCGCAATGAATTTCATTGATGAACACGATGAGGTCCACGTAGAGGGGATGGGTGCATCAATGGGCGGTGCAATGGGTGATATTCCAGGTGTCAGATTCAAAGTCTTCAAAGTAAACGGCACCTCGCTAAGAGAACTGGTGAGGGGTAGAAAAGAAAAACCGAGGAGATAGAAAAATGGCAGACTCGCCAAATTTGTTGCTGTTTAGAAAATGGGATCTCTCTGGAATCGAGATAAAAGACCCCGGACTCAAAAACGTAATCTCGCTAAAAAGATCTATTGTGCCGATGACATTTGGCCGCTCATCGCTGAAAAGATTCAACAAGACCGAAGTAAACATCGTCGAAAGACTCGCAAATAAACTGATGCACTTTGGAAAAAAATATGCGAAGAACACGGGCAGGATGGGCGGAAAGAAAATACGCGCAATCAACACGGTAAAGGCAGCATTTGAGATAATCCACCTAAAGACAGGCAAGAATCCAATTGAGGTTCTAGTGAGGGCAATTGAAAATTCCTCGCCAAACGAGGACACCACGAGGATTGTCTACGGCGGTACTGCCTACCACGTCTCAGTGGATGTCTCGCCGCTTCGACGCGTCGACTTGGCGCTAAGATTCATCGCAGATGGTGTCAAAGAGTCGTCATTTTCAAACCCAAAGGCAATGGAAGAATATCTTGCAGAGCACCTGATTGCAGCAGCATCCAACGACCCTGGCGCACCATCTGTCAAGAAAAAGAACGAGCTGGAACGGGTAGCTCAAGCATCTAGATAGCACAAGGCAGGCTCGCCAGTGCTAGTTGGTGGCCCGGTGTTTTTTGTTCTGAAATTTTCACTATATTGCATGATTCTTTAACTTTTGGAATTCCTGGTCATTATTTTGATGGGATTTAGTTGTTCCATCTCCTTTCCAAGATCTGATGTTACACTTGCGTTATTTTCTCACATTAAGTGCTTAATAGTGTAATTTGCTTATATTGTTTTATAATTCGAGCTTGTCTTTTGATCAAACGCTCGTAATTGATTCATTGATCTACTTTTTTGCTTCTAGATATGTACCGGGGTGAGTTATGTGCGAAAAGTGCGAAACCCTTACAATTTAGAGATTGTAAACTAACTTCAAACTCTTAAATGACTCCATAATTTGTTCCCCAATAAGATCAAGTCTTAAATCTAATCATCTAAGGAACATATCGTGGTTTCAGATAATATAGTAATGAAGATTCATAAACAATATCTAACTGAGACTAATGAACAGATTCTCCTAAGACACAAGAAAAGAACTGGTGAGCCAGTATACATTGGAGTCATTCAAAAAAATATCGATGAAGTACTTACAATGATAAATAATGTTGGTAATTCTGGAAATAAAGAACAAGATTTGCTTGAAATAGCTGTTCATATTTTGGGTGTAATTACTTTGAAACAACCATTCTTGGATGGTAATAGGAGAACTGGAATTATCGCAGCAGGTAAATTTTTGCGTGATAATGGATATGATTTAGATATTGATCCTGAAGAGGAGAATTCGGAATTAAGATCGATGTTAAGAAGAACCAAGAACCGAATGTTAACCTTGAATCAAGAAGTCATGGGACAGCTGTCTTTTTATATTTCAAAAAGAATGAAAGAACATGAGCCCAGAAGATAAGAAAATCAACGATGAACTTATTGAGAAATACTCTAAACTTTTAGATGATCTCGCTCATGACGACTAGTTTCTAAACTCTTTTCATATAGTTACACACCTAAAAAAAGAATCTAGATTGTATGCCGTGGATGGGCTTGTATCATTCGCATTCGCTGCCCTCAGTTTCTTGATTTTGAAACCGGGCATCATAGCCCAATGTGCCAACACAGGGATACGTCTTTTATACAAAACACATTGAAATCTCACATGACTCGATTTCTACAAAATATAGCATGTTAATTCGCTTAACGTTTCTTTCTTTTGATCATGTAAGCTTCTTTGATGCCTTCAAAATCAGGGTCTCCGGTAAGTACTCGTGCATTTGATGACCTTGCCGTCTGCAAAACGAATGCATCTCCAAGGCTAAAATTCGGTTTCCGCTTCTTAATGGAAGAATGCAATAAACCGACATTTTTGGCAAAATTCTCATCGCCTACTATTACTTTCGATAGGGAGATAATAGAGTCAAATGCAATAGAAGGATCTTTTCCCATCCTGTTTACTTTAGATACTACCTCTGCTACGGTTACCATGTTGGTGAGTGCATTGCCACCTTCAATGCTTGGTTTTGCTTTGTTGCCAAGCTCGCTCCCATCCAAATACTCCATCCATGCCCAAGAGTCAATGACGTATTTGTTCATCCAGCTCATCCTCTCTGGTCATAGATCCAACCCCCTTAAGTGAACCAAACCCGCTTTTCCTTACCTTACTTACTCTCAATCTAACCATCTCGCCTTCATGGATATCTTCATCTTCTGCTACCTCCTTTGGTATTCTGACTATCAGAGAGCCACCAAGCTTTCTGGCTTTGGCTAATGTTTCATGCATGATTAAGATAGCACGTACATATATTTAACTATTAATTTAATTTTATTATCTTTTATATTTAATTGATGCTTCTGCTTTGTCGCACAATTCAATCCGTTTCTGACTCAATGATCTAATTTTCTCTACCAGAATAGCTTTGGATCAGGATTCTCCTGACCAATCTTATGTATGATTGGCATCAATACAATGAAAGATTGGTCAGGAGAGGTGAGATTCTCATCTCAAAAGACATCATCAGATCCTGGAATAAAGAACTTGATGTCATGAATTCTATCATGAATCACAAAAAGAAGGGCAGAAGATTCCAGTATCCAAACTCCTTTATGAAGACACTTGGATACGTCCGGGTGTATTTTGAGGGTACAATACCGGCAGACGGAGGGACTAATTCGGACATACCACGACATTCCTGCCGTACCTGACCACACCATCATCCACAAAAGAATCAACAAGATGAAGATTCAGCTGAACAGGCGTCCTGTATCAAATATCCAGCTGGTAGTCGATTCTACAGGAATCAAGCTGACCAACCGTGGAGAGTGGATCGCACAAAAATGGCAAAAGCACAGAAAGGGATTCCTCAAGATACATGTTGGCGTGGATGTGTCCACAAAACAGATCCTTGCCATAAAAATAACAGACGAGCACTCGCACGATTCAAGACACATCAAGCATCTTCTGAGGGAATCTGCAAGGTTTGGTGCCGTCTCCAAGGTGCTGGGCGATGGTGCGTACGACTCCCGGGAGATATTCTCACATGTTGAGGGGATGGGCGCAGTGCCTGCGATCCGGGTCAGAAAAAATTCAATGCCAAATGCGAAAGGATGTTACGCAAGAAAACTGGCAGTCATATCACAAAAGGCCGACTATCATGCATGGAGTGCTAGCGTAAGCTATGGTTCCCGCTGGATTGTGGAATCTGTGTTTTCTGGTATCAAAAGAATGTTCGGAGAGGAGGTCCGCTCCAAGAAAAGACGTAACATGATACAGGAACTGATGCTGAAAATCTCGCTGTACAACTGGTTTGTGACGGCATAGGACGAATTCGTAACTACTGGACAGTACGGAATTGTTGGGATTTGTGCGACAAAGCAGTGCCATGACAGTAATACTTGTTGACCACTTTGGGCCCAAACTCAAATGATTCTCCCATTATGATGTGCATTCCCTGGTATCGACAGGAAGGAAACTGGTTAAAATCGGCCGATTTCCAATAACTGACTCGTGGAGATGAAACCTCAGCTGGTGCTGGACAATGACCTGCTACTCCACTTTCCCATACCGGCTTGTCATATTTTTCATGATATAGTGAAAGGTTTGGAAAAAGACACCAGTTGTAGTATCCAAAAATTGTTACATTGAATTTGACTTTTTCACCGTCTGAATAATCGCTTTTTAGGTTTGTAAGGACGATGTGGGAAAACTCGCCAAGATTGGTTTGGCTTATTGCCTTTTGTATTGCGTCCAGTTTGTCATCGTATGTCTTTGCCGACATGATGGATTCGGTCAAATCTTGGGTTATTCGTTCTCTTTGAGGTACGATTTTAAGTGATGGTGGTTCGATATCATGACTATCTGATTGCCATAAATTGAAAAACAATAATCCAAGACTGACACTTGTCACAGCTGCTAAAATTATCGAAATGTGTAGAGTTTTCATTTTCTTTTCCTATTGATTATAGAACCCAAACGAATAATCCTTGTTTTCACACTGGTCAATTATCCAGCTGAATTCATTTTGGGATTCCAGCCTAGAACATAACGAATCATATTTTCCATAAAAACCCCATTTGTCCTTGCTGTCATAATATGCGTGAATTTTGCATTCCAACTTGCCTGTTTTTTCTATGACTGCAGTAGTTGTGATTGGATCTCCTTCGTCAGTGTATTTTGTCTGCTTAATTTGTGCAGGTGTACACTCCCTAAATGAGTCCAAAAAACAGGTCATATCTGGAATGTCTTTTTTCTTGTTACAGTCTTTTTCTCCAAGCTCCCAGTATTTGCCAAATGTGATTTTTATTGGAACATTAAACGGAATCTTTTCCCGAATTATCCTATCGTAATGGTCTTGGGCATCCAGCACTTTGTTCAATTCCGAATCGTCAATTTCTACTGCTAGAACCTGATCATGATCTAGGCTTATCATTGTAAATGGAATGTCTGAGAACTGGATAATTGCTCTTGCGGCATGCAGTTTTTCCGTTAACGGTCTGCTCTCATAAAAAGAAAACAATGCCAGATTTCTTTGTGTCAGTTTTTGAAATGTGTCTGGGGTGACACAAGCAGGCTTGTTATCAAATATCCGATCAGGCGTGTCATCATGTCGTAGAGCCAAAATTAGGCCGTCCCTGCACCAAGTCTCTTGTGCGTTCACTCCT
The DNA here is from genome assembly GCA_038869975.1 of Candidatus Nitrosotenuis sp. Lineage (GTDB taxonomy): Archaea > Thermoproteota > Nitrososphaeria > Nitrososphaerales > Nitrosopumilaceae > Nitrosotenuis. The sequence continues at coordinate 8,694 of JAWCQC010000013.1, forward strand.
GCCTTGAGTTGTTTTAATGGAGGCAGACTTTCATCTGTGATGGATATTCCACCAACGCACATCATACCGCCATTTTCTTCACCCACACACATGTTGTATATGCCTGGCTTTTTTGGAATAAACGATGCTGAAGTTACAATATGCTTTACGCATTCAGGTGCTAGAATCTGTCTTGTCTCAGAAAATGTCTTGTTGCGCGATATCGAAAGCGGCTCAACTCCTAGAAGCCCGTCATCTGGAATAGAGAATGCTTTGCCACTAGTTACAGCAAATGCGTGATCTGCCATAAATTGAATTGTGATGTTTTTTGCAAACAGATCATTATTTACAAAATCATACACAATGTCTGTCTTTTTTCCAACAAACAACGGACTTGGCTTTTGATTTTGATAAACTCCAATTCCTGATGTCGGGTTTATTGCCTGCACCAGTTGTTCTCCAGTGCAATTTGGATTCTCAACTACGAATCCTTCAGAGATCAAGAATTTTTTGTATGGTTTTTCTTCTAGCCCAAAAAATACATCTTGGCTTAGCTCAAAGGTCTGGCAGCCACCGCCCATTATCACGGCACCAGACGGAGGCGTTGGATTGCAGCCAAAAACTTCTATTCTTTTGGCGTCCTCAAAGCTTGCAGGCTTTTTGACATATTCTTTTACCTCGATGTGGTATCGTATGTCTGATTTGTCATAATCATATGAGAGAACTTTTCCCAGTACGATAAGATCAGATTCTTTGTAAAACTCCTCTGGTGTAGGATAAATTCTGTGGGCAGACACGGAATTGGTAAAAAAAGCCAATACAATCACCATGCCAATAATCACTGAAATGTGGATGATTTTCATGGGGTGGTTTCCTGCACTGATGAGAAAGGCCAAGTTGACGAGCCCCAGCCACGCTTTAGCAACTCTGTTTTTGTTTCAGGTTTTACACATGCGGGAAAACCATCTGATGCTTTTCGTAATAATTCAAAACCAAACTTGCATTTTATGTCATCTCGTGTTTCTGCTTTGAATTGTTGTAATGGCGGAGCCACATAATCCTCAATCAAAATACCGCTAATTGACTCACTTCCACCTTCATTGTTTCCTATTATGGCGCTAAAGGTGTACCTGCCTGGAACTGTTGGAACAAAACTCCAGCTTACACTCGCAGATCTTTTACATTCTTGTAGCTGAACCTGTCTTTTTTCTGAAAGCTTGCCATTTGGTGTAAATACCGCAAATTCAAAATCCTTTTTTTCAGATATCAAATCCTTATTGTATACATAAAAGGTAAGATCCACTGGTTTGTTGGTGTAAAGGCGTTTTGATTGTCCATTCTGAGAGATGCTAAACCCACTTGGACCATACATCTCATCTAGTAGTTGTTTTGGGGTACAGTTTGATTTTGTAGTCCGTGACCACAGAGATTCGGTCAATTTTCCATCTTTAAAGTACAAAAGAAAGAGCACTCGATCGCCAACATTGAAGATTTTATCGTAAATTACTTCTTTTTCAGGGCTTTTGTATTGGTGTAATCCAGGCGAAATGACTGTGACTGTTTTTGTATTCATGTCGTAGTTTTTTGGGGCTTTGAGATATTCTTCTACCTTGACCGTATAGTTTGTTTCTAGCTCGTCTTCGTTTTCAGTGTAGGAGATTACTTTTCCAACAAGAATAACGTCGGATTCCTTCTTTCCATCGCCTACCAAAATACCATTTGCTACTATGATTCCAGAAACAAAAAACACTAGAATAAATGCGGTTAAAATAATCTTCAAGATCTGTTTTTGCTTTTTATCGTACGTTCTTAAAGTGTTCTATGAATTTATTCAAAAATTGATAGGTCGATTTGGACACCGATTGGAAATCCAATTCCTATCTGATTGGTTGGCTATTGTCTCAGAATGATGTTCCCATCATATAAAAAACATGCATGAATCATCAGCTGGTATCTACAACTTGATAATGCCGCAAAAAACAAGTACAAACCAACCCAGAATCCAATGATTAGTTTAATATCGTTACATAGTAATTGAAATAAAGTATTCTATTTTCTAACCTCTAGTTGTCAAAATATCGAACCGCACAGATGGTGCTGTTGGCAGGAGTTGCAATCGGAGGCGTATCAATTATTTGGTGGTTGTGGCCTGTGTTTTTTGCCACGGATGCAGTATATACAGAAGATGTGGAATTACGACCATCGATTGCGCAACTTGAAAAAACCAGGCCGGATTTTTTGCACACAGACCGCATAGTCGCCTCAAAATGGCTTGAAGACATGTATTATGCACGAGGGAAAGCCCCCTTCATGGAAGTGTCTATTTTTGGCCTAAATTCGACTTACAAAATAGGGGACCGAATTACATTTACCGCAGTTGAGGCTGGATTTGACAATAATTTCTGTACCGCACCTCACTTTATCGTCAAAAACAAAGAAACTGGCAAGATTCAGTGGGAGTATTGGGCGGTTCGTTCCTGTCTACCACCAACCTCATGGCAATGGTTTCCTATTCTGAATTATCACAAGATTCCAAGCTCTGAATCCCAGTTTCCGCCAATAACTGAGGCTGGCGATTATGTGATTAGGGTAGAATCAAAATACGATTCGTTTGCGGAAAAGGAGATTTCTGTTCTGGAATCTGAACATGTTTTTGATTATAATTTGGTGTACACCAGAATTGCCCATCAAACAGGGAAAACAATTACTACAAAAATTGATCTAAATTCTGGCAAATTCACCACACCGTATTGGGGTGGCCAGTTTGAAGGAAGATTATCACAAGAAGAACTGGACGATCTCAAAAAGACAATTTATGATAACAACGTAATCGGCTCCATAACTGCAGGTTACGGTGTTGGTGTTTGCGATGATTGTATGTTTAATCGAGTCGAGATTAATTTGGACAGATACAAGTACACGTTGGAGTGGTATGATGGAAGTATGGAAATTTCAAAAGAGCATTCTAATCTAATCAAGGCAGTCAACAAAGTGAATGATTCCATAACAACAAAACTAGCGTCAATACGGTAACGTACACAAAAATCTAATCTTTCAGTAGAGAGTTAAAAGAACGCTTGAAACAATTCATTTACTTCTCAATTCAGCTAATTCTGGAAGGGCCAGTGCGAAATGTACATGATCACAACACTCTTTTTCATCTACCTCACACCAGAATTTGTTGTCACGATAGATAATCTCTACAGTCTTTGCAAAGTGCACTAGCCGCTTCAGTGTTCTTGCATACGCAGCCTTTGTAGGGCCTTTGTGATTTGGATCAAGAATCTGTTGGAAACATTCCTTGCAGTTTTCTTTCGTTGCATTCTTTAAGAGAATATTTCTTTTGTCAAACCATCTTCTATCTTTGCAGACCTGCTTGCATAGTACCACACCCTTCCGGGGTTCAGTCCGCCAAGTTTCAACTCCTGAACAAATAATTTCACAGAATTGTGATTTATGCTGTCTTCAAGCCCTGTAAGTATTGTGTTGATTCTTTTGTTGAATTTGTATATCTGCTCGTTAAGGTCGCCGTATCTTTGCTTGCCTTGCTTTGATCTGGATTTTTCCAACGAACTGAAAGCCTTTTTGGTATTTAAAGAATCAGCAGGGCTACCACCTAGTGAAAAGTAGCCCGAGGCAGATTCGAACTGCCGTCTCGGCGTATCCTCTCGTAAGATCCAGAGCGCCGAATCCCTAACCTGAAAATCATTTGGCCGCTAGACTATCGGGCTACTGAACAAGCCTCGAAGACATTTCAATATAAAATTATTACTAATAGCGAGCGGCAAAGCCCGCCCTCCTTTAGGGTCGAGAGTGTGTCAGTTGATTCTGGTCTCACGTATTGCTGTGGCGTAATCGCATTCAGCTTTTAGTCTCATGTATGGGATGAGTCTGTAGTGAATAGAGTACAAGTCGTTTTCTTTGTAAATAAGATTTTTTTGTAACAATGACGCCAGCCCACGTGAGACCACAGTTAGAGAAACATCAAATTTGTTGCACACTTCATCGCGTTTTTTTTGGTACTGTTCCATCGTAAACGCTACTGTATTCAGCTCCAAAATAAGAGGCCAGACTATTTCCTTCCAAACAAATCTCCGGTTTTGTGTTCCAGACGCGTACTTGCCCTTCTCACTCAACGTTAATAACATCTCAAAAGATTAGTTATAACTGCATAGTTGTCGCATATTGAAGAGTCTCTGAACCTCTTAGAAAAAAACTGGCAAATAGACCCAACACTCAAAGATTTCATGCTTGGAAAACTAACTGGCGTGACAGATCATCAGGTCAAAGTAAAACAGGTAGTCTTCCACATACCGTATCTGATAAACGAAAAAAAATTCGTCCTCTGGAAATGTTTTTGGCCAGACTGTCATAACTGTTGTGAGCGTCAAGGTAGACTCCCACTGACCTCGCATGATTTGATCACGATTGGGAAGGGGCTCAAGTACCAAAAGACATCTGATTTTATAAAAAACGAGACAGTCATAGCAACATGGAAGGAGTCCGGCCCAGCATCAAGTGACGTCTTGATGACCTCGGTAAACCTCAAAAGAAAAAATGATGAAACTGAGGCAGACGACGGAACACACATCTCATGCAGGTTTTTGGACTCAAAGGGGTCGTGCTCCATTCACCCAAACAGGCCTGGCGTGTGTTATCTATACCCATTTTCCACATGGCTTGAAAACGAAAGGGGAGCGGCTCGCGTTCACTCCACATTTCAGTTTACAGGTGATTGCCCGGGTTTTTACCTTGCCGACTCGATTGAACCGATGAAGGAAGTCCTACAAGAATATTCTGATACAATATACGATTACAACATGAAATACGCAAGAACTACCAGAGAAGGATTCAGTCTCGCAAGCTTTGTCTAAGCTTTTGCGACCTTCATCAAGTCGCGCATATGTATTTCCATTCCAAACCTGTCCTCGTTTTTCTTCATGTATCTGAATATTGAGATCAAGTCTGCAAAGCTTCTCAGTGCAGAAAACTCCCCCTTCATTTTATGTCTGATGAACTTGAGGACCTTGCCATAAATTGCAAAATACTCCAACACTTCTTTTCTATAGTTTTCAAAGTTGTTGATATTCCTAACAAAAATGTCGGCGCACACCATGCTTGGTATTATCCCCTCGCCAAGTAATGGATAAACAGTCCCAATTGACTCACCTACACCGACCACCTTGCCGTGGTAAAACGGCTCGCACATATCTGGTGTCGCAAGCCTGATTGGCCGCCCAACGGTCTTTGTCACCTTGCCACCATATTTTGCAAAAAACTTGTCAGTCTCAACTACGTGGTTTTTCTTATAGTCGCCTGCCCCTATGTGAGCCATGTTGTCACTTAGAGGGAAATACCAAAAGTATCCGGTCATTCCTGGGAACGGTTTTACAAAAAAGTCATCAATTGGAACCTTTCCGTCATACTGAATCTTGTACTGGTATGTGGGCAAGTAAAAATCCTTCTTGATTTTTGGTAAGTAGCTGCGATGAAACCCGGTACAATCAACTATGATGTCGAACTCTTTTTCCAGATCTTCAAGCTTTGGCGCAACACCGTAGTGAATCTTGACCCCTTTTGACATTTCCTTGATGAGGCCTATTTTGTCGAATGTGACAAGACCTTTCAGCTTTATGTCGAATTTCTGATTGTTATTCATCTCAATATGCATATCTTTTCCATGATGTATTACAAAATCATCAAAATTTATGCCCGACTTTGCGCAAAGCTCCTTCATCTCGTTTCTTGAGGTGCCCCAAGCACAAATGGAATCGTGATTTTGCTCAGTCATACGCTCAAAGCCTACGACTTCATGATCTTTTTTGAGGCGTGAAATCAGATAACCACCTGCCACGCCGACTCCAACTACAGCTATTTTCAATTCATCTGAAATTTTCTCCAGTCTAATAAATACACTTTTGTGTTCTACTCAATAAGCAAGGCAGGTTTAAAGGGCCTTGCAGTCTTTGCCTTGTTTTTAGGATCGTATTTTGCGGGATCCGACTCCTCAAATGCGGCCACATCGACACCGAATTCTTTTTTGATCAGTGGACCAAGCTCTGATTTGATTATCTCAATCTCACTTATTGACTCACGTTCCGCCTTTAGCTTTCTTAGCTCAACTGGCTCTGCCAAGATGGAATTCACCGTTTTTTTGACAAAATCGGGATCTTTTTTGACATTTTCAGTATCCTTATTTGCAATCAATTCCTTGATGATTGTGCCAATGTTGGTCTGACCGTTGATGACATCTCTTGCTATTTTCTGATATGCCTTTACTTTCCACGCATCGGCAGTGTATAGCACTATCTTTTGTGGAGTCATCTTGGTCACCTTTAAGATATTTCTGATGTCTTCAAGTATTGATTGGAGAAGCTCCTCAGTCTGTACTGCCTTGTGATCAATCCCACCTTCTGGTTTAGGCCACACGGCATTTGAGGCCAAGCCGGTATTGCCAAGACACTCCCACATCTCTTCCGCAACATGCGGCGCAAACGGTGATAGCATAGCAACCCTGACAGTCAGAATTCGATGAAGTATGTTTGCAGTGTCTGTTCTGCCTTTTGCCTCCACTCTTTTTTGATACCACTGCAAGTCAGATTCAAAACTGAAAAGTACGTGGTGAAGCGCCTCTCTGAGTCTCATCTTTTCAATTGCTGCAGTGGTCTGCTCGATTAGATTTTCTAGTCTAGAAAGAATCCAGCCGTCCTCTGGATTCTGTTTTGCAGGTTTGCTGATGTTGCCATGATTATCAGACTTGTATCTTGCACACTCTTCATACATGACTTCTAGCTTGTTTTTGAGCGTGTTTATCGACTCTAAATTAAAATCTGCGTCTTGCAAAAGCTCCGCAGAAATTATTATCGCAAGTCTGATTGGATCTGCGCCGTATTGACGAATCGCTTGCCTCAATGGGATGATATTTCCCATGGATTTGGACATCTTTTTGCCGTCCATGAGGACAGAACCGTTCACCACTATTTGTTTGGGCCAGTGTTTCTCTGGGAATATTGCTACGTGGTTTAGCACAAAGAATGTAAGGTGGTTTGGAACCAAGTCACGACCGGAGTGTCTTGCATCTACGGGATAAAAATAAACAAAGTCGTCTCTGATCTTTTTTAGCAGCTCTGCAGAAATCATACATTTTGCCGCAACCTTGTCTTCATCTCCATTACCAAGTATGACGTAATCAAAGAACTCGTCTGAGAGGCCATCGGCTGAAAGCTCTCTGCTGTTTACGTATTTTGCCAGAATGTAATACGCCATGTAAATTACAGAATCTGATAAACTCTCTATGATCCAGTTCTTGTCCCAAGGAAGCGGCGTTCCAAGGCCGTGTTGCCTTGCACAGGCACGCTCCCTTAACCAACCTACGACGTAGTTGAACTCGGTTCTGATCTCGTTTGGCAGTATGCTCATGCCTTCAAAGCATTTGTTTGCCTTTTCCTTCCAATTCCTGTCGCCATAGTTCAAAAACCACTGGTCGTTTAGTATCTTTACGACACATTCTGCACCACATCTGCAACGTACGGGTCCGTTGTTCAGCTCAAGCAAAATGTCGGCATTCTTGTCTTTTTGCAACCATTCTTTTATGGAATCCTTGGCTTCGGATACTTTGAGGCCGGCAAAACTTCCCGTATTCTCCTTTAACACGCCGCCGTAGAACTCTTTTGCATAGACTTCTTTTGTCGCCTCTTCAAGTTGTGGGTCTTTTTGATCGGTGATCTTGAATTTTTCTACAACTTCTTTTGCAGGAATATCGCCAAACTCTTCTGTTTTGATTATTGAAATAGGTTCTATGTTTTTTGCTATCTCGCGAATTCCTTCTGGACCATTTCTTTTGATATCTACAAGAGCCTGATAATCAAATGGAGCGTGTGCAGGAACCGACATCACTATGCCAGTGCCGTTCTCGCTTTTGACGAAACTTGCCGGAAATACTGGAACCGACTTGTTTAAAATCGAAACTGATTTGCCGACAAACTCTGAGCCGTCAATGTCTCCAAGGTAGGATACTTTTTTGTCCAAAAATTCCAGTTTTCTTGCGCACTCGGGGCTCACTACCCACGTCTCGTCGTTTACTTTGATCTTTTTGTATTTGATTGCAGAATTTATCCAGAGGTTGGTGACGCCAAATATGGTCTCGGGGCGGAGGGTGGCAGTTGGAATCTTCATGCCGTCGTAGTGGAATTTTACTAGGATGTATTCAGTAAAGTCAGGCTCAACATCGCCAAGGGTGTCGTGTTGTGAGACTGGATTTTGATCCTTTGGGCACCACCCTACGGGGTGTGAGCCCTGTACCACTAGATTCATGCTCTTGAGTTTTCTGAACTGCCATTCGATGAACTTTTTGTAGACTGGGTCTATTGTGGTAAACTCCCTTCTCCAGTCGATGGAGTAGCCCATCTCTATCATACCATGCTTTATCTCCTCGTGAAAATAATCAGCAATCTTGACTGGCTCTACAAATTCTTGTATTTTTGCAGGTGGGACGTGGTAGAGTTTTTCAAAATTCTCAATTAATTCGCGGTCGCCTTCTTGCACTCGCTTTGCCATGCCTAGAATGGGAGTCCCGGTATAGTGGAACCCCATTGGGAAGAGCACATTGTAGCCACGCATTCGCAAAAATCTAGAGTGTACGTCTGCCAGTGTGTACGTCCTCCCATGGCCTATGTGTTGCGGTGAATTGGGATACGGGTATGCTACTGTGATGAATTTTTTTTGCCTCGAGTCTGGCTCTGCCTCAAATTCCCTTGATTGCTGCCACTTGGTGCGCCACTTTTGCTCTATCTTGTTCCAGTCTATCATGAGCTCACTGTCTTTTTGATTAACAATTCTGCATGTGCCAGTGCGTCTGCGAGCTTTGATGCGTCCTTGCCACCGCCTTGGCCGAATCTTGCGTCGCCTCCACCAGAGCCGCCAAGCTTTGCAGATATCTCGCGAACCACATCTCCTGCCTTGAATAGCTTGGCTGCATCTTGGCCTGCAAACACGATTATTCTGATTCCGGAGCCCTTGACGAGCAAAGCGCAGTAAATCAGTGACGGGTTTTGCTTGATTGCCTCTTCGCCCACAGCTATATGGAACTCCTCATCAAGCTCCTCGTCCCTGACTGAGTAAAATCTGACTGGACCAAAACTCTTTGCAGAGTCAACTGCCTCCTTTGCGACAACGCCACAAGTCCTCTTGATGATTTGTTTCAGCTTTCTTTTCGCATCCTCAGAGTCCTCAAGCGCATGTTCAAAAGACTTGAGAAGCTTCTCCCTGTTTGAGCCAAGCGACTTGATTATGGCTGAAATGTCGCTTTCCTGTCTTTGCACGTATTCTACTGCGGCATCGCCTGAGACAAACTCCAGCCTCACTACGCCATCCTGAATCCTCTCAGACTTTGTTATCTTGATGAGGCCAAGCTCGCCTGTTCTCTTTACATGGGTGCCTCCGCACGCCTCCACGTCAAAGTCTTCAATCTTGACGATTCTTACTGATTTGACTGGCACCACACCTCCTTGGTATATTCTAAAACCAAATTCTTGCTCCGCACTGCCGCGGTCGTACTCTTTTATCGTGACAGGGTAGTTCTTCTGGATCACCGAGTTTGCCACGTTTTCTATTCTTTGTATCTCCTGATCCGTCAGACTCGAGTGGTGCGTGATGTCGAGTCTTCCATAATCCTGCTCTTTGAACGCAGAGTGCTGCCACACCCATGAGCCCAAGACGCTTCTTGCAGATGAGTTGACTATGTGCGTACTTGTATGGTGCTTTGTGATCCGCTGGCGCCGCACAGAATCTATTTCACATCTTACAATCGTGCCTTCTTTTGGGGCAGTCCCCTTAATCTCATGCAATACAACGTTTCCGTGTTTTGTTACGTCTACGACATCAGCACCGTTTATTTTGCCGTGGTCTGGCTCCTGTCCGCCGCCCCTTGCATAAAACGAAGTCTTATTGAGCACTACGAACTTGTTTTTGAGGACCCTGATCACAGTTGCATCGAATTTGGGCGGATCGTCTTTGTAGAATAAAAGCTCCGTATCGGATATCCCTGAAAGGTCAAATTCTTCTGCAGTCTTTTTCTTTTCGGATTGGTGTAGCTCAGAGAGCCTGCTGTAAAAGCTGTCCGGTATGTCGGAAATCACTTGATACTCTTTTAGATAGTCAGGAGTTATTCCATCTGATTCGTAGAGCCGTATCATGTCATCCACATTGAGGCTCTTCTTCTGGTTCTTGAGATTTTGTGCTATTTTTTCCATTCTTGACTTGGACTCGTGGTACCTACCCACCTCGATTCCAATTATTGTCTTTACCTCGCCGCGATACTGCTCCAGTTCTGAGTACGTCCTTTTTAGATAATCTATATGGGAATCGATCAGCTCGTCCAGATCCAACTTGAGTCCCAGTCTGTCAATTGTGGCCATGATCCTACGCAGTATGATTCGAAGGTTGTATCCTCCACCAACATTGCTTGGAAGGGCTCCGTCAGATATTGCAAAGATGAGCGTCCTCAGATGGTCCGCAATCATGTAAAGCCCTTCAAGCGGTGTGATTATCTTGCTGAGCTGTTCGTCGGACAGTCCAGACGCCTTGACTGCAGCCCTCCTTACATGCGTCAGGTCGGGTTGCTTCTCGAAATTCTTTGCTATTTCGGTAAAGTAGGAGGCAAGCAACCTCGAGTCCACATCTATTCCTGATTTTGCAAACAACTTGTGGGTTATCGGGCCAAAACAGCAATCGTATGCAGTGGGGGTTCCCATGGTGATCCACGCAAACCTCTCAAGACCTGCCCCCATGTCTATTATCTTTTGATCTAGGATTGTATGTTTTCCAAGCTCGCCTTGGAACTCTGTAAACACAGCGTTTCCGAGCTCAAGGCCCCTGACGTAAAACTCAAGTGAAGACCCAAAGGAGCCTCCACCTGCCCACACATCCTCAACGAAAACAATTTCGTCCTTGTTTATCCCAAATGCATCTGTAAGCAGCCTAAAATCAAGATCAATACACTCGTCCTTCCAGTAGCCATTGCCATTTGGTATGCTGTGCTGTCCGATCATACAAAAACTGGAGAAGTGTCTTCCAGTCACACCAACATTCTCGATGTCTTTGAATCGGAGGCATGTCTGCGGCACAACCAAGGGGTTCGCAGGAAATTCAAACACAACTTTGGAGCCCATAACTCTCTGAAAGTCGACTATGGACGCAATTGTGAAATACAGATCATCTCTCCACCTGCAGACAACCGGATACCTGCTAATTGAGGTGTGGCCGTTTTTGACAAAAAATGATTCCACCTGCTTCCACGCATCGGCATAGTCAAAGCGCTTGCTTGTGGGCGGGTTGCCGATAAACGAGTAAGTGTCTGCTGAGTGATCAGGACAGGAGTCTCGGTGTGGATCCAGAGTCCAAAAAAATCTCTTACATGTATTACACGATTTCCGCATAAAGCCCTGCTCCGAGAACAGCTTGACTTTGTAATACCGGTCAGGCTCTGATGAAAACTTGGCAAGAATCTCTTCTTTATTCATCTTCTGAGACTCCGCTTGACCACTATTAAGGAATAACGTTATGAAAAATTAAATACAATGCAGGATTCCAAACTCTCATGTTTGGTCGCAAAAAAGGCCTGCAAGAAGGAAGCTATGTCTTTGCAACAAAACCTGATGGTGAATACAAAAACATCATAATCGGCGTCGTAACAGGAATCGAGGGCTCAAAGATTGGAGTTAGCGGAATAATCGTTAATCCTGCAGGTCTCAAAAACAAAGTCTCTCAGGGAAAAGCAGGGCCGCGCTCCGTCGAGATCCTAAAAAACCCCACACCAGAAAACTGCATCTTGGCATTTGTTTACAGAACTGAGCACGAAACATTCAACGAAGAAATGGACCTCAACGAAAACAAGGTGATTGAGATCTCGCCAGCACTTTATTCTGTTTTGGATGGCTGGATCAGAGAGTCTCTCCCAGAACTCCTCAACAACGTCCTGTCGCTACCCGACGGCCCAGAACGCGACCAGGCAAAGCGAGTCCTAAGGCAACGAATGGAAACATTGTACGACAAAAACCTAAAGAAAAACCTGTATTCTGTTTGCCGCAGTCTCAAGATCCTAAACTAGCGGCATAGTTTTATATTGTCCTCAAAAAACAGTCTCGATACAATGGAATACGTTTACGCTGCATTGATTTTGCACAAACTCAAAAAGGAGATTAACGAAGCTAACATTAGTAGTATAATCAAGGCAAGCGGCGCCGACGTAAATGAGGCCCAAGTAAAGGCACTCGTCTCGGCACTTGCCGATGTAAATATCGAGGAGGCAATCAAGGCAGCCCCAGTTGCGGTTGCAGCAGCCCCGGCAGCGGCAGCAGCCCCGGCAGCGGCAGCAGCAGAGCCAAAGAAGGACGAGGCTGCAGCAGCTAAATCAGAAGAACAAGCAATGGAAGGCCTTTCTTCGTTATTCGGATAAAGAATCCGTATTTTCTAATTTTTACAGTTCTGTCGGGTTGACGAGGGGACAATTTTATAAACATTCAGTCATACTAGTATATAAAAAATGTCTGTCATCAAATCAATAAAACAGAACTTTACGCCAAATTCAGAACAGCTGCAAATGATGGACACATTCAAGGACATGGTGAACCGCTGCATCAGGATCGGGCTTGACAACAATGTCTCCACAATGAAAAAGCTCTCAATGCTGTCGTATCATCAACTAGAAAACTATCCAATTCTCTCATACTACAAGCTCACCGCAATATCACAGGCGGCTGGCAGGCTGGCCCAGATGAAAAAAGACATCAAAAAGGGCAGAAAGGTCAAGTCACCTTTTGTCACAAAGCCATACCTTGTTTCATGCTACGGCTTTAAAATCAATGGAATGTTACTATCATTTCCGATATCGGACAGAAACTATGCGAACATTCTGCTCAACAGGCACACAGAAAAGATTCTCTCAGACAGGACGCTGGAGCCAAGGTCGTTTACCATCACACCTACCATACTGTCCATGACAGTCAGAAAAGAAGTGCAAGAAATCAAGCCGGAATCCGTAATCGGTATTGACAGGAACCTGCGAAACATCACAATTTCCACGCCAACACAAGCAATCATGTATAAAACAAACAAGGTTCTTTCAATCAAGGAAAACTCCCAGTTTGTCAAGGCGTCATTTAGGCGAAACGACAGGCGTGTCAAAAACAGATTCTTTTCCAAAATCAGAGGCAGACAGACAAGGCGAGTCAATCAGTATTTGCACAAAATCTCAAAGGATATTGTCCAGAAAGCCAAACAAACCAAATCGGCAATCATCCTTGAGGATCAAGGCATCAGAAAACTGTACAAAAAAGGAAACGGCCAAGGCAACAGATACAGACGAAAACTAAACTCGTGGTCATTCTACGAGTTCCAGAGACAGTTAGAGTACAAGGTAGCATGGGAAGGCACCCCAATCTACTACATAAACCCAAGGCGCACCAGTAAGCTCTGTCCAAGATGCGGGGGGTCACTCCAAGAGGACAGGCAACACAGACGAAAGTTGTGGTGCAGTAATTGTAGGCGTTCAATGGACCGTGACGTGGTTGCGGCTATGAATATAGCTTACAAGGGGTGGATTAGGTTTACCCATCACGGAGGGCTTCCAGCTGAAGCAGTGAAGGAGAACGCGGTTTCTGATGAAAGTTGGGAACCGCTAATCCTCCGAGTCGATGGAAGCAAGCTGGTGCGAGGCTAACCCCTCGTAAACCCGACAGAACCTAGTTGCCAGACCTCTCGTTTGTTTTTCTTATCTATGTCTTTGACCTCTTTGGTACGATGGCGTTTGCAGTAACTGGCGCGTTCAAGGCAATCGAGCACAAATCTGACATCGTAGGGATAATAATCCTGTCTATAATCACCGGAGTGGCGGGAGGAACGATACGCGACATCATAATAGGCAGGTTTCCGCCAAACTCTATTTCAGATCCGACCTACGTAGGAATCTGTGTTGCGTCAGGGGTGTCGCTCTTCTTTTTGTATCCACATCTGCAAAAACACTGGAATTTGTTTTTGAAATTCGACGCAATAGGGTTGGGCGTATTTTCGGTAACTGGAGCCACATTTGCATACCACATATTCGGCCTCAATTTTTTGGCAATAGTGTTTGCTGGAATCCTTACGGCAGTGGGAGGAGGCATCCTCCGCGACGTCTTTGTAAACGAAGTCCCCCTCGTCTTTGTAAAGGAGCTGTATGCAACCGCAAGCTTTGTGGGCGTGGTGATATTCTACGGACTACTGGTCATCCAGGCGCCATTGTATGCCGCCTCGATACTTGGAATAATAGCTACTACGTCACTACGACTGGTAGCAATGAAATACAACTGGAATCTCCCACGGGCCAGAGAAAAATAGTCTTACTGAGGCGTGTAGCCCTTTGCCTTTGAAGCAAGTGAGACTGCCTGAGCATTTGCTTTTTGCAGGATCGGCTCCTTTGTCTCATCTGTAAGGTATCCTGCCTCGATTGCGACCGAGCGCGAGCCCTGTGCCGCCTTTGCGAGAATCTGTTGTATGTTGTCTTTTGTGACATATGCTGCCTCAATTGACAATGAGACTGCCTCTTGGTGCGCTTGGGCAAACAAGTTCCTGTACTGCTCCAAGTCGATTACAAGCTCTTCGCGACCATACTTGGTTCCCTCCTCCAAGGCGGCCTCCAACGCGATGCCGGCCTCGACTGTCTTTATGTCGAGTTTTTGTAGCAGCGTGGCAAGCTTTTCTCCTATGACTCCGCCTTTCTTGACCGGGGTTGAATCTTTGAGAATCCAGATGGTGCCTTGGTCAATCTTTGTTGGAATTCCAGCTTCTTTGAATTCTGTGAGCATAGGCCCTGGGGCAATACCTGTGTTCTTTGCTGGAACAACGACATCCACGCTTGCAATGTCGCCTCCTCGCGCATACATCATTACCTTGTTCTTCCCAAGGAGCACGTTCAGCTTAAACGGTGACATGTTTGTAAACATCAAAACGCATTGGCCCTTCAACGACTCAATCATCTTTGAGATGCCCGGCACGTCGAGTGTGGCAAGGGCCTTCTTTGCGACCTTGTCTTTAATGCTGATTATCTCCACTTGGCCTAGGAATTTCTTTCTTAAAGGCAACAGCTGCGAGGATCTCACCTTTTCCATTTTGACTAGTGCAGTCACTTTGTATTTTTTTGGCAGCTCTTGCAGCTGTGCATACATCTGTGCCTTCTTTGCCGGATACTTGGTTCTGTTTTCGTGCATTTACTTTCTTACCTGCTGTACTTCCTTGATTGGTTTTCCCATCGACGTCTTGATCATCACCCTTCGTATGTTCTTGTCTCCGCTTGGCAGCTTTTTTTCCACCGCTGCTAGTACTGCGTGTGCGTTTGCAGCCAAGTCTGCATCGGACATGGACTCGTCTCCAATTTTGCAAGAAATCGAAAGTGAGTTCTTTACCTTTACTCTAATTGACGATCTGAATCTCTCCAAAAATGACTCTATTGGCGCATTGAATGGAACCGGCACAGGCATCTTGCCACGAGGACCGAGGAGCTGGCCTAGGACTTTACCGACGGTCGTCATAAGCTGGGTGTCTGCCAAAAAGAAATCGTAATTGTTGATGAATTTGCGGGCCTGGCGTTTGTTTGCAGCTAGCATGTTTATCTCGTCTGCGCTTACGACGCGATCCGCGTTTGCATTTTTTGCCTTCAGACCCATGTCGCCCCCTGCCATTACGCACACCGTCGTTGGCGTGCTGAGCCTCTTTGGAAGCTGTATGGTCTCGTTTATGGAAAAGCCTTTTTTTACATCGATATCCTTGAGGATGATGTACAGCTCAACGGACTGCTTGAACTTGCGTTCTTTGTCTGTGGCCTTGGCCTCCGAGATCATCTTGGTTAGTTCAGCTTCGCTAATCAACGGAGTCATTCCAAGAATGCCTACTTAAAATCGTTTGTTGGACACAAGACAAAATTCGGCAAAAATTGTAATTTTTTGAAATTTGCCAAGCTAGCTTTAGAGTATATGCAATTTATCAGCACAAAAATTACATTTATTAACTTCAAGTCCATTATCACCAAGACATTGCACAAGCTGGACGATCTGGACATGAAGCTTCTCTACGAGCTCACCAAGGACGGGAGCATCTCTGTTCCGAACCTCTCAAAGAAGATGGGCATCAACGCCTCCGTGTTGTACAGCAGAATCAAGAGGCTCACCAAAAAGAAGATAATCAAAAAGTTCACAGTGCTAGTCGACGAGGCCCAGCTTGGAATAGGAGTCAAGGCCACAATTGGCATAAACCGTGATCCTAAACTAAAGGATCAAATCCACAAGCAACTGCTGCAGACGCCAGAGATTGTTTCGATATCCGAAGTCACAGGCAGATTTGACATCATGGTGAGTGTGCACGCAGAAAACCTAGAAAAGCTACACACAATCGTCATCGATAAAATAGGCAAAATAGAAGGTATTCAGAGCACCGAGACTTTTGTAGAGCTGCAAAAAACAGACAAAGAGCCATCTTATTTGGTGTCCAAGTAATTATTTTAGTTTGTCGTCCCACTTTCCCGCGTTGATTTCCGCAGTGAATTCTTTTGGGTTCTTTCCCTCGATCTTTATTCCAAGTGATAAGCAGGTTCCAGCTACTTCCTTTGCTACGGACTTGATCGAGTTTGCATAGGAGGACTCTAGCTTTGCCTTTGCCACCTTGACAAGCGAGTCTACTTTGATGTCTCCAACCCATGTTGAGCCAGAGGTGCCTGAGCCTTTTTGGATGCCGGCCTCTTTGAGTAACAGGGCAGCCGCCGATGGGATTCCTACGATTACCTCCCACTGCTTTGTCTTGGTGTTCACAGATACCGTGACTGGCACCTTCATTCCTTCAAAGTCCTTTGTCTTTTCGTTTATGGTGTTGATTATCTGCATGATGTTGACGCCTAGTGGCCCAAGAGCCGGACCTAAGGGCGGGCCTGCTGATGCTTGCCCTCCTGTCACCAGCGCAGAAATGGACTGTGTATCGGACATAGGTTGACTCGCTTACGTCAAGATTTAATCCTTGCTCAAGTAGAAATCTTCAGGTAGTTTGTGTCTACTGTCACAGGTAGCTGGTACGGTGCATCAAGAAGGATTACCGTAGCTTCCTGCTTGTCGTTGTCAACTCTAGTTACGGTGGCCTTCATGCCCTTAAACGGACCACCGATGATTTCAACTACGTTGTCTACAGCTATTTGAGGCGCAGTCGTCTTGGTGACCAGATATCCTTCGATGTCCTTGAATTCTAGCTCGCCGCGGAGCTGGCCGCGTATGTGCCTTATTCCCTGCAGCGCGTCAAAGGCCGCGTTTGCGTCCTTTGCCTCAATTACGATGTAGCCTTTGAGGTTGTCAACTAAAAGCACTGATAAAACGTTGATCTTGTTGGTCTTTATCTTGTTCTGAAGCAAGTTCATTACAACTTTTTCCTGACCTCCTGTGGTCCTGACTGCAAAAAGGTGTGATTTGATTTCCTGAGACAATTCCATTCTATCTGAAGACCGAAAATACAAACTGAATTATAAATCCAATCGTCCCAATCGAGGCAACGCCCAAAAGAACCAACCTGAGGTGCTGCATATAGTCTTCCTTGTCAGATTTTTTGGCAAGCTTGAGTGTGTTTGCCATGTTCTTTAGGGTGATTTTCAGATCCATTGGTGGGAGTGGACTAGGTGTACTTATATCTCTAATGCTCAAGACGAGTCAGCATGGAGCTTTTGGTTGCGTATGAAAAAGACCCGGCAGGCTACAACATGGCAAAATATCTGGTCCGACAAATGCAAAAAGACGACGACACTTACAAAGGAAAACACTTTGACTTGGCAATCATCCAATCTCCAGCCATTTCCGCAGACTGGCTTGAGCAAAAGTACAGATACGACGGATTCGTCTTTTTGTCAAAACACGCAGCGCAATCCGGCGAGCTCGCCCTTACATGCCATAGCACAGGAAACTTTGCAGATGCTCAATTTGGCGGCAACCCGCACCAAGTTGCGGTGCCGCACCCACACCTGCAGAAAGCATACCTGCAGAATCTCTGGAAGCACAAAAACAAGTATGATAAATTCCAGATAACAATCGAGGCTACACACCATGGGCCTACGGCGCTTTCCAAGCCTACGTTGTTCATAGAAGTAGGAACCACAGAAAAAGAATGGAACAACGAATCTCTTTGCAGCTCTGTGGCGCAGATTGTTTCAGATACGATGAGTGAGCCGCGCAAAGAGTGGCCTGTCGCAATCTGCTTTGGCGGCACACACTACCCAGAGAAATTCACAAAGGAACTCATAGAAGGAAAGCATGCTCTTGGGACGGTGGTTCCAAAGCACGCGCTGGAGTTTTTAGATGAGCGGCTCTTTGGGCACATACTTGAGCAAAACAAAGAGGCAACGGCTGCGCTTGTAGACTGGGGCGGACTTGGACCGCACAAACAAAAAGTACTTGATTTACTAAAGACTACTGATCTTGAGATGGTGAAGCTTTGAACGAGCTTGAGCGCCAAGTCTACAAAACACTTCTCAAAGTCCCAAAGGGAAGAGTGACCACTTATGGCGAGCTTGCAAAAGCCGTGGGACTAAAAAACGGACAGCGTGCAATAGGTCGCATAATGAACAAGAATCCATACCCGGTGATAGTTCCGTGCCATCGGGTAGTCAAGTCTGATGGAAAGATTGGCGGCTATTTTTACGGCCAAGAGGTAAAAACAAAAATGCTCTCAAAAGAGGGCATCGTGGTGCGTGACGGAAAAATTCAGGACTGGGAAAAATCTGTCTTTAGGTTCTAGGCCTTTCTGTGCGCTTTGATTTCCTCAATTAAGCTCAACAGGTGAGCGATGTTTCTCACGGTGTTTCCGCCTATCTTACGGTAAAGATCCCAAAACTCTGGATTTGTTATCTCTTTTCGGTCTTTAGCCACCTTGAGTCTGCGTCGCAATGCGCGTACCTTTTTCACATAAACCTCTTTTTTGCCTACGCGAGCGCCCTTTCGTCCCTTCTTTAATCCTGGCGTTGTTCCGCGCTTTTTCTTTTGCATTTTTTTGAACTTGGACCTTCCGCGCGACGTGCCCTCTGCAGGCTTGATCGTGATTGCGCCAGCCGTGATGAGGCTTCGTATGTTGGCCCGAGTGATTGCATCGGCAATGTCGTCTGATCTCTCGGGATCGAATTTGATCCTGCTTAGGCCAACGCCGACTACTCGCGAGACGAGACGCTTCTTTGTTCTAAGATTTACTACCACTCGTTCTCACTCTCGCATTGAAAATTTTGAATTTCTGCTCTAATGCCTTTGCAACAATTTCGAGGCGCTTCTTTTTTCCGACACTATGCGCGATCCTGACCCCGTCGGTCTTTGGATCGAGTTTTTGCAAATCATTCAAATTGTATACAAGATTATCCGTAAATCCAGAAGGGTGCAGACCGCGGGCGATCTTTGGGCCACCGTATCCTATTTTGACCAGGCCAGGCCTTCCTCTAAACTTTTGTCTCCGCTGGTGGTTGTCTATGCCTTTTGGCTTTCGCCATGAAAGGCCTACTCGCTTGTATCTCCAGCTTTCCTGTCTGACAAAATCAGGCCTGCGCTCTGCGACTTTTTGCCTCAGGGCAAGCCTCTCCTTATTTATGGTCAACACAAAGAGTCTTAGATTTTACAATAAATAGGTTACTTAGAGATCATAGCAAAAAAAGTAAGAGATAATAATGAAGCATAGACGACTTGAGTATTCAATGAACGCTTTGTTCCTTGATTGCGTGGTGTGACTGTGAACGAACCTAAAACAACTCTTACTGCAAGGTTTATCTCGCAAATTGAGGCCTTTGGAATCTCGCCATCAAAAATACACAGGAACCTGAGCCCGGAAAAACTAGTCGAGGCAGCTGTGCAAAGAAACGAGGGCATCATAACAAGCACAGGTTCGCTTGCAGTAAAGACTGGCAAGTACACAGGAAGATCCCCAGATGACCGCTTCATAGTGGATGATGACGAAACACACGACAACGTAGATTGGGGCAAGATAAACCACCCATTCCCAATAGACAGATTCGACAAGATACTGCAAAAAATGAAAAAATTCATCGAAGGAAAAGAGATCTTTGTCTTTGACGGCTTTGTTGGGGCAAGTAAGGAAAACCGGCTTGCCATTAGGGTCATAAACGATCACGCATGGCAGAGCCTTTTTGCACGACAGCTCTTTGTGAGGCCGTCTGCTGCGGAGCTTGATGCGCACGAACCTGAATTTACAATAATGTGCATCAATGACTTTGAGGCGATCCCAGAAGTAGACGGGACTGCGTCGAACGTTTTCATACTGATCAACTTGACAAAAAAAATGGTTCTCATTGGAGGGACAAGTTATGCAGGAGAGATGAAAAAGTCGATGTTTTCCGTAATGAACTACTTGCTGCCAAAGAAAGGAGTCTTTCCAATGCATTGCTCAGCAAACATCGGCAAGGGCGGCGACACAGCGTTGTTTTTTGGGCTATCGGGCACAGGCAAGACAACTTTGTCTGCTGACTCTGAGAGGATGCTCATAGGAGACGACGAACACGGATGGTCGGACAGCGGCGTGTTCAATTTTGAGGGAGGGTGTTACGCAAAGTGCATTAACTTAAACCAAGAATCGGAACCGCAAATATGGAACGCAATCAAGTCCGGCGCCGTGCTGGAAAACGTAGTGATTGACAAGCAGACACTCAAGCCGAACTTTGATGACGGCTCGCTTACTGAGAACACAAGAGCAGCGTACCCACTTGAGTACATTCCCACTGCAGTGTTTCCAAGCGTTGGTGGTCATCCCAAAGTCATAGTATTTTTGACTGCGGACGCACTTGGAGTGCTTCCGCCACTCTCAAGGCTCACAAAAGAAGGCGCCATGTACCACTTTATGTCTGGATACACCAGCAAGCTTGCGGGCACAGAAAGAGGAATCAAAGAACCAAAAGCAACGTTTTCGGAGTGTTTTGGGGCTCCCTTCATGCCAAGGCCAGCATCGGTGTATGCAAAACTGCTTGGGGAAAAAATAAGAAAACACAACACCATCGTGTACCTAATCAACACCGGCTGGTCTGGAGGGCCTTACGGAGTAGGCAAGAGAATAAGCATCAAACACAGCAGAGCGATGGTTACTGCTGCTCTCACAGGTGCGCTTGACATAGTAAAGTACAGACATGATGACCTCTTCAATCTCGATGTGCCGACGGAGTGCCCGGGAGTTCCGCCGGAGGTGCTTGATCCAAAATTAACTTGGCAGGACAAAGACGCCTACTACCTTTCCGCAAAGAAGCTGGCACAGATGTTCGTAGACAACTTTAAAAAATTCAAGGACGTCTCGCCAGAAATCATAGGTGCAGGCCCAAAGCCGTGATCATCGTCTAATTATCAGGCCTGCTGCGACAACAATTACGCCAACTGCAAATATGAGCATCAACTGTTGCGTCGGAAGTCCTATATCTATGACACCTTGAGATGTGTGTGGAGAGTCCACCACCACTGTGTTGTAAAGGCTCACCGTATCTTGTCCTTCTCTAAGCTCAGCCTGTACCCAATATGTGCCAGCACTACGTATGAAAACAGGGGTGCTTTTTTGTGGAGTTATGGACACGCTTTCGACTATCCTGGCATCTGTGTTGAATACTGTGATCTTTGCATACGACCAATCTCTTTGCGAATTTATCGCAAAGTCCAGTCTGCCGTTTTCTTCCCTTATGTCAATTGAGCCATCTGTAACGCGGAGCAGAACAGGAACGTGGTAGTCCATCATGCCATCGGAGATGATCAGGTATCCTTCGTACTGTCCTATTGTGTGATCCACGAGTGTGGCGTTTAGGTACAGCTCGCTGCCTACGGCGCGGTATGCAAAGCTTGCCACATTCTGCTCAAAGTCGGTCTTCACTTGGATGTGTGGCGTGGTGCCATCAATTGTCTTTATCTCAAAGATTGTACTCTGCGTCTTGGCAAAAGGAGATAGGTCGAAAATAGCAAAGTGCGGAAGGATGATCGTGTTTGCGTTGAACGCCTTTGTTATGTTGAGCCTTCCAACACCGCTTGTCTCTTGAGTAAACCTGGTTCCAAATGTGTCAGATATGGGATCTGCGGTAGTTGAAATTATGGAGGCCACCTCTTGTGGCGCCAGATCTTTGTTTTTTTGCAACAGGATTGCGGCGGCTCCTGAGACGTGGGGCGCAGCAAAGCTGGTGCCGCTTGTGAGATTGTATCCGCCAAGAATCGAAGTTGTGTTGACGAAGACTCCTGGCGCAACAAGGTCTGGTTTGATGTAAAACGGCGAAACGGGGCCACGCGAGCTAAAAAAGGAAACAAAATCAGGATGATAAAATGCGTTGAGTGTTCCAACAGTCTTGTTTTGAAGCATGCTCCTAAGGTGCAGACCGTCCTCTCGTGACATGGAGACGGCGGGAATTCTTGGCTTGTAGTCTGGACCCTCCAGCTTGTTTTTCAGGTCGCCAAGAAAAATTCCTGGCTCATTGTTGTATACGATTATTGCTCTTGCGCCTGCGTTGGCAGAGTTTTTCTCTTTTTCGGAAAAATAAATGAGTTCGTCTTTTTTGTCGCTGCCGCGCTCAATCAGCAGGATCTTGCCTGCGGCATCAATATCTTTGAGGTCGCCTTCTCTCCCATATTTGCCGAAAACAATCTGTGACTCAATTGGCTGCGAAAGTGGCTCTGTGCCCACCATGGGCAGCACCTCGAGTCGCTTGCCGTCTATTTGGAGTGTTGCAACAAGACTTGCAGTCAGGTTGTTGTAAGTGGCGCCTACCGTGATTGCGTGCGGGTCTTTTCCGGGACTTCCAATAGTTTTAGGATTGGGTCCACTGTTGCCGGCAGCTGCGACAACCACGACCCCCTCACTCACTGCATGGTTGATTGCGTCTTCGATTTTGTCGTTTGTCCTGTTTACTCCAAGACTTATGTTGATAATGTCTGCACCGTCTTGGACTGCGCGCTCTATTGCTTTTACTATGAGATCAGAAGACACGGATTCGCCAGTGTCTGATACTCTGTACGCAAGAATTTTGGCACCAGGTGCGATTCCCTGAACCTTGCCGTCTGCTGCAATGATTCCTGCAACTTCGGTACCGTGACCGTTTGTGTCCAGCGGCGAGTCATCGTTTTCAATAAAATCGAAACCACCAATCACCTTGCCATTCGCGCCAAAGCCAAAAAGATCCGGATGCGTGTAGTCTACACCAGTGTCAATCACTGCAACTTTGATATTGCTTCCGTTGTATCCCAGGCCATGGGGGTACGTTGCCCCAACATATTTTGAGCTCTTCTCTAAGAGTATCTCAAGATCTGGCTCTTGTTGTATTTTTTGCGAGGCCACCAATACGCAAACAACGAGCACAACAAGGCAGAAAGCTAATTTTGTAAGCAACTCTATCTTGGTATTTAGTGATTCAATTTACATTTTATGCATGTCCAGTCGCCCCAAGCAAATTCGGACACAATCATTAAATTATGAACACTTGTCACTGCTCACATGGGAAAGTTCACACTTCCTCAAGTTCCGTATGCTTACGACGCATTAGAACCACACATTGATGCCAAAACAATGGAGATTCACCACACAAAACACCATCAGGCCTACACAAACGGCCTCAACGATGCATGGGATAAACTTCCAGCCAATCTTCAAAACAAAGACCTGCTAGACGTACTGGCAAACATAAACTCAGTACCTGAGGCAGTACGTGGCGCAATCAACTTCCATGGCGGTGGTTATGACAACCACAAGTTATTCTGGAACAACATGAAGCCAAACGGTGGCGGCCAGCCGGGAGGCGCGGTAGCAGATGCAATAAAGAAGGCGTTTGGTGACTTCAACGCGTTCAAAGAACAGTTCTCCACAAAGACCACTGCAATACAGGGCAGTGGGTGGGGATGGCTGGTCTTCAATCCAAAATCGAAAAGCGTTGAATACAAATCAATGCCAAATCAGACGAGTCCCAGAACTGAGGGCCTCGTGCCGCTTCTTGGGCTAGATGTTTGGGAACACGCATACTATCTCAAATACCAAAACAAAAGGGCCGACTATGTAGCGGCGTGGTGGAATGTGGTCAACTGGGACGAAGTAGAAAACCGCTTTTCTAAAGCAAAATAACTCCCTTCTTTTTTGTTCAGTCTTCCATCCATACATTGTTTATCTTGGACTTGGTGCCGACAGCAAATGCAACACCCTTCCAGGGTCTTGAGAACTTGTTGTGAAAGCGGTGCGGCACCTTTGGAGGAATGAAGACCATCATATGCGGCAAAATTGTTCTAGTTGTTCTGCCTACAGTCACAGAACACTTGCCGCTCAGTGAATAAACTATGACGTATTCGCTGTCATGTGTGTGTAACTGGTGTATTTGGCCTGCTTTGATGAGAGCTTTGAGGCCGATGATTCTATTACCTTTAATTTTTTCATTTAGCATCAGTTTGATATTGAGCTTGTCTGTTGGGTGTTCTTTTTTGTACGGCTGGATCCATTTTGATTTGGGTGCGACAAACTTGCCACGTATTTTTGCGGTCATCAGAATGCGATTAACAATGAACGCATTTATAGACTCCTAAAACACTAATCTGTTAAATGAGCGAAGAGCAGGCCCAGCAATTTCTGTACCAGATGCAGGTTCTAGAATCCTATGCCTCAAGTTTGGATCAGAAAGAGGGAGCGATCATGACGTTTCTGCAGGAGGCAATGGCGTCAATAGAATCAATCAAAGGAATCTCGCAAAACCCGCAGGCCGACTCGCTTATACCAGTCGGGCTTGGAACCTATGTCAAAGCAAAGATATCTGAAGACCCCAAGGTGCTAGTCGACGTAGGGGCGGGCATAGTGATCGAAAAGGATCATGACTCGGCAATCAACTACCTGGAATCCAGGATAAAGGAACTGCAAATAGCGCTCAACGATACAATGGCGCAAAAACACGAAGCCTTGATGCGACTTGAGCAGCTAAAACAGCAAATGAACCATCTTCTGCAAACTGCAAACCCGCAACAATAAGTGATTTTGATGTTTGATAAATTGCGAAGTGCCTTTTCGAACGTTGCCAAGACATTAAGTGAAAAAGAGCTAAAAGAAAGCGACATAGATGACGTCCTGTTTCAACTCGAGATAGCGCTGCTGGAATCCGATGTCGCCACTGAAGTAATAGACTCGATCAAAGAAGATCTAAAAAAGAGGTTGATTGGAATCTCTGTGGACAAAAAGCAAATAGAGGAATTTGTGAGAAACAATCTGATTCAAACTGTCTCGAGCTTGTTTGATACTGCTGGCTCGATAGATATTTTGGATAGGATCAAAGCAAAAAAGGGCGCAGGTGAGCCATGCGTCATACTTTTTGTCGGAATAAATGGCACAGGTAAGACCACCACGCTCGCAAAACTTGCACACCTCATAAAGCAAAACAAACTCTCAGTCGTCATAGCAGCGGCTGATACGTTCAGGGCCGGAGCAATTGAACAGCTCAAGGAACACGCAGATAGGCTGGGCATAAAGACAATTGCGCAAAACTACGGCGCAGACCCGGCAGCAGTAGCGCGAGACGCAGTGCTCTACGCAAAATCACACAAAATCGACTGCGTCCTAATTGACACCGCTGGAAGGATGCAGACAAGCAAAAATCTTATGGAGCAAATTGAAAAAATAACTAGGGTCGTCAACCCAGACCTTAAGATCTTTGTTGGAGACTCGCTTGCAGGCAATGACACGGTAAACCAAGCTCGCGAGTTCTACCAGCACACTCAATTTGATGGCGCAATTTTGACAAAAAGCGATGCTGACGCGCGCGGGGGAGCAGCACTTTCCATCGCCAGAATTACCTCAAAACCAGTTCTGTATGTTGGTGTGGGCCAAGAGTACGGTGACCTCAAGCCGTTTGACAAAAATGTTTTTCTTGAGACCGTCTTCGGGCAAGGCTTCTCAACACAGATACCATCACAACAATCACAAAAAGAGCCAACACTTGGTGGGTCACAAGAAATTAAACAAGAGATAAAACCTGAAATCAAATCCGAACAAAAAACCGAAATCAAGCCAGAGATAAAACATGATGTAAAACCAGAACCAGCACCTGAACCACAAATAAAAACAAAACCTGAAATCGAACCCGAACTAAAAACCCAAATCAAACCCCCACAACCGCCGACACAGGAAAAGCCCGAACTAAAAACTGAATCGAAATCCGAAAAGAAAAGCTCGGATCCCTTTGAAGGAATCAGCGACAATGACATCTCGCTTTTTGCAGAACTGTACGATGTGGCGCCACCAGAAAGCGATGACGAAGCATCTGAAATGGCAAAGAAAATCCGAGAATGGATAAAACAGGGACGACCAAAGCCGGGCCAAAAACTAGAGCAGAAAGAACCAGACGATAAACCTCACCACGAAGAAGAAAAAGAAGTTAAGGGGGGCAGGGAAGAAAAACGAAAGAAAGGACTTTTTGGTTGGCTGAAAAAATGATTAAAACTAAAGACATACTCACACTAGGAGAACTCGACAAAAAAGAGATACTGCAAGTGCTGGATCTTGCATGCAAACTCAAAAAAGATCTCAAGAACGGAATCTCAAGGCCGCTACTAAAGAACAAAACACTTGCCATGATATTTCAGAAACCTTCGACGCGCACACGCGTCAGCTTTGAGACTGGCATGTTCCAGCTTGGAGGCCACGCAATACACCTTTCCACACACGACTTGCAACTCTCAAGGGGAGAGACAATCGAGGATACCGCGAGGACATTGTCAAGATACGTGGATGTCATAATGGCGCGCGTCTATGAGCATGAAACGGTCCAAGCGCTTGCAAAAAACTCAAAGGTTCCGGTAATTAACGGCCTGTCAAACTCGTTTCACCCCTGCCAGATTTTGGCCGACCTGATGACCATCAAAGAAAAAAAGAAAAAACTCGACGGCCTGAAGCTTGCTTGGATTGGCGACGGCAACAATGTGTGCAACTCGATGATCTACGGGTGTGTCAAAGTCGGCATCTCGATCTCTGTGGCCACTCCAAGGGAGTTTGCGCCAGATTCTCGTGTAGTAAATGAATGCAAAAAAATCGGGGATGTTGAGTTAACACAAGACCCACAAAAGGCAGCAAAAGACGCAGACGTAGTAGCAACGGACACGTTTGTCTCAATTCACAACGATGCAAAAAGGTTAAAGAAATTCCTCCCAAAATACCAGGTCAACTCGGCGCTTTTCTCGAAGGCCAAAAAAGACGCGATCTTTATGCACTGTCTTCCAGCAAAAAGGGGGCAGGAGGTGACTGCGTCTGTGATCGACGGGCCAAACTCGGTTGTGTGGGATGAGGCAGAAAACAGACTTCATTCCCAAAAAGCATTGCTTGCGTCCATGCTCATCTAACGTTTATAAGAGCATTGGAAAAATTTCTCCAATATCGATGGCATATTCGACCATATTACGACGCTTACGTGAAGAAAAGACCAACTACAAAAAGCGTAAGCTATTGCTCATGAGCAGGCGCGACTTTGTCACTGTACAGATCTCAAACGAAAACGCACTTGTCCAGATTCACAAACCTCAGCTGACAGGCGACAAAGTCATTGCGTCGGCGCACTCTAGGTTTCTAATATCCAAAGGCTGGAAGGGATCAAGAAAGAACGTCCCTGCAGCATATCTTACTGGCTACCTGGCAGGCAAAAAAGCCCTGTCTCAAGGAATCAAAGAGGCAATCCTCTACAGCGGCACAAGAAGGTACACTCAAAGAATGGCAGCCGCACTCAAAGGTGTGATAGATGCAGGCCTTCAGATTCCTGCAAGCGAGGAAGCGCTGCCAAGTCAGGACCGAATCAATGGCGATCATCTCAAAATAAAAAACGACGTTGCAAAAATAAAATCTGCAATAGACAGTGAGGTCAAGTAGCATGAGTGAAACAGTCGAGCAAAAACCACGGGAGCGGAGATCGTCAAAACGTGAAGAAGAGGACTGGATCCCAAGAACCGAACTGGGCAAGAAGGTGGCATCAGGGCAAATCACATCAATGGAGGAAATATACTCCAACGGACTGAGAATTCAAGAAGCTGGAATAATCAAAAAACTTCTTCCGGATCTAAAAACCGAGGTAATTGATGTCGGCATGGTGCAAAAAATGACACCAAACGGCCAACAAACAAAATTCAAGGCCATGGTAGCAGCAGGTAACGAAAACGGCTGGCTCGGAATCGGGCAAGGAAAATCAAAACAAATGAGAATTGCAATTGAAAAAGCAACAACTAACGCTTATCTCAATGTGAGTCCAGTCAAGCTTGGATGCGGAAGCTGGGAATGCAGGTGTGATCAAGCTCACTCTGTACCGTTCAAAGTACGGGGAAAAGGTGGAAGCGTTGTGGTGGAAATAGTGCCGGCACCAAGAGGACTGGGGCTTGTGGCCGGAGGAAAAATCAGAAACCTCCTCAAACTTGCAGGACTAAAGGACGCGTGGACGACGGCAAAGGGATCTACTGCAACAATGAACTCTACATCCAAAGCAGTATTAGAGTGTCTAAGGCAAACATTTAGTCAAGGTTGATTTATGATGGCAAAAGCGTATCTTGTTGTGAGAATGAGAGGACAAATTAACGTGCCACACTGGGCAAAGAACACACTGAATCTCTTAAAACTAGAAAAAAAGTTTAGGGCCACAATAATCCCGGCAAAAGACAACACCAACGGCATGCTGGATGCAGTAAAACACTACATCTCATGGCAGGAAGCTAATCCGGACATCACAAAAGAGCTTCTAAACAAAAAAGGGAGAAAATCTGGTTATAAAAAAATCACAAGCGAGGATCTTGCCAAATTGGGCTTCAAGACAATAGATGATCTTGCTGCTTCTATAGCTGAGGGCAAGGTCTCTATGAATAAAATCAAACCAATCAAACCTTGGTTTGCACTGTCTCCTCCAAAACACGGATTCAAGCGCAGCACAAGAAAGACCTATGGTGAAGGTGGGGTGCTTGGCCAAAATAAAGAGCTCGCAGAACTAGTCAGGAGCATGATGTAGCTTGGCCACAAGACTCAGAAAGACAAGAAAGTACAGGGGCTCAAGAACCCATGGCTGGGGACAGATAGGACAGCACCGTGCAAGTGGTCACAAGGGTGGTCTTGGCAAGGCAGGAATGCACAAGCATCTTTACAGCTCGCTGCTCAAGTATGACCCAGATCACTTTGGCCATGATTCCACTCATCCACCTCACCCAAACATAATTAGAAAATGGGCCAGCGTAAGAGATCTGGACGACCTCTTTGCAAAACATGGCAAAGAGGAGGGAGGAAAAAAAATACTCGATCTTGACAGCCTTGGCTACGATAAACTTCTTGGCGGAGGGCAACTAAAGACTGCCTATGCCGTCAAAATACAGCAGTACACTGCATCTGCTGAAGAAAAGATCAAAAAGGCTGGGGGAGAGGTGTTGGTAGTTGAGTGAGACCACCGCAACAGGGATTATTAAAAGAATAGTGGAAAAGACAGAACCGTATCTGGTTCAAGTTCCAAAGCCAAAAAAGAAACTCTCCTTGCAAACTAGGCTCATATGGTGCGGAATGGCACTACTTATCTACCAAGTGATGGGGCAGACGCCGCTTTTTGGTGCAACAGCACCCGAATTCGACTTTCTTCATTTTGCAAGAGTGATTTTTGCATCGCAGCAAGGCACCCTAGTTGAGCTCGGCATTGGCCCAATAGTCACGGCAGGCTTGCTCATGCAGCTTCTCAAGGGTTCTGAAATACTCAAGTTCGACTTTACCAAGCCGGACGAAAGGGGCGTGTTTCAGACTGCAACCAAACTCGTCACATATGTTGTAATAATTATCGAGTCAATAGTGTATGCAATAGCGGTGTACGGGCCGGGAATCTCAAATCCGACAGTCTTGTACGTCATAATAGGACAACTAATCTCTGCTTCAATAATAATCATGTTCTTGGACGAACTAATCCAGAAAGGTTGGGGGCTTGGAAGCGGAATCAGTCTGTTCATCATGGCAGGCGTCGCACAGCAAATCCTGTGGAGTCTCTTTAGCCCACTACCTGCAGGAGACGGCGGCATGATAGGCGTAGCGCCATTTGTAGCCCAATCAATTTCACAGGGTACTCTTGCAGACGTGTTCTTTAGGTCAAACCAGCTGCCTAGCGTGTTTGGTTTGCTAATCACGGCAGGAATCTTGCTCATCTTGGTGTATACGCAGGCAATCAAGGTCGAAATTCCAATCGTGTCTACAAAATACAGGGGATTTTCTGCAACATACCCAATCAAGCTGATGTATGTCTCCAACATTCCGGTCATCTTGGCTACTGCCCTTACTGCAAACGCAGTGTTCATAGGTCAAATGATGTGGGCAAACGTCAATCCGCGGAACAACCATCCGTTCTTTAACATCTTGGCGCAGTTTGACCCGACTAGCCCCTCAACACCAATAGGCGGAATCGTATACTACATTACACCGCCAAGGGGGCTAGATCTTGCGGCTCTTGATCCTGCCCGCGCAGTTCTCTACGTGTTGTTCATGATTGGAATTGTCATAGTGTTTGGAAGGCTCTGGGTGGAGCTTGGCGGACTATCTCCAAAGAGCGCGGCAAAGAGCCTCTTGGATGCTGACGTTCAAATTCCAGGATTTAGAAAATCAAATCAGCCTGTAGAATCATTGCTCGCCAAATACATTCCATCGGTGACAATAATCGGCTCTGCAATACTCGGTGCGCTAGCTGGCGTCTCCGACGTTCTGGGGGTGTTTGGAACCGGAATTGGCATACTCCTCATGGTCGATATTCTGATTAACTATTACCAGCAATTGATCCGCGAACAAGTCGAAGTCGTCATGCCTCGTCTGGGTGCATTGCTTGGGCGAAAGTAAAAAGGTCGTCATAGTCGGAATCGCCGGCGTCGGCAAAACAACACTAGTATCAAAAATTGTGGAAATACTCAATCAGAGAAGAAAAAGCGTCAGCGTGCACAGCTTTGGTACTGTCATGTTCGAGGAGGCAAAAAAATTAGGCATAATGAACAGGGATGAGCTGAGGAAGCTTGCCGTGGACAAGCAAAGGGAATTACAAAAAATGGCGGCAAAAAAAATCGCCGGATTTAACGACAACGTCGTAATCATAGACACGCACGCCTTCATTTCAACAAAGGAGGGTTTCTATCCGGGTCTGCCATATCACGTCCTCGAAGAACTCAAGCCTGCGAACCTAATTACAGTGTCCGCAAGGCCTGAAGAGATCTACAACCGCAGAATGAAGGACACCACAAGGGACAGGGACATCATATCTATTGACAAGATAAAAAAAGAGCTTGCAGTACAGGATGCAATGCTTTCAAGCTGCGCAGTGCTGATCGGCTCCCCAATGAAGTCGGTCCTCAACTCAGAAGGAAAGGTTGAAGAGGCGGCAAACGAGGTAATAAACGCAATAGGTCTTTGAGATGGAACCGATAATTATATTGCAATTTCTGGAATCTGTGTTTTTGCAGGGCGACTTTTTTGGCATACACCATGGTCCTCTGGGCAGTGCAGATCCAATAGTAAAGGGGATGATCCCGGCTATGTTTGGGATTTTGGGGTTCTCTATACTTCTCAACCTGTTCAACGCCGTAGTCAGAAGGAAGCTCGTTGACCAAGAAAAGCTCCAAAGAATCATGAAGGAGACGCGAGCCTGGCAGAAGGAGCGGATGGCAGCCTTTAGGGCAAAAGACTCGGCAAAGCAGGCAGAGCTTGACAAAAAGTCAGCCTACATGACAAGGCTGAACCAAGAAATGATGCAGATGAACATGAGGCCCATGATGATCACTTTTGTGCCGCTGATTCTGATCTTTTACTTTGTACTCCCGCCGCTGTTCCCATACATTGTTGCAGTCTCTCCAATATCGCTAAATGTAATTCCAGGAGATTTCTTCCAGCTTACGTGCACCGCCGAGTCGATAGAAAAGACGCCCAATGTTTGCCATAACGTCAACGACGTCTACTTTTGGGCTTGGTACTTTTTGGGCTCGATTGCATTTAGCGGAATAATAATGAAAATCACAAAAACATCCATGGATCTAACATAGCATTGCCAAAATCAATAATCATTTCAGGGCCTCCTGCTATTGGAAAAACTACAATCTCGAAAGGGCTTGCAAAAGAGTTCGGGATGAAAAGCCTTAGCGGCGGCGACGTCCTAAAGGAGATGGCTCAGGGACAAGGCTTCAGGTCTCAGGGCGATGACTGGTGGGACACAAAAGAGGGGATGGAGTTTTTGGAACAAAGAAAAAACAATTATGAGTTTGACAAAAAGGTAGATCAAAAATTAATTGAGATATTTTCCAAGGGGGGAGTCGTGATCACAAGTTACACCCTTCCGTGGCTGGTCAAGGGCGGCATCAAGATCTGGCTTGCAGGCTCGCGCGAAAACAGCGCAAAAAGGATGCAGACGCGCGACAAGACGACGCTCCAAGAATCACTGCAAATAGTCAAAACAAGATACGACGAAAATAAGGCATTGTACAAAAAACTTTACGGCTTTGATTTTGGTGACGACCTGTCTGTCTTTGACGTCATAATAAACACGGACGGCCTTGACGCCCAAAAAGTACTGGAGATTGCAATAGAAAAGGTAAGGAAGCTGCTGTGAGCCTGCCCCAGCTACAAAATTTGGTTGTAATAGACCAAGACGTGACAAACGACCAGTACGGGGTTTACTATGACAAAAGATCGACTAGAGAACTTCTAAACTATGGGCTTGTGCTTTTGGACAAGCCGCCAGGTCCCACAAGCCACGAGACTGTTGCGTGGGCAAAAAGAATCTTGCAGATTCCAAAGATCGGCCACAGCGGTACGCTGGATCCGCAGGTGTCTGGGGTGCTGCCGCTGGGCCTTGGCGAGGCGACAAAGGCGCTCGGCGTTCTCCTCCTTGGGCCGAAGGAATACTACGGCCTTGGCAGGCTCCACACACTGCCAAGCAGAGAAAGACTCGAGGAGGTGCTCAACATGTTCAGGGGGGAAATATACCAAAAACCACCCCAACGTTCATCCGTACTGCGGCAGACAAGGACAAGAAAAATATACGAGCTGGAGCTTGTGGAGCAAAAAGAAAGGTTGTTGCTTTTGCGTGTTTTATGTGAGGCAGGAACGTACATTCGAAAATTATTCTATGACATAGGTGAGATCCTCGGACCTGGGGCCACGATGATCGAGCTGAGGCGCTCGCGCGTTCACCAATTCCACGAAAACGAAAAAAAATTGGTCACGCTGCACGAGCTGGCAGACGCGTTTGCGACATGGAAGGAAAAAAATGACGGCACTAAACTTCAGAAGCTTATCATGCCTATAGAGTACGCACTGACTGAAATCAAAGCAGTCGTGATACGTGATTCTGCGGTGGATGCATTGTGTCATGGAGCGCAGCTTGCAATTCCGGGCATACTTGAAATTTCAGCTGGCATCAAAAAGGGGGAGCTTGTCGGGATTTACACCCAAAAAGGCGAGGTAGTGGCTCTTGCCGAATCGTTGATGACAGAGTCAGAAATCAGGGATGCGACAAAAGGATATGCATTTCAGACAAAGAGGATAATCATGGCACCAAACACGTATCCGAAAAGCTGGCGTTCAAAAGAGTCAAAACCATCGGGCGCGCAATGATTCCAAAAAGCCTTGTGGTATTTGTTGCAGCTGGCATCGTAGCAGCTGCGGCGCTTGGAGTGTACCTTCAAGGACTTGCATCAAAGGATATTGTATATGTGCAGGGGCCGTCGATTTCGGTGCGTGCAGAAAAACAATACTACAAGCTTGGAGAAACAATTCAAATCCAGATAATCAACACCGGCACCTCGGAGATCTCGTTTGCAGGAGATCTGCCTGGGCTGAGGATAAGGGCCCTTGATGGAACGATCTTTTTTTCCACCAACTTTGACAACCTAAAGCTTGCGCCAAAGCAAAAACACGTCATTGAATGGGCACAACAAAAAAACGACAATTCCAAAGTAATAGAGGGGCGTTATGTGGTGGAATCGTTTGCCTACGTGGACGGCAAGAAGGTTAGCGACAGTTTTACACTCGATATATTCAGGTAGGAAAACTTAAAACGAGTTCAGCGAGACTCCAAGTTAGGTTTGGCAAAAAAGATCAAAGTCGGGCTGGTCGGTATAGGTAACTGTTTTTCAGGATTAATACAAGGGATCGAATACTATAGGAAGAATCCGTCGCAAAAAGTGATTGGAATAATGCATGAAAAGATTGGAGCTTACTCCATTCATGATTTGGAGTTTGTCGCAGGTTTCGATGTGGGCAAAAACAAGGTAGGCAAGACAATCAATGAGGCAATCTATGCATATCCAAACATGGTCAACTGGGTCGACAAAAACAAGATGCCAAAGACAAAAGCACTGGTGTACGAAAGCCCTGCGCTTGATGGTGTCGGGATTTGGGTGCAAAACAGGGTGAACCCAATCAAGAGCAAAAAATCAAAAGAACAGATCACCAAGGACATCAAAAGGGTAATTGAGAAAACAGGAGCCGAAGTCATAGTGTCGTATCTTCCTGTTGGCTCTGAGAAGGCGACACAGTACTGGGCACAGATGTGCCTTGATACAGATACTGCATTTGTAAACTGCATCCCGTCTTTTATCGCGTCAAACAAAAAATGGGGAGAGAAATTTGCAGCAAAAAAACTTCCGGTGGTTGGTGACGACATCAAAGGCCAAGTCGGCGCCACAATAGTGCACAGGACTCTGGCAAGGCTGTGCGATGAGCGCGGCACCAAGATAGAAAAAACTTACCAGATCAACGTAGGTGGGAACACCGACTTTTTGAACATGAAGGAGCAGGAAAGACTGGTGAGCAAAAAGATCTCAAAGACAGAGAGCGTCCAAAGCCAGCTGTCGCAAAGACTGGCAGACGACCAGATTTACGTGGGTCCGTCTGACTTTATTCCGTTTTTGGGCAACACCAAGCTGATGTTCATGAGAATAGAGGGAAGGCAGTGGGCGAACATACCGTACAACATGGAGGTAAGACTCGAAGTGGATGACAAGGCAAATTCTGCCGGAATAGTGATTGATGCGATAAGGCTTGCAAAGCTGGCGCTGGAGAGAAACATGGGAGGCCCGATTGTGCCCGCATGCGCGTATCTGATGAAGCATCCGCCAAAACAAATGACAGACCCACAGGCAAAATCAGAGCTTGAAAAATTCATTAGGGGATAGGCAGACAAATCACATTTTTCAGAAAAACACGTCACTGGTACTCAATTTTTCTGACATACTCACGACCCTAAAGGGTTCGGGGTTCTGCTTTTGCTGTTTTTCCGTCTCATCTGTCGCCATCAAGCGGGTTTTTGCAGAACCAACACACAGTCGAGTTTTACGGTTACAGTCGTCTGC
>JAWCQC010000014.1:0-43837 GCA_038869975.1 Candidatus Nitrosotenuis sp.
GGAACCATAGCTTACGCTAGCACTCCATGCATGATAGTCGGCCTTTTGTGATATGACTGCCAGTTTTCTTGCGTAACATCCTTTCGCATTTGGCACCGATTTTTTTCTGACCCGGATCGCAGGCACTGCGCCCATCCCCTCGACATGTGAGAATATCTCCCGGGAGTCGTACGCACCATCGCCCAGCACCTTGGAGACGGCACCAAACCTTGCAGATTCCCTCAGAAGATGCTTGATGTGTCTGGAATCGTGCGAGTGCTCGTCTGTTATTTTTATGGCAAGGATCTGTTTTGTGGACACGTCCACGCCAACATGTATTTTGAGGAATCCCTTTCTGTGCTTTTGCCATTTTTGTGCGATCCACTCTCCACGGTTGGTCAGCTTGATTCCTGTAGAATCCACTACCAGCTGGATATTTGATACAGGACGCCTGTTCAGCTGAATCTTCAGCTTGTTGATTCGCTTGTGGATGATGGTGTGGTCAGGTACGGCAGGAATGTCGTGGTATGTCCGAATTAGTCCCTCTGTCTGCCGGTATTGTACCCCCAAAATACACCCGGACGTATCCAAGTGTCTTCATAAAGGAGTTCGGATACTGGAACTTTCTGCCTTTCTTTTTGTGATTCATGACAGAATCCATGACATCAAGTTCTTTATTCCAGGATCTGATGATGTCTTTTGAGATGAGAATCTCACCTCTCCTGACCAATCTTTCATTGTATTCATTCCAATGACACATGGGATTGGTCAGGGGAATCCTGATCCAAAGCTATTCTGGTAGAAAAATCTAGATCATTGAGTCAGAAACGGATTGAATTGTGCGACAAAGCAGTTTGATTGTAATGATTTAAAATCACAAAAAACTATTACACTACATGAAGTGGCTTGCAATTTTGCTGATTCTTACGTTATTTGCCATGCCTGGCGTACATGCGCACCGGGATGGTTGCCACAGCAAACATAGCTGCCCCTCAGATACTGGTTCGTATGTGTGCGGAGACAAAGGATACTGCTCGGAGTGCCCAGACAACAAATACTGTAAAGCAGGAAAACCAATTTCAAAAATTCAAATTAACGCAGTCAAGGCGTCTGCGAAAAAGACCGAAGCTCCACACTGCACTGGAAACGCACTCTGCATAAATGGCGTGGTAAAAAGCATAATCGACGGCGACACATTGCAGATTGACACTTACAAAGTCCGGCTGTCTCTCACAAACACGCCAGAAAAAGGCCAAGCAGGATACATACAAGCAAAAGGCTTTACTAAATATCTCTGTCCTGTGGGTTCTGCGGTTACAGTTGACCAAGACGACAAGCAGCCTTTTGATAGATTCAAGCGGTTGGTGGGAAAGGTTTACTGCTCTGAAAAACTCCTCAACTACGAACTGCTCGAAAACAATCACGCAAAGATCCTAAAACAGTATTGCACAAAAAGCGAATTTGGCAAAGAAGGCTGGGCCACAAAGTATGGGTGCTAGCAGAAATGAAGTTTATCGCGCATAAAAAAATCATGATGCTTTTTGCAACAACCGTGGCACTGCTTTTTGTAATCTCCGTACCGACAACTCATGCAGAAACCTTCAAAATTTACGTGCAAAAAATGCCGCCGCAATGGCAAAAAAACTTTGGCGATGTTCTGGATAAGGCAATCCAGTACTGGGAAAACAGAATGCCTGGAACAAAGTTTGCCAAGGTGTCGCACGTCCAAGAGGCGGACTTCGTACTGGAGTGGGCAAGCCAGTATGACTCTGGCAAGCTTGGGTATTATTCCAAAAACACCATAAACGAGTACGGCAAGCCCAAAGCGACAATCACGTTGGGATACTTTAAGGACAAAAAATGGAACCTGGTGTCAGGCGAGTATGCGCTGGAGATAACAAAGCACGAGCTTGGCCACGCAATCGGCCTTGGGCACAGCACAGACCCAAACGACATCATGTACCCTACAATCGAGAGCTATGAATCTTGGCTCAGCTCAAAGCAAAGGCCGTCAACACAGACAACAAAACAGACCGACTGGAAGGCAAAATCTGCAAAATACCAGACGCTCTCCGACCAGAAACTCTACAAGGCCGAGTCCGATCTTGCAAAGGCCGAAGGACTGCTCAGAAACACCACTGCTGCAAACAAGGCCGCCCAAGTGGAGCTTGAGAGGGCTTGGAATGCATTTTGGGCCGCAAAAAAATATCTCACTGATGCAAAAACAATCCAAAATGGCGCAGACGATGCATTTTACTCACAAGACTACCAAGACTCGTACTCCAAATACATGTCCTCATATAACACGGCAAAAAAGGTTGACTCGGCGCTTGCCCAGCTCAAGGGCTTTCTCAAAAAGGCGGCCAAGCTACAATAATCTCTATGAGGGTACACCATGAAAAAATCGGAACTAAAAAAACTGGTTGAAGAATACAAGCTCCTAAAATCAAAAAAGCCCACCAAATGTGCTCAAAAAAGGCTGCGGCAAATAACTCGGAGATATTTTCATGAGACGGGTCAATCGCTGGAATCGGACTCGTGAAAATAACGGCAACTTTCAAAAACCCCTAAAATTCCCAAGCTTAATACATGCGGGTACTGTACATAATCTGCTTTATCATAATTGGTGTAGTGGTAAGCTACTACGTGGCAAGCGCTTTTGTACTCCAGCAGCAGGCAATAAACAAACAGTCGGTGTACGTACACCTCCAGCAAGAATGGAAGAGCTACCCAAGCAACATTGTATACGATGTCACGAACGTGTGGACTCAGACAGAAAACAGGCAGCTGAGTGCACAGGCAAGGCTCCAGATGGCAAAAGAGACCAACGTAGACGAGCTCCGCTACGTCCACGGAAAATCCTACATATTGGTTCAGCACGACAACACAAACTGCCACGATGTCTGGGAGCCGCATTATGCGCGGTTTGGGGCAGACGTAATCAGACACCAGGTAGAATATTTGGCAGGAATGCAGCAAAGCCCAGACCCAAACATCAACATGTACACGCCCACGCCAAGCAAGCAGGACAAAAAAGAGCACGAGGAACAAATCAAGACGGGGTACTCTCAATTCATCCCGGTTTGCACAGATAAGGAAACTACCAACTTCGATTACGCCATAAGGATAAATGATGATGCGGTTGGCTTTGATGTGTATTTTGTGCCATCGGCCGAGGAGAAAAAAAACTACGACGAAGGCAAGAACTTTACTTTTTACGATGGCTGTTTTGCTACCAACTACGCAAGATTTTCCGGCACCTGCAACAACGTCCACAAGAATGCAGGGCTCTTGATTGTAGTGCCGGACAACCTAAGTGTGCCCCTAGCAAAATTCGATGTGTGGTTGTATGAAAAATGACACAAATAAATAATTGGAGGGTATCCTAGGTGCGTGCCATGCTGTGTTCGGCGCCTAGGGTGAGTACAGCGCAACAGCAAAGCCAACTAGAAAACCCACCACTGCTGCCGACATGACAAACATGGCTATTCTGTCCAGCTTTCTTTGCTTGATCTGAATACTCATGCATTTACTGCTCGTCATACAAATATAATGTTGATTTTCAAATTTCTAAAAATCCATACAATCCCAAATTTCAGCAACTTGACAAATTTTCAGCCAAACTTGTCTCAAACAAGCACAAGTCGGCCTCGAGCAAACAAATTTTCATTCGTTAATTCTAATGCCTCCGCTTCCAGTTATTTCCTCGAGCGCAGGCTTTTGAACAAACGGCATTTCTGCGACCAGCTCAACTTCCGACTTGATTCCTTGGCCTACAAAATACCCTAGCATGCCAAATCCGCCAAGAACTAAGATGCCTATTACGATGTATGCGGATTTTTTCATTGAACATACCAAGTCGCCCTCGTATTTATTTGGTAAAGCGGACAATCGTTTTAATTCCTGTCCATCCAAAACAAATCATGAAGGCCACGTTCGGCGCAGGCTGCTTTTGGTGCGTAGAGGACGTATTCCGCAGGACAAAAGGCGTAACCAATACCGTGGTTGGGTACAGCGGAGGCTGGATGAAGAACCCAACATACGAAGACGTCTGCACGGACACGACAGGACACGCAGAGGTCGTCCAGGTAGAGTATGATCCGGCGCTGATCTCATATGAGGAGTTGCTTGATGTGTTCTGGAGCTCACATGACCCTACCCAGCTGAACAGGCAGGGCCCTGACGTTGGCATGCAGTACCGCTCTGTTATATTTTACCATGATGAGCAACAGGAAAAGATTGCAAAAGAGTCAAAGGAAAGAGTAGAAAAATCAGGCAGATTCAAAAAACCAATTGTAACACAAATCCAAGAG
The DNA here is from genome assembly GCA_038869975.1 of Candidatus Nitrosotenuis sp. Taxonomy (GTDB): domain Archaea; phylum Thermoproteota; class Nitrososphaeria; order Nitrososphaerales; family Nitrosopumilaceae; genus Nitrosotenuis. Next base: position 4,293 of record JAWCQC010000014.1, read on the forward strand.
GCAAAAGAGTTCTTCAAGGCAGAGGAATACCACCAACAGTATTATGCAAAATGCGGCATCTCTGGCTAGACAATTTCTACGTCCATCTTTTATACAAAATCCAGCTCTGTAAATCCAGTAGATGGGACTGATGCCGGAATCTGGCAAAGTCATTTGCCGGCCCATCTACAAAAACAGTTTCCATTTTTGGTATTTTGTCACAAATTTATTATTCAAAAAAACAGGCAGGCGCCTTGTTGAAGTGCAAAAATTGCGGCAAGGAGTTCCAGAACAGGGCCTCTAACTACTGCTCTACAGAATGCGCCCTAAAATACATGGAAGGCCACCACACACTGGAAAGCTAAATTTATTGGTCTCACCACAAAAATCAAGTCATGCTTGCACTCGTTTGTCTTGCCGTCCTGCTTGCAGCAGGTGCGGCGTTTGCAGAATCACCCCTCCAAATAGGCAATACACCTATGAAGGACGTCGAGGTAGGCAAACAAATTCAGATAGCAGCCGACCTCACAAATAACCAGGACATTGAACAGAATTTTGCGTACATTGTACAGATCCAAAATGAGGAAGGTGTGACTGTGTCTTTAGCATGGCTCACAGGAAGGCTGAATCCTGCGCAGTCGCTTTCACCTGCTATATCGTGGACGCCGCAGCAGACAGGCACATTTGAGGCTACGATTTTTGTGTGGGAGGGCATTGACAATCCATCTGCTTTGTCGCCAACCCTGTCGCTTAAAATCAACGTAGGACACTCGGTGTGATTTTTGGAGACAAAAAATGGCTCTAAAATTTGAAAAGCAAGCAACTGACGCAAGGGGAACGATTGTCTTTTTGAGCTATGGCGGCAAAAAGATCAACGTCGTCGAAATCAAAAAAGGATTCTCAAGGGGAGGCCACTATCACACATTTCAGACTAGGCATTTTCTTCTTGCAGGAACAATCGAGTACCGACAAACCGATCTGAGGACAGGCGAGGAAAAAACAGAGATCATCTCCTCACCGCACATAATCACTGTGCCTCCAATGGTGGCACATCTTTTGACTGCACAAGAAGACACCATATTTGCTGAAGAGTTCGCGCAGGACTATTCTGCAACCGAATACCCAAAATACCGAAATATAGTGACTCAAAAGCTATGACATATTCTGTGTGGCTTGAGCCTGCCACAAAGGATGCGGAATACATCTCAAAGATAATCAAACGACTCGGCAAAAAATACGGTGCGCCGCTCTTTGCGCCACACATAACAGTGTACGGGAATATTAGAAAATACCAACTTGGACTCAAAGCTGCAAGTGCATGCGCAGATCTCTCAAAAATTCGAGTCAGTTGCGTCAAAATAAGACACTCCTCCTACTTGTGGAAAACACTTTATGTTGAAATAAAAAACAACAAAAGATTGCGACTGATCAACCGCACACTTGGCTCAACCATTACAAGCAGATACAAATTTGCCCCCCACATCAGCCTCATCTACAAGAAGCTTGACACCAAGACAAAAAAGCATATTATCAAAGACCTAAAAATAAAACGTACTTTTTTGTTTGATAGGATAACGGTAGTCAGATCCTCAAAAAATGTCTCAAGGTGGAAAAAAATGAAAACGATACGGCTAAAAAATTAGTGAAAATCCATGACTTGTTAAAATATTAGTTCTTTTACAGAAATGACAGAACATGGCGACTCTGACTGTTGAAGAAACCAAGGCTTTTGTAGAAAAATTAATCGCCACAGGAAACGGCGACTTGGGGCGGCTAAACCATATCTATTCTATGCTGCAACAAGGGCGACCACTATACGAATCGGACAAGAAATACCTTGACTCCAAGCTTGCCCAGGAAATCGGCCTTAGGCACAAAGTCCAAGTGAGCGAAGACATCGTGACACAAATACAAAAGCTAATTGATGCCGGCAGCGGAGATGTCGGCCGACTGCAGTTCATCTTGGAGTCGCTAAAGCAGGGAAAGCAGCTATACAAATCTGATCAACATTATCTTGACTCAAAGCTTGGGCGCAAAGTAGATTATCAAAGTTTGGTGAAAAAACCAGATCCGACAAAGACGATCGAGTCGCTCAAGTCGCAGATCCAGTCGGCAAATGAAAAAATCATGCACCTCGAATCGGTCCTCCATCATAAGGTACGGCAGCTAGACACCTTACAGACCTTAGAGCCACCAAAAGCTGTGATCCGAAGAGGAGCAATGCCAAAAGGATGGAAGCAAGACACAACAGGAAACATCGCGGAAATCCAACAACAAATCAAGATAGAACAGACAAAGCTGGATAAAGAAAAGACGGAAGCGGAAAGGCTCAAAATCGAACAATCAAAATTGATGCAAATAATTCTGGACAGGCAGGAATTTGAAAAGCAAGTCAAAATAGAGCAAGAACGACTACAGCAACAAATTGAGAGAGAAAGACAGACTGTCTTGGAGCAATCAAAGCTGATAGAGCAGATAAAGTCAAAAGAAGCAGAGCTAGAGCAAGCAAAAAAAGAACGTGATGCAATAATTGCCCAACTCCAAGAAGAGCAATCGCGTCTAACAAACCACATCTCAGCAGAGCGCTCTGCACTCCTAGAGGCAAAAAGCCAGTTTGAGAGAATAAATCATGAAATAAAGCGTGAAGAAGAAGAGATAGCAAAACAGGTCGAACAACAACGCGCAAAGCTCGCAGAGCAGGCAATGTTGGCACAAAAAATAAAGCAAGAAAAAGAACAATTAGAATCAATTCGTGCAGAACACGAAAGACTCGTACAGTCTGCCAAGTCCCAGGAGCAACAGCTTGAAGAAGAAGTGAAAAAAGAAAAAGCGAGGCTTGAGCAGCAAGAAAAATTGCTAAGAACGATCTCAAATTATGAAAAATATCTTGCCTCCTCGAGGCAAAAACAGTCCCTGCTTACTGCAAAAATACAGGAGCAAAAGGCGTTGCTGCAAAAGGCGGCTCCGTCCATCTCCCAGGTAGAGAGGGAACAGGAACTACTCGAAAAAATAATTCAAGAGCGCGCTCAGCTGGAACAACAAATTAAGCTGGCCGAATCGGAGCTCAAGTCAATAAAGAAAGAAAAAACAGAACTGGAAAAGCAGATCAGGGCAAAAAAGAAAACAGTCGTTGCGGCAAAGAAAAAAGAAGTGGCAAAATTAAAGCAGCTCAAACAAAAAAAGAAAACTTTGGAAAAAGAAGTAAAAGCCGAAGCTACCAAAATAAAAAATATGACAAAAGAGCTGGAGTGACTACCAAATTCTGACTGTGATTTCTTCGCCGTTGCCAAATGGCAAGGTGGCAGTGCGCACATTTGGCTTTTTTGCAATATGTCTTGTATAGTTGCGCATGAGCCGGCGGTATTTTTCAGGGTACAGCATGTTGTCTGTTGCGATGATTCCACCTATCTTTGTCATGGGAAGCACAAGATCGAAATATTTCTTGGCGTTTTCCTTGTCTGCATCAATCAGCACGAAATCAAACCGCGGCCTTTTTTGCATGGCTCTTAGCACATCAAGTATCTTTCCTTGCTTTACGCAAATCATTTTGAAAACGCCGGCACGCTCAAAATTCCTCACGGCTCTTTTGATCTTCTGCGGATTTTGCTCTATTGTGACGATCCTCGATCTTTTGCGGTTTTGGGACAGTGCATGTGCAAACCACAGCGTGGAGTATCCGACTGACGTTCCAAGCTCCAAGACCTGTGTTGCTTTAATGCTGACAAGCAAATCGTGGAAAAACACGCCAGTCTCCTTTGTGATTGCAAGCATTCTCTGGTCTTTACTCACATCAATTTTTCTTGATTTTTCAAGCTTGGAGCGCCGCTCAAGAGCTTTTAAGACTGCGCTGATCTTATCGTGCAATCGATACAGATTCGCACCACAATTATAATTCTGTATCTTATTTTGGCACAAGAAAAAGCCGATCTTTGAATCAGATAAACAAATTATATTTGGTTTTATAAAACTCACAGAAAGTTGAACGCCTACAAACACGCGTCGCTTCTTGAGATTGTGGAGGATATAGTCAACTTGGACGCAGGAATGCGATTTGCTGCCATAATCGATCTAAAAGGAAACATCCTAGAATCAATCATGAGGAAAGGCAAGACGTCTCTCAAATCCCAAAAAGAAGAAGAGCATTTTTGCAAGCAGGTGGCGCAGCGGCGAAAAATGAGGCAAGAGTTCAACAAGAGTCTCGGCAAAGTAAGATACGTACACGTAGAGCGCGAAAAGGTGACCCAAATAGTGCTGTATCCAAGAAGAAAGACCGTTTATTTTACGATGGAGCCCGAGATGAGCGTGGCAAAAAAGATGGCAATAATAAACAAAGTTAAAAGAATCACGATGCATCTGTGATGATTGATTTGTTTGAACTAAACATGCTAAAGCATTAGAGGGCAAAAACCATAATCTACAACGTGGAAACGCACCATCTCGTATACATACTTGGAACAATTGTGGCGCTTTCTGTGTTTATACCTCTGATTATCGGGTATCTCGGCATACTCTAAAATATATAGTGCGTCACAGGCTGTACGATGAAGGTGCTAGTTGATGAAATGGATGACGGGTGGGACGAAAGACTCAGAAGTCTTGGCTACGAGGCATATTCTGTCAAAAAACTACTCAACGAGGGCAAGAAACTGCGCACCGACTACTCTGTAATCAATTACGCAAAGGAAAACGGCATGATTCTGATCACCCGTGACACAGAATCGGGCAAGGCATGCCAAGAAAACGGATTGCCGTGCATTCTTTTGGATAACGACGAGATATTCAAGATAGTAGTCGAGAAGCTAAAGTCGTTTTAGGCTAATTTTTATGCAACGTCCTCCGTAGAATGCTATGGAAAGCTGCGACGTACGCACTCGGGCGTATAAAAACGGCAAGACCTTTGAGCAGTGCAAGCAGATGGCAGAAACGGTGAACTCTGAGCTCAAAGGAATAATCGAAAAACATGGAAAGATACAGTGGTCTGAAATCTTGGCCAAGGTGGACCACGACGAGCTTGTGTACAAGCTCACACTCAAGTATCTAAGACGCGACGGCTATGACATAGGAAACTGGCAGAGGCCCGAAGTCAAAAAACTCTAAGATTCTACCTTGCAGCTCCACCCACTGCTTTTGATCTTTTTTACCATGATGATTGGGGTAAAGATGAGCAGTGGTATGGAGATGGCAATAAACAAAGTTTGAAGCTGAGTCACAGCCAAAGTGAATGCCACAGCACCAGAAGCAGAAACAAACAACGAGACAAACGTTCCGGCGCATGTGGGGCACGCAATAAACAGTCCTGTTGCAGCAGCAACGCTACCCATGCCGGCACCTTTTTTTAGGATGGTGAACGCGTTTGCCGCAATTGCGGCGTTGAGGCCAACCAGATAAGATACGGCAATCTGCAACACCAAGTTTATTGGGATCACCTGCATGCCCAAATGCTCGGTCATGTAAAAGATGAACTTTGGTACATAACCGACTTCGCCGCAACACGGTGCAATCTGAGCGGAGGGAACTTTGACGTTATAGTGATAGGAAAAGGTCACATCTGGCTGATACACAAGTATGCCTGAAGTGAGGGAAAAAAATATCCCGTAGCCTATTGTGGTTGCGGCAAAGATCCTCCTTGACTTCCTGCTCCAGGTGATCTGTGCTATGATGGACCAGCTGTCGTCTTTTGAAGCCTGGACTTTGTGTCTGTGATACAGGTAAAAACCATATGATACAGCGCCGAGGGCCAAAATCAGCATGACGTAAAATGCGACTCCGAGTCTCTCAATTGAAGGCAGCGCGGCTGGTGTTATCTCAGCATTGCCAATTCTTGCATATATGAGAAACAAAATTGCGATGCTTACAAAGCCAAGTGCAATAAGAGTCCTGCCGTCGCGACCGTCCATTTTATATTAGCACAAAATATCTGGAATTAAATCGTTATCTCGCTGCGTTTCCCAAGAATCAACGCAATCTGCTCCAAACTCGCAACATGGCATGTCTGGCAAAGTTTGTTCGATTCCAACAAACTAGGTAATATCTACCATACTGGGCCATCGTGAGTGTTGAAAAAGCGGCATCTGGAAAAGATCGGTAGCCCTATCTCCGATGATCCAATGGATGCGTATCGAAGCGTCATCCTCAGAGCTGGCAAACAGGAGGAGGAACAAAAAGACATTGAGGAGACTGTCGCCGAAGCTGGCCACGAGACTAGGAGTGTGAATCAGGTAGTAAAGCTAGTGAATCTACACCTCAGTGAGAAGGTAAAACGATTAAACGAAATCAAGGCCGCCTCCAAGCGTTTTGACGACGAATTGAACATGTTCACCAATCCGGTGGTGCAAGAAGCGGATCAGCCCTCCGAGCTGCAAACAAGCCCGACGGCGCAAGAGCCAAGCAGAGTCGCCCCGGCAAGTCCTAACATCGAATCGCAGCCGGTATACGGCGATCTCTTGGCACTAATAAACAGATACGGCTTTGAACAGTTGTCTCAGGCACTTGATGCAATACTGTCCAAAAACCGAAACACGCAATGACCAACTGAGCTAACACAACGACGCACTTTCAATTATGCACACATAAACGATGTTTGAATAAAACAAACACCCTTGTGCACTTAACTCCAAACTTTGGTTATATGCTATGGATCGCAAGTACATTCACAAAAACGAACAGCTAAGCGACGCCGATGACCCACTGGACGCCACACAAAGAAAGATTAAATTTCAAAGGCAGCCGGCGGATAGTTCTGAAACTCAGCCACAACTTGCAGAAAACACTACAAAATCGGTCCATCATGAACATGCAATCAAGTGCGACATTGATGACAGCAAGGTTGCAGAGTTGAGAAGAATTCAGCTAAAAAACAAGCTCAAATTTATGCAAGGCGAGGAGGAATTCCCACCACAAAAAGAAATCGACATCCTGGGAAACGAGTTCGAAGCAGACAAGATAGGCCAAGAAGTTACAGGACTCTTGTTTCAGTACGAAAAACAAAAAATGTTGATGGCGCAAAGACAGATACAGGAAGAAAGGGCGCTTGTTCAAGAACTCAACCAAAAAGTAGAGCAAAATATATCGAAATTTATCAGCCTTGAGGCGCGACTTAAAGAAAAACAGGCCCAGCTGGAAGACGAGGTTCGAATAAAGTCCAAAGCCCTCATCGAATCAGAAAAACTTGCGGCAATCGGCAACCTTTCGTCAAGACTTGCCCACGATCTAAAGAATCCTCTGTCTGCACTCAAGGTAATTACAGAGCTCCTCAAAGCGGCCACAAAGGATCAATCGGATTCGACTTTTCAAAGCAAGCTTGAGGCCGCAAATGCAGCAATATTTAGAATGACTCACCAAATAGACAACGTCCTGGACTTTGTAAAGGAAGCAGACTTGAAAATAGAGCCCACGAGCATCTATGAAATACTAAAGCTTGCAATGAACAAGATCCCAGAAAAAAGCGACGTGGTCTTGGACATCCAGCAAAATGACATGGTAATCAACTGTGACAAACAAAAGATGGCAGTGGTCTTCTCAAACATCATACTCAATTCCATTCAAGCAATGAACAACAAAGGAAAAATCACAATCCGGTTCTACCAAACACCAAAAGACACAATCATAGATTTTGAAGATACCGGGCCGGGCATCCCGCAAAACATCATTCACAAGATATTCGACCCACTCTTCACTACAAAACAGCAAGGCACAGGGCTTGGGCTCGCGACATGCAAAAACATAATTCAGCATCATGGCGGCAATATCGCGGTGTCTAACGGCCCGACCAAATTCACGATCACGCTACCACGGTGATTAAGTTGGAAGGCTTTGCATTGAACAATTTCAACGGGGGGCCTGCACAATGAAAGCAGTCACAGCGCTGGTAGTAGATGACGACATCTACAATGTGGATCTTTTTTGTGAATACCTAGAACTGCTAAAGGCAAAGGTGGTGGGTCGTGGCTATAATGGGCGCGAAGCAGTAGAACTTTACGTGCAACACAAACCGGACGTGGTTTTTTTGGACATTCTGATGCCGGACTACGACGGAATTTATGCGCTAGAAAACATACGAAAGATAGACCAGAACGCCTATGTGGTGATTGTGACTGCCGTAGTGGATAACGCCAGCAAAAACAAAATAGCACTCTTAAACCCAAATCACATAATTACAAAGCCATTTGAGCCAGAATCGATTGCCGAGATTGTAGAAAGCATAAGTAAGCTAAAGGCATGCACGCAGTGACACCACAGAATTAAAAAAGAAAAATACTTGCCGTTACGCACAGCAAAGTGATTTTTTAAAATCTTCTACGTTTCTTGTGTATTTGCACTCCTTGCACACGTGCCAAGCTCTGCTTTTCAAGACCCGCAGCGGCGTATCGTATGAGGCAGAATACATCTTTCCACCGCAAGCTGGACACGGTATTGGTATGTCAATTTTCATGACGGAACTTGGCGTATTTTGGATTTAAGAGCCGCGTAGGACTGATAAGTTATCCATGTTCTGTACAACCGATCATCCTCACTCTTTATATCAAATTAAATGCTACACAATACAGGCATTGAATATCAATCAAAAAGAAGAGCCAGATTATTCTACTGCAAAAATAATTTACGTCGGATTTATTGATCCCTACGCACTAGAAGGAATCATTGTTTTGCAATCTGACGACAAAAAAGAATTCCACATGAGGGCCTTCTCAGGCGAGGTCGCCCGCCACATCAAGAGCTTTATTGAGGGAAAACGGGACACGCTGCCCACCATTTACAACATGATAGAGCAACTCTGCGAAGAAAACGAGCTATTCCTAGTCAAAGTCAAAGTTTATGAAAGCGGCAGCGTATTGCGGGCAAACCTGTACTTTACTGGCAAAAAAGACATCGTGCTTCGAAATTACAGGGCGTCTGATGCGGTGGCATTGGCAGCGTTCTACAATATACCGATCCTAGTCAGAAAGACGCTTCTAAAGGAACGAGTGGAGGCCTAGGTCAGGACTTGGGCAAGCCTGCCTTCTTGGTAGGCCCGCTTGAGCTCCATCGCAATTCTTCTGCCCACACCAAAGGTCTCGCCGTACTGGTATTTTGTGTAGGGCGACGTGGTCGCAACGATGGGGTTTCCTGGAACGCGAAGCGAGACGTCATAGACTACCAGCTCCAAATCCTTTGTAATGACGCTCTGAAGCGAGAAGGGACCTATTATTCCCGGAGGGTAGACCCTTTTGACGCCTGCCACAAAGCGGTCTCCGATCTCAATTACCTTTTCAAGCAATGACTCTCGAATGCTTGCGGGGGTGTGGCCTACCTCGATGTTCTGGATGTCGATGTCAATGTCTAACTGTTGCTTTGCAGGAATCGCGTTGTAGTCGTGTAGGTTTGTCTGAAGCCTTCTTTCGATTCCAATAAAATCAACCTGCTCTGAGACCGGCGTGTAAAAATAGTTGAAATTCATGTATGTGCCAATAATCAATTCCTCGATGCTTGCCTTTCTTAGATCCTTTTTGTCAATGATTCCATTTTTGAGCTTGTCCTCGGATTTTTTCACATAGTCGTCGTAGGAGGATGCAGTAAAAAAAGCACGCTCAAGCTTGCGGGATTTTTCTTGCACCTTGACAATTACAGGCCTGTCTATTTTGTGTGGGTTTTTGAAAAGCCTTGGGTGCCTGATGCGTGATTTCTCCAGCAGGTGGTACTGGTTTTTTGAATAGCTTCGCTCTTCTGCCTGAAACAGCGACCGGTTTCCAAATATCGGCACCCTGAATCTGTTCTCAATTGTGTCGTATCCAAGGTACGCAGTAAGCGCCCGATGCGGCACTATGATAGTGTTGGTTTCGATGAACATTTTTTGCATTTTTGGAGAAGCCATGTCTTTGAAGCTGTTCACCACAATGATTTCATCTGCAATTCTTTTGAAGCGCCTGTACGGCTCGTCTCTTCCTTTCTGGCAAATTACGACTGTTTGGAGCCCCTCGTCTTTTGCCCCGTCCATTATCTCCAATGCGGAGTGGCTTCCAAGGACACCAATTCTAAAATCAGAATAGTTTTGAATTATCTTCTCAATATGGGCACGCCTGATCATCGTATGGTTTGACTGTAATTCAAGGTTATATAATCAAACTCGTTTCCACTAGGCCGATGCATCTGCTTACACTGAAATAATCATTCTATTCATTACATTCATGCGGCTGGTAATTGGAATTACTGGTAGTACCGGTGTAATTTACGGCGTAAGAACCTTGGAGGTTCTAAGGGAGCACAAGGTGGAAACACACCTTGTCATCACAGAGTGGGCAAAAAAATGCCTTGCAATGGAGACTGATTATACAATAGATGATGTAAAAAAACTGGCAACTACTTACTCGGACGACTCCAATCTGGCAGCCTCGATATCTAGTGGCACATACAAGACGGACGGTATGATTGTCATTCCGTGCTCAATGAAGACACTCTCTAGCATCGCAAACGGCTACGACGAAACCTTGGTGGCAAGGTCTGCAGGAGTCACACTCAAGGAATCAAGAAAACTAGTTCTTGTCCCACGTGAGACACCCCTGACTGCAATAAATCTGGAAAACATGCTCAAGCTTGCAAGACTGGGAGTTGTAATACTGCCTCCGGTTCCTGGATTTTACACAAAACCAAAATCAATTGAGCAAATCGTCGACCACACTGTGGGAAAGTGCCTAGACCAGTTCAACATCGAGCACGATCTATACAAACGGTGGGGAACTTGAACAATTGCCAAAAATCCACCTAGAAAAACTGATCAGAGCAGAGCGACAGGCTGTCTTTGATATAGTTGCAAATTATGAGAACTTTCAGAACATCCTACCACAGTATTTTCCATCAGTACGCGTCCGCTCAGTGAGGGATAACGTGGCAGTGGTGGAAGAACACATCAAGCTTGGCAATCGTGAATTGGTGATGACTACAAAGCATGTAACGAAATACCCAGAACTCCACGAAGTTTTTGTTCTGGGGGGAGATGCCAAAGGAAGCCACATCGTAGAAAAATATGAAAAAGTCGACCAAGGAACAAGGCTGATAGTGGACGCACACATCAAGCTGAGCGGCGCCAAGGCAATCGCAGCTATTTTTGCAAAGAAAAAGATCTCTTCAGATTTTGGCAAAATAATCGACGAGTTTACAAAAATTGCTGAAAAGTCCTAGTCTTTTTTCTCCTTGAGGTCCTTGAACTCACGCTCTGCCTCAAGCTTGCCTTTTTCGTACTCCATTCTGGATTTGCCCAGCGTCCTTGCGAGCTCTGGAATCTTTTTTGCACCAAAAATCAGTATTCCTGCTATGACTATGATGAAGATCCATTCCTGCCCCGCAATGAAGCCGGCAACGTTTCCAAGCATTGTGACTTTGTATGGTCAAACTTAGGATTTAAGTGTTCTAACTTTACGCTCGCGCCGCTCGAGCACTATCATGCCTGCCAGGTACAATGCAATCATCGGGCCTGAGATGAACCACATGGTGACGCCGCTTCCGTCTGGGGTGACCGCAGCACCAACTATGACCAATGCAACTATGGCGTATCTTATATTGTTGCGCCAAAACTTGACATCTGTTAGGCCGGAGACAGTTGCGGCATACATGATTAGCGGGAGCTGGAATGCCACGCCGAACGCAAGCAGAAACTGCAACACAAAGGTAACAAAGTCGACCACGTTTAGAAACGTCACAAGACCTGCAGACTCGCCGTACTGGTACAAAAAGTCAAGTATGAACGGTATGGCAACAACATAAGAAAACACGGCCCCTGTGACAAACAGGGCCAAAGCTGGCAGAGCAATTGAGCGAACTGCGTGGACCTCGGTGTCTTTTAGTGCTGGTCTGATGAATGCCGTAAGCTCACGCACTATTATGGGCATTGACGCTACGATTCCAATCAGAGCTGCAACGTAGACCTGGGCATAAAATGCCTGACCTGGTGCAGTCTGGATGAGCTGTACTTGGGATGGCACAAGCGTCTCTTTCATGTAGTCTGTTATCTGGGCGGCAAAATTGCGCAGCGGATCTGGCATTGGATAGTACAGGGTAATTCCGTTGACAACCAGCGGCTCGGCACGAAAAGTCAACACAATGGTGATTATGATGCCCACACAAATCACGACTCTTACCAGCCTGCTGCGCAGCTCCGCCAAGTGCGCATAAATTCCCTGAATCTCGGACATTTCTGATATACCTACGGCGCGAATCTCTATTTAGGTTGCGAAAATCCGTCCTAGTGTTTGCCCGGGATGGGAAGGAGCTTGGCATCTGCAAGCCCTGATTTTTTTCGCTCTTCTTCTGTGATGTCTTGAAACTCAATCGATATGGTTGCTTTTAGCTTGAACTTGGACTCTAGCTCCTTTGCAAGCCTACCGATTTCCTGGCCTGTGTATATCTCCTTTGAGCCCTCCAAAAATATCCTGCTTCCCTTTTCTTTTTGCTCGCCGCCGAATCTGCTTTTGAGGAATTTACTTACCTCCTCAACTTCGGGCTTTTCTACGTTGTTGTGGTAAAATGTAATTCCCTTTACTGGCGTGTAGTCCATCGGGGTTCCATGTCTGTACAAGAACACACCGATGAATATTGCCTGATCTTCCGGTTCCTTGACTCCTTTTATCTCCCAGTTGAGAACTTTGTTTGGATCGTATGACGCCTTTGAAATCTCATCGGATGTGAGCTTCCAGTACCTGTGTCTACTCAATTCAGCTTCTGACTGTTGTTGTACTATAAATTCAATTCGAATCATCTTGTGGCATTTTGTGAATTCAAGATTATATTAGAGAAAAATATTGTGCAATCATGCCACTTTTTGAGGTGCAGGTCATAATTGAAAACAAGCCAAGCATGAGCGACCCTGAGGGCCAGACCATTCTAAACGACTTGGTTCTGAAGGGAAGCTATTCCTCAGTCAAAAAAATCCGCTCTGCAAAGATGCTCAAATTCCAAATCGATGCTGCGACAAAACAAAAAGCACAAGACACAGTCAAAAAACTCTGCGATGACTTGCGTATCTACAACCCGATGGTAAGCAAGGTGACGTTTTCTGTGGTCTAGTCTTTGCCACCAATGGACTTGACTGTCTCATCTATTAGCAGCTTGCTTCGTAGGTATGCCGCGAGGTCGGTCTGAGTAATTACGCCGACGAGCTTTTGGTTTTCGAGCACAATGAGCCTTCGTATGTTGTTGTTTAGCATCTTTTGAACTGCGTCCTCGATTGTAGTTATAGGCTCCACCCACCTGAATTTCGGAGACATTATGTCCTTTACTTTGAGCTCAGATGCGAGCTTGTCGGCAGCAACAAGCTTTCTCACAAAGTCGGCCTCGGTGACTATTCCAACTGGGTTTTCTCCTTCCATGACTACGAGGAAGCTGATGTCCTTATCTTTGAGCAACGTTGCTGCCTCGAGGCAGCTTTTGTCTTTTGATATGGTGATTACGTGCTTGTTCATGATGTCTCTTACATGTCCCATAGTTTGAGTGGCTTTTTTACAGATAAAAAAGATTTGTTGCCGAGATCTGCGATGCGGATTTTCCGATTTGATTTAATAATCTCATTATTCAATTTTACATGTGAAGGTCGGCGTCATCGTATTTCCGGGCAGCAACTGCGATCGAGACATGTATCATGTCTTACAGGACGTCTTTAAGCTGGACGTCAAATATTTCTGGCACGAAGAAAAGCTGCCAAAGGACCTTGACGCAGTAGTCCTGCCAGGAGGATTCTCTTACGGAGACCGCCTCCGAGCTGGAGTGATCGCTGCACACAGTCCAGTCATAGCAGATGTAAAGAAAATGGCAGACAAGGGGATGCCGGTTCTTGGAGTCTGCAACGGATTCCAAATTCTAGTCGAGGCACAGCTCCTTCCCGGCGTGTTGCTCAAAAACACATCACTTACGTTCATGTGCCGCTGGACCGAACTGGTAGTTGAAAACAACAAGACCCCGTTCACAAACAAATTCAAGCTAAAACAAAGAATTCCAATTCCGATTGCAAATGGTGAAGGAAGATACTACGTTGACAAGCCCACCCTTGAGAAGCTAAAGAAGAACAACCAGATAGTGTTCCGTTATGGTGAAAACATAAACGACTCTGTGTTTGACATTGCAGGAATCTGCAACAAAGAAGGAAATGTAGTAGGAATGATGCCGCATCCAGAACGCGCAGTGGAACCCGAGATAAACCCGCACGACTCCAAACCATCATCGCTTATTTTTGAATCACTCATTGCAACAGTTGGGACAAGAAGATGAGTCTGCAACCACAAGAGCTGCAATATCTTACAAAAAAAATAGGGCGCCATCCAAATGAAACCGAACTCCACATTGTGGCGGCCGAGTGGTCAGAACACTGCTCGTACAAATCGTCAAAAAAACACCTCAAAATGCTTCCCACATCTGGACCGCGCGTAATCCATGAAAAGGGGTTCGATTCCGGGGTATTGGACGTGGGTGATGGTTACGTTGTCACCGTACATATTGAAAGTCACAACCACCCGTCTGCAGTAGAGCCGTATGGCGGAGCGGCCACCGGCGTGGGTGGGGTCATAAGAGATATCTTGTCTGCCGGCACGCGACCAATTGCAATACTGGACGGACTTAGGTTCGGAGATATTGAAAAAGACCAACACGCAAGATGGCTTTTCAAAAACGCAGTAACCGGGATTGCAGACTATGGCAACTGCCTTGGCATTCCTACTGTGGGGGGTGAAGTCGAATTCGATAAATGTTACACAAATTACGCGCTAGTCGATGTAGCTTCAATCGGATTTGGAAAAAAAGAAAAGCTGATCAAAAACAATGCACAGGAAGGCGACGTAGTGGTGCTCATTGGCGGCTCCACTGGGCGCGACGGAATTGGCGGCTCACAGTTTGCGTCAGATTCATTAGAGTCAGAAGATCGCTCAGCGGTGCAAATCCCAGACCCGTTCATTGAAAAACTGATAATCGAGGCCACACTTGAGGCAAGAAACGAGGGGTGCATCAAGGCAGTAAAAGACCTAGGTGGAGGAGGGCTCTCATGCGCCATTTCAGAAACGGCAGACGCACTTGGGGTGGGAATAGAGCTTGATGTGACCAAGGTTCACACAAGGGAGCCAAACATGAATCCGACCGAGATCATGACTTCGGAATCACAAGAAAGAATGCTGATCATCACAGACAAACAAAAATTGAAAAGACTCCAAGAAATCTGTGCCAAGTTCCACGTCAACTGCTCGGTAATAGGCAAAGTGACCTCGGACAAGATGATGAAAGTAAAAAGCAACAGCTCAGTAATTGCCCAGATGCCGGCGGAGGTAGTCGCAAACGCACCACTTCTTGACAGGCCGGCAAAAGAGCCAGCATACATAAAACAACTACAAAAAAAACCTGAACCAAAACCTGTCTCCGATCTCTCAAAAACAATCATGAGGATGCTTGCGAACCCAAACATCGCAAGCAAGATCTGGGTGTATGGGCAGTACGACCATGAGGTGGGAATCCGCACAACAGTAAAACCAGGCTCAGACGCAGCCGTACTACGACTGGATAACGGAAAATACCTCAGCGCAAAAATCGACGGGAACCCAAAGCACTGCTATTTGGATCCAAAACAAGGGGCAATGGGCTGCTTTGAGGAAGCGTGCAGAAACGTAGTGTGCACAGGCGCGACGCCGATCGGGATGGTGGACCACCTACAATTTGGAAATCCGGAAGACCCGGAGATATTTTGGACGTTTCTGGAGTCCTTAAAGGGAATAACTGAGTTTTCAAAATTTTTTAACATCCCGTGTGTGGGCGGCAAAGTCAGCCTATACAACGAGACGCCACAAGGTCCAATCAAACCGACCCCGTTGATTGGCGTATTGGGGCTAATTGACAAAAAACCTCTCAAACCACAAAAGGTCGACGACGGCGACCTCCTGATATTGGTTGGCAAGACAAAGGACGAGCTTGGCGGCTCTGAATACTATGAGTACATTCATGATTTTATTGGGGGGAAGTGCCCCCAAGTCGACCTGGCAGAATCAAAGAAAAACATGGATGCTGTGCTGTCTTTGATTCGGGCTGAAAAGGTAAAAGCTGCTCATGATTGCTCAAAAGGCGGTTTGGCCATAGCAGTATGTGAACTTGCAATGACTAGCAATATTGGGTGCACAGTTGCACTTGAAAACATACCACGAGAAAGGATGCCAGACGATAAAATCATGTTCTCTGAGAGTCATTCCAGGTATGTTTTGGTAATAGAAGAATCCCATCTTGAATCTGTGAGCAGTATGTTAAAGAAAAACCAAGTTGAATTTGGCCTGATTGGGAAATTCCATGGCAATAACATCGTATTTACTAATGAGAACAAGGAGGTGGCAAAACTAAGGGTTGATAAGGCACATGACAAGTGGTTTAATTCACTAAGGGAGCTGGTGTTGCATGGTTAAGGAAAACTGTGGCGTAGTCGGCATCTACAGCAAGGACGGCTCCAACGTAATACCTATGGTAATTGACGCACTCAGAGCTCTTCAACACAGAGGGCAGGAGGCATGGGGGCTGGCAATCCCAAAAAAAGCCCCGCTCAAAAGGCTTGGACTGGTTTCTGCGGCCTCTTCCGAATTTGATAAAATCACAGAAGAGTACGCATCCCCTGCTGCAATAGGTCATGTAAGATACTCGACCGTAGGAAGAAGCAATCTTGACAACGCACAACCACTAAAAGTCAAGGATCTCTGCATTGCGCATAACGGCACAATAGCAAACGTAGCCGAGCTTGCCAACATGGTCGGAGGGTGCACCTTTACACCCCAGAACTCAAGCGACACACTCATTGCAGCCCAGCGGCTCGTCTCTTTGATGTCCACAAACGGAAAGCTCGGTAGTGCTCTTTCTATTCTTAAAAATGAAATGGCCGGATCATACTGCTTTACATTCGTTTCAGACGATAATGCGGTTTATGCTGCACGCGACCCACGTGGATTCAGGCCGATGGTTCTTGGCTCAAAGGAAGACGGCCAAGTGACAATCGTTGCATCCGAGTCGTCCGCGCTTGCAGCAATTGGGGCAAAGCTCGTCCGTGACGTCCTGCCAGGCGAGCTTTTGAAGTTTAGCAGCAACGGCATCGAGTCAGAGATGTTTTCTGAAGAAAAAAAACACGCCCACTGTTCATTCGAGTTTACCTATTTTGCGCATCCCACAAGCAGAATGGAGGGAACAAACATCTACATGGCAAGAAAGAGAATAGGCCAATTTCTCGCAAAAAAATTCCCAATAAAAGACGCGGACTTGGTCATTCCGGTGCCTGACTCTGCCAGACCTGCAGCACTTGGCTATGCGCAGGAGCTTGGCCTCCAATTCGATGAAGGGCTTCTCAAAGACAGGTACAGCAAGAAAGGGCCGCTCCGAAGCTTCATTGAGCCGCACCAAAGCGATCGCGTTGAAATAAACCGCTGGATAATTCCAATCACCGAAATAATCTCAGGCAAGCACGTCGTAGTGATAGATGACAGTCTTGTGAGGGGCACAAGCTCAAAGGCGATAATCAAGGCACTCAAGCGCGCAGGCGCAAGAAAGATCAGCATGCTAATCACATACCCTCCAATCAAATACCCGTGCTACGCAGGAATCGATTTTCCATCCCAGGACGAGCTGGCCACTGGCGCAAACCAGTCTGGGAATGATGAGGAAATAATTGAAAAGATTCGAAACGACATTGGCGCCGACTTTTTGGGCTACAATGATGCGCAAAACCTCGCAAACGCAGTGGGGATTCCGCTAGATTCTTTATGTTTTACGTGCACCACCGGCGATTACAGCACTCTTGGAATAAAACCAACATTCAAAACACGCGAGGAAATGAAGGGCGAGTAGCATGGAGATCGCGTTTGTCCTAGTCAAATGTGAAGTGGGTCACGAGATGGACGTGATGCGCGAGCTCCTAAAAATAGACAATGTCAAGGAAACACACGGCACATACGGAATGTATGACATCTTCGTCAAAGTCGTGGGACAAACACACAAGGACGTGGCAGACACGGTGACCAAAAAAATAAGAAAGCTGCCAAACGTGGTGTCGACAACCACACTTTCCACCATTCCGGAACAAGGCGGCAAGTAAGCTGAAATCTTAATACCTAGATTCGCATTATTTTAGCAATGGCCGCATACAAATTCCTGATCATCGCAGGAGTTGCCGTCATCGCAGCAGTAGGCGGCATAACCGCATTTTCCCTGTCAAAGGGTTCTTTTGCAACAAATGATTACGAAATAGATGTCGACCCATTCAAAGATCCGCAAAATCTCTTTGTTACGGCGCGTGTCATGATACAAAACACTGGCGGAAAGCCGCTCACAAATGTAGAAGTTAATTATGGGGACGGCGACACCTTAAAACTTGGCACACTGGCTCCAGGCCAAAAAGTCATCCTCTCTCCTCCACACGACAACCCACTCCAGTTTGTCACAGTGAGTGCAGATAACGGGATAATGGTGACAAAACAATACCGAATCCCGCCAAAGATGCCAGGGATGATGGGCTCCTAAGTCCAAGCCTTTTTGTCTTTTTTTGCGATCCTTACATCATCCACATAAACGTGATCTTCAAAGTCAAAAACAGTGTGCCACCTCTTGTCATGGGGGAGCATAGTGTCCAATTCTTTTACTCTTTTTTGGGTGGGGTATTTGTTTAGCAAGGCGCCCCACTTCATGTTGGGTATTTTTGGCATGATCTCGTTTATGTCACGCATACTCTGTATCCAAAAATTCCGTTGATAAGTTTTTGTCTTTAGGCATCAAAAATAGCTGATTTCATATTTGAGCTCAAGTTAGAACCGCAATCAAACGGATATCAAAATTGTTATAATTAAAGCAGTATTACCAAAATCTGCGATTGAAGTTTCTTGGCTCAGGCAAGGTAAAGGATGTGTACGATCTCGAAGATGGCACACTCCTCTTCAAATTCAGCGACAGGGTGTCTGCATACGATGTCAAATTTCGCGATCCAATCCCACACAAAGGCGAGGTGCTCTGCAAGTTTGCAGAATTCTGGTTTAACACCATCCCAGTGCCAAACCATTTTGTGAAATCTGTCTCAAAAAACGAAATAGTAGTAAAGAAAATGCAGATGATTCCAATAGAATGTGTTGTACGAGGTTACTTTTACGGAAGTCTGATCACAAGGTGGAAGGAAGGCCAAGTCACAATCCCACCAGGAACAAAAACTGAAATTGCAGCAAAGCTGCCGGCTCCAATTTTTGATCCTACAACCAAGGCAGAGCATGATGAACCAATCAACAAGGAACTAGCAATCAAGCGGGGACTCGTAACAGATGATGAGTTTGAATGGCTCCAATCAAAATCAATTGATATCTACAATCTGATGTCTAAAACAGCAGATGCGGCAGGATTCATCTTGGCCGACCTAAAACTGGAGTTTGGCAAACTCGACGGCAAAATCCTGCTTGGCGACTCGATAGGTCCAGACGAGTATAGAATGTGGCCAAAGGAATCATACAAAGTAGGCAAGATACAAGAAGCGTACGATAAGCAGATACTAAGAGACTGGCTGACTGCCAATGGATATCAAAAACAATTTGATGAGGCGCGCAAGCAAGGAAAGGAACCAATTGCGCCGCCAATACCACAAGACATCATCGACAAAATGTCCCAGCGCTACATCGCATCGTACGTAAAGATCACCGGCAAGGCTCTCTGAGCACAATTCTCCAATTTCGACTCGAATTCTACTTTTTCGAATCTCACTTTTTGGCTGTTTTGCACCTGTTTGGAAACCGTGGCCGCCGGATCCGCCATTTTTTTAAAATTTTCAACATTAATTGTACTGGTACTAAATATTCAATCATGGTACAATATTTGTTCTATTGCAACTAATATTGTAGTAGAGGTTGAGCTAAATTTGGAGTCGCTCCAAAATTTATTGGAACGTAAAAAAATTAATGCGAATAGACAAAAAAAGATGATGCGACGATCTTTTAGCTGAATTCAGAATCTGCAAATATCATGTCAACATTGCTCGAAAAACAAATCAAGATCAACCGAGTCATGACGATTTCCGTTGAGCAAGCTCGTGCCCTAGAAGATCCAGCAAGGGCGAAAATAGTGGAGGTATTGTATCACAAGCAGCTAACTACCGAACAAATTGCAAAAGAGCTTCAGAAAAACGGATACAACAAAGCCCTCACGACAATTCGACACCACCTAGACATACTAAAAGAAGCTGGGCTAATTGAGATTGTCAAAATCGAGGAGGTGAGGGGCGCGGTCGCAAAATTCTATGGAACCTCCATACGACTAATTGCGAATCACTCGCCAAAAGACTTTGACTCAAAATACTCTTCGATGATAAAATCGACATCCGCAAAAATCGAGAAAATTCTTGAAGGTATCGCAAAAAAGCCGGCCCTCCAAAAAAAGACAGAAACTGCATACAACGAATTCGTCTTGACAGAAATAGTCAACAGAGCCGTTGCAAACGTTCTTGAAAACAAAGATTTTGCAACTCACAAAAAAATCAAGTGACCTCGATTACAAACAATCCTTTTGTTTTTGGTTCTTGTAGCATTTTCACAATCTGTCTTGGCATGTCACAGCATGCCTTGTCACAACCTATTGCCAAAGTCCTGGGGCACAAAAAATTACTTTTTCTAATGACAATGTCGTGGGGATTCTCAAGTATGAGGTCGTCGTGACCTCTTCCTACAACCTCAAATGATTCGCCGTTTACCTGGATCGTGATCTTGACATTTG
The DNA here is from genome assembly GCA_038869975.1 of Candidatus Nitrosotenuis sp. Lineage (GTDB taxonomy): Archaea > Thermoproteota > Nitrososphaeria > Nitrososphaerales > Nitrosopumilaceae > Nitrosotenuis. The sequence continues at coordinate 24,984 of JAWCQC010000014.1, forward strand.
AATCAGATCGCCTGAGCATCTTTTTCATTTTATCTGGTATTCCACTGCAGCCGCATTCTGCACTCACGCCTATTATGCAGTCACCCTGCAAAGTAAGATCTGGCTCAGTCGTGATCTCGATCGTCCTTGGATGGTGCGCCCTCACATTTTCGTGGCCGTAAAACTGAATCTCAAACCGCACGATCGACGCACAACTAGACTTAAATTAAACTTTCAAAACATCAAAAACAGAATTGCTTCCTTCTCAACAAGGTTATGACAGAGCCATCACTATATTTTCGCCGGATGGTAGGCTGTATCAAGTAGAGTATGCAATTGAAACAGTACGACGTGGCGCCATAGCTGTGGGAATCAAAAGCAAAGAAGGCGTAGTTATTGCAGTAGAAGAAAAACCACGCAAATTACAAATCTCGGAATCAGCACACAAGATTTTTCAAATCGATGAACACATCGGATTTGCAGCAGCAGGATACATCCCAGATGCACGGAGCCAAGCAGACGCTGCACGATTCTTTGCACAAAGCAACAGAATCGTTTATGATGAGCCAGTCGACGTAGAGGCGGTTGCAAAACATCTTGCGGACCAGTGCCAACAATACACGCAGTTCGGCGGTGCAAGGCCATTCGGCGTCGCACTAATTATCGGCGGTGTCGACTCGCAGAACTCGTTGTTTCTAACAGACCCGAGCGGTACATACATTGCATATGATGCAGTGGCAATTGGCGCCGGCTCTGACCAAGCAAATGACTTTTTAGAAAAAAACTACAAACATGACATGTCACTCGAAGACGCATCGGCTCTTGCGACAGCATGCATCTACTTGGCAAGTGAGCAAAAAGAAGGAACAGATCACATCAAGATGTCCCACATCAAAACATCAACAAAACAATTCGAAAAAGTAAGCCAGGATCAAATCGCCCACTATGCAAAATTAGGCAAGCAAAAATTCCCGATCCCAAGCAGCTAAGTTTTCAATATTGAATCTCTCGGTCGCAATACCTGATTCTTGTCTTAAGGATGAGGCAACCAAACTGGACAAGTCACGCAAGGTCTCTCTTATTGCAAGAACCTGCGCGATATTTGGCGTTCGCACCATTTACATTTACGAAGAAAGGGGGGGCTCCAACTCTGATCGATTTCTTCTGTCTACAATTCTGCGGTACTTGGAAACACCACAATACCTGCGCAGAGAGCTGTTTCCAAAAATAGATGATCTCAAGTATGCTGGAATACTGCATCCACTGCAAATTCCGCACCACTCGTTATCGTCAAATCCAAAAGAGCTAAAGGAAGGCGACATCAGGGAAGGCGCAATCGTCTATTACAAAGGAAAAAAGTTCGTAGATATCGGAATACGTCAACTTATTCCGTATTTTGGGAAAGAACGTGACAAAAAACGCATCACAGTTCAAATCAAAACCGTGACACCAAACATCACACTCAAAGAAATATCAGAAGACCAAATAAAGCAATACTGGGGCTACAAAGTCAAAGAAAGATCGAATCTCATAAAGCTGCTCGAAGAGTGGAACGGCTCCATCATAATGACATCAAGAAAAGGGAAACCGGCGACACTGGAGCAACTAAATCATTACACACACACCGACAAGCCATTACTCATTGTGTTTGGGGCGCCAGATCGCGGCCTTTACGAGATATTGGGCACAAAAATAAACATCAAGGGGGCAAAATCCTTGAACTTTTTCCCAGATCAGGCAACAGAAACTGTGCGCCTCGAGGAGGCAATGCTAGGTATACTTGCGATTCTCAACTTTGTAAACTCAAATTAAACCGTCTTGCCACAAAGTCGTGATGTCGCAAAAAAAATTTCTTACCCTTGCAATAATCGTAGGAGTCATCGGAGTAATAGTTGGCGGCATTACTCTCTTTCTTTCTCTGACAAAGGCAATAACTCCATAACTTTCGTTATCCCTAGGTATATAATGGGGTTAACAAATGTTTTCGATTATCCATGGGCCATAGAAAACACAGCCAACCGCGACGTGGTAGTCTTGCATACCTTCCTAGAGGACGTGCCAAAAACATGGAAGCAAGAATTAGGACTTGGCCATCAATCACATCTGAGCAGCCTAGGCTGTCTGGCTATGCGGGATTCAAAGTAGGCTGCATTCAAATTGTAAGTATTGATGACAGAGAAAAAACACCAAACCATGGAAAACAGCTCGTCAGTCTTGGAACGGTAGTCGCAACTCCTCCAATCTCAATAATCGGAATTAGGGGATATCGTAACGATATCTATGGCTCACACGCATACTTTGATGTCTACAGTTCAGACATGCCAAAAGAAGTCTCCCGACTCGTGACAATAAAACCAAAAGAGGGCAGCCTGGAGAGGGCAGAAAAACTTCTCAATGCCGTAGACGAGCTTTATGCCGTAGTCGCAGTTTTCCCAAGCAATGCAGGGCTTGCACAAAAAAAGCCGTATGTCTTTGAGGTTGCAGTGCATGGCGGCGATATCAAAAAACAATTTGAATTTCTAAAAGGTCTCTTTGGCAAACAAGTCAAGGTCGAAGACGTCTTCGAGCTTGGCGCAAATGTCGACGTTGCATCAATCACAAAAGGAAAAGGATGGGAAGGCCCAATCACAAGATGGGGCGTCAAGAAAAAGCAACACAAATCAAGAAAGAGTGTAAGGGCGCTTGGCACATTAGGTCCGATTTCACCTTCTAGCATCATGTACACAGTTCCCCGCGCAGGACAGCGTGGGTTCCATCAAAGAGTCGAGTACAATAAACGAATCATGATTATGAGCAACACCGAGAAAAATGAATACAAGATAAACCCAGCTGGAGGATACAAGCACTACGGTTTTGTAAATGGGGACTATGTTGTCTTGAAAGGATCAGTTCCAGGTACTTACAGGCGACTTGTTAAATTCAGAACGCAAATCAGAAACATTCCATCGAAGATCCTCAAACCAAACATTCTGGAGATCGTGGTATGAAAGTGCAAACACTCTCGTTGACTGGAACAAAACAAGAAGAAGTCGAACTTCCCAAAGTGTTCCAGACTCCATTCCGTGAGGATTTGATTCATCGCGCTTATGTGAATTTGGACTCTCACCGCTATCAAAGACAAGGCAGACATCCCACCGCAGGCATGGATGTGGTGGCAATGTCCAACGACCCACCAACAGGTCATGGCCAAGCAAGAGTCGCGAGAATCCGAGGTGGAGGACCAAGACGTGGCCAGGCAGCAGGCGTGGCAATGGTACGGGGCGGCAGACAAGCACACCCGCCAGTTTCAGAAAAAGTCATCTACAAGAAACTAAACAAAAAAGAGAGACGACTTGCACTTTGTTCTGCCATCGCAGCTACTGCGTCAAAAGAGTTGGTTGCGTCACGAGGCCATTCAGTCAATAAAATAGAATCATTCCCTATTGTGGTCTCAGACGACCTCGAAAAGATCTCAAAAGCAAAAGAGATCTCAAAGGTGCTCGACGCCCTGAATCTCACTGCAGACATTGAGCGTCTCAAGTCCCGCAAAGCCCGTTCTGGCAGATCTGTCATCAGGGGAAGAAAAACAAAGACTGGAAAAAGCATCCTGTTTGTCACCAAAGATCCAAAATCGCTTGCAAAAGCGTGCGGCTCATTTTTGGGGGTTGACGTGAAGGCTGCAAGCGACCTGTCGGTTCTTGATCTTGCTCCTGGTTCTCAACCAATTAGATTAACAGTTTACACAAAGGCTGCATTAAATGAGCTTGCAAACATCAAATCACCACACTTGAAGCTAATGGAGGTATTGCATTGAACACAACTCAGGCAACAAAAATAATTTTGAGGCCATACATAACAGAAAAGACGTTTGCACTCATCGAAAAAGACAGCAGGATCTGTTTTATTGTGGATCCGAGGGCAAACAAGTCGCAAATCAAGGAAGCAATACAAACACTCTACGAGGAAAATGTTACTGATATAAACACGGCAAAAACGATTTCTGGTAAAAAGGCATTTGTTAAATTCGAATCCGTCGAAAAAGCCAGAGACCTAGCCACAAAGATAGGAATGCTATAATATGGAACCTCAAACTTCAACTCTACAGGTGTCAAAGAATGGTTAAGGAATTTGATTATCGTGGAATTCCGTTGGAACAGCTACAGAATATGTCGCTAGAGAAACTCTTCGAAATCTTCCCTGCAAGAGCAAGGAGATCGCTGACGCGCGGCATCACGGACGGCAAAAGGAAACTTATAGAGGAAATAAAGCTTGAAAAAGCCGGCAAATCAAAAAATCCAATCAAGACACACATTCGCGACTTGATTATTCTTCCTTACATGGTTGGTGTCACAATTAACGTATTTTCTGGAAAGGAATTCGTGCCGGTCACAATCACGCCACAAATGATTGGACACTACATCGGCGAATACGTCAGAACAAACAAGAGAGTTGTTCACGGTGCTCCTGGAGTAGGTGCATCTAGATCAAGTCTGTATGTGCCATTGAAGTGAATATTATGCCCGATTTTGGTTACGCTTTTGCAAATTTTGATTCAACAAAACATGTACGTGCGGCAGTCAGAGAGAAAGACATCTCGCCAAAACATGCACGTGAGATAGCCAAAATGATCAAAGGGCTCTCGATTGAAAAAGCACGCGACTATCTGCAAGAAGTAGTCTCATTAAAACGCGCAGTCCCATTTAGAAGATACAAAAATGAAGTTGGGCACAGATCCGACACTGGGGTGATGTCAGGCAGATATCCGCAAAAGGCTGCAAAAGAATTCATCAAACTTTTGGATAACTTGGAAGCAAATGCCGAATACAAAGGCATGGATCTTGATAGACTCAAAATAATCTCCGCAGTGTCCCACAGAGGTGTGGTCATCAAAAGATTCACCCCCCGCGCCATGGGGAGAGCGACTCCAAAAAACAACACACTGACACATATTGAGCTGGTGGCTCAGGAGGAATAGAAATGTCGTCAATCAAAAACGTGATCAAAGACAACTATAACATGATGCTGCTTAAAGATTACCTGCGAACCGCAATTAAAGAGGCGGGATTCTCACACGCAGAAATCTCAAAAACACCAACTGGAACCAGGGTAGTCCTTCACGTGACAAGGCCTGGAATAGTGATAGGAAGAAAGGGAACGGGGATCAGAGATCTTACCGAAAAACTCGAAAAAGACTTTGGACTGAAAAACCCACAAATCGCAGTCAACGAAATAACACAACCTGAGCTTACTGCAAGCGTGATGTGCAATAGACTCGCCTCACTTATTGAGCGCGGCACTGCATTTAGGCGGGCTACGATGTGGACATTACAACAAATAATGAATGCAGGCGCAATGGGCGTGCAAATCACAGTGTCTGGCAAACTCAGAGGTGATCGTTCCTCTTTTGAAAAACATTCTGCAGGAATTCTCCCTCGCGCAGGTCACCACGCAAGGATGGTGGTCGAAGAAGATATCGCACACGTGCCGACCCCAATGGGTTACATAGGAGTCAGAGTCAGAATCGCAAGAAAAGAAAAACATGTGCCAGAATTTGAGCTAAAAGGAGTAAAAGAGGAAAAAGCAGAACGTGAAGAAAGAGAAAGACTCAGACTTGAGAAGGAAGAAGAGGAACGCAGAGCACGAACTGAAAGCGAGGAAGTCAAGCTAATCGCGCAGAAAATCGAAAGCATGGACCTTATGGAAGAAGTGGAGGAAAAACTGAAGTAACATGGCCCAACTGAAAATGAAATCCATCCGCGAGTTAAACGAACTTGATCTTAAACAAAGGCTCGAACAAGCAAGAGTCGAGCTCGCAAAGCTGAGAACTGATGCAGGAAAAGGAACCTTGCGCAAAGAAAGCGGAAAAATCAGAGCACTGCGCAAAGAAATCGCACGCATGCTCACAAGACTAAATGAGTTGAAGCAACAATGATGGGGCATCTAGTGAATAATGAATTGGTAGGATTGCAGGCACAAATAGCCAAATCAACAAATAAATCACTTGTTGGCTTGGAAGGAAAAATAATTGACGAGACAATGCACATGCTCACTCTTCAGACAGTACGCGGCCTCAAGATGATTCCAAAACAACACAACGTATGGAAATTTACACTAAGCGGCCAAGATCTCTTAATTGATGGTAACACTATCGCAAAAAGGCCAGAAGACAGACTGAGGGTGAAAGCATGAAAGACGCCGAACAAAAACAGGTATACAAAGGGATCGTAATGGATAATGGAAAGCCGCTCAGCGTCAGAGGCAAACTCTTTGAGGGCAAAGTAGTCAGCGCAAAAAACAAGAACACTGTCGTGATTCAGCGCGAGAGCCCACTATACATCACAAAGACAAAAAGATATGCAAGAAGCAAGAGCACGATTCATGCATACAAATCGTCAAAGCTTGAGATCAAGGAAGGTACGGTCGTGGTGGCGGCCGAATGCAGGCCTATTGCCAAATCTGTTTCGTTCGTTGTAGTGGAGGTCAAATCATAAATGTCAGCAGGAAAGAGTCGTGCAGTATCCGCAAAGGGTGTGCAAGAGTTCAGACCGTATGTGACAAGAGCGCTGCCGGTTGGAGCAAGAATCAACTGCGCCGACAACACGGGTGCAAAAATCCTCGAGATAATCATGGTGAAGCACACAAAAACAAGAACCTCGCGATACCCGGCAGCTGCGGTAGGGGACTTTGTTAACGTAGTGGTAAAGAAGGGGCCGGCAGAATTAAGAAAACAGATTTTTGGTGCAGTAATAATCAGACAAAAATATCCGATTCGTAGACTAAACGGAGTTCGCGTGTCTTTTGAAGACAACGCGGCAGTTCTTGTAACGCCTGAAGGCGAAATAAAGGGAACTGACATCAAGGGACCCGTTGCAGCAGAAGCCTCAGAAAAATGGCCAAGGGTAGCCAACTTGGCGTCAATGGTGGTATGAGATGAAGCCAACACTTATTCGAAACAGAATGATTTTCGGCGCCTCGCCTTTCATGCGAAGCAAACAACTGTGCAGCCATCTTTCAAAGGAGCTACGGCAAAAATACCACAGAAACAGCATTCGGGTAACTGAAGGTGATACGGTACGCGTAATGCGCGGCGAATTCAAAGGGGTCACAGGCAAAATCACCAAGGTCTCCACAGAAAAAAACGGGGCCGCAGTTGAGGGAATAAAAAAAGAAAAACTCAAGGGAGGAAACCTGGACGTTTTCATTCACACATCAAATCTCTTGGTAACTGATATCAACACCGAAGACAAATGGCGACAAAGCAAACTCGAAGGGAAAAAACCCAAACTTCCAAAGGAAGCAAAACCAAAAGAAGAGAAACCAAAAGAAGAGAAACCAAAAGAAGAGAAACCAAAAGAAGTAAAGCCAGAACAAAAACCGCAACCAAAACAACAACCAAAGCCACGACCAAAGCAAGAAAAACAAGAAAAGCCACAATCGGCAAAAAACGCAGCAGCATCAAAAGAAAGGTCACAAAAACCAAAAGATACAAAGAAAAAAGACACATCTAAATCAAAAAAGAGGGATAAATAATGCCAAGAATAGCAGGAAGCAAGAAACTCAAAAGACAAATGGCCCCGATGTTCTGGGGCATCTCGAGAAAAAAGCCTAGGTTCGTCACTACGGTAAGGCCTGGTCCACACTCGAAGCATTATTCTATTCCGTCGCTTGTATTTTTGAGAGACACACTGAAACTAGTCACAACTGCAAGAGAGGCAGAATATGCTATTTACAACGGCAAAGTCAAAGTAGACGGCATCACAAGAAAATCAATACATCACGGCATTGGACTAATGGACGTAGTTGAGCTTGATGGAGTATCAGATATTTACAGACTGGTTCCAAAATCAGGCCATCTCTTGGAGCCAATCAAAATTAAAAACAATGAAAAATCTGTCAAGCTAGTCAAAGTTACAAGCAAGACCACCATCAGGAACAAAAAAACACAACTTGGATTCCATGACGGTCGCTCGCTTATCACTGATATGGACATAAAAGTTGGCGATTCATGCCTCATGCAAGTGCCAGAACAAAAAATCACCGAAGTCCTCAAGCTAGAAAAAGGAGCCAAAGTCCTAGTCACAAAAGGAATAAACGCAGGGCAGATAGCCGAAGTAAAAGAAATCAGAGAAGGCACATTCGTACTTCCAAAACGCGCATTACTTTCATTTGGCGAGCGCGAAATCGAAATTCCAGCAGATCTTGTGATGGTTGTAGGCAAAAAGGAGCCGATTATTCAGATAGCGTGATACTATGTCAGAAAACCCCATGAAACAAATCAGGTTGGAAAAAGTTGTCCTCAACATGGGAGTAGGAAAGTCTGGCGAGGCGATCGAGATTGCTAAAAAAGCACTCGATCAAATTACCGGCAAAAAATCATGCGCCCGCGACGCAAAAGCAACGCAAAGAGATTGGGGCGTAAGAAAAGGAGAGCCAATCGGGGTTGCAGTGACTGTGCGTGGCCAAGATGCTGCCACGCTGCTTAAGCGATTATTTGAGGCTGTGGGAAACAGAGTCAAAGGCAAGTCATTTGATGACTTTGGAAACGTTTCATTTGGAATCAAAGAGCATATTGACATCCCAGGAATCAAATACGATCCACAAATCGGTATACTGGGGCTGGAGGCAGCAGTCACACTCACAAGGCCTGGATTTAGCATTCGTGTTCGAAGTAGACACAAAGCAAGTGTCGGAAAACACCACAGGATCTCAAAAGAAGAAGCGATTGAGTTTTTAACTAGGGAGTTTGGGGTGGCAATAGTATAATGAAAGATAGGACATACCAACATACCGGAAGAAAAGAGCACAAATTCGGCAAAGGCTCAAGATGGTGCAAAAGATGTGGCGACTACACAGCAGTAATTCAAAAATACAACCTCATGATATGCAGGCGCTGCTTCAGGGAAGTGGCAGACTCGCTAGGATTCGCAAAATATAGGTGAGAAAAATGCCGGCAACCAATATCATTGCAAATCTCTTCAATACACTCTACAACAACGAGGCACGAAGGAGAACCGAGTGCGTGATCCTGCCGACCTCAAAGCTTGCCGTTGAGGTGCTAAAAACACTGCAAAAACACAACTACATTGGGGAATTTGAGCACATCGAGGATAACCGTGGCGGCAAATTCAAGATAAAACTGCTTGCCCACATCACAAAATGCGGTGCGGTTACACCAAGATTCAAAGTAAAGAAAAACGAGTTTAACGAGTGGGAACAACAATATCTGCCTGCATACAATCGAGGCATGCTAATAGTGACCACAAACCAAGGCGTAATGTCGCACCACGAGGCAGAAAATAAAGGAATTGGAGGCTTTTTGCTGGGGTATGTCTACTAAACAGGTCGAAATTTTCGAGGCTACATTCGACGTTCCTGAAAAAGTCAAAGTGTCACTAAACAAACACATGTTGTATGTGGAAGGTCCACTGGGCAAGACTTACAAGAACTTTAAGAAAATACCGGTGAATCTTGACGTCAAAGACAACAAAGTCACCATAAGAGCATTAAGTGAGCGCAAAAAATACCATGCAATAGCAAACACTGCACTCTCAATCATTAGAAATCTCTGCGAGGGCGTAATCGAAGGCTACACAGTAAAAATGAAGGTAGTTTACGCACACTTTCCAATAACTGTAAAAACCAAGGATAACTTGGTCTTAATTGAGAACTTTCAAGGGGAGCGTGCACCGCGCGTTGCAAAGATTCACGGTGCAACCAAGGTGGTCTCAAAAGGCGATGACCTCATAATTACAGGCCCAGTACTAAACGACGTCACGCAAACAGCTGCTGGGATCCAGTCGGTAACCAAAGTAAAAAACAAAGACCATCGCGTTTTCTTGGATGGCATCTACCAGTACTACAAAGCAAAAGGTATCGAAAAATAATTCTCACCTGAATTTTTGCCAACTAGTAAGGATTAAATCGCATACATCAAGGTACAAACGTGTTGCCACCCTAGCTCAGCGTGGTAGAGCGCCTGACTGTTAATCAGGGGGTCGTCAGTTCAAGTCTGACGGGTGGCGCATGATCTTTCTAAATTCGAGTTCTGAAAGATTGTGTTTTGAATCTGTGTCGTCGCTCCGCGCTGAACCTCTCTCAAAGTTGTCAAATATTTCTAAATTCGAATTTTGAAATATTGATCGTTGCAACCATTTGGTTTATTCTGTTAGACCATCGCGATCTAATATCTGATCGAGTATACTCATCATGCAGGAGGTTTACATTGGCCAGAACTAGAAGGGCCAATCGTTATTGTATTGATTGTGGAGGTAGGCTGACCTACTATCCGCGTCTTTCCAATCCAAAGGCGCCAAACGAACACCGGGTCTTAGTGTATGCGTGCCCCGATTGCACAAAAGACTTTGAAAAACCAAAACTGCTCTCCATTAGACGAAATCAGGTAGAGGATCCGCTGGAAACAGTAGAAGTGGAGATTGTAGAGACAAGAGAAAAATTGACGCTTGCCAACTAGTGCCAAAGACAACCACAAACTCACCAAATTTGTTTAATTTTACCACATTTTTTCCAGAAAAGACCCCCCCCTTTTTGCACCAAAACACCACAAAAATCACAAAAATCGTGCGTATGCACGCGGATTATAGGCCATTTAGCCCAAAATCTGTGGTTTTGGTGGGGGTTTAGCTTTTATTCGTACCAAAAATAGTTTTGCCATCTTTAGCTGGGCAATGTAGGTGTTTTGGCGCTTGCTTGCAATAGTTACGAACAAGTGTTAAACCCCCTCCAAAATCGTGCGTTTTTGAAAAAATCGACCCATTCGTAAATGGCGGGTTGGGTGGAGGGGGTTTAACACTTACGAATAAAACTATTCTTGAAACAAAAAACGGGGAGTTGTGCCACATAGTGGTTTTTTGAGCCGAAGATGACTTAATTTGCCCATCTCTGAATTACAATGTCGTGAAGATCAGAAAAGCTTCGGTGGAGGCTTACGATGATTTTAGAAAATACTTTGCGTTCTCATGCGTCGACTTGATAATTTTTAATGGCGATTCCGTTCTTCTGACTAGGCGTACTAGACCACCATACAAGGGTTACTGGCATCTTCCGGGCAGCATGATTCACAAAGGTGAAAAGATACCTGACGCAATACGCAGATCCGCAAAAGAGGAATTGAACCTCAACGTAAAAATCAAAAAATTCGTTGGAGTCTACGAAAGCTTGGACAGATATAGGCACGACATATCACACGGCTATGTAGTCGACGTTAAATCGGGCAGTCTCAAAACAGACCATCAGAGCAGCGAGTACGGCTTCTTCAGAAGGCTTCCACAAAAGACAATCCCGCACCACAAATCGATGATTCATGACGCTCGCCAAATCGTTACGCGTAAAAAATAGCTTATTTCAAAATTCGAGTTTAGAAATATCTGTCATGGATCAGTTAATTAAGTGGGAACAAAAAGATCGGAACAATGGCTGGCAAAATCCTTGGACTTGTAGCAATGACAGTGTTGCTATCCACCATACTCATAATGGCCTTATTCCATGACCAATACGCAGAAGCCAAACCCTCGACCAAGTCGCCAAAACACAAATTCAGCAAATGGCATTCAAACAAAGTCTGCGGCGATAAGCTCTGTGAAGCAAAGTCCTTCTACAAGGTCCCAACCAAGATAGGCCGCAGCTCGCCTCACAGGTAAGTCCACCTTTCCACTTTTTGCCTGCAGGGCTCAAATCATAAACATTTCAAAATTCGAATTTTGAAATATGTCTAAATGGATTGATTTAATTATTATTGTTGGAGAGGTACTTTATGTTAAAGATCGCAGCATTGCTGACGGTTAGCGTACTGCTGTCTGTAGTACTAATTACTGCCATTGAAGGAGGGCAGTTTGCAGAAGCAAAAAAAGCCGACGTCAAGCAACAACGCCACAAGTATTCTTACTGGGTTGGAAACAAAGTCTGCGGAGACAAGCTGTGCGACGGCTCCTCGTACCAAAAATGGAATCTCAAATACAGAATCTTCAAGTCTCCATACGATACGTATGCACACGAAGAATTATTGAAGATCAAAACCAAGCCGTCTAAATAAATTAAAAATAGGGTCTTTTATCTTGAAAGTCCCCTGATTGCAGCTTCGCCCTTTCTCAAGCCGATTGATGTGTCGTTGATTGAACAAAGCTCATCACCACATATCTTGGAGGGAGCCCTGTTTTTCTTCCAGGTGCCGACATCCTTGAGGTACTTGCCCTTGGATTTGACTGCTTCTGCATCTGGCACTAGGTTGATTGCAGCTGCAATAGTTCCCAATAGTAGTATTACGGCGGAAAATATTGCGGCAGACATAAGCTTATTCATAATTACAATACGCCGTATCTGGATTATTAAACCCATCTGAGAAATCGTAGCTGACAGATTTGTTGACTTCATATCTCGTTTCTCCAAATGGTGGGTAGTTTTTCAATCTTTTCTATTATCTCAAGCGCCAGATCGTTGTTTCTTTCCTGCAATGCTACGGAAAAATCATAGCCGAGCTTTATTGCTTCAGGTGACAGATCTTTGAGATTTGTAAGATCGCGTCCCTCGAGTCTTATCCGTTCGCCAAGCGCGCAAGTCTTCCAATTGTCTGAAAGATCCTGGTGGCTCTGGGTGAGCTGCTCCCGTAGCATTGCGCGCCATTGCGTCAGCTCCATCTTTTTGATTAGTTGCTCGGTTTTCTGTGAATAAAAAACTCTCACAGATATTAGAAAATCTTACGGATACTTGAGCTTTATGCTGTTTTTTTATTTTCGAGTATTGTGTCTAGCGCCTCGGACAGTTTTTCAAAACCATATCTGCTGATGAGTGCCGACAGCTCCTTGACAATCACCAACTTTTCATTCACTGCGTCGCTGTGTGAACTGTTTCCCAATGTTTGAGGATCCATTCTGAACATATCTAGCTCGGCCTCGAATTTTCTTTGTCCTTCTTTGATCCTCTCTAACGTAGATACTCGGTGTTGAAGGTGGGCATTGACAAACTTCATATATTGATCCGCGTTTCTTGTGTCCTCGCGGGTTTCAATGATTTGATCCTTGACTCTTTCCGCATGATTTCTCGTATCGGTTTGAACACTGACTGCCCTTCTTGGGTTTTCAGGGTCTGATTCGTCTTTGCTGGCGACTCTGTTTAGATAGCGTCTTGACACATTTGATTTTATGACGTTCATATCTAATATGGGGTATCTTGTTCCGTACGAACAAACATTGCCGCGTGCTCACGAATGCAAATTCAACTCTTTGTTAAATCTAGTTTATCGTGACTCTCTTAAGAAATGAGACGGTGAGTCAGGCATGGAAGAGCTGGAATTAAAACTGCAAGTGATAAAAATGCCCACTGAAAGTCAATTACGTATAATCGAAGAATGCTTCAGGGAGATGCCGGTGGAAGAGATCCTGCTCGGCCTCAAATTTGCAAAAAACAGGTGGTCTGCAAAAGACGCCGGGGTTCTCAGAGTGGGGCGAAAAAGCATAATACAAAAAGAAGTTCATTCCGTCACAAGCGAGCAAGCGCAATGGCGACTAAAGAATTGGAAGATGATGATTTCAAATTACCGACGGCGCGGATACAGCTATCCAACCATCTCTCGAATCAAGAAAATACTGATTGAAAAAAGCAAGAAAAAGTCTAGATGACAGATTCCCTTTTTTGCAACATTCCTGCAGGAAGTCCTGATGGTGGCTCAGGGATGTTTGCTCTTGCTTGGCCTTCGATGACTGCAGCCGCCTCTTCGAGAATCGCAAGCGTATCTGAGTTTGTGGTGTGAGTTGTTATTACATCTGTATTGCTCATGGATGATCCGTTGAGCACATCGCCGAGTATCTGTGAGAGATTCTGCATGGATGATGTCGCCTCCGGCATTATTCCTCTAAGTGAGTTGCTCAAGCCGTTGATTACCGACATGCATGGGCTCAATGTAACCACGATGTCTCCTAGCTCTGACACTGTGTTGAGTCTTAACTGAATTTGTTCCAGCGCCAACTTTGCGCCTGTGACCATGTTGTGCATTTTTCTTATCTCCAAAAGCTCTGTGGCGTATGCTCTTGCGTGAAGGTGGTTGTTTGATTTTTGCGCGCTTACTATTTTGCTGAAAATGTAGTCGCTTTTTTGTTTGATTTTTGCCGCAATAGCATCAAGTTTGACAATCTGGAGTTGAAGATTCTTTTGAGCTACATCGATTTTGTTTTTGAGTGGTACGTCAGGCCTCACTTTGTCAAGTATCTTCTGTGAGAGATTGTCCGACCTCCCAACATCGCTCCATTTGTCACTTAATGAACCCATTCTGATTGTGCTAAAAAAATTAGTTTTAAAGAACTTTGTAACCGTGCACCTTGTCACCTTGGTAACAGGGATCCTCGGTAACAAGTTTCAGCCAAAGGTAAACGTGTATATCTCAAAACCAGGCCTGTCCACATTTATCTGAATTGTGTGTTTTGCTGCTTCTTCGGAGTTGACTAGGTTGTACAACGTTGAACCTGATATTGAGACCATGCCGTCACCGGTAACGTCAGAGCCAGCGTCTTGCTTTGAAAGGGGCTTTCCATCAAGCAGGATCTCAAGCTCCGCATCTCCCGCAGCTACTATGTTGACCTGTTTTGCAAAATATGGCAGCACGATCGTTCCGCTCTCCGAAGTCAGCACCATCCTGTCTGCAAGATTCCTCCAAGTGCCACCAAGGTAAAAATGATTGTCTCTAAGTGATTGGGGGATTACATATGAGACAGATTTTTCTGGCTGAAAGCCTTCTTTGTTGCCAAGCTGGTTTCTCCCGAGCGCAAAATCATACCCAAAATATAATTCAGGAGTTCTGGATCCGTGTTTGAACTCCTCAATGTCAACTAGGGGCTGTGCTACTGCAATATCCAGTCCGAGTCGGGCGGCCCTTTCTCTTAATAGCTCTTGAATGACTGTCTCTGTCTCATCGTATGCGCCCTCACCGATGTGATCATACCTGATGTAGCCTTCGTCATCTGCAATGTATTTTCTTGGCCAATACCGATTTTCAAACGCATCCCAAATTTTTTTGTCGTTGTCCAGTATGACAGGATACTTGATTCCAAATTTTTCTACCACAATCTTGACGTTTTCTATGTCTTTCTCAAACTCAAACTCAGGTGAGTGAATCCCAACTATGATGAGGCCCTTGTCAGAATATTTCTCGCTCCACGCAGTGAGGTGAGGAAGGGTTCTTTGGCAGTTGACGCAGCTGTATGTCCAGATGTCGTAGAGAACAACCTTGCCATCAAGCTGTTGCATTAGCTCCTTTGGGCTAGTGTTGATGTAGCCAGAAATCCCTTCAAGCTTCGGCGCTTTCTTGAAGCGAGTCTTGTCAATGGTGGGCAGGTCGTCCTGTGTTTGCAAGTTTGTGTCATTTTGGCCTAGTTGTTGCTCTATTGTGCCAAAATACAGGCTTGCACTGGCAATCCCACCTGCAATCACTATTCCCATTATCAACGCCGTCTTTATTTCAGTCCTCATCTGGTCACCCAAGAAGCAGATTGTTTAGCAATGGAAAACTGGCTATGGCGGCAAGCTGGTTTGTCAGCACCAACACGCCGAGCAGTACGATGAGCATGCCAGTGATCACAGAGTAGTGTTTTAGGTGCCTGCTTAGAGCCCCGACGATTCTGGACATTCGTGAGAAAAACGCCCCGATCAGGATGAAAGGAATGCCAAGTCCTAGCGAGTACGCAAGCAGCAACGTAAATGACTGGCTCGGCGTCGTTGCGGCCAGCGTCAGAATACTTCCAAGTATCGGTCCAATGCATGGAGTCCAGCAAGTAGCAAAGGCAAGACCAAACACAAACGACAGTGGGTAGCTTGCCTTTCCTACGGTAGGGATGATCTTTTTCTCAAAATTGAGCTTGCCAATCCGAGTTGATAGTAGCATGAATACACCGAATCCGATTATTATGATGCCACCAACTTGGTTGAAGCTTGAGGTCAGGTTGGCTGCGCTGCTTGCAAGAACGCTGTTCAAAATTATGCCGAAAACCGAAAACACGACAGAAAAGCCCAATACAAAAAATATGGTGTTCAAAAAAATATTGAGTCTTGTCGTTAGCATGTTGGCGGATTTGGTCCTTTGCAGATCGGTTATTGTGGTTCCTGAGATGTATGCAAGAAAAGCCGGAATTACTGGCAAAATGCACGGCGCAAGAAACGAGCCAAGTCCTGCGAGTGCTGCGACCGCAATAGTGACCTCAGCCATGTGCATAAGACATCGAATTTTTTATTAAAGCGTTGTTCCACATTGATTCCGAATTTCATTGATTTTTATCCAAGTGAATCGGTTATAGTCTATGAATAAAAGGTTCATAATTGTGGGGATAATTCTTGGAGTGATCATTGCAATAGCAGTGTACGTGGGTTCACCGATGTTTCTTGGCATGGGCTAGTCTACAAAATCTGAAATTTTCTGCCAGCCTTTTCAAACACGTCTAATGCGGCCTCGATGTGATCTTCGGAGAGCCACGCGGTCACCGAAATTCTTATGCGCGCGCTGTCTTTTGGGACGGTGGGATACCTGATTGGCTGTGCAAACACACCTCTTTCATACAAATACCCTCCAAACTCCAGTGCGCGTTTTTCATCGCCTATGATCAATGGGATTATGTGTGTCTGCGATCGTATGTCATAACCCATTTTTCGCAATTGTGCCGAGAGCAGCTTGACATTGCGCTCAAGCTTTTTTCTTTGCGCTTCTCTGTTTTGCTTGAGCCTCTTGAGTGTAAGGTCGACCAGAAACGAGGGCAGAGCTGAGGTGTAAATAAAGGACTTGGCTTTGTTGACGCACAAGTCAATTACATCCTTACTTGCCGCTACATATCCGCCAAACGAACCAAGCCCCTTGCTGAGACTGCTGATGTAGACGTCAATATTCTTTTCAACTCCAAAGTGACTTGCAGAACCCCTCCCGTCTATTCCCACGGTAAAGTCTCCGTGCGCGTCATCAAGAATCAGAACTGCGTTGTTTTTTTCTGCCACCTCTGAGATCTTTTTCAGATCAGCCATGTCGCCGTCCATGCTAAAGACTCCTTCGGTGACAATGAATTTTGTTGCCTTTTTGTCGACGCGTATTTTTTTTGCCAAGTCGTCAACATCATTATGTTTGTAAACCAGCGTCTTTGCCTTGCACAGCCGACAGGCCTCAATGATGCTTGCATGATTCAATTCGTCACTTAGAATCAGGGAATTCTTTGATGCGAGAGCCGGAATTGCTCCAAGGTTTGCCATGTAGCCAGTTGGAAAAATCAGTGCTGCCTCTTGAGATTTGTGTGAGGCGAGGATCTTCTCCAGTTTCATAAACGACACGTCGTTACCGGAGACGAGCCTAGAGCTTGACTGGAACTGTCTTGGCGCAAGATTTGGCACAGACAAGCCAAGATAGTCGTTTGAGCAAAAATTGACAAGCCTTTTTCTCCCGATGGTTATGTATGGTCCATGCACTATGCCATAACGCAACTGTCTGTAGAGATTTTCTTTTTTTATCTCCTCTAATGTGTCGGCAATAAAGCCAAGTTTATGCTTCAAGATTGATTTTTTTGATCATTTCGAGGTCTTTTTTCATCTCGTTCCCATCAAGCGTCAGGTAGCCGGCACTTATGATTCCGTTTGCGCCACTCAGAAGGAGCTCTTGACCATCGTCTTGCAGGTGGACTTCGCGTCCTCCAGATATTTTTATTATTGAGCGTGGCAGCGCAAATCGAGTCACAGCAAAAACTCGTAAAATCTCTTCAAATGGGAGTGGTGTCTGTAACTGTAGCGGCGTTCCAGGTATTGGCACGAGCATGTTTATTGTGACTTCTTCCGGCTCAAGCCAAGATAAATCCAAAATCAACTCCAGCCTTTGTTTTCTTGTTTCGCCAAGGCCGATTATCCCGCCTGTGCACAGCTCAAGACCAGCCCTTCGTGCAATAAGCAAGGTGTCTATTCTGTCTTGGTAGGTGTGAGTAGTGCAGATCTCTGCAAACTTTGATCTGGCCGTCTCTAAATTATGGTTGTATCTGCGGACGCCTAGCTCCTTGAGTTTTTGTGCTTGCTCGTATGTGAGAAATCCAAGGCTGCATTCTATGCTTATGCCGACCTGCTCGTTGATCTGTCTTATTATGTGGCAAACCTGCTCAAAATCGCTTTTTGATGGTTGTCTCCACGCAGCAACAAGGCAATAAGACTCGGCACCTTCATCTTTTGCTTTTTTGGCCATCGAGACTATTTTCTCTGCAGGCAGTAGCTGATAGCCGTCAGCACCTGTGTTGAAAAACGCTGACTGGCCGCAAAACGCACAATCCTCACTGCAGTAGTTCTTTTTTATGTTTGCAAGCTGCTCCACATCGACTTTGTTTCCCTGAAATGCGCGGGTTATCTTGTTTGCCGCCTCAGACAGGACCTTCAAATCGGCCACGTTCATCAATACTTCGAGTTCGTGATTGTCAAGCTTTTTGCCAGAAAGGACTTTGTCTTGGCATGCTATAATAAAATCGCGCTCAGCGTTCAACAATTCGTAGCAAGATTATACGGTTAATTAAGATTTCAAATGTTAACCGCTTGATGGGTGGTTGGTTTACAAAGGCGAGCGGGAAAGCCCTAGCCCTTTAGGGCAGGGATGAAAGCGAGCACACCACAGATCAACATTCCACACACCAAAAACTATACTAAACTAAAACACCAGCTAGGATCAAAAATGATCCTGACCTACAACGTAAAACACGGCCGTGATTTTTCAGACGAGCTGAAAAAGGCCAGGGCAGTAGCCAGGTTTGCAATCCGCACCAAATCCCAATCATCAAAAGACGTCCAACACATCGGCCTAAAATCGGCCATATCAAACCAGATCCTGCGAAAATACCGCAGAAAAGGAATCAAAAAGGCATCAAATGTCAAGCTGACCATACCAGGGC
>JAWCQC010000015.1:0-43385 GCA_038869975.1 Candidatus Nitrosotenuis sp.
CAGACGACTGTAACCGTAAAACTCGACTGTGTGTTGGTTCTGCAAAAACCCGCTTGATGGCGACAGATGAGACGGAAAAACAGCAAAAGCAGAACCCCGAACCCTTTAGGGTCGTGAGTATGTCAGCTCTCATATGGCAGATGTTCCACAGCCAGCCTTATTTTTTCAGATGTACAATCTCAAAACGCAGCGCACAATTCAAAAAATAATTGAAAAAAGCCACAAACTGCTCACCGGTGGACAAATTATGACATGACAAAAATGGGGAGGGAGGAAATGCCTTTCCTGACCTATGCGATTACTGTTTGTTTTTTCGTGGGTGGCCTTACTTTTTCTATTGCGTCTAGAAGATCCTGCTGAGTTATCTTGATGTCTTTGATGTTTTTTGCTTGGCCACTCACATGTCGCCTCAGAGCTGCAATGGCTGCTCTGTTGCATACTGCTGCGATCTCTGCACCAGTGTAGCCGTCGGTGATCTCCACAAGCTTCGATAGATCCACATCTTCCGCCAGTGGCTTTTTCTTTGTGTGAATCTCAAAGATGTGCTTTCGACCCTTTGCATCTGGTTTTGGAACCTCGATTATTCTGTCGAATCTTCCAGGGCGCAACAAGGCCTCATCCACTATGTCGAGCCTGTTTGTCGCTCCAATTATCAGCACGTTGTGTAGCTCTTCTAGGCCGTCAATTTCCGTGAGTATCTGTGATACTACATTTTCTGTAACATGTGAAGAGTCAGCACCGCTTCTTCTTGGCGCAAGCGCGTCTATCTCATCAAAGAATATGATGCACGGAGCTGCCTGTCTTGCCTTTCTGAAGACCTCGCGCACTCCTTTTTCAGATTCGCCTACCCATTTGGAGAGAAGCTCCGGGCCCTTGATTGCGATAAAGTTGGACTCTGTCATCTTTGCAAGCGCCTTTGCAATGAGTGTCTTTCCCGTGCCTGGTGGGCCGTACAAGAGCACTCCCTTCGGCGGAGAGACATCCACGTACTCGAAGGCTTCCTTGTGCTTTAGCGGCCACTCTACTGCCTCCTTGAGCTCTTCTTTTAGGGCATCAAGGCCGCCAACATCGTCCCAAGTTACGTTTGGCACTTGGACCAGAACCTCTCTGAGTGCAGAAGGTCGCACATCCCTTAGTGCCTCTTTAAAGTCCTCGTCTGTGATTTTGATCTTTTGGAGGATCTCAGCTGAGATCTTTTCCTGATCCAAATCTATGTCCGGCAAAATCCTCCTCAGGGATCTCATCGCTGCCTCTTTTGCAAGGGACTCTAGATCAGCTCCTACGAAGCCGTGAGTCACCTTGGAGAACTGCTTTAGGTTGACTTTGTCGTCAAGGGGCATCCCCCTTGTGTGGATCTGCAGTATCTCAAGTCTGCCTTCCTCATCTGGAATCCCTATCTCGATTTCCCTGTCGAACCTGCCTGGTCGTCTGAGGGCCGGGTCTATAGAGTCAGGCCTGTTCGTTGCGGCAATTACCACAACTTTGCCACGTGACTTCATTCCGTCCATCAGCGTCAAAAGCTGGGAGACAACTCTTTTTTCGACCTCGCCTGTCACTTCGTCGCGTTTTGGCGCAATGGAATCGATTTCGTCGATAAATATGATGCTTGGCGTGTTCTCTTCTGCCTGCTTGAAGATCTCCCTTAACCTTTCTTCGGACTCGCCATAATACTTGCCCATGATCTCAGGGCCGGAAATTGCTGTAAAGTGGGAGTTCGTCTCGCCTGCTACCGCCTTTGCCAGGAGCGTCTTTCCAGTGCCTGGAGGACCATACAAAAGCACGCCTTTTGGTGCCTCTATGCCTAGCTTTTCGAACAGCTCCGGATGCCTCATTGGAAGCTCAACCATCTCGCGGATCTTTTGGACCTCTTTTTTGAGGCCTCCCAAGTCGTCGTAGGTGATTCTCGGTATGGAGTTGTCTACCGCCTTTGTCATGGAGCCCAGCTTGAACTGCGTCCTTGAGGTAACTATTACTGGCTTTGAAGGAGTAGTGGATGTAACAATAAGCTGTGTCCTTCCACCAAGATGTGTGTTGACCATGATGGTGTCGCCGGTGGTAAATACATGCCCCTCATACAAAGTCGACATGTATTCTTGGAGTCCTTCCACTGTGATCTTTTCGACAGGGGAAAGGACTATTTGTTCTGCCTCGACTGCATTTACCAGTTTGAGTGATACCTTTTCGCCTATTCCTGCGCCGATGTTGTGCCTTGTGAGGCCGTCGATTCGTATGATGCCGGAACCATAGTCCTCTGCCGAACCAGGCCATATCTTCACATGGGTCTTTTTGTTTGCCAAAAGCTCCACTATCTGGCCTGTCTGCCAGTTGTTTTCTTTGACCACCTTGGGATCTATTACGGCAATTCCCTTGCCTACGTGGCGCTGCGATATCTCGTCAATTCTAAGTATAATCTCGCTCATATGTCATCACCAAAAAAATAGAGGTTTAGGTAACCTCCACGGTCTTGCCCTTCGGCTTGTCTTCCTTAAGCTTGAACTGGACCTCAAGGATGCCATTTGTGTATGTGGCCTTTGCAGAATCTGGGTCGATCTTGTTTCTGATTGGCACCCTTCCATGGTATTTCTTGCTGCCGTGTTCTGCGTCTACTTTTACTACATTTCCCTCAACTACGACCTTGATGTCCTTTTTCTCGACTCCGGGCATCTCGGCCACCAGTTTTAGGATCTGTTCCTTTTCGTCTACGATGGTGTCAATCAGTGGCTCCCTTGTGTCTGCAGTTGGAAGCAAACCTGGTCGGACATTTCCGTACTCCCTTATGTGCGGCTTGCCGTCTGGACCAACGGTCATTGAATAACCGTAATAATATGGCCCAAATGTGGTGCCGCCGTGTCTTGCAGCCTCTTCGAAGAGATCATCTAGATCCATAAAGGACCTGGACATCCTTTTGAAGAGCCTGTCGAATTCGTCATCAAAGAACAATGTCATATTCACTCAGTATATGTAATATACATGACATTATATAAAGATTTTGTAGTTTACTATAAAAAGTGACATAAGACTATTATATATGACATAGTATAATAATTTTTGTGAGAACGGCAAATCTCTCCGTCCCAGAGGTAGTCAGGGAGATCATAACAAGGAATCGCTCCATTTATGACTGCATGAAGATGGACATCATCAACTATACTGCACTTGCGGTGAAGATACAGCCGGATGTAGAAAGGCAGATTGGCAACCCTGTAAACCTCAACACCATCGTAGTGGCCATAAAGCGCTACGCTGATTCCTTTACGGAAAAAGAGGATGTCAAATCCGAGTCGATCCTCAAAAACGCCAGACTTTCTCTTACTGACGGAATTCTGGACATCAAGTTTTCCGCAAACGACATAGACAAAAACGAGGCCGCGTCACTTCTCAACAAATTTGAGCAGTATGATTCCGATTACGAGTTTTTCAGGTTAGCTGACTCTACGTTTCGCATATTGACTGAGGACCTTGCGGATATACGAAGGATCTTCGAGTCTTTTCCATCTGCAAAGAACTTTCTCAGTGCCGGCTTGGCCAAAATAAAGATAAGGATACCACAGGATAAAAACCGCTCAGACGTGGTGTCGTATGTGGCAGAGCTGCTCCACAACAATGGAATCGAGCTGCAAAACGCCTTCTTTTCTCAGGACGATATAGTGCTGGTTCTCAAAGAAGAAGACGCATCAAAAGCATACGAAGTGCTGAGGGCAGAGATCTCAAGATAACTAGACGCCCAAGCTCTCGGCTTTGGATATGTCCAGATATACCTTGTCTCCGACTGAAACGCCAAGCTCTTTGTATTCGCGCATGTCAAGCTTGATGCTAGTTACGCCTCCCGGCATTCCATAGAGGCCTCCAGAAAGCATCTTGTTTAGGCCTTTCATCATTTCGTCCATGTTTGAGAAGCCCATCACTCCTGCCCCAAAAGGAGACTGGGGGAACGACTGGGATTCCTTAAAGTCTTTTGTCAGTGACAACGACAAAACCACGTATGGCGCGCCATCTGGTGCCGCGTCGATCCGGACTACAACATATTCCTTTTTCATGTGATTTGCATTGATTTTTGTGCTATTTTACTTTAACCGTAGCGAAATTTACAAAAATTGTATTGAATCTAGTTAACTAAACATTATAACGGCTAAATTGGCAGTAACTAGGTGACAAAGAAAAGAATCCTTGTGCTCGGGGGTGGATTTGCAGGCGTAGAATGTACGCGCAAGCTAGAGTCCTACTTTAAACACAACCCTGACATCGAGCTTGTCTTGGTCTCAGAAGACAACTTTCTGCTGTTCACACCCATGTTGCCACAGGTCGCCTCGGGCATGATCGAGACCAGACACATCATAATACCAATCAGGACTATATGCAAAAAGGCAGTATTTTACGAAAACAAGGTAAAAAACATCGATCCGTATGGAAAACGGGTCACATTCTATGGAACCCGTGAGAAAAGGGGAATCTCGCTAAGCTACGACTATCTGGTGGTGGCCTTGGGCTCACAAACTAACTTTTTTGGCAACCAACAAATCGAGGCCCACGCGTACACCATGAAGACGCTCAACGATGCGGTGGTCTTGAGAAACCGCGTCATAGACATGCTGGAGCAGGCAGAAAACGAGACAGATCCAATTCTAAAACAAAGTCTGCTGACATTTGTGATCGTAGGCGCAGGATTTGCAGGAATTGAAACGGCAGGAGAGATACATGACTTTCTGCTTGACGCAAGAAAACACTACCCAAAGATTTCTGAAAAAGACATCAGGGTGATAATACTTGAAGCCCTGCCGGTGGTTCTGCCGGGTTTTTCTGAAAAACTTGCAAAATTCACAAAAGACAAGCTCGTCCAGCGTGGCATCGAAATCAGACTAAATACCGCAGTTCTCAGCTTTGATGGCTCCGAAGTCATCACAAAAAGCGTGGTGGACGCGACAAAAAATCCAGTCAAGCAACCAGAGCTTGACGCCATCCAGACAAAGACACTTGTGTGGACTGCAGGCGTCACGCCGGTTGATACCATCAAGAACTCTATGTTCAAAACAGACCGCGGAAAGGTGATTGTCAACGAGTACCTCGAAGTGCCGGAATTCCCAGGCGTGTATGTCATAGGTGACTGCAGTCTCACCATTGATCCAAGGACAAACAAACCATATCCGCCCACTGCGCAAAATGCTGAAGCGGAGGCAAAGATCGCAGCTTACAATCTTTATGCGGAGATATCGGGTAGGCCAAAAAAGAAGATAGACTATGTCTCAAAAGGGCAGATGGCAATAATTGGAAAAAGAACTGCCATTGCGCAGATCTCCGGCCTCAACATCTATGGTATAGTGGCGTGGTGGATCTGGAGGACCGTGTATCTAAGAAAGATCCCAAAATTCAACAAAAGGCTGAGGATACTGCTTGACTGGACTGCGGATCTGATCTTTGATAGGGACATATCCAGGCTCAAGATTCTGCGCAAGGATCAACCAGTTGATTATAAGGAACTAGACGAAGTAGACGACGTATGGTAAAGTCGTAACTAAAGACAACACTCTATGAATATTTTCATTCTCGCCATAATTGGGATAGTGATCGCTTCTGCTGTAATTTTTGGCATTTTCATGATCGGTGAGAATCCCATAATACAATTTCCAACAGAACATTACAAAATAACGATCACTGGGCTAAAAGACACCTATTTTGTTGGCGAACCATACTCTTTTTCTTATGTGATGTCTGGATTTGGAGATCCATGTGGTGGAATACTAGTCACATTTCCAATAAACAAGACCAATACTGCAAGCACTGGCTGGATGCCTTCCTGTTTGAAAACCATTCAGACTGATTTCGTCTTGGATATCAAAAAGACATACGGCACAACATACGGGCATATCGCACTACAAGAAGCCGGAAACTATACTGTAAGAGTTCAATTTGAAAAAGGAAACAATGGTCCAACTGTGGCAGAAAAGACATTCATGGTAGTCAAGCCGTGACTCTGCCAAACAAACAAAATCACTATGACGTCAAGAAATTTCCCTTTTTGATGACGGTAAAAAAGAAGGCGCCTTAGGCGCCTTTGCATTCAGAAAGCTGATGTGTAGCCAAATGAGAGCAGTAGTAACGAAAGCGCCCCCATTACGGCAACAACACATTTTGCTGTTAGACTCTTAATGGGGATCTGGATCATGGTATAACATTCTCCAAAAATTTTTAAAAATTTTTTTCAGCTTGTAAGCTGATGATTAAGCTTCGGTTTTGAATTCCACAAACTCAATTGTTTCTGAAATAATTCCAATATGATCAACAGAACATGAAAAAACCTATTCAGAGCTTTACCAAATTAAAAAATGGGAATTTAGTAATGGGTATAATCCCCGTGCAGCTCGTTTTCCAGTTTCTCTACTATGTCCATTTGGCCTCCCTTGTTGTCAAAGCTTACCAAGAGGAGGTGGTTTGCACCAAGCGGCATTGTGACCCTTCTCAGCTTTTCATAAACTGCAAGCACGTACCTGCCTTTGCCTATCTTGTGCGCTAGCTGTGCCCTGACCTTCCATGAATTAACCGAATATTTCAGCGACTCCCGCGTTTCCTCTTCCGTTAGCAGATTCACCACACCCTTGCGCTGCCTTGAGCAGACCACGTTTCCTTCCATGTCACACACCCTTGCATGACGTATGTTTTCGTCTAGATCCATTACTCTGTCCAAAAGATGCTCAAACTCCATGGGTGGTATAATAACGTCGAATTTTGATAAAAGACTTGTGCTATTGGTAGCGGCTCTTTATTTTTTGTTGGTGCTCCTCTCTTGAATGATGCAGTCTGTCCTTTTCGTGAATGAACTCTTTGCCGCAGCCGTTGCATCTGACAATGGTTCTATGATGTGCCCGCCTAGCATGGCTGATCAGATCGGCATAACTTTCGAATTTTTCCTTGCAGTCCTCACAAACGTTTTTGTTGCGACTAAATAGGCCCAACCCAATTAATTACTCGATTTAACTATAAAAGATTTTTAAAATCTGACGCGGATTCACTTTTTCACAGTCTTCTTGGGAGCGGGTTTGGGAAGTTTGCTCTTTTTTGATTCCTTCTTACTGTCTGCGGTTTTTTCTTTCAACTTGGCAGGCTCTGCAACCTTTGCGGGATCAAATGAAAAGGATGTACTACCAATTTCTACATCGCTTGTTCCGTATTGTGCTATTACGGTGTAGGTGTCTTTGCCCCACTTTGAGGTATCTGATATAGAAACAGAAAACGTAGCGTCATCTTTTACGGGAATTGTTTTGAGGAAGAGAATCTTTTTTGCCGAACTAAGTATGGTAATCTGCAAATCCCTGCCTTTTTCATAGGGTTTTACCTCGCCAGATATCACAATTGGTTCGCCTGCTCCATAGCTTAGCTTGTTTGTCTTGACCAGGGCGGTGTATGTGCCTGTATTTGCGATTCCCTGCTGGTAAAAATACGCGTAGGCCGTGTATGGTGTACTCAGTAATGCCAGTCCTAAAACGCCAGCAAACAAATACTTGGAACTATGTTTCATTTTTGTTGCAAATAATTACGGCGCTTTTTGATAAAAGATTTTTGCAATCAACAAGCAATTAAGATAAATGCACACACAATATCTAAAACTCCAAGAAAGGCTTGCTTGCAAAGTAGTGGCAAAAGATTCGTTTGAATCAATAAAAACGATATGTGGGGTGGACGTGTCATACAAAAACAATGTCGCGTTTGCCTCTGCTGTGATTGTTGACAAAACATTCCACGTCATCGAGAGGGTCGACTTGAAAAAAGTGACGACTTCGCCCTATGTGCCGGGGCTTTTGTTTTTGCGAGAAGCTCCTCCCGTCCTGGCGGCACTAGGATCGTTGAAAAACAACTACGATCTTTTGATGGTAGATGGGCACGGACAGCTGCATCCTCGCAGATGCGGCCTTGCGTGCCATCTTGGCTTGGCCTTGGACAAACCCACAATTGGAGTGGCAAAAAACCTTCTTTGCGGCAAGATAAAAAATGAATCTGTCCTACTTGATGGCGAAATACTTGGAGCTGTTATAAGAACTAAAAAACCCGTATTTGCAAGCATAGGCCACAAAATCAGCCTCAAAACAGCAGCCAGTATAGTGGCGGAGACGACAAGACATGGGCAATGGCTTCCAGAACCGTTACGACTTGCAGATCTTTACTCAAAAACTCAAGGCAAGTGATCCTGAAATCTAGCACCCGATCGTCTTGGAGGGGCCCATCGTAGAAATCAAATCTTGAATAGGGCTGTCGTATAGATCCTGCATGGAATTGCAAAAACTACAAAGTTCAATCAAGGGCCAGGTATTCACAGAAAAGGACATTCTAGACTATTACTCTGTTGATTCAAGCTTTTACCAAGTAAGGCCGAAAGCGGTAGTTGTTCCAAAGAACATCTCAGATGTAATCAAGACAATGAGGTTTGCGGCAAAAAACAAGATCTCAGTCACTCCTCGGGGAGGCGGCACAGGGTTGGTAGGCAGCGCGCTAAATGACGGAATAATAATCGACATGAAGAATTTTGATAAAATAAAGATCGGAAAGGATTTTGTATGTGTTGGAGCAGGCGCAACAAAAGGAAAGCTGGATCAAGAACTAAACAAACGCAAAAAATTCCTAGGCCCGAACCCATCTGTTGGGCCTTACTGCACTGTCGGAGGTATGATAGCAACAAATGCAAGCGGGAGCAGATCAATCAAGTATGGGAGCACAATTGACAACCTGCTCCAAGTCACAATTGTAACTGGAGAAGGCAAGACAGCAAAACTGCCTTCCAAATCACATCTTGCAAACTCGGTTCTTCATCTCGCAAGATCTATTGACAAGAGTAGATTTCCGCAGGTTTCTAAGAATTCATGCGGATACAGGCTTGATGCTATATCGAATCACAACGACTCGCACAAAATACTTGCTGCCTCAGAAGGAACGCTCGGCGTCATAGTCTCCGCAAAACTGCGCATCTTCAAGCTGCCAAAAAACCGCACCCTGCTGGTTCTGGGTTATAATTCTGTCAGTGCGGCAATACGTGACTGTGTAAATCTGGCAAAGCTACGCCCATCGGCACTTGAATTCGTGGATCACTCCACAATGAAGAATTTTGAGGCAAAGTTTCCCAAAGCGATAAACTGCCTATTATATGTGGAGTTTGATTCACAAATACCTAGTAGTGTCTCCAAACTCAAAGCGACCTCGGCCGGAACGATACTGTGGAAACTAGATGACGCAAACTCGATTGCCAAATGGTGGAATTACAGGAATTCGGCGCTATATTTCAGCCTGAAAAACCTTCTTGCAGGCCAATCATTACCGCACATAATTGAGGACGCAGCTGTGCCAATAGAAAAATTGGAGGAACTGGTCTCTGCCGCACAAAGCTTGCCAAAAATGTTCGGCGCCAGACTCGTAATGTATGGTCATGCAGGAAACGGCAACATACACATCAGGCTTGCCATGCAAAAAAAGAACAAATCTACAATCAAAAAAATCGCAAAGACATTCTTTTCCAGAGTGATTCAGCTTGGAGGGACAATAACGGGCGAACATGGAGACGGCATAGCACGAACAGACTATGTCAGGCTCCAGTACGGTTCAAAAAACTACAAAGCGTTTACAAAATTAAAAAAACAGTTTGATCCGAAACTGATCCTTAATCCTAACAAAATAGTCAGGCTTCATGGGAAGCTTGCAATGTCTTCTTTGAACAAAGTCAAGCCATAAGTGCACTCTATTGAGCAATATATGGAATCAGGAGCCGCATTGTCGAGCTCTTTTCCACAGTTTTTACAATGTTGTTTTCCCATACAGTTTGCGGGAAATGATAATCTATAATTTATTATGATTTTAAAATGAACACACAGTTTTTTGAATACAAAATATGGATCTTGAGGCTAAACTCTCGCTTTTTCATATGTGAGTACAAACATATCATGAGAGGAACCCAAACAAGCTCGCAAATATGCTCCCGATCTGATCTATGAAGTTGCCAGATGTGGAAGGCTTATAGTCTGTTTCCAATATCTCAGTCTGAGTAGATGCCCCAATCACTGAGACGACAGCTTCTTGTTGTAGCTCGTGCTGTTTTTCACCGCTTTGAGCTAGATCTTCATTGGCCTTTTGCAAGTTAGCCTGTACTTGTTGGTCTTGATGCTGAATTGATTTGTAGATTGAAATGGCTTCATCAAAGCGGCCAAGCTGCGCCAGCGCGTTTGCCTTGTTGTTTAATGCGGGTACAAAGTCAGGTTCTGACTGAAGCGCCATATTGTAGTACTCTATTGCAACATCAAGATCGCCTAGCTTGGCATATGCGGTCGCTTTGTTTGTGAGGGCCTCGATGTTGTCTGGCTCTTTTATTAGTGAATCATCAAAATATGAGATTGCCTGTTCGTAGTTGCACAGCCGCATCAGCGCAGGGCCCATTCCATCATAATAAAGTATGGTGTAAGAATATCTGCTTACATCGCAGCCCAGTGTTATCTCATTTAGCATCTTGCCGAGCTCTTGGTCTTCTACAGTCAGGTTATCCGAGTTTTCCACCAAATCATTCTCTGGTGAAATAACCTGTTGACTGGCATCATCGGTGACTCGAGTTGGTGTTACCTGTGGTTGAGCTGACAATTGAGGCACAATTTGAGCACTCGGCTCATTCTTGGAAGGACGCACTTGATTTATCTGTGGGGGTGAGGTCTCTGCCGAATTCTCAGTGGTTTGTATTTGTGGCGAGTCTGCGAACTGGAACTCGACTTGTTGTTTTGATGCACCGTAATGCGCTTTTGCATAATACTTGCCATCTGTCTTGAAATTCACACCGGCCTTTGCCAAAAAAGAAACAGAAAACTCCAAGTCGGAGCTTATCTGTGGGGTGTAAAATCCTGTCGGAGAGTCATTCTGATCATAAATCCCAATTAGAATTGTAGGCTCACCAATCTCGGAAACTATCCCAGAAATTGTGACGAACTCGTTGTCAAAATACACATTCTTGTCAGTCTCCAAAAAAACGACCTCGGGTTTTGTTTGAGGTAGTGGCTGAGGTTCGGGCTTCGGAGCAGCTCCAACTACTTCAAAGGTAATGGCGTCTGTATTTTTCCCATAATCCAGCTCAATCAGATAGATTCCAGATTTATCATAAAATGGAGAGTCAAGGGATATTGTCTTGGCAAAGCTGTCGTCTTGCTGCAGCTCGACACTATTTGCAGAAAGTATCACGCCATCAGGATCATAGATGCTCATTGCGATGACGGGCATCTTGCGCTCCAGAACATAGCCAAATACCTCCATGTCCTCGCCTGTGTGATACTGGGGCCTGTCGGTTGCAACCACCACCCACGCCTCATCCGCAAAGGCAGGCAACGGCAAAAGCGCAATTAAAAAAACAATGAGCAGTGATTCTACGCTCAAATCAGCTGTGCAAGCCTAAATTTTGTATTTAATAATCTCGTAGAATTTCTACCCGTTCTTTTTATGCGAGAAATTTCGCATGATTCAAAGCAGGTGAGCGGATCATACCACTAGGTGTTACTGGGAACGATTCTAAGGAAAGTGGTCAGATGAAGATGGCCCTTGCAGTTCTCGCAGTGTTGGCATCGACGTGTCTGCTTGGGCAGGCAGCATCTGGATTCTCTCCTAAAACGCCACAAGGAACCTTTCTTGTTGTTTTATCTGAATGTAACACTGGAGATGATTGTCAAGGCAAGACCACAATAAAGCGCACCGCTAGCTACACCATAAATCTGAAGGAGTCTCTCAACATGGACAGCAATGACAAAAAACCCTCGGACAAAAAGGACAATGGCGCCAAGTCTGTCAAAAAAGCAAAAGAGGAAAAAAAGCCAGCAAAAAAGGAAAAGCAGTCTTCTAAAAAGCTCAGCGACGATCTAAAAAAGAAGTCTGAGCAAATAAAGAAAAAACCGAAAAAAGACTCGCAAAAAACCAAGCTACAAACAAAACATGACACCGTAAAAAATTCTATATCTAACATACGATAGAAAAATAACTGACAAATCTGCGAACAGCTCAGTTGATAATCCGAAGAAGCAAGCCGAGTGACAAAAAACCGATCCTTTCGTTCTTGCACAAGACCTTCAGATGGGGCGATTACATCGAACGTGTGTGGGACATGTGGCTAGCAAGAAAAACACTCCTCACTGTTGAAGAAAACAAAAAGCCAATTGGAATCGGAAACGCATCACTCTCAAAACATCAGGTCTGGATAGAGGGCCTCAGAATCCATCCAGAATTCAGAAGGAAAGGATACGCAAGCAAGCTGGTTCTCCACATAGAAAGCATCGCAAAGAAAAAGGGAAGACGGATTTCAAGGATGTTGATTGCGCAAGGAAACACAAGGTCGCTCATGCTGGCAAGATCCCTTGGCTACAAAATAGAAGACAAGTTTTGGCTGTACAACATGCGCCCAAAAAAACACCAAGTTCCTGTACTAATTGCAACAAATATGCGCCAACTGGGCAGTCTGGCAAACTCAAGCACGTACTCAGAGTCCTGGGAGTGGCTCCCGCTGGACAAACCGACTTTGAGCAGATTGATCAAAAAAAGGCGTGTACTCGTAGCTACAAAAGGCGAAAGGCCCATCGGTGTCGGGATATGGAACGAGTCGGATCTGGACAAGGGCGTCTTGCAGATTGGCTACCTAAACGGCACAAGTGAGGGGATGAAAATGATCCTGCAGTACATGCAAAATAAGGCAAGTCAGATGAAATCAAAGAGAATACAGGTACTGATGCGGCAAAAAACCAGACTCAACGCAAAAGAGCTTGACAGAAGGATGCTTTTTTGTCTGATGAGAAAGGATCTCTAGGCAGATATCCCGTCACACGCCTCAATAAACCATCTTGGGAGGTCGTTTCTTTGATAGTACACCATCCTCTCCGCCTTGGCGTCAAGAACATACGTCATCGCATGATCCCCTACATGCCTGATGCTTCGCCCTGCCATCTGCAATAATCTGTATGCGGACTTGAGGTAGTATCTTCGGTGATCTGGCTCGGAATTGTAGATCTTTTTCATGCGGAGGTCGTCGACTGTGGGATAGTATGGCGCCTTGACAATTATCTGGAACCTGCTGTCGTCGTCTGGAAGGTTGACGCCTGACTCCAAGCCGGGGGAAATTAGAACTGAATTTGCAAGCTTTCTGTGGGCTGATATTGCTTCTGATTTGTCTTGGCCTTTCTGGAGAGGCAACAGTCTTGGCCTTAGCTGGGGGGAGATGTGCTCCAAAATATAGTCCATCTGTGAGTAGCTTGTGA
Organism: Candidatus Nitrosotenuis sp.; assembly: GCA_038869975.1. Taxonomy (GTDB): domain Archaea; phylum Thermoproteota; class Nitrososphaeria; order Nitrososphaerales; family Nitrosopumilaceae; genus Nitrosotenuis. The sequence continues at coordinate 13,248 of JAWCQC010000015.1, forward strand.
GGAGAATTATTCCGCGCTGACTGCTTCTAAGCTTCAAAATAGCCTCGATTTGTGATATTATCTTGTCTGGAAGTACGGATTCCGAATTTGATTCCACATAGTCAGTCTTGAGGAATACCACCTTGCGGTTCTCGACAGGTATGTTAGAGTCCTCGTTGATGAAATAGACTTCGTCCTTTCTAAAGCCGGTCTCCTTGCAGAACAATTCAAGGTTTATTGTGGCAGACATGAACAAAGTCACATCAAAGCTTGAGCACAACTCCTCAATGAACCAGTGGATGTGCCACGGTTTTATGGTCACCTCGTCAAAGTTGTGGCCTCTTCTATCGTCTTGGAATTTTGATTGTATGTCGGTTATGATGTAGTTTTGGTCTGCCGACTCGAGGCCCTTCTGGAGAATCTTCATCTTGGTTGAATAGTTTTTGAGATCATTTAGGACAAAATGGTTGATGTATCTATGATCGAATTTGCATTCTGTGTGTTCTTTGCATCTAAGAAACTCCTTGGTTCTGATGTACTCCTTTACTTTGTTGCATGAGGGGCAGTTCTCTGTTATCTTGATGCCGTGCTTCATGCAATGGGCGTGTTTTTTGATGTGTTCTTCTGATTGCAGATAGAGTGTGTGTTCGGCACATTTTTTGATTGTCGTCTCGTGCTTTTTGAACGCCTCTGCAAAAGATGCAACGTATTCTTTTACCTGGTTGATGTCGGAATCAACCGAAAATCTGGGCATCTCGACTCCGAGTAACTCACCGTAGAATCCATTGAGATTTGTTGAAAGCTGGTTTGCCAGCTCCTCGTCTAGTTCGTGAGCTTCGTCGCATACAAGAAGCTTTCTTTGAGGCATATCTTCGCCTGACAATAGATGCGAAAGATACGACGCATACGAGTAAACAACAAAGCTTGATTTTTTGCCCACCTCAATTTGGTCGTAGTAGGGGCATTTTCTTGGCATGTCTTGGCCAGCGACGGCCTCGCCGATCGTTCCTTTTTTTGATACTGTATAAGACTCTGGTTGGGGCTTGAAGGTGCAGTCGTTGCAATATCCATGGGTGCAGTCAAAGACCCGGTTTGTCTGCTCGCACAAAAACCGCTTTTTCCCACGCACGGTGTTAAAAAACCCAAATTCGTCTTTGTACTGATCCTGCAATAATACGGTCGATGTGAGTATGGTGGAGGACCTCATGTACAGCGAGAGCGCAACGGCAATCCAGCTCTTCCCAGTTCCAGTTGGCGCAGAAAGCAAGATCTTTTTGTATCCAGATTCTATTGCATGCTGGATCTTTCTGATTATCTCATACTGTTTTGGTGTGGGAGTTTTGCCTGCGAACTGGCCTACTAGATCTAGTGCCTCGATAAGCGATACGGGCTCCCTTGGTCGTTTCAGATCGATTTGTGGGTAGCTGCTGCGCACGCGCCTACCTAATGAGTCAAACTGCAACACGAACTCCAAATATTCAGTGTTTATAATTGTAGAATCCGCATTAATTTGAGCTGACCTGTAATCAACACTTGATCAATGAAATCCTTGATATCCTGATGATTGTTCATAAACAACATGAAGGCAAAGTTTGCAACCTCGTGTATTGCATGCGGCGACAAAATCACGCCTGGCAAGGAAATAGCAAAAAACGAGGATGGAAAGTGGGTTCACAAACACTGCGCACCGGAACAAGAGTTACTTTAGATCGTTCTTGGTCGTTCTGAATTATACACTGTCTTAGCCATGGTTGTTTGTCAAACAATGCTCTATCTCAAGTATAGAGAAGTGGAATAGAAGCACATAACAAGTAGTTGACGTTAATGAAGGTATCATAACTATGATGAATTTAAAAACTGAACTCAGATCTCCCCTTAGATACGCAGGTGGTAAATCTAGAGGAATCAAGGAGATCACCAAGTACATTCCAGACGACGTAAAAGAGATCTGTTCCCCATTTTTTGGGGGGGGATCAGTGGAGCTGGCATGCGCTAGCAATAACATACGTGTTCATGGATATGATAATTTTGAACCATTGGTGGAATTTTGGCAATGTCTTTTGTCAGATTCAAAAAAATTAGCAGAAATTGTTATGAAGTATTATCCATTATCCAAATCCAAATTTTACGAATTACAAAAGACCCAACGCAATTTTAATTCCAAATATGAAAGGGCCGCAATATTCTATGTTCTAAATCGCTCATCATTTTCTGGAACTACCATGTCTGGAGGTATGTCGCCTAACCATCCAAGATTCACTCTCTCAGCAATTGAAAGATTGGCAGATTTTAATGTGAAAGGTGTCACAGTGGATCTTGCAGATTTTAAGCAGTCAATAAAAAAACACTCAAAAAAATTACTTTACCTTGATCCACCATACATGATAAATCAAAAATTGTATGGTAATAATGGTGACATGCATGACGGCTTTGACCATCAAGGATTAGCCAAAATGCTACAAGACTGTAAGATGTGGATTTTATCCTATAATGATTCTGAAGAAATTCATAGGCTGTATGATGGTTATGTCTTTCAACGTCCAAATTGGAAATATGGTATGTCAAATGACAAAAACTCAAGAGAAGTAATCATACTTAGTCATGAGCTTGCCGAAATATGTGGAATAAAATCAAATGAGAACACAAACCGAATCTGGCAAAGCGTTTGAATATGCTTTAGCGATCGCACTATATAACAAACTCAATAATGGGCAAAAAATCAAACTAGAACAAAATTCACAACTAGTGATCGCAAAAAGATCCTTTGACACCTTTGCCCAACAAGATAGAGATGATTACAACAAAGCTGCAGTCGTCGCAGTTGATTATGTAGTTAAGCTAGAGCCTAGGTTGGAACACCCATTGACTGATAATGAGATTGTTATCTTGATTCAAACTGATCAAAAAGGTGAAAGTGGTGATATCAGGGATGTTGTAACAATAAGATCTGATGCTGACTGGGAAATAGGATTTTCTGCAAAAAATAATCATATGGCAGTAAAACACTCTCGGCTTTCTGATCTTATTGATTTTGGTAAAGAATGGTTCGGCATTCCCTGTTCACTACAATACATGAATGAAGCCAAAGAAATATTTGGTGAATTACGACATTTAATTGAAGATAACAAGAAAAAAGAACATGTATTGCTTTGGAGAGAAATACTTGATAAAAAACGAGACATCTACACAAAAATACTAGATTCATTCCAAAAAGAAATGACGCGATTAGTTGCTTCTAACAATAACATTCCTGCATTATTATTGAGATATCTTATCGGCAAACATGATTTTTACAAGATTATGAAATTCAAAAACCGTACAGTGATCCAAGGTTTTAACCTATATGGAACACTGAATCAATCGTCGAATTCAGTTACACCATTAATGAAGATCCCGAGATTAAAGCCGCCCACAAAGATCGATGCATATGAACGAAAAAAGACTCATACGCTGCTAATTCGATTCGATGAGGGTTGGCAGTTATCATTTAGGATTCATAATGCTAGTTCTAAAGTGGAACCATCATTAAAATTTGATATTCAATTAACAGGTGTTCCTTCTAGCTTATTCATACATAGTGAATTTTGGTGATCCGTGATTTTCAAAATTTATCATCTACTTTATGCTTGAATTATACCAAAGCAGATTGTATGATCTCACGAAAGAAGGTCGTAATATTCTGAAAGATTTGTAATATTTTATGAGTTAATCATTACATGACGGTTGAAGTTTTTCAATTAACCTAGATTCAATAAATCTCCTCTGCTCTTCCGTTGAACCTGGCATCATATGAAGTCCATAATAAATTTCATTATCTGAATTAACCTTACTTCTCCAACACTCATATTTATGATGAGAATGATTGACAGCCCTGTAGAAAACACCGATTTTTAACAAATTTGTGGATCAGATAGTACCACCAGATCTAAAGCTAATCAAACTGTTACCTTTCCATGAGACCATCAAGGTATGTCAAAATGGCTCGTACACTGATGCGCATAATCAAAAGGGCCAGGATACCACCATACCTGCACAGGAAGTCCAATCATGTGTACACGGTATGGCAGCACCTTGTCCTGTTGGTATTGCGCCAGTATGAGCGCAAGAGTTATCGTAGATTTGTTGAATTCCTACAAGAAGCTTTTGGTGTGGGAGAGTTTCTTGGGTTGTCCAGAATCCCACACTACACCACACTGCAGAAGGCAGCTGCCAGACTGACACATGGAATCCTGATCCGAATCCTGGAATCGTTTGTCATATCTGCCAGAATACGCAGGATGTTTGCCGGAATCGACTCCACAGGACTGTCGCACGGTCAGGCCTCATATTACTATACCAAACGTGCCAAGCTACGAAGGAAATTCGTCAAAATATCGATACTGGCAGACATGCGTCGACAGCTGATATGCTGCATCAAGATACGGCACAGACGACGGCATGATAGTGTCGATTTTGTTCCGCTGCTGCGGCGTACTGGCAGGCTGGCACTCATCGGCATGGTGGTGGCAGACCGTGGGTATGATTCAGAGCAGAACCATATTGCCACAGAAAATCTCGGCATACCACATACCATCATACGCCCAAGATATGAATCCCTGCAGGTCTGGAAAACCAAAGGGCATCACAGAAAGAACATGAAACGGCATTTTGACTGGGAGTCATACCACCAGAGAAGCAAAATCGAGACGATATTTTCTGTGATAAAGAGGATGTTGGATGAGTACGTCATGTCAAGGCATATCCTCACGCAGAACCGAGAGGTAATGTGTCGTATAATAGCGTATAACTGCTACAGAATAACTAGGAATTGTTTAGTAATTCTTGGTGTTTTCTACAGGGCTAAGTTTTATAATTTTTTATATTCCGTGAACCATCTGACATCATGAACCGTCAAACAAAATTACACATTTTTGACTGGTTTAAAGAACATTTAGTAGTGATATTTCTGGCACTTTTATCGGTAGTTGGTTTACCAATCATAGATCACGTATTTACACATGATCAGTTAGAGACATTCCTAAGCAGTCAGAACTATTGGTATCTTTATTATGGTATGCCTCTTTCAGTATTCTTCATAGAGTTGTATAAAGCGGTCTGGGAAACAACATCATTCAAAAATCAACACGCAGTGAAAACTTATCAAACCGATATAGAAATTATTTTTAGAGGAAGTTATTTTGCAAGTATAATCTCGATGCGATATGCAATGGATCTTGTTACTATGCTGGCATTCTTTTTAGGGCTATTTATGATAGGACATTCAACACATCAATATGAAATAGCACACTTTTTTGAAACGTTTTATGCTGTCGCAATAGTTCCTTTTATTGCTTCAATTAATTTTATGGTAAAGAAAAAACTTCTTTAAAGAAGTTTTTCATAAAGTCTTATACTTGGAACCATCTACTCTCGCTGAACAATTACTTTTCTCTACTATTAGAATTGAAACTAACGTTGATTCTCAGAAGGTGGGAATAGGGACGGGTTTTTTATTTAGTTACAAACAAGAAAAATCCAAATACATTTTCCTAGTTACTAATAAGCACGTTGTCAAAAATGCAAAAAATGCTAGATTCACTTTCACACAATCTAAAGAAAAAAAACCCCTAATTGGACATGCTCATGAACTCACGTTGAATGGTTTTGAAGAATACTGCTTTGGCCACCCCAACAAAGAAATCGATGTAGCGATAATGCCATTTGTTCCTATTCTAGAATTAATAAAGAAGGATCAAGAGATTTTTTATAGAAACATACCAAGCACACTGATTCCACTTGAAGATAAGGTCAAGGAACTTGATGCTCTGGAAGATGTCATATTTATTGGATATCCTGAGGGTATCTGGGATAGCAAAAATAAATTACCAGTTATTAGAAAGGGAATAACCGCAACTCCTGTACAAATAGACTATGAAGGAAAAAAACAATTTTTAATTGATGCAGCAGTTTTTCCAGGATCAAGTGGAAGTCCAGTATTCCTCTATAATACTGGATCATATTCAGATAAACGTGGGGGATTAGTAATGAGTAGTAGATATTATCTCTTAGGAATAGTTGCTGAGAGTTTCGTTAAAACCGAAGAAAATCTGATTAAAATACGTCCAATTCCTACCAATCAATTAATTTCCACATCAACTCAAATGCTGAACTTAGGCATAGTCTTCAAATCACAAGTAATTATCGAAACCGTAGAATCGTTTATTTCAGAAATAAATGGTAAGGATTGGAAAAGTGTCTGTCCTAAAAACATCTAAAAGTTTTCATGACAGATTTATCTATAATATAGACTACGTCTAAATCATTTTATCTGATAAGGTGGTATATTACATATCTTGATTGAAAACGAAAACACTTGGGCAAGAGCGGTACAAAATAACGCAACAGACGAATTCCACAAAAAATTTGATCAAGCTCTAGATTCACTTAAAAAAGATCTTGGAAAGACATACCCGCTCATAATAGGCGGAAAAGAGGTACAATCAGACAAGATATTTGAAGTAAAATCGCCGTCTGACACAACAATCGTTTTAGCTAAATTCCCGCTTGCAACAAAGGAGCAAACAGAGCAGGCCATCGAAGCTGCAAAGGAATCGTTTCCAGAATGGAGCGCCACTCCGTACCAGCACCGCGTTGGCCTGTTCAGGGAGGTTGCAAATCAGTACTCGGCGCAGAAATTCACTCTGGCTGCCATAGTGAGCATGGAAAATGGCAAAAACCGACTCGAAGCAATGGGGGAAATAGATGAAACCATTGATTTTCTGAGATTTTACGCAGACCAGCTGGAGTCAAATCAAGGGTTCATCAAGCCCACAAAAAGCGCAAACCCAAATGAAAGGACACAAAGCGTCCTAAAGCCATATGGTGTATGGGGGATAATCTCACCGTTTAATTTTCCCTCTGCAATCGCAATCGGGATGAGCAGCGGCGCTCTAATTACCGCAAACACGGTAGTTCTAAAGCCGGCAAGCGACACACCGCTTTCCGCCTTCAAATTTGTAGAGTTGATCTACAAAAAAGTTCCCCCAGGCGCGATAAACCTTGTCACAGGACAAGGTTCAGTCGTGGGCCAAGCCATAATTGAAAGCCCTCATGTCAGCGGCATTGCGTTTACGGGATCAAAAGAGGTAGGAATAGCTGGGTATAGGGCCTTTACTAGCAAGGCACCCAGACCCTTCATCTCAGAGATGGGGGGCAAAAACCCAGTCATAGTTACAGATTCTGCGGATCTTGAAAAAGCAACAGATGGCGTGCTGCGGGCCGCATTCGGGTATGGGGGTCAAAAATGCAGCGCCTGTTCCAGAGTATATGTACACAAAAAGATTGCTGACCAGTTCACGCAAAAACTCGTCTCCAAAGTCCAAAACTTAAAGATCGGCCTGCCATGGGAAAAAGACACCTACCTTGGGCCAATAATCAACGAAGCTGCAAAAAAGAAATTCCTGCAAGCTGTAGAGCAGGCAAAAAAAGACGGCAAGATAATCTTTGGCGGAGAGACACTTGACGATGGCATCTACAAAAACGGCTATTATGTAAAACCGACCATTGTGACCGGCCTGCCAAAAGACCACAAGCTAGTCAAAGAGGAGTTGTTCCTGCCGTTTCTATGCGTACAAGAATTTGAAAACTTTGATGATGCAATAAGGCAAGCAAACGACTCTGAATACGGCCTTACCGCAGGAATATTCAGCCAAAACAAAAAGGAGATCGACGAGTTCTTCTCCAAAATAGAGGCTGGTGTCACCTACGCAAACCGTGCCCAGAGTGCAACTACGGGCGCAATGGTGCAGGCCCAACCGTTTGTAGGATGGAAGAGCTCAGGGATTTCAGGCAAGGGCGCAGGTGGCCCATACTACCTCACTCAATTTCTGCGGGAGCAAACTCAGACAATCTGCAATGAAAGCTAGTCCCTGAAAAACAAGCGGATATTTTTATAATTATAACCAGTACGTGATCTGTGTATTCTAATATCTCACAGATGAGCTTTGAGATATCACAAAAACAAAGAAGCTTCCTGGCCAAGGTAGACCGAGTCTGCCGTTCAATTCGAGACAACGAAGAAAAATCGTACCTCCAAGAAAAATTAAACAGCAAAGTAATCCCCGAATTCGGAAGAATTGGAATGCTAGGTTGCCCGATATCAAAAAAATACGGCGGCCTCGGATATGACATTCTCACTTATGCACTTGCACTGGAGCGTATAGGCAGAGAGGGAAACTCACTGAGGACGTTTTTTTCTGCACACATCTCTATCGGCCAAATGGTCCTACAGTCGTGGGCAAACGAAGAACAGAAAAAACAATACCTCCCACTGACCACATCCGGAAAATCAATCATGGGATTTGCGCTCACAGAGCCTGCAGCCGGAAGCGACCCATCATTGATGCAAACAAAATTCGAGGAAAAGGGAGGAAATTATGTCCTCAACGGAAAAAAACACTGGGTCGGCAACGGGACTTTTGCGGTGATTACGACATTCGCAAAAGACTCTGACGGAAAGATCTCCGCATTCATAGTGGACACCGACTCGCCAGGCTTCAAAGCAAAAGAAATGAAAAACAAAATGGGCCTGCTGACAGTAAAGAACGCAGAAATTACGCTTGAGGATTGCATAGTCCCAAAAAAGAATCTCCTTGGACAAAAAGGTCAGGGCCTCAGCATCGCATTTAGTGCACTAATTGATGGCAGACTCAGTGTGGCTGCAGGGGCAATAGGGGTCATGGAAGACTGTCTTTCTGAATCCATCTCCTACTCAAAGCAAAGACATCAGCACGGCGGACCGCTCGCAAAAAAACAACTAATTCAAGAACACATTGCACATATAGTGACAAACATAGAAAGCTCACGCTGGCTAGTCTACAAGACTTGTAATGCAAGGCAGAAGCTACACGATTATGTAGAAAAATTCAAACAAAAGACAGCACAATGGCAGCAAAAACTAAACCGCCACAACAAGCAATACTCGCAGCTAAGAAAAGAAGCAGACAATTTCACCTCGATTGCAAAATTTCACGCAAGTAACTGTGCGTTTGACTCTGCAAACAGAGCTGTTCAAGTATTTGGCGCAGAAGGTTACAAAAAAACAAACAGAGTCGCAAGGCACTTTCTTGATTCACGCGCAATCATAATTTATGAAGGCGCAAACGAGGTACTAGAGCTGAAGATAGGCCTCAACCAACTCGGCGATCAATACAGGGCCTACTGAGCTTCAACACACGCCTCATGCATCACTGAAATTCCCTCATTGGCCTGTTCTTCGGTGATTATTAGTGGAGGGATTATCCGCATTGCTTTTTGGCCTGCCCCAAGTGCCAGCAAGCCGTGCCGAAACATGTTGAGGAGAACCTTGTCTCGTCTTTCCTTTGATTCACATTCAACACCTATCATCAGGCCAAGTCCCCTCACATCCGTAATCCCTTTTTTGCCAACAATTTCCGAAAACCCTTTCTTGATGAGCAGGCCCATCTTTGCTGCGTTTTCCAGCAACCTATCACGCTTTATGACGTCGATTATCTTTGCACCCACTGCCAGATCAATTCTTGCACCGCCGCCCCACGTACTTGAGATCACGCCCCTGTCTGCCGGCTCCAGCCTCTTGTCAAAAGCAGTGGCGCCCACCTGAAGCGCTTTTGCAATGCTCATGATGTCGGGCTTTACGCCATAATGCTCAAAGGCCCACCACTTTCCAGTGTGTCCCAAGCCTGATTGAACCTCATCTAAAATCAATGGAACGCCGTACCTGTCAGCAAGTTCTCTTAGGTTTTTGATGAATCGTTTGCTTGCAACAAAATAGCCGCCTTCTCCCTGAATTACCTCGCTTATGATGAAGGCTGCCTTGTTCTCTTTGAGAATCTTTTCGGCAGCATCAATTTCTGGGTCGTCGTCTGTTGTGCAAAATTTGATCCTAAGTACTGGCAGTTCAGGAAAATTGAGTTTGTAGAGTGGCTTGCTTGAGGTAAATGTAAGAGCTCCCAGAGTCCTTCCGTGAAATGCATTATTGCATCCGATTCCCACCAGCGGCCCCATCTTTCTGTATGCTATCTTTAATGCGTTCTCAACTGCCTCGGCCCCGCTGTTTATAAAAAACACCTTGAAGTCGGGGGGCAGAATTGTGACAAGCTTTTCTGCAAGGACGGCATGTTCCTCAGTGTAAAAATCCTGGCCCGCTATCTTGTGTGCCCCGTTTGTCGAGTATTCCTTTAGCACCTCCAAAATATCTGGATGGGAATACCCAAGTGGGCAGGCGCCCACACTCGATGTAAAATCCAGATATTCATTTCCATCCACATCCTCAATGATGCAGCCGTGGCCTCCCTTGATGACGAGGGGATACATGAACGTGGAATCATAAGTGTGAGCTTTCATCGTTGATATTATTCTGGAGGCAATCGGACCAGGTGGCGTAATCTTGATGTGGTGTTCCATGAACTACTTAGCAGGTAATAAAATAAAAACAAACCAGTCTTCAAGAATTATGTCGAATCGCAAAAATAATCCGTGCGAGCTGTTTGGCTTTAAGCTAGTCTTGATTCAAGCTGTCTTACAATAAGCTTTACTATCTGATTCTTGGTCTTTCTTCCAGAGCTGATCACTTTTGTGTCATATATTATGTGGATCTCATTACAGTCCGGGTTCTTTGCATACTTGGCTCCGATGTCGTTTGCAATCATCATATCTGCGCAAGATTCCTTCATTTTGTTTCTTGCAGACTCGATGAGCTTTTGTTTTGATACATTTGCTTCCGCTTTGAACCCTACTAGGAAAACATCCTTCTGCAATCTTTTGATCTGATCAATTATTTTTGGCGCCTTGCGAAGCTTGATGACGAGTCTTTCTTTTGTGCTCTTGATCTTGGTTTTACTTTGCGATTGTACTGTATAGTCAGCCGCAGCAGCAGCCATGATGGCTACATCGAATCTTTCTCGCTTGAGTTCTCTTATGGTCACATCGAGCATTTCTTGCACGGTTTTCACCGGAATCACCTTGGCACCTTTTGGCGGCTTGGCAGTGCCAGGACCATACACCATGGTGACTTTGCATCCTGCAGAAACAAGCTCGGCCGTAAGTAGAACACCTGTCTTGCCCGTGCTTGTGTTTGTAATTGCTCGTACTGGGTCAATCTGCTCTACTGTGGGCCCTGCCGTGATGAGAACGCGTTTTCCCGCAAGGATCTTGGAGCGTCCAAACCTCCTTAGGATGTAGTTGAGGACATCCTCCGGTTCTGCGGCCTTTGCTTTACCCTCGATCATATTCGGCTCGATAAACTCAATCTTGTCTCTCAAAAACTCGATATTTCGCAAGACTGCGGCGTTTTCGTACATCGCCTCATGCATCGCAAGCGCCATCACAATAGGGATCTTTGCACCGAAGCCGACTGTAAGAACCGTGGAAACAGGAGTGTCGTCAATTCCGTTTGCCAACTTGCCAAGTGTGTTTGCTGTAGCGGGATACACAACAATGAGGTCTGATTTTTTGTAGTCTGCGAGTTTGATGTGCTCAAGCTCCCCCGTAAGCTTTGTAATTACTTTGTTTCCAGTTGCCCACTTGAAATAATCCGGCTGGATCAGCTTCGTAACTGCATCGCTTGCAACGCAAGTGACATCTGCGCCGTGCCTCATCAAAAGTCTTGCAAGCTCTATTGCCTTGTAGGCTGCAACGCTCCCGGCCACACACAAAACTATCCTCTTGCCTGAAAGCTCCGTACCATACGACTCTACAATGTCCAATGACGGGTGTCTGGCTCTAACTACCAATTTCACTCAAGAGCTTTTCAAGCTCAACTCTGTCCATTGAAAACCAGTTCTCTTTTGTCGGAAAACGGCCAGCCTCCACATCGAGTCTATAATTTGTTAGTGCTTTTGTTATGTCGTCTGATAAGGAAAGATAACGTTTGACAAATTTCGGCTTGAGCTTGTCATACATGCCAAGCACGTCATGGACAACCAGAACTTGGCCGTCGCAGTGCTTCCCAGAACCTATTCCAATCGTTGGAACTGAGACACTCTCTGAGATAATTTTTGAGACCTCGGCAGTCACCATCTCCAGCGCGATGCTAAACACGCCCGCCTCTTCAAGCACCTTGGCATCCTCGATGAGTGTGAGTGCCGCCTCCTTTGTCTTTGCCTGAACGCGATACCCCTGAGCCAAAGTCGTAGTCTGCGGCTGGAATCCAATATGTCCCATGACTGGTATGCCGGTCTCTACTATGGCGCGAATGGTTGGCGCAATGACTTTGCCGCCCTCAAGCTTCACTGCGTCAGCACCAGCCTTGATCAACCTCCCAGAATTTGCTATTGCGTCTGAGGCACTTGCCTGATACGACATAAAAGGCATGTCTGCAACAACTAGCGCATTCTGCCTTGCACGGCTGACGGCCTCTGTAAAAAGAACCATCTGATCCATGGTGACCGGAATGGTGTTCTCATACCCAAGCATCACCATTCCTGCGCTGTCGCCAACAAGCAAGATGTCGATTCCGGCCTTGTCGCACAACGACGCAAGGGTATAGTCATAAGCTGTGATGACGGAGATCTTTTTGCCAGCTTTTTTCTTGTCCACTATATCCCTGACTGACTTATGCATGCTGTGCCCTCCGCGTCAGGTTGTCCCTTATCTCAATTATTGAGCGTGCCAGATTCTTTTTGTTATTGAATTGGGTATTTTTTGGGTTTTTTGTTTTCCTGCACGCTGCGATCAATTCCCTGATGCCGCGAACCACATTGTCGACTATGGTGATATCTGCAGTCTGTGCTGTTCTTGAAAGCGGATTAAGGTCGAATGTGATCACCTTTTTTCCAGCCTTCTTTAATGCCAGCGTCCTGTCGCCGTCTTCCAGTGGAACCACGACGACATCTGCAGCATAAATGCCATCTTTATCTACAATTCTCCTGGCGCTGTCAAGGCCTGATAGTTTGACTGAATTCCTGCCATCTATACCTAGTACAGAACTTGCGCCGCTCTTTTTCAAAACCTTCAGGATGTTTTCCTTTCGTTTGCTGCTTGCATAAAACAGGTTTATCTCAATTTTCGCACCAGTCACTTTTGCAAGCTCGACTATCTCTTTTGGGCACAGACCTGCAATGTTGCCGTTTACAGAAATTACTGGCGCTTTTGCCAAAAGTAGTGTGGCCGCAGCAGCCTTGATTGCCTTTTTGGCAGAATTTGATGTGCGCTCGCCAATCAGATAGTCAAATGCCTCGCCTCTCCCATGCGCCATCAATCCCTCTTTTGCCACAAGGCCGGAATCAAATGCGTCTACGAGTCTCTCCCTGATGTACAGAGACTTTGCACGCGGATGTGTCTTTGGAATTTGTGATTTCATTTAGCTAGCTAGTCTTGCGCCCATGTCGTCTATCTTTGATCTGATTATTATGCCGTCTTGGTATTTTTCCAGAATCTCAATAGCCTTGTTTTCGAGTTCTTTTGGTACTAGAGTGAATATGGTCTCCCCAAAGAGCGCAATACCGGATTTGATACCATGTGATGCAAGATCATCGATTACCGCCTTCATCTTTGGTGTGATTATATCGACGTAGTTTGCAAACTCGACTGAAAAATCGTGGAACTGGTCGATATTTTGTGTTTGAATTAGACTCTTGACCATCTTGCCACCAAGGCCATTAATTGATGCGAGTCTTTCTTTTAGAAATTGTTTTGTTGAAATTGGAGAAAAACAGATCATAATTGCAGAACATGCCTCAATAGGAATTTTTTTAATTTCACCTATGCCTGGGGCGCCACCCTTCACCCTGATCTCAAAGCCACCATGATATGAAGCAAGAACGTCGCCAAGGCCTGTCCTGCACACCACTTCGGCGTTGTGCGCCATCCTGCCAAGACGTTCCTTTGAGTAGCGAGTTCCAAATGCCTCATTGAGTGCATATGCCAAAGAAAGCGCTACCGCGGCAGAGCAACCAAGGCCATATCCTACCGGGATCTTGATCTCATGGTGCACATTTACAAAATAACTGCCTTCTACGTTTTGCAAAAACTCTTTCAATACATATTCAGAGACCTGTGTGTTGTCTGGCTGGTACCCAGTTACTTTGATCTTAAAATCAGTAAAATCCGAGTCTTCTACTTCCACTGTGGTTGTTACCCCTTTTTCTATTGAAAACCCAGCTCCAACTGAGCCCTGAAGCTCCGGCTGAGTGTTTTCATCCAGCTCAGCTTTGAAAAAGCCGGTGATGTGCGCCGGGCTAAATGCGGTTCCCCTCATCTGATCCGAGTTTAAATTTCACGAAAAATATAAGAATATGGCTTAAACTACTTAAATCAATATAAATTGCCTAAATTCATTCGTCGCCTGCAAAAGATAGGTAGCAGCATCCTGGTATCGCTCCCAAAAGAATGGGTTGAAGCAAACAACCTAGACAAAAGCGCCGAAGTCGAGCTGGAGACATCGGACAACACCGTCTCAATCACCGTCGAGTCGGAGCGTCCCTCAAAGGAGGTAGTGATTTCATATCCGCTTCCACAGGAGGAAAACATTGTTGCAGACATAATTGGAGCTTACCTTCTTGGATACGACATAATTCGGATCAAGGGAAAAACAAGCATCCCAATCGAAGACCGTGAAAAAATTAGAAATTCAATGCGGCGCCTTGTGGGGATGGAGATAGTCGAAGAAGACTCTTCAAACGTAAACGTGCAGTTCCTTTTGGATGCGGCAACACTGAACCCACAAAAGATCCTAAAGCGAATCAGCTCAATCTCGCTTGGCATGTTCAATGATATCTCGCATGCGCTGAGCACAGGCGACAAATCCAACCTCCAGACGCTCTCAAACCGTGACGATGAGGTAGACAGACAGTACTTTCTTTTGGTGAGACTGATCCGAAGCACCATAAACGACAAAAGACTTGCCTCCATGTTTAATTTGAAAAACATAGATGTCATCGACTACAGAATTGCTGCAAACATCATGGAGACATCAAGTGACACTCTGGTCGAGATTGCAAACTCTATCTCAAACTCAAAACTTTCAAAAACCGAGCTGCAAAAAATATACGAGCTGACAAAAGACATCGAGCTGATTCATCAAAAATCCATTGACGCGTTCATCGAACAAAACCGCAGACTCGCAATTGACGCTATATCTACTCATAGAAAGTTTCAGAAAAAAATATCAGATATACGCTCCTCCATTGAGCAAACAAACCAATTGCAGATTGACCTGCTGGATCTCATCTACATGTTTGAAGGTGTATCCAAGTCTTGGGTGGACATTGCAGATCTGGTAAAGCCGATATACAATTAGAGAATCTTGTTTTTTGCAGCGTATGTGAGGACAGCGCAGATGGTCTTGGAGTCAATTATCTTGCCAGCCTTGATCATGCCGATGAGTCTCTTTAGATCAATTTTGACTACAGACATTATTTCATCTTCGTCCAATGACTGCTCACTTACTTTTTTGAGCCCCTTTGCGACAAAACAATGAATGGCCTCTTTGTTATACCCTACAGACGGATAGTATGTAAGAAGATGCGCAAGCTTGGTGGCTTTGTAGCCGGTTTCCTCTTGAATTTCACGAAATGCGCATCGTTTTGGACTCTCTCCCTTGTTGAGCGTGCCTGCGGGAATCTCCAGTATGTAGCCATGCCCAAATCTATGCTGTTTGACAAGAATCACCTTCCCATCCTCATCAAACGCCAGGATCGCAGCAGCACCACGATGCTCTACTATCTCACGCTTTAGCTTTCTGCCCCGTACAGTGATGTCGTAGATGCTAAGGCCTAGAATCTTGCCATCATAAATGGTCTTCTTTTTCATCTGCTGTTCTACTTGGCGATGTTATTTAATGTGTTTGATATACCAAGTGGAGTCTTGTGGATGTTCTGGCAGATTTGATGGCATTAATGACCCACCTTTGCGGGAATGCAATTTTCTTTGGTATGAAAAGATCCGCACCGGCAATTCCTTTTGTCTGCCTTATTTGCTGTGTAATGTTGTCAAGCTCAAAAATATTATTGCTGTGCAAGAACAAAACAATTTGGTTTTTTGCTAGAAATGGTTTTTGCAAAAACGAAGGCGAGAACTCTTTTTTTAGTTGTTTGAGTGTTTCTTGCATGCTTCCTTGAACCCATGCTAAAACTGCAAAGGGGATATATTGGCCAAATTTCACAGGGTCATAAATCAAGGTAAACTGAATGGCCTCATCGTTTTGCAGCTTTTTGAGCGACCTTGTAACCGTCTTTGTCGAAAGGTCCGTTTTTTCTGCCAGCTCATCGATCCTCATGCGCGGGTTTTTTAAAAGGTGACTTATTATTTCCACATCTGTCTTAGTGAGATCCGATCTGATTCCGGGATTTTCGGCTTCAAACATGGAAAGGATTCGTACCTCCCTCATCAGGTTTTTCGCAAGTTCGATTTTTTGCAGCACGTTTTCTTTTACCACTATTGCGCATACGGTAACTCCGCCCACGCATGGAACCACAAAGAACGGCTCTCCAATCAGCTCCACTTGTTTGAGGATCTCATCTATGTCTTGTCCAGAGGTTACAATGTACAAAACGCTGTAACCTAAAACGGACGGCTCTATCTTTAGCGCAAAATCCACTATTGTTTTGTTTTTGATCATCTTCTCTACTCTTGATTTTACCGATGCGCCAGAAATCCCAATTTTGCTCCCAATCTTTCTGTCTGATTCCCTGCAGTTGTCAAGCAACACACTTAGAATTTTGAGATCTAATTTGTCCAACCTGCTAATGTTAGTCCATATTTTCTTATTAAATAATACTATTTTTTAGTAAAATTGTCCACTATAAACATAATCAGCATACTATACATTAAATATCAGACTATTTTTATCATGGTGTGGACTATCGCGTTCAGCTTGCCAAAAGGATGCTTGCAAACAAAAAAGGAAGTCTCATCGGCGCGGTTTTGGCCGTATCAATAGGAATTCTGGTAATTCATGTCAACTTTGTTATATTTCAGGGTCTGTACGACGCAATAGTTCGAGACCTCTCAAGTTACAGGTTTGGCGACGTCAGAGTGACAGACAAAGAGAGCTTTATCACAAAATCCGACATTTTTCTTGTCAACTGGTTTGAGCGAATTCCATATGTGGAGGCAGCCGCTCCCCGCATAGACTCATCTGCATCAATTAACGTGACAAAAAGCGGCAAAAGAATAGAGGAGTTCCGTGTGCCCGTGGTCGGAGTCGATCCATTCCGAGACACCAGAGTCTCCACAGTCCACCAGACAGTAACTGAGGGCCAGTACGTATTCTCCAGAAACTCAATTGTGGTGGGTTCATCGGTTGCCCGAGATCTTGGCGACATCAGAGTTGGCGACAATCTTAGAATCAAAATAACAGACAGGCATGGAGTTGATCAAATAAGGAATTTCATTGTTACCGGAATTGTCAGCTCGCCAGGCGGTCAAGGCCTTGATACCAGCGTGATCATACACATAGACACGTTGCGCGACATGATGGACAGGGACGGCCAAACAGGACAAATCTTGGTGAAACTAAACGATCCAAAAAAAGCACTCGATGTCAAAGAATTCTTTTTGCAGTCGTTTCCAAATGATGATTTTATCGCTGAGACAATAGAAGAATCAGCAGAGGACGCACTCCGTGGATTCCGATCTGGAATTGCCATGATAAACATGATAGGATACTTTGGAATGATGTCATCTGCATTTGCAGTAGTCACGATTCAGATGATGCTGGTTTCAAGCAAGACTCGCGAGGTCGGAATCATGCGAGCGATAGGCGCAAAAAGAAAGGACATCTTGGTACTCTTCATAGTGCAAGGAATGATGATCGGTGCGCTAGGTGCAAGCGTAGGAACCACCCTTGGCCTTACCTACACTTTTTACGCAAAAGAGACCAAAATGACATTCCAAGGGAGCATCCCGCTACAGGTAAGCTACGACTGGCCTAAAATCATCCAGACAGCAGTGACTGCCTTTGCGCTTGCGGTTGCTGCCTCGATTTACCCAGCATTCAAGGCAACAAAACTTCAGCCAGTGGAGGCAATGAGATATGTCTAATTTGGTTCTAGAAGTAAAAAACCTCAACAAAATCTACGGTGAAGGCGAGACCCAAGTCCACGCATTAATCGATGTCTCGTTTTCAGTCAGGAGGGGAGAGTTCCTTCTCATCGTGGGAAGCTCCGGTTCTGGAAAATCGACACTGCTAAACATGATAGGCCTTCTAGACAAGCCAACAAGCGGCCAGATATACATAGACGGCGTAAACACCACAAATCTTTCAGACAACCAAATATCGTCTTTTAGGAACTCCAAGCTCGGTTTCATCTTCCAGTTTTCAAACCTCCTAGTTGATCTTACGGTTCTTGAGAACGTAATGTTGCCACGAAACATACAAGGAAGCATCCAAACCGCAATGCAGGATGCCATAAATCTGCTAAAAGGTGTCGGCCTCGAAAACCAGATGCACAAGCGAGCAAACAAGATCTCAGGCGGTCAGGCGCAAAGGGCAGCTATAGCACGTGGACTAATTAACAAGCCGGCAATAGTGCTGGCAGACGAACCTACAGGCAACCTTGACTCAATAACTGCAGAAACTACAATCCAGCTCATGAAGTCGATGGCAAAAAAACTCAACCAAACGTTCATCGTAGTCACACATGACAGACACCAATTCGGCGACGTAGACAGAGTCATAACAATCAAGGACGGCCGCGCATTTGAAGGAGAAGATGTGCCTCACAAAATGGAGGTTGCTATATGAGACTCTTAATTCTTGGAATGATGCTCCTCCTTGTGGTGCAGTTTGTCACATCGGATGTACGCGCACAGCTCGGCAAGGGAGATTCCCCATTTGAAAGGCAGTTCCAAGACATCAAGTTCCTTGACGCCTATTTTGGAACGCCCAATCAAAAAATCGAAGTGACGCCAGGCGACAAAAACGTCCCATTCACTGTGGTGTTTGCAAACATTGGCTCGCAAGACATCACGGGAATCAAAGGGCAACTGCAAATGCCCATTGGGTTTTCACCAGCCGATGGCAAGGGGGCGCTTATTCTAGCAGACAGCGACGCAGAAGCCCTTGCAGGCAAGCATTTCTCTCTGACATTTTTCGTTAACCTTGACAAAAACATCCCAATACAACAATACCCTGCAACCGTAAAGCTCGACTACTCCAGACTCAGAGAAGCAGGCCAGAGAACTTCGTTTCACGATTTCAAATTCAGAGTGACCGGAGAAAGCATCCTCAACCTCAAGGCACTGAATCCATTTTTGGCATCCATCAACAAAAATGAGGTCACAGTGGAGATATCCAATACAGGCACCGCACCGCTCTCCAACGTAAAGGTCGTACTGCAAAACACCCAGACGTCGGTCTCTGCTACCGCAAATCCAATCACAAACGTAGAAAATGTCGTCTTTGATCAAAACGAGTGGGACATAGGAACAGTAGATCCAAAATCATCTAAAAAATTCACATTTAATGTGTACGTGCCAGAAAACGTGCGCACCGAAACTCTGCATACGCCGCTCCAGATAACCTACTTTAACGCGCACGGAGACAAAATCACGGACAACCGAACGGTGGACTTTTACATACACGGACTAATTGACGCAAGAATCTACAATGTCGGTGTGATCGACCTTTCTGGCAAGCAGACCGTAATTGGCGAGGTAATAAACGAAGGAAACACAAACGCGCTTTTTGCATTCGTGACTCTGGAGCCTCGTGCTGGCTCTAACATAAAAAAAGTGACGCAATTCATTGACGAAATAGAAATAGACTCGCCGGTCCCGTTTAACATACCTGTGGAATTTGAAGGCGAGCCAAGATTCGGAGATCACGACATCAGAATCATAGTAAGATACAAAGATGATCTGCGAAATGAGCATCTCATAAATTATGACACCACAATTACCCTCAAAGACACAACCAAAAAGCCAGAGCCCACTATGGCAGATTACATGCCAGTCATACTTGGCGCAGCGGCCGCGGCGGCAGGCTTTGCCATATACAAAAAGAAAAGAAAGAAAGCAGCTCCCGCAGCAAGTTAGTATCTATTCGTAGAAATCGATATCTGCAATGATGAGGTTTTACACGAGTTGAGAAAGAAGGGACTTGAACCTCTCATTCTTAATGGAACCAGTACAAACCAAATAAATTATATCACATAACTGAGATCCCACTTCATGCAGGGGGATGAGATTGAAGTCCCAAAGGAACTGCGACCATTCATGCTTGAGGCTGCAAAGGAAACCAAACTGGGTCACAGAAACGGCGCAATCAGACAGTTCAGGTATGGCAACTTGCACATACGAGAGTACGATGACAAATACCTTGTGCACACCGACAGGGTGGATCCGCTCAAAGATCCGCTCGGGCATCTGATCTTTGACGCACAAGAAGTGTTGATAGGCCTCGCAGCTGGCGCACTTGGCGGAACAAAGGTGGCATCATATCTATATAATAAAAGCAAAAAAACAAAACTGGACAAACAGATCGCAGTCGCAGCAGGGATGGCATCGTCGCTTGCAATCGGCTACATTGGTTATCGTCTTGCAAAAAAAGCCAAAGGACAATAAAGAATCATGACTACTGCCCGCACAATCAAAGTTCTCTTCAAGCTCGTCCCACTCATAATCGCACTACGGCGCGATCGGCGCGAGTGGGTAAAGACCGAAGGAAAAAATGTAGACTATGCCAAATTCTCAAAAAATGCGAAAAAAATTCTTGACACTTTTGTGTCATTAGGGCCAGTTTACATAAAGCTTGGGCAGTGGCTCTCATCAAGGGCTGACATTCTGCCACAACCATACATGGAGGAGCTCGCAAAGCTCCAAGATGATGTACCTGCAGCACCCTTTGAGCAAGTAAAACCAATACTGGAAAGAGAGCTAGGTCCACTAGATCATGCATTTACATTCATTGAGACAAAACCGCTATCCGGCGCATCACTGGGGCAGGTCTATCTTGCCAAAGTCCAGCAAAAAGACGTCATAGTCAAGGTAAAGCGACCCGGCATCGAACAAGTAATCGAAGAGGACATCAAGGTTCTAAAAAAAGTACTCCCACTGGCGATGAGATTTGTGGATCCAAACCTGAGATTTTCCGCACAATCAATGCTTGCACAATTCATAGAAACTATCCACGAAGAGCTAGATTACACAAAGGAATCAGCCAACCTAAAGACCATCAAAAGAAACCTGATGCGTCACGACAATGTCATTGTGCCCCAAGTCTTTGACGACCACACCACAAAAGACGTTCTCACCCTAGAATACATCCCAGGCATCAAGATAACAGACATCGAAAAGCTAGACAACAAAGGAATAGACAGGCAAAAAATTGTGATCGATGTACACAAAGTCTTCTTTACGATGCTTTTGCGTGACTCGATATTCCACGCGGATCCTCACCCTGGAAACATCTCAATTGCCGATGACGGCTCGCTGATTCTCTACGACTTTGGGATGGTAGGTAGAATCGACAACGAGACCAGAATGAGGCTGGTGCGTCTTTATCTGGCCCTTGTGGAAAAAGACCCATCAAGGACAGTAAACGCAATGAGCGAGCTTGGAATGCTAACTCCTGACTTTAACCGCTCGGTGATAGAGCAGGGAATAGACCTGTCCATCCGTACCATGCACGGAAAAAAGCCAGACGAAATGGAGGTTCGCGCACTCTTGGAGCTGGCAAACAGGACGATGTCGAAATTTCCATTCACGCTGCCAAAAAACCTTGCACTCTACCTAAGAATGAGCTCAATCATAGAAGGAATTTACAAAACACACAAAGTTGACTTCAAGTTCGTCAAGGTGTTAAAACAAATTCTAGAAGAAGAGCAACTAATCAAAGACGCATACATTGAAGAGCTCAAGTACTCGTTCACAAGATTTGCAAAATCTCTTGATGCCACAATCTCCATTGCGCCAGAGCTCAAAAAATTCCTAGAAGAAAACCGCTCTCTTCAGCTCCTAAATGCAAAACCAAAAACAAACACGCTCCTTGCAGGAAGCATCCTCTCCTCTGCCATCTTTATTGGATCTGCTCTGGTCTATCAGTCAAACGAAGTGGCCGGAGCTGCAGGGATGATCGGCTCGCTTGTTGTGATGGGGATATTTGCAATATTCAGAAAGTGATCATTCTATTGCGATCTGTTTTCCTTTTTGTGCCATCGGAATCCTGACTGTGAGAACTCCCTGAGCAAATTTAGCGGAAATCGTCGCATCATCGCCTTCTTTGACATGAATGGGCAACAAAATCTTCTTGTCTATGATGTTTGGTCTTTGCTTGCAAACAATATCTCCCTTGTGCTGCTCTTGTTTTTCCGCCTTGACTGAGAGTATGTTTCTGTGCAAGGTGAGTCTGATGTCTTTTTTTTCAAATCCGGGGAGGTCGATTACAACCGTTAAAGAATCACCATCTACATACATATCAACCGGCGGCAATACGAACTCGTAAAACTCTCTTGACTTGTTGCCTATCTCCCTTATCATTTCTTTTGCCATGTGTCTTACTATGCCCATTACGTCTAATTCAGCATTCTTAATTAAAAGTCTTGATAGATTTTTAATAACAACGACCAAACCCAATACATTCAATGATCATTGTAATTGAGGGCGCTGATCAGGCAGGGAAAAAAACCCAGTCGCAGCTCTTGGCAAGAGCGCTCAAAAAAAGCAAGATAAAAACAAAGATTTTCAGCTTTCCAGATTACACCACTCCGCTGGGACAAGAGATCAACAAGTTTCTGCACGGCAAAAGAAAGTTTCCCCCACAAGTGATCCACTGTCTGTTGGCAGCAAACAGGTGGGAAAAACTTGCAGAAATCCAGAAGGCGCACCAGAAAAACTCAGTCATCATAATGAACAGGTACTACCAATCAAATCTGGTATACGGCGTGGCAAACGGTCTAAATCTGGGCTGGCTCCAAGGCCTAGACGAGGGACTCCCAAAGGCAGACCTTGTAATAGTACTCGACGTTCCGCAAAAAGTCTCATTTTTGCGCAAAAAGACAAAGCGCGACAGATTTGAAAAAAACACCGAATTCCTCAAAAAAATCTCAAAAACATACAGAATTCTGGCAAAGAAGTTCGGATGGAAGGTAATCGACGCATCACAAACAAAAGATCGAGTTCACCAAGAAATAATGAAGACGCTCTCAAGCAAGCTTGCAAGACTATGACAAAACAGTTCCTCGACATAGTAGACCCAATTCACAACTTTATCCGAGTCTATGAAGCAGAGCGGAAAATAATCGACTCACCGATCTTTCAAAGACTCAGACGAATCAGGCAGCTCTCGGGGGCGCACCTTACCTATCCTGGGGCCCAGCACTCTAGATTTGAACACTCGCTCGGCGTGATGCATGTTGCAGGGCAGGCAGCCAGCGCCCTAAAGGAAAAAGGCCTGCTAAGCTCAGAGCAAATCCAAGACATAAGGATTGCAGCGCTCCTCCACGACGTAGGACACGGACCTTTCTCGCACCTGTTTGAGGAAGTGCTTCAGACAAAAAAGAAGATCTCACACGAGGAGATCGGAAAACGGCTCATACTGCACTCAGAGATAGGCGACATCCTTGACAAGAACGGCGTAAACAAAAAACACGTAACCAAGCTTGCCTTTGGCGATTCGAGATACCGCTTCGTCAACGAGATAATCTCCGGTTCACTTTCTGCAGACATGATGGACTATCTGCAGCGCGACGGATATTTCACAGGAGCAGAGCACGCCAAAATAGACCACCAGAGAATCATTCGCTCCCTTGACGTATACAAAAGCAAACTTGCGCTAGACCGCTCTGCCCTGTACTCGTTTGAGTCCATGATACTGTCCAGATACCAGATGTTCAAGGCAGTATACTTTCACAAAACGGTGCGTTCAGCCGAGGTAATGATGCTTGAAGCAATACGCCTCGCAGACGACGAGTGTGGATTTACCGCGCTGAATCTGGACAATTATGTCAAGATGACTGACGAGTTTGTGGTCTCGCAAATCCTCGGCCTGACGTCTCATACAGCCGAGCTGAGACGCGCCAAACAGTTTGCGCAGGACTACCAAGACAGGCGTCTGCTAAAATGCGTCTTTGAGAAGGTAATGGCAGGCAAATTCGGAACTCAAGATCATCTCAGAGACAAAATTGCAAGCAGGGCAAAGCTTGACATTGCAGATATCTTTGTAGATACATCAACTACCTCCTCGCTTCCTCTGACGCCCTCAAAAGAAAAGACAAAGTCAATAATTCTCATAGAGGGCACAAAACGTTCAGCTCATGAGATTCCCTTCTCGAAAATACCTGTGGTGTCATCTATGGCCGAATCTATGAACATACTTCGAATATACACGACACTAAAACACAGAAAAAAAGTTGAAATTGCAGCAAAATCGCTTCTTGGTGAATAGAATGAAAAAACGCATAGTCATCAAACTGTCGGGCCAAATCTTTGGCATGGAGAACAGCACAAAGATTCTAAAGGACTATGCAGCGTTCCTAGTAAAAATAAGCAAGATCTGCCAGCCCATAGTGGTAGCAGGTGGTGGAAAAATCGCAAGGCACTACATCGCACACGCAAGATCCTCGGGTGCGGACGAATCGACACTTGACGAGCTTGGCATCGAAGTCTCAAGACTTAACGCAAGGCTTCTCATCTACGCCCTCAAAGGCAAGGCATACCCACATCCACCAATCACGCTCACAGAGGTAAGGCATGCAGTAGACAGCGGCCTCATCGTGGTAACGGGCGGCCTCCATCCAGGCCAGAGCACAAACGGCACAGCCGCACTGATTGCTGAAAAGGTTCACGCAGCGGAATTTCTGAACGCAACAGATGTCGACGGCATATACGACTCAGACCCAAACAAAAACCCAAAGGCAAAAAAATTCAAGCGAATCGAACTCAAGAATCTGCGCAGCCTTCTTGTGCGCGAGGACTCTGTTGCAGGCGGCTACGACCTAATGGACATAGTGGCACTCAAAGTCATAGAGCGCTCAAAAATCAAAACCCGCGTAATCAAGGCAGACATCCCAACAATCGAAAAGGCAATCAGGGGACAACCGGTTGGAACCGAAATAGTCCTACCTTAACTCATTTTGCACGGTAGGGTATTGGTCGGTCCAGATCTCAACTTTGTCGCCAGGATACTCCTTGATGCCTGACTCTATTGCCTTTTTGAAAATATCGAGCGCGGCATCTCTTTGCAGGGCCTTTGACTGGGCCTTTGTGTACCCTTCCTCGTCAACTAAGATCGTCACGTAGCCATCGGCAGTCTTTATTATTGCGACCAGATCCTCCTCACCCACAGGAACGAACTGTCCGTCCTTTTTCTTTGTAGTCAGAGTCAGCATCGCAAAGCCACCAAGCTTGAACAGTGTCATCTGTGACTTTGCCGCCCGCTCTTTTCCTATTTTGACTGCCTGAAAGTACTGCAACTGATTATCTCAAACCAAATCTCGCTTTAAGGTTTAGTCCCAAATCAGGCCTCTCAACATTTATGACACAGAAAAACGCAAACAAGTTGTTGAACTCTAAAATAATACTTGTCGCAATAGCCGCAGGACTTGCAGGTGTCATTGGGTTCATTGGATTCTCCGGCTCCCAAATCATCAACGATGTCACAGAGAACGGGTTCGGAAAGATCTCGTCGTCCCCAATCAAGGTAATACCAATCGAGGTCGAGCTTGCCAACCTGTCCGTTCTTTCCGTGACCGACTCGGAGGCCCAAATGCAGATCGACTTTAGAATAACCAATCCCAACTACAAATCAGTCATTCTCCAGCTAATCAAGTACGAGCTATACCACGACGGCAAGCGCGTATTTGTAGGCCAAATCGGGGAGAGGGCCGAAGGCGCAATAGACAGCTCCAACTACTTCACAATTCTTAGGAACAATCCACAGATACTTGGCGACAAATTCACCATCAAAAACACCGGCACAGACCCACAATTCTGGGATGCTCTGGCAGCCGACAAAATCCAGTGGCGTGTCAAGGGCGAAGCCTACTTTAATTTGAGCTCCATGACGAGCGGCCATGAGAACATAATACCATTCGAGTTCACGCAATAGCCTGTTCACATCAAACAAACACAGCTTTAGTTTGCATTTTAGGTGCAGATAATGCATGCTCAGCCCATACTCCGTAGACAATCTGACCCACGCAGCAGAATATCTCTTCAACCTGGCCAAGTCGATAAACACAGAGATGCAGACGCTGCAGAAACTCAAAGACGAAGTAGTCTCCCAACAGAAACAAGCCCACAAACAAGGCCAATTGGTAAAAAAAATGACCAACTACCTAAGCGACGAGCTGGGTCGAATCGAGCTGCAAAATACCGATCTCTCCTTTGACGGCAACCTCAAAAAACTGTCCGAGATGGAGACAAAACTGAGGGTGCTGAGGGGCAGACTTGCAGAGTTTGTCGACAACGACGCAGACGAGCTAAAAAAATCAGACTCGACAATAGCAAAAGAGCTAAAACAATACGAGGCATTTCTAATTGAGCTTACTGGTGTACTAAACCAGAAAATCCCACAACTGGAAAAAATCGCCCAGAGAATCAGGGCGGAAACAAGAGAGTCGCAGCAACAAAAGATGCTCCTCAAAGAAATGGCCGATCTCTTCAACGACGAACTTGATGAGCTGGACTCGGCATTTACAGAGCTCAAGTGCCGCTTTACTGTATCATAAAATGGTAAAATTATGATATTTTGTTTATATGAAAAAAATTTTGGAAAAATTATATAAGATTTGGAGGTAGATTGCAAGCAAATGGCAGAAGCATCATTGGCAGCATATGGCTCAGCTATCGGCGTGGCAATTGCACTAGCTGTAGTGTTGTTTGCACTACGGGGCAAGGGCCACCCAGAACCACTAGAATAAGATCAAAAGATCTTTTTTTACTTATTTTTGCTACTGTTGAAGCTATTTTTTCTGACCGAACAGCTCCGCAAGCGAGAACTGCTTGCCTTGTTGCTTTTTGATGTAGCACCGCTCGTAATACTGACACCCAGAGCATTCGGCGGACGGCTCCAAAATGGGCATCTTTTTTTCCGCTATTAGATTCGAAAAGACACGAATCCTCCTTATCGTCTCCTCGAACATTTTCTTATCACGCATTACCACAAAGGAGGACTCTTTTTCGTCAGTAAGGTACACTATGACGCCGTCGGTTTTGTTGTAGATCCACATGCACGCATTTATGTACAATACGTCGGAGGCGTCAGGTGTCTCTGGCTGCGCTGGAGCCTTTTTGAAAATCAATACAACGTCGTCTACTATCATGTCTGCCTGGCCCTTAAGCTTGATGTCCTCAATTGCAAATTCACCAGTCTTTGCGCCATATGGTAACTTCCTTATGAGGCCACCCACCATTTCCGTGAAGCTCCTATCTCCTTCCTCTCGTCTGTCGAATCTGTCAAAGTATGACCTCCGCATGCACCTGACCACCTCGTGCAAAAAGATTGATTTGCTGTCTGCAGGATCGGGAACTCCAAAGCCGATTTCCTTTGCGAGTGCGTCTGCTGCTGCGCCGATGATTCTCCGATAATCTCTGTCGCCCATCATGACACAACACCACCTAGCTTAAGAGCCCCGTCAAAAATCTCGATATTCTATCTGAGAACGCAAGAGTCACAAAATGCAAACCAAAGCCAACAACTGCGCCAACAACAAGGTTTGAGGTGGCAAAGTAAATTCCCAAAAACAGACCAAGAGCAGGCAATGTCATAATTAGAGCCAAAAACGTGCTCACCCAGACCGTATTTACCAGCGTCTCAGTTGTGATCTCGGTCTTTTTTTTTGGGAGTTTTATCATTTATGGCCTTTGACTGCTACTTCCATATATTTATTGAATCATTCCTGTTCCACTATGAGCCTAGACATTGTGGTCTGGGGCGGGATCTTCTGCTCCACCGCAAATGCGATTGCAGCTATGTTTCTTACCTCGTAGGCAGTCAGCTTTGTAATCCCAACTATAGTGGAAAAGTTGAACATTTTGGTAAAAGACCTATTCACCGCTTTGTAGATTGCCATCTCAAAGGAGTGCTCAAACTGCGAGATTGCCTCAATCTCGTCTTCTGTCTGTGGAACCAAGTCGCGATATCTGGTTGCAGCAAGCTCATCGAAGATGCTTTTCACCGAATCAGACGAGATCATCTTTCCCAGAAGGTCGCGCGGTATGCTGGGCGTGTGTGTAACTATGAGGTGCTGTATCTGCTCTTCGTCCAGTCCCCAGAACTTGCCACGCAGAATAGAAAGTATGTTGTAAAAATCAATGTCCATCCCGACTAGCCTGATGAGCTCCCTGTCCCTGGTGTTCCTCACTGCGCGGCCAAGCTGCTGGTAGAGGATCTTGTCCAAAAAGACATCAAATACTTGGATGTTCTTTTTGTCGTTGTATATGGCCACTGCCTTTGCAATCTCTTCGCCAAACTCGATCGCACTCAGGCTGGCCACTGCCTCTTCCAAATCCTTTGAGACAAGGGCCTTGAGGACGATGTCGCGCTGGCCAATGAGCTCTTCTGCGTGCAAATTTAGGTGCTGCTCTATTTCCTCCTGAGGCTTGTTTAGCGCCTTTCCTTTTAGAATCATCTTCAGATTGGAAATTATGAACTTGAGATAGTACGCGTCAAGAACTTCGGATCGTCCCGCAGTCTTTGAAATGGAATAATGGATGTCTGCAAGCTCGCTTCTGAGAGCTGACTCGATCTTTGCCGCGGTAAACGGCTTGTTTATCTTTGAGACTGCGTCCGCATACTTGGTGTTCTTTATTCTTGTTATTAGCTCGTCCAGATCGCGTGACTCTGCCAAAGTCTGCAATTCAGCCTTTGAGAGCAGCTTGCCTCTTTGGCTATACGACTTGACTGAGGCAAAAACCCTTTGTGAGCCACCAGAACCCATTAGTCTGGCTCCAATTTGCAACGGATTTTAATGTTTGGAGATTTTGCCAATTCAGCCGACACTTTTGAGAAAGTCGAGCGTTTTTTCTTTTTCCAACTTGGACATCTCCATGAAGCTCTCAAGGAACTCCTTCTGAGTCAAGATAAACTCGTCTGATACTTGGAGGAAGCGCTTCTTGTCAAAGGGCAGCAGGTCTTCAAGCTTGCCGTCGCAATAAGCCCTGACATAGCTCTTAAAAAGTGAAAACACGAAACGCGAGGCAAACTTTGCCAGAATTCCAATCTGTTCCACAAATTCGGCATCTGCGTCCCCGTATTGCGCAAAAAATCTCTCCAGAATCTTCTCCCTGCCAATAATCTCGTCCAGAGCGAGTGCTACGAGGGACCCCTTGACTGTAAGCTGGTAGTATGGGACGCCCTTTTCCTGCAGCGCCTTTGGGCCACGCTTTAGTGGGAGTCTACCTGCTTCCTCCACAATCCCAAGCGGAATCAATATCTCATCGAGGTCGCGAAATATCCCAGAGTAGATGTTTTTCCAGACTGTGCCGCTTTCCTGTGCAATCCGCTGTGCTATGGCAGTCCTCGTTGCCTGCGCCGGATTGCTCTGAGTTGCCAGACTCACAATTATCGCACGCTGCCTAAGCGCCTCGCCAGTAAGTTCGTCTTTTGTCTTGAATGTCTCAAAGATACCAAGTCTTGCCCGCCCTGCCTCAGTAGTAACATAATTCTTTGATTTTATGTTATTATCTTAGAATATTCGTATTTAACAATTTACATTTTTTCGAGTCGAAACTTCTCTAACCTTAAATAATTTTCACCTATTCAAACGTGCAATGAGGAACAGGAATCACAAGTATGCTCTATTACTTGTGGTAGCAGTTGCCGCAACAGCTACAGGCGTGCTGTCCACTGCCTACGCACAACAAATCGAAGACGGCATGGATGGCTATGTAACAAGGGGAACCGGAATCGACACCGGCAACCCCAACGAATGTTGGTATGAAACCGAACCGGGTTCAGGAACATTTGCGCCATGCATGATTGACAACGGCGATACCGCATGGATGCTTACCGCAACATCTCTGGTCTTGTTTATGACCCCGGGCGTTGCCTTCTTCTATGGCGGTCTTTCCAGATCAAAGAATGCAGTAAACGTAATCGGCATGACACTCATAGTCATGGGCCTAATCTCGGTCCAGTGGGTACTGTGGGGATACACCCTTGCGTTTGGTCCAAACACATCCGAAGCCAACAAGTTCATGGGGGCGCTAGACTATGTCGGATTCAACAAGGTGTCCCACGTGGCTCCGCTTGGCTCGCCA
>JAWCQC010000016.1:0-40419 GCA_038869975.1 Candidatus Nitrosotenuis sp.
GCCGGCGATCTCCATACTGGGTTCCATATGTTTGGATTAGATACAGATTGTTGTATGGTTTTTGGTGTGCTGGATATTGACCTGTGGTGTGCTCGCTTTCATCCCTGCCCTAAAGGGCTAGGGCTTTCACGCTCGCTTTTGTAATTTTGGCATTGCTCCGATTGGATTCTAAAAAATGCTGAAAAATTCTTCAACTGTGCCATTATGACCAGCACTACATTCATTTATTTTGTGGTGCTGATCTGAAAACAGAGGATTAATCTTAAACAGGCCTACTAGTTATAACTCAAAATTCGTCGTAGGTATCTATTTTATCCGAACTAAATCACGGTATGTGATTGGGAAAAATCAGCTTAGTTGATCTGTTTTTGTGGACGGTGCGTCGCAATGAAAAAGACGTGATCAACATGTACGGTTCCCTCTCAAACATAATGAAGATTGCCACGGGGGGAGACATGCTGAATTTTGGGTACTGGGATTCAGAGACGACATCCCCGTTTTTAGCACAAAAAAACATGTGTGCGTTATTTGCTCAAGTCGCACAGCTTGGTCCGGGTCAAAAAGTAGTTGATGTGGGCTGCGGTTTTGCGACGCCGGCTTCTTTGTGGAAAAAGACGTACTCTCCAATAGAAATGACGTGCATTGACATCAACTTTGGGCACTTGCGGCAGGCGCACGCAGAGCAAAATGCCCAACACAACGAAAAAATCCGCATCGTAAACTCGACTGCAAGGCTCCTGCCTCTCAAAGACGAATCGGTGGACAGAGTTCTGGCACTTGAATCGGCACAGCACTTCAAGCCGTTTGCAGATTTTGCCTCCGAGTCATACAGGGTACTAAAAAAGGATGGAATACTCGCAATTGCGATTCCCGTGGTGGAGAGGCCCACCTCAATTATGGCTCTGGGCGTGCTTGCGATGACTTGGTCGTCGGAGCACTATGCCATTGATTTTATCAAGTCTGTACTCAAGCAACACGGATTTGAGATCTCGTCTTTGCAGAGGATCGGAGCAAGTGTTTACGAGCCATTGGCCGAGTATTACGAAAAAAACCGTGAATCACTAAAAGTTAGGATCTCAAAAGAATACCCGTTTTATGTTGAGAGTATACTTTACAATTCCTTACTAAAGATGAAAGAGGTGTCAAAAAACAAGATAATCGATTACCTTCTTGTGGTCTGCAAAAAGTAAACGCGCCGTGGTATTTGGACTGGTCTGGCAGAAACAACGGTGCAGAAGGATCATCTATTATATAATCAGAGTTTGGTAGTTCGTTTGTCCAATGGACATGTGCCGGGGTCGCCTAGCCTGGTAGGGCGCGCGCCTGGAAATTACACAAAACCATAAAGCGCGTACTCGCAAGGGTTCGAGAGTTCAAATCTCTCTCCCGGCGCCTTGATTTTTTAAAATCAAAAAATTTGATGTTTGAATGTTTTATGTTGTGCAATACTGGCAAGCTTGGGTTGATTTTCTAGTTTTGATTCAGTTGATAAATATTGGAATGCCAAACGCAGCTAAAGTGTCACATCCAGATGTACCAGAAGCCGGATGGATGGTCCACATGAAATATTCTCCTGCCGGGCCACGGAAAAATATAGAGCCCTCCCAACCTGACTGGCCATCGAGCTCTGGAATGCTGTCTTTGTGAGTAAAAGAGCCATTTTTCTTGCCATTGTTTTGTATTACATCATCACCGCTAGATGGAAACGGAATCGGAAGTGCGCCATGTGACAAGGAAACAAGATCGATTTTCTTGTTGCTATCATTTGATCCTGCCTTGAACCATGGTGTCCATGCATCAAAGTTGGTAAACCAAGTTCTATCAAAATACCAAAAATCATTAGTAGAAAACCCCAGCTTTAACACTGCATCTTCATATGTACTTCCATCTACACACTCATCTACCATTTTGTAATCGACCTTGTAAACCTGATTTGAGTTTCCTGTGTAGTGGGCTCTTACATAATAATCAATCAAACCGTCACTATTAAAATCAAAATCAGCGGCATCTTTGTCTGAAACGTAAATTGGTGCATGGCCGTTTCCAAGCACTATCAAATCCGCTATAGCTAAATTGGTAGAACCAATAGTGAGGATAATACCAAAAACTATTGTCAAGAGTAGGCCGATTCTCAACGACACATCAGTCTCTTCATTGTATAAAAAACTATTCAGGCTGAGGCTTCCTAGAAATCTTTCCTATTCCACAGTCATCCTTTGTGAGCTTTTGCTGTATCAGACAGAATCTGATCGTTTTCCATTCTCTTATTCTTTTTGTTGACTGATGTTGGCCGTTTGCCTGATGCAGCGGAATTCTCCCATTCACCGTCACTGCGGTATTTTGTTTTCCGCTCACTACGAGTCAGTCTAGGGGTCGCCTTTGTGGTATCGTATGTTATACCATACCAGGGCAGTAAACCATCGACTCTCAGGCCATCCTGGATATGGATCTAGCTTGCGCTAGAGAAAAAGATTTCGCATAACGTCTAGGGAGCCTGGGCTGAAGGCACAAATCAGACAACCTGTCTAAATGTGGAGGCTCAAAATAACTGCATTTGACTAACTTGCAGTCTCGTTTGCTGTTAGTTGCAGTATCTTTTGCTCGGCCCTGTTTGCGTATTCATATGCCGTCTTGAATGCCATGTAAGAATCTTCAAAGTCTGCTTGCAAAATTGATGCACCGCCCTCTACTGCCAGCCTCTCTGAATCTGCAAGGTATTTTTTTGCCCACCAATACGACATCCACAAATGATTGTCTGATTCTGAATTGAGCATCTGATGGGAATCCGACAAGCGCGGTTCCAATTCCGACAATTTCTCCTCGACTAGTTTTTGATACTTTATTGACAATTGTTCCAGATCGGCATTTTTTGGAATCTGTACATTCACTGCATCCAACGACTCGTAGTCTTCTATTGTTGGATACATCACACTAGCTGGGTTGTCATCATATGACATTCCAACTGCATGTCCAAGCTCGTGTTTTGTCAACAACAGCGCATGCTCATAAGGTACCATGGTGAGCTGCTTGTCTTTGAAGAAACCCAATGTGATGGCTATTGTGGGTTTGCCGTATGAATTGGCAGTTTCTGTTGAATAGTATCCCAATCTGTTCCCATGGTTGCTTGACCACTGGATCACAAAGTCCGACTTGTCCACAAACTGAACCGTCTCGAATTTGAGTTCTGGATCTTGCGTGCTCCAATACTCGATAGCTTTCTCTAAAATATCTTCAAATTGTTTTTGCCAATGTTGCGGCATCTTCTCGACATACACATAGTAAGTCTCTGCGCTCGCATGCTGCGCCAGAAGCGGCAAAGCTGCCAGCATTCCAACCAGCACAACAACTGAGAGTATGTCTTCCTGCACAAGTTATTGCAAAATCCCAAACCATATAGGGAAGCCGGAAATCAGAGGCGATTTTGCAGTTCCAAAATGGCAACATTGCAACACAATCAATTAATGGTTCTAAATGGTTGCTCATGTAGTGCAAAAATTTGATTTTGCTATAATTGGAGGGGGCATACTTGGGACAACCATGTCTTACTGGCTTTCCTCACTTTATGATCTCAAGATATGTGTGATTGAAAAAGAAAATCATGTTGCGGAACATGCAAGCGGGAAAAATACCGGCGTCGTTCACTCACCGTTTTATCTTGATCCGCAAAAAAAGAAGACGATCGCCGCAGCAGCTTTGCTATCGCATGATCTGTGGCAAGACTTTGCAAAAGCGCGAAATCTGCCGTGGTCCCAGTGCGGTACAATAGAGGTAGCTTTGGACGAAAATCAGCACAAGACCCTGGAAAAATACATCAAGTGGGGCGCCCAAAACGGAATTCCAGAGGATCAACTTGAATTGCTGGATGCAGCCCAAATATCGAAAAAGGAACCAAACGTCAAATGCTATTCAGGACTTTACTGCAGCCGTGACGTCTCTACCGACTATGGAATCCTGACAAAGGAACTGCAAAAGCTTGCACAAAGCCAACATGCTGTGTTTCTATTTGGGCACAGGGTGAGCAGGATCGACGCAGGCAGCTCAAATCGGATCATATTTGATGATGGATCAGACCTTGAATGCAAATTTTTGATAAACTGTGCTGGCGGACACGCACTTGAGTTGGCAAAAATGATTGATCTTGCAAAAGAATACTCGGTTCTTCACTTCCGAGGCGAATACTGGATTGCGGATCCCAAATATGCAAATCTGGTAAACACAAACATTTACACAGTCGCCAAATTCCCAAACTTTCCATTTTTGGATCCGCACTGGATCAAACGCGCAAACGGCCAAGCTGAGATCGGGCCGAACGCGGTACCTGTGGCGGATCCAGAAACTTATTCCGGCTACGTGGGAAGTGTGCCAAAAATGCTATCAAAGCTCAAGGAAATCCTGAGTGGAAACACACGGAAGCTGCTGCTTGACTCGGAATTTCTGTCACTTGTGTCAAAAGAGTGGAAAAGCTCGCTCTCAAAGAACGCTATGGTGAGCAGAGTAAAGCAATTCATTCCATCCATCAAGGCATCATACTTTACAAGGCGCGGCACTGCCGGAATTCGCAGCCCAGTAATAACAAAAGAAGGCCAATTCCTATCAGAAATACTGGAACTTGAGACAGAAAACTCGTTACACATCATAAATTACAATTCCCCTGGTGCAACGGGTGCACCCGCGTACGCAGCATTTCTGATAAAGAAACTATTAGACACAGGAGTACTCAGGCCTACAAAGAAATCAAAACCTGCAGTATGGGACATTCAAAAAATCATAGAAAAGATGCCGCAACAGAATACATAATATTGAATCAATAATGTCACAAATCATGCTGCCGGACAGGTGCTCTGTAAAACAAGATGGAAAACAGTGCGTCAACCCTCCAGAATTTGTAATCTCTGTGAAAGCAGATTCTGACGAATACATGGTGGGAGTTACATGCGAGGCACACAAAAATACCCTCTCGGAAAAACTATCTCTGCTGCAAAAAGAAGGAAAGGTTCCAAACGGCAAGATCAATTTTGAAAGGCTAAAGGCGGTGGGCACAGACTGCGTAAAGGCAAACCCTGATGATCTCATCCAGCTTTAGACGGAATAAATCATCTTTTTGCCTCTGAGGCCTAATACCAGATTCTGCAAAGTGATCTGAGCCATCTTGGCTCTTGTCTCTGCGGTGGAGCTGCCTATGTGTGGCGCCAAGACGACGTTTTCCATTTTGGTCAGCGGGCTGTCTCTGCCAAGCGGTTCCCGCTCAAAGACATCGAGTGCAGCTCCCGCAATCAGCTTCGACTTGAGAGCTCTTACCAAGTCAGCCTCGTTGACTATCTTGCCTCTGGCGGTGTTCACCAGTATTGCATTTTTTTTCATTTTTTTGAAGATCTTGATGTTGATGATTTTTGTGGTCTCTTTTTTGTACGGTACATGGATCGATAACACATCGCTTTTTCTAACCAGTTGCTCAAAGCTTACGTATTTTGCATGCAGCTTGGCCTCCAGAGATCGACTCAATCTGTTTCTATTGTGGTAGATGATTCTCATGCCAAACACATGCGCTCTTTTTGCCACTGCCTGCCCTATTCTTCCCATTCCAAAAATGCCCAGTATCTTTCCCTCCAAGTCAGCCCCAACGTAATCGTGGGCTCCAAATATCACCCTCCATTTTCCAGCACGGATCAGCCTGTCCCCTTCAGTGACTCTGCGCATCAAGTCAAGCATGAGTGCAACGGACAGATCTGCCGTTGCGTTTGTGAGCACCTCCGGGGTGTATCCTATTTTTATGCCCCGCCGCTTTGCCTCTGCAACATCGATGTGGTCGTAGCCAACACTGTAAGTACTAATCACCTTGAGGTTTTTTGCCACATCTAGAATCTCTTTGTCTATGACGTCGTAAGGAAAGCAGACGAGCCCGTCGGCATCTTTGATTCTTTCCATCAAGATCCTTTTGGGCATCGGAATCTTGCCACTGTGTATGAAAACGGAGTATCTTTTCCTCAATTCTTCTAGCGCAAAATCGTGCAGCTTCCTTGTAAGCAGAACTATTGGTTTGGTTCTTGTCACTTTATGCGTCAACTGTGTCAAATCTTTATAACATTTGTTTTCCGTACTATGGATAAGTTGGGAGACAAGAAAAAAGCCAAAGACGAGGAATTCGCAATATGCATCGAATGCGGAAACGCAATTGAAAAATGCGTGTGTGTCTGCCCATACTGCGGCGAGCGCGACAAGTGCGAATGCGCCCTATTTGAAGCAGCAACTGGCGGTTAGAAAAACCAACACATATTCTTAATAACAAATAACTCCAAGGAAACTTGTGACTGATATAAGCTGGCTGATAGGCGGACCTCAGGGAAGCGGCGTCGACTCTGGTGCAAACATATTCTCACGCGCTTGCGCTGCCCTTGGATACAACATATTTGGCAAAAGAGAGTTCTATTCCAACATCAAGGGGGAGCACAGCTACTTTGTAGTCAGGGTCTCCGACAGGGAAATCCACTCAAACGTAAATGACGTCACCATGATGGTCGCCTTTGATGCTGAAACTATATTCCGCCATTACTCTGAGGTGATAAAAGATGGTGCAATAATTTATGACTCTGATCTTGCTGATGTGCATGCAGACCAAGTGCACACACTTGATGAGCAATACAAATCAAGATTGATGGCGCGTTTGGCATCAAAAAACAAAAAGCCAATCATCAAAGAGGTTCTTGATTTAGCAAAAGAAAACGGAGTCAAGCTCTACCCCATATCCTTCAAAGACGTATTGTCAAAGATGGCAGACGAAATCAACAACCCTCGAATCAAAGGGATGGTCAGGATGTATAACGTGCTTGCAGTCTCATTTTCTCTGGGTGTTATGAAAATGCCTCCACAGACAATGTTGGAATCAGTTGAGGCGATATTCGCAAAAAAACAGGCAATAGCAGATCTTAACAAGAATGCAGCTAACTATGCCTACAACTACGCATCGGCCAAGTTCAACGACTTTGGATTCACAATAAGCGCAACTACGAAAAAGCCAGACATGATTCTGGTTCAGGGTTATCAAGGAACAGCACTAGGAAAAATAGCATGCGGGTGCAGATTCCAACCGTATTACCCGATAACTCCGGCTTCGGACGAAAGTGTGTTTCTGGAATCAAACGAGATCTTTGAAGTGCAAAACAACAGGCCTGGACACACCCTTGTAATACAGTCAGAAGACGAAATCTCTGCAATAGGTATGACAATAGGAGGGGCGCTCACTGGAACAAGGTCTGCGACGTGCACATCAGGTCCTGGCTTTTCACTTATGGCCGAGGCCCTTGGTTGGGCGGGAATAAACGAAGTCCCAATAGTCATCACAAACTATCAGAGGAGCGGTCCGTCGACAGGTCTGCCGACACGACACGGCCAAGATGATTTGCTATTTGCAATCCATGCAGGTCATGGTGAGTTCCCACGAATTGTCTATGCATCAGGTGATGTCGAGGAAAGCTTCTACGACACTGCTCGCTGTTTTAACTATGCGGAATTGTATCAAATGCCAGTAATCCACATGATGGACAAGTTTCTTGCAAGCTCGGTGGTTACTTGCAAGCGATTTGATCCAAACAAAATCACAATCAAGCGTGGAAAGCTCCTTGACAAAGTCGAAGGCCAATACAAAAGATTTGAGCTTACTGCTGACGGCATCTCGCCGAGATCCAAACTGGGGCTTGAGAACGGTATTTTCTGGAATACTGGGGATGAAAGCGACGAGTACGGTCACATCACTGAAGATCCAGAGCTCAGAATCAAGATGATGGACAAACGACTCTCAAAGCTTGCCTATGCCCTCAAGACGATTCCGGACGAAGAACAAGTGGTCTCATTTGGAACTGCAGAGACCTGCATAGTGAGCTGGGGCTCGCCAAAAGGACCCATTCTTGACGCACTTGAGATGCTAAGGCAAGAAAATATCAAACTCGGATTCATCCAAGTAAAACTGTTGCATCCATTTCCTACGGATTATGTCAAATTTCTATTAAAGGATGTAAAAACGATTGTCGATGTTGAGGCAAATCACACCGGCCAGTTGGGACAATTACTTAGACAAAATCTAGAACGCGGGCCAGACTATTACATCTTAAAGTATACGGGAAGGGCAATGACCTCAACGGAAATCTACGAGTCATTAAAAAAGATAGTAGAAAAAAAAGCACAAAAAAGAGAGGTACTTACTCATGGGGCTTAGCGATTACAAGACAGAGGTACACAATGACTGGTGCCCTGGGTGTGCCGACTTTGGGATTGTCAATGCAATTCAGATGTCATTGTCGGAAATGCAGATTCCGCGACACAAGGCCGCAATATTTTCCGGCATAGGCTGCTCAGGCAAAACGTCTCATTTTGTAAATGTCTACGGAGTTCACACGCTCCATGGGAGAGTCTTGACATTTGCACAAGGCGCCAAGCTTGCAAACCCGGAAATGGAGATAATTGCTGTAGGGGGAGACGGCGACGGCCTTGGAATCGGTGCAGGCCACTTTGTTGCAGCAGGAAGAAGAAATCTAGACATCACATACATGATATTTAACAACGGCGTCTACGGTTTGACAAAGGGACAGGCATCTCCAACACTCAAGCTCGGAGAAAAAACAAAATCGCTCCCGTCGCCAAACACAAACTACAACGTAAACCCAATAGGTCTTGCAATAGCAAGCGGCTTTACGTTTGTGGCGCGTGCCTATGCGTATGATGTAAGGCACCTCAAAGACATCATAATCGCTGCGGTCAAACACAAGGGCCTGGCATTCATCGACGTACTGCAACCGTGCCCCACCTACAACGACATCAACACCAGAGATTGGTATGCAGGAATGGACAGAATTGACGAAA
This sequence comes from Candidatus Nitrosotenuis sp., assembly GCA_038869975.1. Classification (GTDB taxonomy): domain Archaea; phylum Thermoproteota; class Nitrososphaeria; order Nitrososphaerales; family Nitrosopumilaceae; genus Nitrosotenuis. Next base: position 8,854 of record JAWCQC010000016.1, read on the forward strand.
TAACAAAGCAGCCAAAGCCCAGAATTTACAAGCTCGAAGACACCAACTACGACCCAGTAGTCCACTACGATGAAGAGTCCGAGCTCAACGAAAAGCTGACACAGGCCCTAATCCGCTCGCTGGAATGGGACACAAAAATCCCGGTGGGGATTTTCTACAAAAACGAGATAATCAGTCAATACGACAGAAGAATCATGGACAAAATACCAAACTATCTGGAAAATCCGCCTGCCTCCCAAGTAATTACGGAAAATGGCAGGGCCATCACAGATTTATCAAAGATTTTAGATTCACTGAGTGTTTAAAACGTTAGAGGCGTGTAAATTGATATTAGCGAGATACGGGGAAGGTTATGCTATAATTGAATCTGACTGAGGCAAACAAAATATTTCGAAAGGCGATAATCAAAGGATATTTTGAGCCAAGCTTGCTCAAGCTTGATTTCAGCAAATCAAACATAAAGCACCCCAACATACCAGATGACGGCCTCATGCAATCTAATTTGTTGCATATTTTTTTTGATGTTGATACAGGGGCGGACTACCCTGACGGAGACGAGTGGTTCATTGCAGACTTTTTGTTCCCGTACAGCATAAAAATTCCAGACAGTGTCAAGGGGACAGACTACTTTACAGCCCTCTCGCTTAGCGAGGGGAAAAATTTCTGGCATCACAGAGAGCTGATCCGTTTCAAGTACGGCAAATCAAAAAAGCTTGAAGAGTCTTTGGAGTTTCTGGACTCCAAATACAAAGAGCTTCACGAACTCTTGGAGCCTTTAGAAAAAGACATCAAGTAGCTTGCTTCCAGGTGTTATTTACCAAAAGAAACTGCTTGTCTTTTGCAAACAGAGTGTGCATCTTCCACTTTCTGGTCTCGACATCAAACTTGTAGAGGATCTTTGAGATCTCTTGCGGAATGTTTTCCGAATTCAGGTGGAAGGGGAGGAGTTCTATCACAAAGTCCAGCTTCTCTATTGCGTTGTCAAACCAGCTCCTGTCGTGCACATCGAGACTAAATCCGATCTTTGGCATGCCGACAAAATTGATGTCAATCTTCAACGCCTTGTTGTCGCCGCGCCTCCTTTTCATCTCCTTGAGGAGGAACTTGACTTTGTCCCATCGGCGATACTCAAACCACTTGAAGAACTCCTCGTTGAACTCAAGTGGGATGGACAAACTCAGCACACTCACAAAATCAGGATCAGGCTCCTCAAGCTGGTTCTGCACCACCTTGAACCTTTCTGCAAACAACTCGTACACAACCTCGATCTCCCAAGGCGACACGCCAAAATGGTCTACATAAGTGGTAAGAAAGCCGTCATTCAATGTCTAGATTAATTGCAAAATTCTAATTAATCTTTTAACTAAATCGTATTGAGGTACTTCCAGAGGTAAAATATGCCAACGGTGCTTATGAAAAACAACATTGGCTTCCATGCAAAAACCGGTATGCTCGGTGTCGTCAACTTTATCTTGTAGTTGTCAAATACTGTGTGGACATAATTTTTCACCCTGTCGCTCCAAATCTGGTACTCGATTTGGTGCTTTTTGAGCAGAGACTCGATTTCATAAATTACCGGTGTGCGCTGGCAAAACAGGTGTTGCAAGTAATCACGCGAGACCTCGACTTCGGCCTGGATTGCGACCATCCCCTTTTTGAGATCAAACAGTCTTAGGTGCATCTCCCATGGCTTTTTCAGCTTCAGGGAGAGTCCGTGGCCTATCTGGGCATCCTGCTTGTGCTCAAACTTTACTTTGGTAAATCCTTCTTTTCTTAGAATGCCGAGTATCTCATCGGCACTTTTTTTGACAATAATCGAAAGCTGCTCCACACCCTTTGTGTCCACGCCTATGGTGTGTCTCTTTCCATCTCCAAAGAAGATCGTTTTTGGATACCTTGTGAGGTATTCTTGCGACATCGTACGAGCTGGATTCAAAACTGCTACTATTTAAAGCAACGTCGTGGTGTTTTTAACACGCCAGTTGCTGAAACCACGAATGTAGACGCATTGCTCAGATGAGACGGCCATCTCGTCAGGCCTTATCTTTCTTGTAGTTAGCTTGGCGCCGGAATCTCTCACTATTGCAATCGGGGTGGATTCGTCGCCCTCACCCATCTTGTGGTTTGCAATCGACGCAAGATTGTCTGCAGTGGCCTTCAAAGTAACTTTGAGCGGGTTGCCGTCGAGATCCTTGCTGCCGCGAACATCCTGTACCGGTTCAAGGCCGGCACATGCGATTGCCACACCCACAGTCCCAGCCCTGGCAGGCATCAGCCTGCTATCTGCCAAAATTATTCCCACGTGGACGCCAAAATCCAAAAAAAGTTTGCGGCGTAGCTGCTCGGCAACCAAGTAGGGCTCATCTGGGTACAGGATCACTGTCCCCTTTTTGACATTTGATTTGTCTATTCCAGCGTTTGGCGCAAGGATACTGTCTGCTGAGGTGAGCACAAAGCCTGCTACTCCACCAAAGACCTTGTCTGATTCGCGCAAAATCACCTCTGCAAATCTAGGATCGAGCTGGTGGTTCCCAGAGAGCGAGGCTGCATCAGATGACGGCCTGATTCTTTGCAAATCAAGCAACCTGTTTTTTGAGCTTGCAACGTATTTGCTTGATATGACAACGACGTCGCCGCTTTGAAGCGCCATGTCGCCTAGCGAGCCAACTATGCTGGCATACAGGTCAAAGCCTGGCTCTTTTCTTTGCACCCTGATTGGGATTACGCTAAGTGGCACTGTGAGTACTACGATTTTCGCATCTTTAATGGTGTCGCCGCAAAGCTATTAATCCGAACAAATGGATCCGTCTTTTGTGAATATTACAGAAAAGATTCTAGCCAGGGCATCAGGAAAATCGAGAGTGGCGCCAGACGACATCGTCTTTGCCAATGTGGACAAGGCAATGATCCACGACGTGTCAGGCCCAGGAGTCATCAAGGTATTTGAAAAACTCAAAAAAGAAGGAATCAATGTTGACAAACTCTGGAACCCATCTAAAGTCTGGGTTGCCGAAGACCACTTTGTCCCCTCAGCTGAGAAGATATCTGCAGAAAACATAGTCAAACTCACAAAATTTACCCAGCAATACGGCATTGAAAAACACTTCAAGTACGGCATGGGCCAGTACGGCATATGCCACACGCTGTCCCACGAAGAAGCGATGGTGCTCCCAGGCGAAGTCTATGTGGGTGGGGATTCACACACAAACACCACTGGCGCGCTGGGGGCATTCGCGTGCGGCCTTGGACACACCGACATAGCATACGTTCTACTAAATGGAAAAATATGGTTCAAGGTTCCCCAGACATTATACTTTAAGCTAAACGGAAAGCTTCCTGCAGGAGTCATGGCAAAGGACTTTATCCTAAAGATAATCGGCGACATCGGTACGGACGGCGCAGCATACGCAGCAATGCAGTTTGGCGGCTCCGGAGTCACTGCCATGTCGGTAGAGTCAAGGCTAACTTTGTGCAACATGACTACCGAGGCAGGTGCAAAAAACGGAATAATCGAGCCGGACCAGAAAACCTTTGATTATCTGGCACAGCGCGGCGCAACAGAATACACCCCAGTATACGACGACAAGGACGCCGAGTACGCCAAGGTCTACGAGTACGAGGGGTCAGAGCTGGAGCCGCTCGTCGCAAAACCATACTCGCCAGAAAACGTCGCACCAGTCGGCGATGTCTCGGGAATCCCGCTCGACAAATCATACATCGGCTCTTGCACCGGCGCAAAATATGAGGACCTTGAAGCTGCAGCAAGCATCCTGATGGGAAGAAAAGTCAAAATCAGAACAGAGGTGCTGCCTGCCTCGATCTCGATATACAAGCGCGCAATGGAAAACGGCCTAATCAAGATATTTTTGGATGCGGGAGTCACAGTGGGGCCGCCCACCTGCGGTGCATGCTGTGGCGCGCACATGGGCGTGCTGGCAAAAGACGAAGTGTGCATCAGTACGACCAACAGGAACTTCCCCGGCAGGATGGGCCACGTCGAGTCAAAGACATACCTGGCATCGCCACTAGTCGCAGCAGCTTCAGCAGTCACAGGCAAAATCACCGACCCAAGGGATCTATGATGGCAGGCAAGGTAATCAAATACGAGCGTGACAACATCGACACGGACGTAATACTTCCAGGCACGTACCTCAAGCTTCACGATTACGACGAAATAGCAAAACACGCAATGGAGGGAATAGACCCAAACTTCCACGCAAGAGTCAAACCGGGGGACTTTATAGTTGCAGGAAAGAACTTTGGATGCGGCTCGTCAAGGGAGCACGCACCGATTGCACTGTCACACTGTGGAATAAAAGGTGTGTTGGCTCTGTCGTTTGCCAGAATATTTTACAGAAACGCAGTGGACGGCGCGTTCCTCCTCCCAATTGAAATAGACGAGGACACCTACAAAAAGATCTCAGATGGGGACGAAATCCAAGTCGACACTGAAAAAAACGAGATAAAAAACATCACCAAAAACGAAGTGTACAAAATGAAACCCTTCTCGGAGATAGTGTCAAAAATAATTGCCGCAGGCGGCCTCTTCAAGTACAAGCCGGACTAGATTCATTTTATATTGTCCTCACTAACTTTGGTTATAAATGGGCAAAACGCTCTTTGAAAAGATCTGGGACGACCACAAAGTAGCCGAAATCAACGGAAGAACGCTAATCTATATTGACAGGCACATGGTGCACGAAGTCACATCGCCGCAGGCATTTGACGGCCTGCGAATCAACAAAAGAAAGGTGAGGCGCCCAGATCTCACGTTTGCGACAATGGACCACAACGTTCCAACCTCCAGCAGGTCCCTACCGATAGTAGACCAGATCTCTGCGACACAGATCAGGACTCTGGAAAACAACTGCAAAGAGTTCGGAATAGAGTTGTTCGGCTTGGACAGCCCGTATCAGGGGATTGTGCATGTCATTGGGCCAGAGCTTGGCATAACCATGCCGGGCATCACGATGGTGTGCGGAGACAGCCACACCTCAACACACGGCGCGTTTGGGGCTTTCGCACTGGGAATAGGCACAAGCGACGTAGAACACGTGTTGGCAACCCAATGCCTAGTTCTTGACAAGCCCAAGACGTTTGAGATAAGGGTGGAAGGAAAAAGGAAAAACATCCACGCAATCACTGCCAAGGACATCATTCTCTCCATAATAAAGAAAATTGGCACGGCAGGTGGCAACGGCACAGTCTTTGAGTACCGTGGGGAGGCAATATCGGATCTGTCCATGGATGAGCGCATGACAATCTGCAACATGTCAATTGAGGGTGGCGCAAGGGCAGGCCTTGTTGCTCCGGACCAAAAGACATTCGATTACCTCAGAGGAAGAAGGTACACACCAAAAAACTATGATTCGCTCGTAGAGGAATGGAAAGAAAACCTCAAGACAGATGGTGACGCAAAATTCGATAAATCATTTACAATAAACGCATCAGAAATAATTCCGCAGGTGAGCTGGGGCACAAACCCGGCAATGACTGCGGACGTCACGGAGACGGTTCCTGATCCGGCAGAGTTTGCAAGGGGAGACCCAAGCCAAGAAGCCGCCGCAAGAAAAGCCCTAGAATACATGGACCTGGAGGCAGGAACGCCTATTACCGACATCAAAATAGACCGCGTCTTTATCGGCTCTTGCACAAACGCAAGGCTCCAGGACCTAATTGAGGCATCAAGCGTCATCAAAGGCCGCAAGGTCTCAGACAAAGTGAGGGCGATGGTGGTGCCAGGCTCGCAGCAAGTAAAAAAACAGGCCGAAGATCTTGGTCTGGACAAGATCTTCAAGGAAGCAAACTTTGAGTGGCGCGAGTCCGGCTGCAGCATGTGTCTTGGCATGAATCCGGACATTCTGTCTAGAGGAGAAAGGTGCGCAAGCACGTCAAACAGGAACTTTGAGGGTAGGCAGGGTGCAGGAGGCAGGACGCACCTTGTCAGCCCGATAATGGCCGCAGCAGCTGCGATAGCGGGACATTTCGTAGATGTCAGAGAGTGGGTATAATGGAAAAATTCAAGACTGTGAGAAGCGTCGTGACCCCACTGGATAGGCCCAATGTGGACACCGACCAAATCGTGCCAAAACAGTTCCTCAAGTTGGTGCAGCGTACAGGCTTTGGCAAGTTTCTGTTCTATGACTGGAGATTTGATCCAGACGGAAGGCCAAAGGCCGACTTTGCCCTAAACGACACCAAGTACAAAGGCTCACGCATTCTGGTAACTGGCGAGAATTTTGGCTGCGGCTCATCAAGGGAGCACGCTGCATGGGCGCTCAAGGACTATGGCTTTGACGTAATTGTGGCTCCGTCTTTTGCAGACATATTCTATAACAACTGCTTCAAAAACGGCATACTGCCAATAACGCTTAGCAAAGAGCTCGTAGCTGAGCTAAGCGGGACGGCGTCTGACGTCGAGGTGAACCTAGAAGCCCAGACAATCAAGTACGACGGAAAAACCGTCCACTTTGATATCGAGCCAAGCAGGAAAAAAACACTGCTCGAAGGGCTAGACGACATAGCTATGACTCTGCAATTTGAGGACAGAATATCTGCCTACGAAAAAACCCACAGAATTTAGCCCATTTGCGCAATTATCTTTTTGATATCGGAGCCCTTCCGCTCAAGTACGACTGGCGACTCGACATCAACCCAGGGCGTCTTGCCTATGTCAAAGGAGCTTACCAAGTTGTTTTTTGAAAGTCGCTGCAAGACATCGTATGACAAATTCAGGTTTTTTGATTTTGATTTTTTTATAATGTCCAGTATTTTTCCGCCAAGTATGTAGATGCCGGTGCACTCGCAATCCTGCATCTTGACTAGGGGCTTTTCTATGAACTCGGTGATGATCCCGTCTCGCACCTTGGCAAAGCCGGTCTCCTCCTTTCTGTACTGCCGTGTCGCTATGCATGCCAGACTGCCCTTTTTTGTATAGTGCCTGTACATTTTTTCGACGTCTAGGGCGCACAGGTTGTCTGCAAACCACAACACAAAAGGCTGGCTCCCCAGCTTGGGGGCCAAATGGATCAGGTCACCTGCAGTGCCACTCGAAGAATCCTGCACAAAGCTAATCGGCTTTCTCCCGTAGCCTTCCAAATAATGCGCTATTTGTCCACCCAGTCCTTTTAGGTCGGCTACTATGACTATCTCGGAGACGCATCTAAACGAAGCAAGATGGTCCACTATGTATCTTATCAGAGGCCTCCCGTGAACCGGCATCATGGCCTTTGGGAAATAATCGGTAAAAGGCCTGGCGCGTGTACCTTTTCCACCGGCCAAAATTACAGCTTTCAATCTACCTGTATGATTTCTGTTTCCTTCTTCTGGCGCCGGGGCCACCGAACTTCTTTGGCTCTTTTCTTCTGGCATCGCCGCTTAGAAGGTGTTTGTCAAACTCGCTTATTCTTTTTCTTAACTCATTTCTTATCTGCTTTGTGAACGGGTGGTCCTTTGGATCTTTTTTTGATTTTGTCCAGCCAGTCAACGCCCTTGATATGGCAGTGGCTGCAGCGTAGGCCTGGCCCATAAAGCCGCCTCCTCGCACTCTTACTGAAATGTCTACTTTGTTTCGAAGATCTCCTGCTATTTCAAGGGGGCTCAGGATTACCTCGCGTGCCGTCTCTTGCTGGATCATCTCTGCTGGCGTGTTGTTGATCCTTACTCGGCCTGTGCCTTTTGTAATGTAGACGTGCGCCTTGGATGTCTTTCTTGTCGCAAAATAAATCTCAGTTTTTGGCGTCATGTCCAGCCCACCTCTCTTGCCAGCTCTGCCATCGTGGTGTAGTTGGCAGAAGGTCGCCTGATCTTTGCGTTGTCTAGCGTGATCTTTTTTGATGTGCGAAGCTGGGCAGGCACACCTATGTATGTGCGGAGCCTTTTGAGTGCAGCTTGGCCTGACGGCTTTTTTCTCGGCAGCATGCCGCGAATCATCTTTGCAATTATGGTGTCAGGCCTTCTTGGGTGGTATGGGCCGTGCTCTGGGTGCAAAATACTTGCAATTGAGAGAAAGTCCTTGTAGTTTTGAATGATGTTTCTCCTTCTCCCGCTGATCATTATCTTCTCGCAGTTTACTATGGCAACGCGGTTTCCCTGCAACAGCATCTTGGCAACATTTGAGCCAAGCCTTCCCGCAAGGAGGTTTGTTCCGTCTACAACTATCTGTTGCTCAGCCAATTATCTTCACGCCCTTCCCTGTTGGAAATTTGGAGATCATTTCAGAATAATTGATTATGTTGCCGCCAGCAGAAAGCACCTTCTTTGCGGCTGAAGTGGATATCGAAAATGAGCAAAGTGTGATCTTGTGAGACATGTTACCTGTTCCCAGAACCTTTCCTGGCACCACGACTATGTCGTTTTCCTTTGTAACATCGTTTATCTTTTTTATGTTGACTATTCTTCTCGCAATGGACGGCTTTTGAGCCATGACTGCAAGCTTTGACCAAATCGGCGCCTTGTTCTTAGCAGATGCTTTCTTTAGATCCTTTACCATGTTCAGAACTAGCTGGTTGGTCATAGATAATGCCCTTTAAGAACCCAAATATAATTTACTACGCCTTTAGCTCGGTAATTACACCCTTGAAATCTTCGAGTCTCTGGACAAGCTCGTCGACGCCGGTTTTTATGATCTGCTCAGGACTTAGTGCACCGGTCGACTCGACAGTCAGGAGGTACTCGTCGTGTTTTTCTGTGTGGGTCAACACCGAGATGTTTGCCGAGTTCCATTTTGCGTGGGTCGTGCCGCGGCCGAGTCTTGCATATGCCTCAAGCTTTAGTTTCTGTCCTGGGGCTACTTGGACTATTGGGATCTTGTCGGATACCGGCTTGACAGTCTCGTCTTCGGAGCTGAGCTCTGCAGATGTTATGGTTCTCGTTGTATCTGTATCTCCAGAGTCGATTACGAGCATGACACGGCAGTTTGAGCAGCCGGCCTGGCTTTTGCAGGAGCACTGGGAGGGCTCTGCAAACCTTTTGAGGTCTGTCTTTAGCGGTATGAGGCCGAGCCTGTGTGCTATTCCCTCATCGGACATCACAGAAGAGTTTTCGATGATGTCTACTGTGTCGATGGCAAACACTGGAACGCCATTTAGGCAAATCCTCCTAAGGGCGTTTGCGTATTGCAAGGGCACGCCTTTGAGTTTTACAGTCATACGCTGCTTGTCTTGTGAAACTATCTCCAAAGAAGGCAAACTTGAAAAAATTCTCTTTACCCCCATTAAAAATCTAGCGTGAGTCTTGACACAGATAAATACCGAGATTTCGTTATCTGTCCTATGACGGATGTCACAGTAATTAGGCATTCAGTTGAGGGTGAAAAGTTTGAGATCCTCGTAAAACCAGACCCTGCCCTAGAATACAAGCTTGGTAAAAGAAAGGACGTATCATCCGTTCTGGTATCTGACGAAGTCTACACGGACTCCCACAAAGGAACAAGGGCGTCGACTGAAAAACTACTCAAGGCATTCAAGACACAAGATACCATGGCAGTAATTGAACAGATTCTAAAGAAGGGAGACCTCAACCTTACTACAGACCAGCGCCGCAAGATGGTGTCGGAAAAAAGAAAACAGATAATCGAATTCATCGCAAAAACCTTTGTTGATCCGCGATCACACCTGCCGCACCCGCCTCTAAGAATTGAGCAAGCACTAGAGCAATGCCGAGTCTCAATAGACCCTTTTAAAAATACTGAAGAGCAAGTAAAGGATATAGTAGAAAAACTGCGTACAATAATTCCGCTAAAGTCGGAGAACCTGTTGCTTGAGATAATGGTGCCTGCACAATATGCGGCACAATCTTACTCGGTCCTCAAGTCAACTGGGACTCTGAAAAAAGAAGAATGGCAAAATAACGGATCACTTAAAGCAATACTAGAAATACCTGCGGGAGCAAGGGCAAGCGTGATAGACAGACTCGGCTCTATAACAAAAGGAACCGCGACGGTGGAGATGGTCAAGTAATGGATGATGTGAGACGCAAATACGTCATACCTGGCGATGTCATCACTACAGGCCCGTACCGGGCGGAAGAAAACGTGCACCTTTTCGGCGATAAAATCATCGCGACGACCGTCGGGATCTCTGAGATTTATGATAGTGGAGTCAGAGTGATTCCTCTTGCAGGAATCTACCTGCCGCGAATTGATGACTTTGTAATTGGAATTGTAAGATCACACACGTCGCTTTCATGGGAGCTTGACATAAACTCGTGCTATGCAGGAATACTGCCGGCACAGGATGTCTTTGGGAGGGACTTTAATCCCAAAATGGATGATCTGACATCGAGGCTCAAGACCGGTGACCTGGTAGCTGCAAGAATTGCCAACTCTGATAGGTCAAGAGACCCACTGCTTACAATATCTGACAGGGACCTTGGCAAAATAGAGGAAGGCGAGCTAGTCAAGATATCTCCAACCAAAGTTCCACGACTCATAGGCAAACGCGGCTCCATGATACAGACGATCGAAAATGCCACAAAGGCTGTAATTACAATAGGACAAAATGGGTACGTCGTAGTCTCTTGCGAGGATCCCGATGGATTATTAAAGGCTCTTGACGCCATCAGAATGGTCGAAGAACAAGCACATGTTCCAAATTTGACTGAAAGAATTCAAGAAATGTTAGGATCAAACAGTGGTTAATAATGGGAGTAAAAAAAACGGACATAGTATTACTAGATGACAAAGGTATACGTTGCGACGGAAGGAGAATAGACGAACCGCGAAGAATAATGATAAAGGCCGGGGTTCTAAAGAACGCAAACGGATCTGCATACATTGAGTTCGGAGAAAACAAGATACTTGCAGGAGTTTTTGGGCCGCGCGATGTCCATCCAAAACATCTGGCAAACACAGACAGGGGCATTCTGCGCTGCAGATACCACATGCAACCGTTCTCAGTAGGAGAAAGAAAGAACCCGGCACCATCAAGAAGAGAAATAGAGATCTCCAAGGTGATCAAGGAAGCCCTAGAGCCGGCAGTGATGCTTGAGAATTTTCCAAGAACCGTAGTAGACGTCTTTATTGAAATACTTCAAGCAGACGGCGGCTCAAGGTGCGCCGCTCTGGATGCTGCGGCAGTTGCCTTGGCAGATGCAGGGATCCCGATGAGGGACATGGTGTCGGCGTGCGCCGCAGGAAAGGTGGCCGATACAATCGTGCTTGACATCAACAACGAAGAAGATCAAGAAGGGCAGGCAGACATGCCGGTCGCACTGATGCCAAACCTCGGCAAAATCACATTAATCCAACTAGATGGAGTTCTAACGCCTCAAGAATACGAAAAATGTGTCAACACGGCAATAGGTGGCTGCAAGCTAGTCTACGAGATTCAAAAAAAGGCACTAAAAGAGAAATTTTTTGGGGATAGTGCGCAATGAGTAACTCCATCATAGATGAGCTAAAAAAGAAAAAAATTCTCGCACTCCTCAAAGACGGCCAAAGAATTGACGGGCGCGCATTCGATGAGCCAAGACAGTTGATAATTGATACAAACGTGATCCCAAAAGCAGAAGGTTCTGCAAGAGTGCGACTTGGGGACACAGAGGTGGTCTGCGGAGTGAAGATACAGCCGGACAAGCCGTTTCCGGATCTTGGCGACAGGGGGATCTTCATCTGCACCGCAGAGATTCTGCCACTGGCAGATCCAAACGTCGAGCCTGGCCCTCCAGGTGAAGACGTAATTGAGCTTGCAAGGGTAGTTGACAGGGGCATACGTGAAAGTGGCATGATAGACCTCACAAAGCTTGTGCTGCAAAAAGACAAGTCTGTAATAGGACTTTTTGTAGACAACAGTGTCACAGATTACGACGGAAACCTCTTTGATGCCTGTTCTTATGCGTCTGTCGCAAGCATCCTTTCATGCAAAATACCGAAATGGGAGATCAAAGACGACGTACCGACGCTGGTGGACGGCGAGGTCTCTGATCCTCCAATTACCACGCTACCAGTATCAGTGACTATGGGCAAGATAGGCGACCACATCATCGTTGACCCAAACGCCGACGAGTGGAGCTGCATGGACGCAAGAATGACGATCACAACCAATTCCGATGGTAACATTTGCGCCATACAAAAAGGCGGCAACGACGGCTTTACTCAGGAACAATTAATCAAATGCAGTCAAATCTCCATTGCCACCGGAGCAAAAATAAGGGAGATCCTAAAGAAGATAGGAGGAAGTTAATTGCTCAAAAAAGGTTCATCTCTAAAAGGCCTGCGACAAAAATACGGAATTAAACACAGAAAAAAGTTCACCCAGGTGCATGCAATCCTAAAAGCAAAGAGAAGGTGCCCCGAGTGCGGCTCATTAAGGTTTGGCAGGCAGGCGGTGGGAATATGGCACTGCAAAAAATGCGGCTTTAAAGTTGCCGGAACCGCGTACGATGTCAGCATTTAGCGCGACAATCACAGTTAACGCAAAAGAGAAAACCAGAGCGATTTTTGAGTCAATAAGTACCGACAACAAGTTTTACCCGGAAAATCCAACAAAAACAAAAATCACATTCAAAAAAAACACCATGAAAATCTCAATTAATTCAAACGAGCTCACTCACCTGCGCGCAAACATCAACTCGCTTCTGAGATTGATTCAAGCAAGCAATGACTCACTTGAATCCACCAAGTCTGCTCGTAAAGTCTGATCCAATATGGCTCATCGGTACAGATAATAAGAAATTCGAGGTGCATCTAACATATGTCGCAAGGCCAGCAAATTCCGCCATGGCTCCAGGAACAGCTTATGAAGCTGCAACAGTCGCAGCAAAACCTGCAGTCGGTCATGGCACAAAAGCAACAGCTGGAACTTGAGCAAATCGAGTCAGACAGGGCACTTGAAGAGCTAAAAAAAATAGCTGACTCTGATCCGGTCTACAAGCACGCCGGCTCGATTCTCATAAAATCAACAAAGGCGAGCCTCATTGCAGAGCTTGAAGAAAAAAAAGAGCTTGCAAACACAAGGTCGGCTGTTCTGGCAAAACAGGAGACGAGGCTCAAAGAAAGCATCAAGGAGCAGGAAGCAAAGATAAACGAGATGATACGAGGCTCGCAAAAACCGCCATCCCAATAAATTATTTAATACGTCATCCAAGCTTGCCCAGATGAAGATTGAAAATCTCAGAATAGTTGTAGACGAGCGTGAAAAGAAAAGCGGCATTCCGGACCTTCTCAAGGCAGTGGGAATCAATTTGGAGATAAAGACGCTTCAAGTGGGTGACTACATCGTCGCGCCGGAGACTATAGTTGAGCGAAAAAGCGTCTCGGATCTAATTTCGTCAATATTTGATGGGCGGCTGTTTGATCAGTGCAACAGACTCAAAGAGCACTTTGCAAACCCAGTGATCCTAATGGAGGGAAACGTCGACGAAATAGAGCAGATAGTGGAAAATCCTCTTGTTTTTTACGGCGCCCTTGCGTCTATTGCAATTGATTTTAAGATACCAATCATTCCAACACCAAACGCGGCGCATACTGCAAAACTCCTCATCTCCATGTGCTCAAGAAAAGAGGCGACAAAAGGACCGTTTCTCAAAAAAATAAAAAAATCCGACGACCTGCAAAGGCAGCAGCTTGCAGTGTTGTGCAGCCTGCCTGGCATAGGCGAAAAGCTTGCCACAAGAATGCTGCAAAAGTTTGGCTCTCCTGCAAGGACACTTAATGCGTCGTTTGCGGAGCTGGCAAAAATAGAAGGACTCGGTGAGGCGCGGGCCAAAAAAATAAAACAAATGCTTGAGCGCCAAAGCGTGCTAAAAAAAGAATCAAATCAAAGCACGCTAGGATTGTAGAAAATGCTGACTTCGTCTGAATGGCTTTACGCACACCTAGAGGATCCAAACGTGGTCATAGTGGACACAAGACCAAAGGTCGCCTACCTGTACGGCCACATACCGGGCTCTGTCTCTTTGGTAGTTGATCAGCTGATAAAAATAAACGAACACGGAGCCCACTTGGCACCAGAGCCGGAGGAGGCCTCGCGACTTTGTGGCAGTCTTGGAATTGATTCATCAAAGACGGTCGTGGTCACAGGCGAGGTAATGGACCCGTCAGTGGCTAGAGTTGCGTGGACATTGGAGTATCTTGGACATAAAAACGTCAAAATTCTCGATGTGGGGTTGACTCACTGGCAAAGCAAAGGTAACCCATTGGTGAAGTCGCAAAAAAAGATCGAGCCGACACAATTCGTCCCAAATACGCGAGCCGAGATCAGAGTCGAAGCACAAGAGCTGCAAGGTCTGCTCGGCAAGTCTGTCATACTGGACGCAAGAACGCCCCAGGAGTATTTTGGCGGCCACATACCTGGGTCGATTCTGGCCCCCTTTACGGATGGCCTCGGGCAAGGCGGGTTGTTGTTTGACAGCAAAGAGTCTCTTGCAAATCTTTTTGCGCAAAAAATGATCTCAAAGCAAGATCAAGTCATATGCTACTGCATGCACGGACACAGAGCGTCATCGCTATTCTACCAGCTAAAGATTGCAGGCTATGAGCAGGTGAGGCTCTACGATGGCTCCTTCATCGACTGGTATTCAAGAGGGCTTGCCCTTGAGTAACCTTCGCCTCAGCTTGTTTGCGCAAATGGGGCAGGTGTCTAGGGCGGAAAACTCTTTTTTGCAGGCAGGGCAGTAATAGAGCCATCTCCCTACCACTTTGATCCCCTTTGTCATTATTGGAACAACTGTCAGCCCAAGATTTTTTGCCAAATTGGATACAGCAAAGTCGTCTGTGACAATCTCGACTTCTAGCTGAAGTGCCAGCGCAACTGCGGAGACGTCCGCCTCTGAGAGATTTTGATAGTCACCGGTTTTTTTGGAGCGCTCGACTACTACATCGACTTTCTCAGGATCAGGCTCGATGACTTGGAGTCGGCCTGCGTCCAATAGAGTATCTAGAACGCCGTGACTTTGCTTGATGTGTTTTACCTCATCAAATACTAGTGGTGTGGTGTGTCCGCGCTGTGGTGACGAAAATGGGATGCCAGCATAAAAGGCGCTTGCATCGTACACTCTAGAGTCCAAGCTTGCTCATCTGCCGTAGTCCGCGCTTTTTGAATCTGACAAAGACTGCGCGCTTGCTGTGTTTTTTTATGACGATCGGCTCCTCAAAGCTTGCCGTCTTGATCACTTGGGCGTCCATGACTATGTTGGTGTCATGGGAGCAGATTACCTGGATTTTTTCGTCCGGCACTACGATCGACGGCAAGAGACGCAAAACCGGAGCCACTGGTGTTATAATCAGGATGTCTAAACTCTCATGCAAAATCGGGCCGCCAAGAGAAAATGAATGGCCGGTAGAGCCACTCGGCGTGGAAATCATCACGCCGTCCATTTTGTGCTTTACAATGTCATTTTGGAACTTGATCTCAAAGTCTGCCGTCTTTGTGAGATTCTGCCTGTTGATGTAGATCTCATTTAAGGCGGGCGGGAACTCTTCTCCGCCTGCAGAGGCAACTACTCGGGTTCTCTTGTCAAGCCAAATCTTGTCTGCCTTGATATCTGTAATTGCAGAATCAATCCTCTCAAGTGTGATTTCAGAAAGAACCCCCCTGTTTCCGCCCACATTTATTGTCAAAAGTGGAATCTCATTTAGCAGACTGCGGAAGGTGCGCAGCGTTGTGCCGTCGCCGCCAAGTGTTACCACCAAATCAAGCTTTTTGCTATTGAGGTCTTCGACGGACTCGACTTTTTTTGCGCCTTCGACGGATACGGGGGCAATAGTAAAAACCTCGGAGCGATGTGAAAGAAATTTTTTTGCGACCTTTCTTGCCGCATTCTCTGACTCCTCGGAGCCAAATTTACTTACAATGCCGACCCGACTTAGCTTCAACCATTCCCTTTGTGCTGCTTTGTTTAAAAAACATAGTCTTTTCAGGTTATGGAAAAAATTAATTATGTAAGCACTTTTTCACAGGGTGAAATGAGCTATGCACATCCAGAAGTACTCGTAGACACAGAGTGGGTCTCAAAAAATCCACCAAACGACAAAGTAAGATTGGTTGAGGTTGACTATGATCCTGAAAACGGCTACAGAAAAGGCCACATCAAAGGAGCCACGCTGATCTGGTGGAAACGCGACATCAACGACCCAATAACAAGGGACATTATAGACAAAAAACAGTTTGAGGCACTCATGTCAAAAAACGGCATTAGGACAGACAGCGAGGTTGTGCTGTATGGAGATTTTAACAACTGGTTTGCCGCGTTTGTATTTTGGGTCTTCAAATATTACGGACACAAAAACGTCAAGATAATGAACGGCGGCAGAAAGAAATGGGAGCTGGAGAAAAGGCCGTATACCACAGAAGAGCCCAAAGTCGTGCCAACAAACTATGTCGCGCTGCCCCCCGACGAGGGACTACGGGCATACCTCTTTGACGTAAGGCGCGCTCTGAGCAAAAAAGAAGTAGCGCTAGTAGACGTCCGCTCCCCAAAAGAGTTCACAGGAGAAATCACAGCTCCGCCGGAATACCCGATGGAGCATGCGCAACGAGGCGGCCACATCCCTGGCGCGCAGAATATTCCGTGGGCAACTGCAGTAAACGATGCAGACGGGACATTCAAGTCGGTCGCAGAGCTGCAGCAAAACTATGTGTCAAAGGGAATCACGCCTGACAAGGAAATAATTTGTTACTGCAGAATAGGCGAGCGCTCTTCACACTCTTGGTTCGTACTCAAGTATTTGCTTGGTTACCCCCAAGTCCGCAACTATGACGGCTCGTGGACAGAGTGGGGCAACATGATTGGAAACCCAGTAGAAAAATAAATTGAGCCAGGAACTGCCGATCTTAAAGAAGGGCTCCTTTTACACGATACGTGACGCCCAAGAAGATCTCATCATGGAGGACAGGACAAAGCGCGGACTCACAGTAAGGGAAAAGTCGCTTGATGAAAAATTTGGGGTGCTTGCAGACAAGGGGATGATCCACGACATGGACGGAATAGGGCACTGGGTTCCGATCAGGTGGTACTTTCCAAAAAAAGAGTATGAACTCCAAAGGGTGCTGTCTTACGCAGAGGACATGGAAAAAAGGTATACTGAGCTTCGTGAGCTTACCTGTCCGGACGACAACGACTAAAGAAGATTTTTAAATAATCCAGACCAAAATCAGCTGTATGTCACTTTTGCTAAAGGATCGAGTTTACACAATGGAGTCCCCTACTGCAAAAAGGGGAGTATACCCGCTGCACGGCTACAAACTCGGGCTTTACCGCTTACCCATCAAACTTGAAGAGCCGGCGGAGATCAAATCCATAGTCGAGGGACTAAAAAAGACCTTCACGATGGACACCTTTGCCGACCGAATTTACGCCACATACACGTGGACGGAAGAAAACATGCCAGACCCGCATGCAAAAGGGTATGAAAAGGTGGATCTCTCAGTAACAGTCGAAATCGTCACTGGCGAAGTGGTGGACATCATTTACCAGATATTCCCAATTGAAAAGTTCGGCGACCAGCAGTGGGTAAAGGACTATCGCAAAAAGGCGGACTACTATGCAAAGATGGTGATCGACACGATCCTTCGAAACACGATTCTTGCAGACAAGATGATTGAGAGTCTCATGAAGACAGAAAAGCTGGAACAGGAAGCAGCTGTAAAGAGACTGGAGGAGCTCACACCACTAGCAAAGATAGTTCCAAACGCCAAACCAAAGCCAAAGGTGGAGGCACCGCAGGGAGCAGCCACAGCGGCGCAAGCAGCCGAAGTCACCGAGGTGCCAGATGGTGCAAAGCCTGGGCCAATCGACGTAGACTACAAATCGCACCTGCCGCCAAGCGCGCCGTTTACTGTGCCCTCAAACAAAAACGTCATCAAGACGTGGGGCAGAAAGGGAACGGACAACAAAGTCCTTGGTGTGTGGGGAGAGTTTGTCGCAGTGGATTTTGATATCTGTGTCGCAGACGGGGCGTGCATCGACGCGTGTCCGGTCGGAGTCTATGAATGGTTTGACACTCCAGGAAACCCGGCGTCTGAGAAAAAACCACTCATGGCAAGAGAGCCTGACTGCATATTTTGCTTGGCATGTGAGGGAGTATGTCCACCACAGGCAATCAAAATCTTCCAGAGAAAATCATAGAAGTCATAAATAGGTAGCTGCGACTGAAAAGACGATGGCAGTAAACCCATTTACCCAATTTGTCTTTGATATCTTCATTATTTCTGCCATTTTGCTAACCGCGTACACGTTCAATTTTTACTACCTCGCATTCATCTCGCTTAGGCGCAAAGACAAGTACCCAATCGCATCCCTTGGGACTCCGTCCGTGACGATTCAGCTTCCAATATATAATGAGAAATACGTCGCAGAAAGGCTTGTGAACGCAGTCTGTGCAATGGATTACCCAAAAGACAAAATGAAGATTATGGTTCTTGATGACTCTGATGACGACACAACCGACCTGTTGCACAACCTAGTAAACAAGCACAAAAAAAATGGCTTCGATATTGTCCACATC
Source organism: Candidatus Nitrosotenuis sp. (assembly GCA_038869975.1). Taxonomy (GTDB): domain Archaea; phylum Thermoproteota; class Nitrososphaeria; order Nitrososphaerales; family Nitrosopumilaceae; genus Nitrosotenuis. The sequence goes on from JAWCQC010000016.1 coordinate 27,299, forward strand.
AGAAGAGGGACGCGACGCGGATACAAGGCAGGAGCACTCAAGTATGCTATGACTCTCACTAATACGGAATACGTGGCAATCTTTGACGCAGACTTTATCCCGCCGTCCTGGTTCCTAAAAAGAGCAATCCCATACTTTGCAAAACCAAACATAGGGCTGGTCCAGTGCAGGTGGGGCCACATCAACGAGAACTATTCCGCAATGACCCAGGCTCAGGCACTGAGCCTTGACTTTCACTTTCTTGTGGAACAAAAAGCAAAAAGCAACTCAAAGATGTACATGAACTTCAATGGTACTGCCGGCATATGGAAGAGAGACTGCATCGAGGATGCAGGAGGCTGGCACACATCCACACTGGTCGAAGATCTTGACCTAAGCTACAGGGCACAAATGAAAGGTTGGAAATGCATCTTCATTGAAGACATCGTAGTCGAGGCGGAACTCCCAGTGCAGATGAATGCGGCCAAAAGGCAGCAGTTCAGATGGGCAAAGGGCGCCATACAGTGCGCCGTCAAGCTGCTTGGCGACATACTGGTAAAAAAACACATACCGTTTGAGGCAAAGATACAGGCATTTGTGCAGCTGACAAGGCACATTGCGTACCCTCTCCTCTTAATCCAGTTTTTGGCACTGCCGGTTTTACTTGCGGCAAACTTTAACTTGTATGTTGTAAAGTTTGTCCCGGCAATTACGATTGCAACATATCTTGCGATGGGGCCGTTTGCGTACCTGATTGTCATCTATAATTTGTGGGGGAAGAACTGGAAACAAAAGGCAAAGATACTGCCGTTCTTGCTGATTTACGCGGCTGGCCTTTCAGTCAACAACACTGTTGCAGTGTTTGACGGCCTGTTCGGCAAAAAGAACGAATTTTTGAGGACCCCCAAATACGGCATCACAAAGAGATCTGATGACTGGAGGGACAAAGCTTACAACCTTCCGTTCACAAAGACGACGCTTCTGGAACTATTCTTTGGAGTCTACGGCATGATCGGAATACTTGTTGCCATATTCTCAAAGAATCCGGTCTTTGCGCCAATCATCGGAATACCGACAGTAGGGTTCTTTTATGTGGCGTATCTGAGTCTGTCGCACTCAAGATTTAAAAGAAATAAATCAAGCAAGCAAAGATCAAGGGCAGAACGAATGGCAGACAACTACTACAGAGGGGCTGTGATAGGAATGTTCGCGATAATTATCTTTGGCGCGTACATGGCGTACAACGGTTACAAGACTGATGTATATCCACTGGATCTTTCACGCGGCGCGCTGGACAGAATCGCCGCAGGCGGTGACCCGCAGTCCATGCTCCAAGACCTCCACGCCATAAAGACATACCTGCCAAAAGAGGGCAACCCGGTATGGATCTTCCCAACAGATACTACCAACTTTGAGCGAATACAAAAGGACATCGACTCTCTAATCGAATCCATGAATGCAATCAAAAACGAGCCAAAGAACTCCGTGGTGTACACCACCGCAATGTCGGATCTGCATCTGAGGGCCATTCAGATACGGCAAAACATCATGGATGCCACGCCATACATGTATGCAAGCTTTTCAAATATCGTATTTAGCTCGATATGGGTCGCAGCGATTTTGGGCATATTTGCCATTCTGAAGAGAAAGAAGGAGCATCTCAAATCCTACGACAAATCAGAGGACGTTTAGCTGTGTATTAGGCGGGAAAGAAAGCCGCCTTTGCCTTCCTGCGAGCTTGGAGGCTGCGTCTGGGCGTCTGAATTTATCTTGAATTTTGAGATGAGGCTCTGCAGCTGAGCTGCAAGCTCGGACATCTGGTTTGCGGACGACGCGATTTCCTGCGTCTGGGCGGTCTGCTCCTCTACTGCTGCCGATGCCTCTTCTGTTGCCGCTGCGTTCTGTTCCGCTACTGCGGCAATCTCGCTTGTGTTTGCAGAGACAGACTTTACTTTGTTTACCTCGACTTGGGCGGCATCGGAGAGCCGCTTTACGTTTTCAGAGATGCTCCTGATTTGAGACGCGATCTCATCAAGCGACTTCAATGACGAGTCGATTATGAGCTTGCCTTGGTTTACCTCGTTTGCGCTTGTCTCTATGTCGCCGACTACTGCCTGAGCGTCTTCTTGGATTTGCTTTAGCTTGGCGTCTATCTCCTCAGAGGATTTTGCAGAGCTTTCCGCAAGTCTCCTCACTTCGTCTGCAACAACTGCAAAGCCTCGGCCTGCCTCGCCTGCCCTGGCCGCCTCGATTGCCGCATTGAGCGCCAAAAGATTTGTCTGGTCTGCAATCTGTCTAATTACGTCCAGCACAGCAGTGATCTCGTTTGTCTTTTGGGCTAGGTCTCTTACTTTTTGTGCAGAGCTGTTTGTTACCTTGATTATCTTGTTCATTCTCTCCCCGGCCTCTTTTGCGGATTCGGAGCCTTTTTCTGATAGGCTGCCTACCTTTTTTGTCACATCAAATGACTCCACGGCGTTTGCTGCAAGCTCGTTCATCGTGGTGGACAGCTCCTCCACTATCTTCCTTGATTTGGCAAGGTTTTGAGCCTGTGACTGTGAGCCCCTTGAGACTTGATCCACCGTGGAGGCGATCTGTTGAACCGACGAACTCAATTCGTTTCCGGATGCGGCGATCTGCTGGGCGCTTGAGGAAACAGACTGGGCCGCGTAATTGACCTCTGTGATTATTCCCTTGAGATTTGTCACCATACTTTCTTCTGCGGCAAGGAGCCTGCCGATTTCGTCGTTGGATTTTGATGTGCCCACCGACACGGTGAGATCGCCCTGGCTCAGCTTGGTTGCCACCTCGGTCGCCTTGACTATGGGCTTGGTGATTGTGCGCGAGACAAAGAACGCAAAGATGCCTACGCACACATTGACTATGATTCCCAATACTACTGCCTGAAACGTTATTGAGTCGAGCAGCTCTTTTGCCTCAGGGCCACCTATCTTTTGGGCAAGCTGATTTGCCGACGCATACCCGCCAATGGATATCACGACTACGGAAACGACGGCGATCGCATTAAAGAGTAACTGCAACTTCCAGTTCAGTGAGCCAAATCCTCTAAACATGTAGTAGATTTTTTGCGGACTGAGATTATAGGTACAAGTATGTTTGCTCTAAACGAAATATTTTGTGACCATCACACGTGCGAAGGGACGTAGTTATTGTGAAATTACCTAGTTATTATTAGTACGGTATTGTACCGTACCTTATGATTCACTGCGAATATTGCACAAAACAATTCATCGAGTCCCTCAACGGCCTGACGGAAAAAACACTACACGAGATACTTCATGGGCCAGAACTGGTCAATGAGTAGCTACTTCTTTTTTATCTTATTTTAGTCCGAACCTTTTATTATCAATGACCAGACATAATACTGGTGTCAACAAAAAAACAAACTAGAGAAAAATCGCCGGGTGTCACGCTCAGCAAGAAGGACTCTGGCGCGCTGCTCAAAAAGATAAGCTCAGTATCAGATTCAACAAAGGCGCTCTCAAGAGAGCTCAAATCAATGTCAAAAATCTTTGCTGAAAACCAGAAGGTTCTCGTCTCAATGAAGGACATGATTGACTCGCTTGCAAACACTCTGGAGCAGATCCAAAAGCAATCAAAGCAGATAAACATCATCGAGGAGGACACACAAAAATTGTTTTCAGGATTAAATCAGGTCCGGGCGCAGGCAGGGCTGATCACAAAGGTAAGCGAGCAGGCAAACAGGCTCCAAGAACAGGTAAACAGGATGGTCCAGGCACAAAAGGAAACACCAGACCCAGAAAGCATCATGAAGGCGGTGGAGGAAAGCAAGAACTCCATCCAGAACAACACCCACATGATAATCAAGATGGCGCAACGAATAGACAACATAAAAGAAGACCTCGAAAACATCTCGTCAAAAGCAGACGCAAGCAAGCTCACAGGGGAAATTGCCTCACTAAAGCAAGACCTCGCAGCACTGATTGCCGATGGGGCTGCAAAGGCAGAAACAATCACGCATCTGCGCGGCGAGATCCAAAAAATAGAGTCGGAGATCGGCTCGCTCATCAAAAGAGCTGATTCTACTGCCTTTGTCGGAGAAGGCCTCAAGTCGGTTCAAAGCGACCTGTCGGCGCTCAAAGAAAATGTCTACAACAAAACAAACACTATAGACCAAAAGATCTCATCACTTTCGGAAATGGTAAAAAGATCAGAAGCGTCCATGGCGGAATTCCACAAAAAGGCAGACAAGTTATTTGTGGACATGCAGCAGGTCCAAAGCACGACTACCAAGTCGTCTGAGCACACTTCAAAGGAGGTGGTGAGCCTGCTCAAGTTATCGGAATACCAGTCGAATATGAGAATACTTGCAGAGTCCAAGTATGGCGACATAAAAGACATTGAGAAAATGGCCGAGCAGACTGCATTGATTGTCAACCTGTTTGACAGCCTCGCAATAGAAACCCAGCAGAAAGTGACCCTGCCACAAGAGGTGCGTCAATGGGCAATAAGCAAAATGTTGGATTGCGCAGACAAGTGGGAGATCCGGTTCTCGGATCTGTTCGGCGTGCTCATAAACAAACTGGGCAAAGAACTGGTCAAGGAAAACATACGGCTCAACCAAGTGAGAGACATATTTGGGATTCGCGGGGTTGACGAAATCAGAAAAGAGCTCAACTTGCAGAGCACACCTTAACTTAAAGCAGTCAGATACCCCAGGTCTCATTCCACATTTGCTTCAGATGACCTAATCATCACCCTGCAAGGTGCGATGGGGTGGCATGCCTAATAATTCTTGGCCAAAACTATGCAAGATTTGCAATTCAAGACAACAATTTTTAACAAATTTGTAATACAAGTCGACATACCCAATTAAAAAAAATTTCAGGGATTTGTAGGCATGAATTCCCAGATTCTTGAGAAAGTAGAAGCATCAGGAATCTGTGGAATAAAAAAGACAGAGCTCAAAAAGATGTTCGGCACAGAATGTGATTCCACCCTTGAAGAGCTTGCAAAACAAGAAAAAATCATAGTTGACAACAAAGGCATAGCACACTATGTCTGGAGCAAGGACAACTACCTTTCACATCTGTCACAAAACGACCCAAAATTCAAGATACTCTCAAAGCTTGTGCAAAATCTGGAAAACACGGTAAACCAGATTCGCAGCGAGCGTGTCAAATCACCTAATCCGACCTGGGACTTTCAGACTCACTTTGACTCGTGTCTGAACGAGCTGTCGACATCCCTTGGATGGGTGCCGTTTTCAAACATCCGGCAAAAGATATGCGCATCATTGAATATCACGTCCGAGCAGTTCTACTCTTTGGCATCTTCACTCGTTGAATCGAATCAAAAATACGAAATATCTACGGGAGGTCAGGAGGGTATCCAAGTGCGCGGAATGCTGCACGGATACGTACGAAAGCTATGACTTATCCATATGGATTGAAAGCAAACCCGTATCCAAGTAGTCCAACTCCCACCGAGCATGACGCAAAGATACTTGGGGGAAGCAGGCATCAGGAAGCCAAAGCAGCAATAATTGAGTGCATCTCGGATCTTTACAAAAAGACATCGCGAAGGAATTCAACTGAAAACGACTTTAGGTTGGTCACAATCGTGCAAGATGTAGGATCAGGCAAGACTCACCTGGCGCTGCACATCAAGACGCTCAAGACAAGGCAGGACATAGTGACTACCTATGTAGACCTATCGACCATCTCGCCTAAAACAAACGAGAGCATTTACAACGCAATAATGCGCGGCTTCAACAAGGAACTGTTTTCTGAGCTCAAAGCAGCCTTTGTGGCGCAAATCGCCGAAAAGGCCCAAAAAGGAGACCATCTTGCCAGAAGAGCTCTTGGCTACGGAATTGTGGACAAACTCAAGGGCGTCACGATTAAGCAAAAATCGGAGGACATACTCTACGACAAAAAGACTGTGGCTGCAGGGCCGCTCCAAGACTATCTTGCGGCAAACTACAACCAGCACGAAGCAGTCGTGATCAGAAACATCATCTGCAACTCGTTTGACAAAATCACGAACCTTGATGAAATGCATGGCAGGCTTGCAGCAATTGCAAGATTCAGCCACAATCTGCTGGGCAAGGTTACTCTTTTTGAGCTAGATGAATTCGACGCACAGCAGGGATCACTGGAGTTTGTCAAATCGCTTATCAACGCCCACATCCCGGCATCGATCCTCTTGCTAATTACGACACCATCGCTGTACTTGGATGTGCAAAAGGCAAACCCTTCGGTATTTGACAGGCTGGAAAAAGCTAACTACAAGATAGATCTCGCTGGAGCAAACTCAATCGACGAGTTAATCGAGATAGCAATAGAATACATCAAGGAAGCAGACAAGACTGAGAGGTTCAACAAAAAAGAGCAGCAAGACCTCGCATCCAAGATCAGGGTGTTGTGCGACGAGTTCCCAGAGTTCAGGAATGTGCGCTCTATCATCAACATACTAAATCATGCAATAGAAAAGGCAGCGGAGCTCGATGCACCTGAGATAACTGAGGCGGTGATTGACGAGACAATAAAGCAGACGTACCCAGGACTCAAAATCAAAGGAAGCATAATGGAAGTGCCAATATCTGAGTTCATAAAACTAAAGAGGACATGCGGCGCTACGCAAAACCAGATAAAGCAGGCAGTGTCGAATCTGGTCAACTTTGCGCACGACATAGGGAACGTATCAAAGGCAACCAAGCCAAACCCGTCGTTTGATGTGGTATATTCGGATCCTTATGGAACAAAAATCGGCATCACCGTAGTGATGGACAGCAACCACACAAAGAACTTTGAGACCATCTCCAACGTAGTCAAGTCGTCGGCATTTGTGGACAAGCTGGTGATTCTGACCAACACGAGCATTCCGCAGTCAGGCCAAGCCACAATAGTGAATGTGGACAAATCAAAGCTAATCGACCTTCTATACTTTAACACAAAATACACACAACACAAGCTGGATGAGCCAGAATCAGAAAAAGTCAAGATGCTGGCAAAAACTATTTGCGTCATCTAAAAACCCAAACTAATTTTAATGATCTTATTCCCAACTAAACAATGCAAAATTATTTTTTGCAATTGGAGCAAAGCCTAGTCAACAACCAGGTTCGAAGCATAATAGACCAAATCACGCCAGAAATCCCACACTCGTCATTTATTACGGATCTGGCAATAATAATGATCTTGGCGTCAGTCGTGACACTTGCTTTTTTCAAGATGCGCCAGCCCCTCATAATAGGTTACCTGGTAGCAGGAATGCTGATCGGCCCTCTTTCTCCTCTATGGGGCTCGTTCATAACGGAGAACGGCAATATTGTGGGAGTTGGGAGTGCCGGCATACTCTCTGACGTAGAGGTTCTCAACATATTCTCGGAGCTTGGCGTCATTCTGCTTTTGTTCGTCATTGGAATAGAGTTCCCATACTCAAAGATCCGCTCAATTGGAAAGGCAGCCGTGGGTGCAGGCACAATCGGCCTGGTCTTGACACTTGGTGTCGTCTTTTATGTCTCAAGCCTTGTGGGGCTCAGCTTCATGGACTCGCTGTTTCTTGGTGCAGCATTGTCTATTACCAGCACAGCCATACTTGTCAAAATTTTGGAAGACGCAGGCAAGATCAAAAAAGAATCGTCGATTCTAGTGCTGGGTATACTGATAGTGGAAGACATCATAGCTGTGATTCTGATTGCAACGCTGGAATCGGTCGCGCTTGTCGGGAACGTCTCATACGAAAGCATAACAGTTGTCGCAATCGTGGCAGGAGTTCTCATAGGCGGAACACTGACTGTTGGCACCAGAATAATCCCAAGACTAATAGACAGAGTTGCCGCGACACAGCACAAAGAGATACTGCTTTTGTCGGTACTTGGGGTGTGCTTTGGATACGCACTGCTTGCGAACATAGTCGGGCTCTCAGTGGCAATAGGGGCTTTTTTGGCAGGCGTCCTTGTCGCAGAATCAAAATCTGCCGAGGTCTCAAAGATCCTCTCGAGCCCAATCAAGGACATGTTTGTCGCAATCTTTTTCGTGTCTGTAGGCGCACTGATGAACATAGGCGAGCTTCAAAATTACGTTGCCTTGGCCTTCGGAATAGTGATCTTGGCGATGACAGCAAAGTTTGGCGGCGCCCTCCTTGGGACGTATCTGTTCAGACAGGGCAAAGGCAAATCGCTTCGATCGGCATTTGCCTTGGCAGGGCCACGCGGCGAGTTTTCGATTGTAATAGTAAAGTCTGGCGTGGACATTGGAGCCGTGAGCAGCTTCGTCTTTCCGCTCATCGGCATAATATCTATAATTAGCGCATTTGTCTCACCATTCTTAATTAGGGCAAGCGACAAAATCGTCCCAAGGATAGAAGGTAAACAAGATGTCTGAAGATGAGATGAAAAAACTAATGGATCGGGTGCACCTTGGCGTGACCTCGTTTAATTACAACGGCATCAAAGTACCGTGCCTCATACTCTCGGAGAAAAGATTTGACGAAATAATGGCCCAGGTTGCAGGAAAGCCCCTTTCCGTGGAGACAAATCTCAACATACTTCAGGACGGCCAAGGACACGTATTCGTAGAGATCTCGCTTGCGTTTTCCTCTGGCGGGATTGAAGAAAAACTGCTTCTCTACGCAAACGAGTCACTGGAGTTTTTCGAGTCGATGGCAAACTGCGCCATGCTGGCCCTTTCCTCACCGCACTCTCAGATCGGCAAGGATAACGTGTTTATGATTCAACTACCCAGGCCTGAAAAAATCTCAAACGCCCTAGATATAATAAAAAAAGGACTCCAACCGAGGACAAGTTAGGCTGACAAAAACAGATTTTGCGGCACACAAAAAATCCTTTAAATGCAAACCTTGGCTTAACAATGTATGAGTAGCAACGGCGTGCCCGACTCGGACATTTCGATTTCCGTTTGCGACATAATGAAAGACAACACATCCAAAATAATCAAAAAATTGGAGGCGCAAATTCCGTTTTCGGCACAACACTATTCGGATCTTTACACCCTGTTTTTGCACTCTGTCGACGACATATTTGGCACATGCTACCTCACAGAAAAACAGTTTTTTGACAGGCTAGGGTTTGATCAGGGCGCACTCAAATCATTTAAGATGCTTTCTGACCAATTCACCAACACCTTCTTGACTCAGATTGAAATGACTAGCAATCTTCAAAAGTCACAGCTTGAGCTCCAAAAAAACCTCTTGCACATGTACGAGCAATATTTGCATTCACTCGTTGATTCCTACTGGAAGTCTGTAGGGGATCTAAACAAGTTCTTGGTAGGCACAAAAAAGAAATGAGCCAGAAAACCACCATAAGCACAATCAATCCAGCAACAGAAGAGGTAATCTCGACTTATGACTCTATGACAAAAGAGCAAATCCAAAACCAGGTGGCGGCAGCCAAGTCGGCATTCTTGGGGTGGAGGGAGAGCCTCGAAAAAAGGAGAGTGTGCCTTTATGCGCTGACTGAATACTTGCGCAAAAACAAAATCAAGCTTGCCGAGGTGGCCACGAAAGAAATGGGCAAGGCAATCAAGGAGGCAATATCGGAGGTTGAAAAATGTGCGTGGGCACTGGAATTTTACGCAGACAACGGAGCAAACTTTCTCTCAGACGAAGTGCTGAACACAGATGCGCGGAAAAGCTTCATCACATTTGAGCCGCTCGGCGTCATAGGCTCAATAATGCCGTGGAACTTTCCATACTGGCAGGCGTTGCGCTTTGCGGCCCCAAGCTTGATTGCAGGAAACGTAATTGTGATGAAGCCATCTAGTGTAACAATACAATGCGGCCTCGAAATGGAATCTGCTTGCAAACAAGTCGGATTTCCGGATGGCGTGTTCCAGACTTTGGTGGGCAGCTCTGCGGCGGCGACACACCTAATTGAGGCAGACACCAACGCCATCACCTTCACAGGAAGCACCAAAGTTGGCGCGATGGTGGGGCAAAAGGCCGCCTCACATTTGAAAAAATGTGTTCTTGAGCTGGGCGGAAGCGATCCCTTCATAGTTCTTGAAGATGCAGACGTCGAAAAGGCGGCAAACGGCGCAGTGAAAGGCCGCTTCATCAACTGCGGCCAGAGCTGCATCGCATCAAAAAGATTCTTTGTCTCAAAAAAAGTAGCAGGCGAATTCATAGAAAAGTTTGTCCATAATGCATCCCGTCTCCAGGTAGGAGATCCTATGGTAATTGAAAATGATATTGGCCCGCTGGTGAACAAAGAAGCACTGGAAAACATCGCCTCAATCGTAGATGACGCAAAAAAGAAAGGAGCCGAAATACTCTTGGGCGGGGAAAGAAAGGGAGACAAGGGTTACTATTACAAGCCTACAATTCTCAGGGGAATCAAGGCGGACATGCGAATATCAAAGGAGGAGACGTTTGGGCCAGTGGCACCAATCACGGTCTTTGAGGATGAAAAAGAGGCGCTCCGGATGGCAAACGACAGCGAGTACGGCCTTGGCGCAAGCATATGGACGGAGAACCTCAACAAGGCAGAATCTCTCTCAAAGAAAATAGAGTCTGGAATAGTCACAGTAAACAACGTTGTGATATCAGACCCAAGAATCCCGTTTGGCGGCATCAAGCACAGCGGGTATGGCAGGGAGCTCTCAAAATATGGCATGCTGGAGTTTGTTAACATCAAGTCGGTCAGATTCTATGATCAACTCATGCACCATCATTATGTGGAGTGATTCTTGTGAATGCGGCTGCCGGGATTTGAACCCGGGTCACGGAATTGGCAATCCCGCATATTAACCAGGCTGTACTACAGCCGCATGATTGTTTAGACTAAACCAAGTCTATTAAAATGAATTGTTGTGACATATCTTTAATCATAGATGGTGTTTATGTAAAACATGGACGGCAGACTGGAACAAAAAATAAATGAAAAAATTCAAGACACGCTGGCAAACATAAATCAAATCCAGCAGCTTGCAAAGACCTTGGATGAAAAGAGGGGAGACTCGCTGAATTTCCAATACGGCATAATCGTCGGGAGGCTGTACAACTCGTTTTATTATCAGTCAAGGCGGATTCTCAAGCGGGATCCGACAGAACAGGAATTTTCAGAGTTCTTGGGAATTCTGTCAAAAAGACGGGACGAGATACTGCGACGTCTCTAATTTTTCTTAAGGGGGATTACCTTGATTGTCGGCGTGACAGGTAGTTTAACACATGCTCCCGCAAGCGCCTTCTTTGCCAAGTCGAGGTGATCCTTTTTTACGTGCATCTCCATGATGACTTGGCCTTGTTTCACACGGGCAGCTAAGCTCACGGCCTTTCCAAAAGCGCGCCTCATGCCTTCCTGAAGCCTGTCTGCACCTGCGGTGGCAATCATCTTGTTTTCTCGGAGCAAGACGTGTGGATATATTCGAAGGACGGAATAATAACCGCTCTCACCTGCTACCTGCTCGACTGCCTTGTTTGCAGCAAGCCTTGCAGACTCGATTGCCATGTGTCTTATCTGCATTTTTTCGTTTGAGCACAGCTGGACGCAGTAATCGTACTCACCCCTCTTTCCGCCCTGGTATTTGGCAATCTTTGGCTGGGGCTTTCCTTTTATGTACTCCTTTCTGGTGTATGGTTGACCGTTTCCTATTCTGTAACATCCGCCGTGCATAATATCACTGCTGAAAGCACAAAATAGGCACATATATTTTAACGGTGATATATTTCCGCGATTTGATGACTTATATGGAAACCTTCGCAATTTTTGCCAAATGAGCTCTGATGCCGAACCAGACATTGAAGGTACATTGGTTGGCGACCATACTCTGATCACAAACAAGGAGATGCAAAACGTCCTTGAGCAAAAAGGGTATGGTGAGACCAGACAGGGTAGATTCATTCTCAAGCCGTTTGAGTCCCTGTATTTTCTCTTCTACAAGAAACTACGCCTTGCCAAAGGCAAGAGGATGATTGGGTTTGATGATCTTTTGCGGATCTGCAGCAAATTCGACGAGAATGCGTTAACGAAATTTCTAATTTACCGCGATCTTAGGGTGAGAGGGTATACGGTAAAAGACGGCTTTGGATTTGGTTCCGACTTTCGCGTGTATGAGAGGGGGCAGTTCGGGGAAAAAGGCGCAAAATATCTGGTCTTCGGACTTGCGGAGGGCAAGCAGGAAAAGATCGGTTCTTTGCAAAAAAACATTGAGGAGATAACAAAGATGGGAAAGGAACCAATCTTGGCAGTAATTGAGCGACGCGGCGAAGTGATTTACTACAAGATATCTCTTGTCAGGTTTGTAGAGAACACAAAAAACATAGATGCGTCTGGCTTTGTGCTCAGCTGACGGTCTCCACTGCCCATTTGGAATCGTACTTGAGCAGGTTGTTCCTGTAGGCATACGCAAAGTCGTACACCTGCACGTACTTGGTCTCGTTATTCCATAACCTTTCAAAATCTGTCAACTTGATGTCCACACGCGGCCTGTCGTTCCAGCTGGTAAAGACATCAATTGACTCAAAGTTACGGTTTTCCACGTTGAAGGTCTCATTTGACGTTCCGGTGTAGGCCACCATCTCGCCTTCCTCGTCTCGGAATATGCCTATTCTCTCTGAAAAAGAACCGTCGACATATTCTGAGTTTGGTATTGCGATTTTGATGAGAATTTTACTTTTTTGAACCAGTTTCTGCAAGATGTCTATCTTGCTGGTGTGGATGGCGCCGGCAGAAAATATGCCATTTTTGCCACTAAAGATTTTTGCAAGGACGTCAAGGTCAGAGGATGCGTATCTGTGACCGGTAATCAAGCGGATTTTGCCTTCGTGATCGGCAAAGTTCTGCAGGCCGAGGGAAAGGGTCGAAATGCTTTTCAGCGTCATGAACTCAACTGCCCTGTCGTATTCAATGGAATTGCTAAGGCACGGAACGAAAAAATCTGTGACCAGGTTGTCCCTGTCTGTTCTATACTGCAACTTTAATGGAATGTCTCGTAAGCCCATACTGGTATGACAACTGCATCTTATTTAAGTGAAAACAGTTTTTTGTTGCAATTTCAGCGCGTTCTTACAAAAGCGAGCGTGAAAGCCCTAGCCCTTTAGGGCAGGGATGAAAGCGAGCACACCACAGGTCAACATTCCACACACCAAAAACCATACAACAATCTGTATCTAATCCAAACATATGGAACCCA
>JAWCQC010000017.1:0-39757 GCA_038869975.1 Candidatus Nitrosotenuis sp.
GTATCGCATTGTGCCATTGTACCTTCGGTACGTTTAGTGCCTGAGATGCAACACATGGATCGGTTGCATGCAGACAGAGATGCATGCAAGGGGAGCACTGATACCCCCGCTGTCGCTTTTGCGACTATACAAAAGGCAACGCCAAGAATGCTGGTGACCTTAGAACCCCGAACCCTTTAGGGTCGTGAGTGTGTCAGGAGTATTCCTGCATCCTGTCTGAGAGAAGGGCCAAGCAGATGTCCCAGGGGCTGACCACTTGGTCCCTGAACACCACGTACGGGTGCTCCATGCCAAACATTATGCTCGCAAGCTCGTTTACCATGATGTCTTTTGTGATGACCTTGGCGTACTCGAGGCCGAATCCCACTACCGGCAGATTCACAAAGTCTGTGGTGTTGCGCAGATAGTTCAGATCGGTTGAGATCCTCTCTATGATTATTCTGTCGCTGATGAACTGGTTTGTGTTCTCCAGGAGAAGCTTGCGGGTACGGTTTTTGATCATGGAATTCATGACTTCGTTGACTGTAGAGTCCACCTTGAATGTGACGATCTTCTTTTTTGGAAGCTCCGATATCCTCATGTCGGTCATCGATGTCTTGCCTACTTCGAGCAGCTTGCGCGCAGAGATGACTGAAAATCCGCCAATTGCGTTTGGTATCATGGAAAAGGCTCTTCCTGTTTTCTGCCATTCTTGTATGGTGTCTTTGAGTGTGGTGGTTCCGGCCACCTTGGTGACTGTTGGGGACATGATCTTTTCGACTCTGTCTTCAAAGAGGGCCCTTGAGGGGTTTGCAAGCAGGTGCTCTATGATCTCCCTTCCACCTACTATCCCAACTGGCTCGTTTTTGTCGCCGGTCACTACAAGCGAGTCTGCCATGGACTCTAGATGCGGCACGAGCAGGCCAACCGCTTCTTCGATCTTTGCTTGCTTTTGAATGCTGACGCATGGAGTAGACAGCAGAGAAACAGGCAAGAGATCCCTTAGCGGACGGTCTGCGATCATATCTTCAAATATGTATGATCGTGTTTTAAGGGAGCGGTCTGATTATCAGTCCTGAAAATGGCGTGTTTGGAAACGCGTCATGGAAAAGATATTTTTCTTTGTATAAACAAGATAAGACAGAGCGATGAAGACGAGTTAGAGAAATGAATACATGATTGGATTCAGTGAATCTGAGCTCACCATCTTGGTTATTTCTGATACAAAACCTGACAAAATTTGGACAAATTGTTAAGGCAGTGTAGGTTCATCTGAATGTTCTATGAAAGGCAGGTAAAACTAAGTGCTGCCTGAATGTCATCAGGGATAAGCTGACACACTCCCGACCCTAAAGGGTTCGGGGTTCTGCTTTTGCTGTTTTTCCGTCTCATCTGTCGCCATCAAGCGGGTTTTTGCAGAACCAACACAGTCGAGTTTTACGGTTACAGTCGTCTGCTGCATTGCCGTTTTGGGGGGTATCAGTGCTCCCCTTGCATGCATCTCTGTCTGCATACAATTGGAATATGTCATGTGGCCTACTACCAAACGACGAGGTATTTGTGCCGACATTTCCGACCAAGACTTGCTTGGATTTATTGGAATGACCCAGCCGATGTACAAACGATCCCCAGAAGACCGTTTCCGGTGCGACGCCGGCGATCTCCATACTGGGTTCCACATGTTTGGATTAGATACAGATTGTTGTATGGTTTTTGGTGTGCTGGATATTGACCTGTGGTGTGCTCGCTTTCATCCCTGCCCTAAAGGGCTAGGGCTTTTCCGCTCGCTTTTGTAATTGTCATTTAGATAAGATATGCGATTGAGTTTTATGAAACACGGTGGCAAGTAGTCAGACTCGGATCAGCCCCTGTGCAATTAGATACTGAATACCATTCAAAAAATCAGAGTCAGAGATCCTTTTTTCTGACCACCATTTGGCGTTGTTACGTATCCAGTCAGGAATCAATTGTGACGAAGATGTGTTTTTTTGTTCGGTATGTGGAACTACAATTACTTGTTTTTTAATCAAATATTGGATCCCTTGGATAAAGTCAGAGTCAGAGATCCTTTTTTCTGACCACCATTTGGCGTTGTTACGTATCCAGTCAGGAATTTCCGCATTGTTCACAGTAATAGAGATAATTTGGTTTTGGTG
Source organism: Candidatus Nitrosotenuis sp. (assembly GCA_038869975.1). Taxonomy (GTDB): domain Archaea; phylum Thermoproteota; class Nitrososphaeria; order Nitrososphaerales; family Nitrosopumilaceae; genus Nitrosotenuis. The sequence continues at coordinate 2,136 of JAWCQC010000017.1, forward strand.
AGTGCAGATCTGTCTGTGCACCTCCCAGCACATCGAGGTAATAATTATTTGATATATGCCAGGCATTTGGTCTTTTGTGTCATATTCGAATTGAAAGTAGCCATCATCATCACTTGGAAACGATGTATCAACTCCTGCTGTTCCATCAGGTTTGATCACTTTGAAGTTTAAGAGGACGTCTGGTGTGGGTTTGTCATCGTAACTTACCCACCCATTAATGGTTATTTTTTCACCAAGCAAATATTCTGTTTGTGGTTCGATTATGATCGGTTTTGAAATATGGGTTGCATTTGAGTTAGGAATTAGCGGAATTGAGAAAAACATCATCAAAAGCAGCAGATATGGTTTCTTCAATTTTTTAATGTAATAGATGATTAGCGCCAATATTTGAGTATTGGGTAGCTGCCTATAGATTTTGAATGATGTGAGATTGTCTTGTTGTGGGGTCACTGCATTTTGTGCATGAATTCTCAATTGAGGTGGTGGCAATCTGGGTTCACGGTGTGATTCTTCTTGCCAGTTTGCCGTGACCCGGTTTGCCCACAACTTGCATATTTTCGGTGACTGTGACTCCTCTGACCAACACAGTCTGCGGCCACCCCTTCAGATTCCACCCCTCATACACCATATAGTCCGAGAATGCACCAAAGAAATCTGCGCTGACCTTTCTTTCTTTTTTCAGATCTATGAGTGTGATGTCAGCATCGGAGCCTTTTTGCAGTGCGCCCTTTTGCGGATACATCCCAAAAATTTTTGCTGTATTTGCACTCGTCAGCTCCACCAGCCTCCCAAGATCGATTCTGTTCTTGTTTACGCCCTCGGACAGCAAGATCGGAAGCGACACTCCGATTCCCGGAAAGCCTGCAAGCGACGACCACACATCGTCGCCTACTTTGAGCTTGATGCGGTTTGCGACGTGATCTGTGCCTATTGTGTCGATTGCACTCTGAGATATCGCCTGCCATACTCGTTGATTGTCCGACGCCGTCCTGATTGGCGGCATCACCTTTGCCAAATAGCCCTTCTGGTTTTCATAGGATAGCGTCAGGTAGTGGGGGCATGTCTCAACAAAGATCTTGGTTTTCTTTTTTCTTTCTTCTTGTATGGCGTCCAGTGCGGCAGCAGAGCCAATGTGCACAAAGTAAATTGTCGTACCAAACTCTCGTGCAATCTCACATACCTTCCTGATGCTTTTTACCTCAGAGTCAGGAGGCCTGCTTTGCGACCATGCTGCCAGTCCGTCTTTTCTGTCCTCCTTTGCTTTTTTTATTCCGCACTCGCACATCTGGTAATCCTCTGCGTGCACAAGCACCGGACAGCCAAGCTTTGCGGCATTTGAGAGGACTTTGCGTATTGTGTTTGATTCAAGCTGCACCCTTGCTTCAAAGAGATCCGACGCCCCAGGATCCATATCCATGTAGACGTGACCCACCTCGCCGCCAAGGTTCATGTAAAGCTTGAATGATGTTATGCCGTTTTCCACGCAGAATTTCATCTCGTCTGCCTGTCTTTCATCAAATATGGTTGCATGTATTGCGTAATCCACATAGTGGGAGTTCTTTGATGCGTCAAGCTGGGCCTGCAGGTGCGTCCTGTAGGGACGGCCGAGACGGAGCATCCTCATCATGGTAGTAACGCCTCCAAGGGCGGCGGCCCTCGATTCCGTCTTTGCAGCCTCCTCTATTGGGGAATAGACACCGTAGTGGACATGCGGGTCTATCACACCTGGAATTGCAACCAGGCCCTTTGCGTTGATCTTTTTGTCGCATTGTGGAAGGTCTGTAGTAAAGTCTATAATTTTTTCTTCATTAATTACGATGTTTCTATCAAGGAGCCCCCTTGTGGTCACCACATGTGCATCAGTAATTACGCAGTCAACTGTCAACTAGTTTGATTGAAATGATTCTTGTTATTATGCTTACCAGCTTTTGGCGTATGCGAGCTGTCTTTTTGAGAGTTTGTCTATTTTGACATTCATCGAAGCCAGTGCGTCAGCTGCGACCTGATCGTCGATTTCTTTTGGTACGCCGTAGACTCGGTTTTTTAGCTTTTCGTGGTTTTTTAGCAGATACAAGATGCAATGTAGCTGGTTTGAAAACGACAGTGCCATAACCTCCGGTGGGTGTCCCTCAGACGCAATGAGGTTTGCCACGCGTCCCTTGCTGACAAGGTAGATCTTTTTTCCGTTTGGCAGTGTGCACTCATCAAGATGCGGTCTTGCCTGCCTTGCATTCTGGAGCAGGAATCTGGCATCAATTTCGACATCAAAGTGTCCCACATTGCCCACCACTGCACCATCCTTCATTGAGAGAAGGTGTCTTTTTGTGATTACGTCGGTCATGCCGGTGCACGTGATGAAAATGTCGCCGATCTTTGCGGCCTCATTCATTGGCATAACATCAAAGCCGTCCATGTGAGCTTCGAGTGCCTTGACTGGGTCTACTTCGGTCACAATGATTTTTGAGCCCATGCCTGCGCATCTTTGTGCGACCCCCTTGCCAAGCCACCCGTACCCGCACACCACCACTCTTTTTGATGCAAAAAGCAGATTCATTGCGCGGAGGTAGCCGTCGACTGTAGACTGTCCTGTGCCGTACCTGTTGTCAAACATCATTTTGGTTTTGGCGTTGTTTACCGCAATGATTGGGTACCGCAGCTTGCCTTTTTTTTCCATGGCATAATACCTGCTCACACCAGTTGTGGTCTCTTCGGTAGCACCAAGTATCTTCAGATTTTTGAATCGTTTGTCAAAATGCGCCTTTGTGTTTAGGTCGCCGCCGTCATCTGTTATGATGTCCGGCCTGTGCGAGAGGACTTGGTCCTGGCACCACTCGTACTCCGATTCCGTTTGGCCGGACCAGGCATAAATCGTGATTCCCTGAGATTCCAAAAATACTGCAATGTCGTCCTGCGTGGTAAGGGGGTTTCCCCCGCATGCTATCACATCTGCACCAAGCTCTTTTGCCCCCACAAGCAAGACAGCAGTCTCCTTTGTCACCTGGAGGCAAAAGCCAAGTGTGGTTCCTTTGAGAGGCCTTGATTTTTTTAGCCGCTCAATTGAATTTGTGAGGATCCTCATGTGGGCTTTTGCCCATCCGTACTGGGATCTTCCACGCTCAAGCAGGTCAGAAACCCTCTGGCTCAATGACATATGATACCTAGCCGGCAAGATAATGATTTTCAAATGAGTAAAAATAGAGCGGTGTTTGTGCAAAACTGAGGGCTGGTGGCTTAGTGGTATAGCGCTGCATTCGCAATGCAGAAGTCAGGGGTTCAATTCCCCTCCAGTCCACTTAAATTCATTCGCTCAATGTTTTGGATTCCATCTTTTGAGAAGAAGCGAGCTACCAGTGACAGATGCAGAGCTTGCAGCCATTGCCATTCCCGCTATTGCAGGATAAAGGAGTCCCATGGCCGCCACTGGGATCAACACCACATTGTAGGCAAAAGCATACACAAGGTTTTGCTTTATCTTGCCCACAGTCTTTTTAGATATGTCAAAAGCAGAAACCACGTCTCCGAGGCTGTTTTTTACGAGCACCACTTTGCCTGCCTCTATTGCAATGTCAGTGCCGCTTCCTATTGCAATTCCCACGTCTGCCTGAGTCAAGGCCGCTGCGTCGTTTATTCCGTCACCCACCATAGCAGTCATGCCATCTGCTTGCAATTTTTTTATTACTTGGACTTTTTGGTGGGGCAATACGTTTGCCAACACCACATCAATTCCTATTTCTTTTGCAATGGTATCTGCCGTTCTTTGGTTGTCACCGGTGAGCATTACAACCTGCATTCCTCTCTGCTTTAGCTGTTTTACCACCTGGTTTGCCTCCTTTCTTGGCGCATCAATGATTCCAATTATTCCGGCGGGTTTGCTGTTGATTACCATCACGACTGCGGTTTTGCCCTGCCTCTGTAGTTCTTCAATCTCTTCAATCGAGCCCACATCGGCTCCTTCTTCTTCCACAAATCTAACGTTGCCTACAGTGATTTTGTAATCACGGTATGTGGCGGTTGCCCCCCTTCCTGGTACCACAACAAAGTCTTGTGGATCATCAATTGGCAGGTTTTTTTCCAGAGCTTTTTGCAGTATGGCCTTTGCAAGCGGATGTTCTGAGTTTTTCTCTGCGATTGCTGCAAGCTGGATGACCATTTCCTCATCGTACTCTCCAAGAGAAATGATGTCTGTCACTTGCGGCCTGCCCTCAGTGAGGGTTCCCGTCTTGTCAAATACGATGAACTTGATTTTCCCCATTGCCTCAAGCGCCTCGCCACTTTTGAACAGGACGCCGTTCTGGGCACCCTTGCTCATGCCAACCATCACTGCAGTGGGCGTAGCAAGCCCCAGAGCACACGGACATGCAACAACAAGTATTGCGACCGCAGGGATGATCGAGGCCGCAAGGTGGTGCTCGCCGTGCACGGTAAAAAAATACCATCCCAAAAAAGTTCCAATTGCGGCTGCCATCACAAAAAATGCAAAGTATCCAGATATGGCGTCAACAAGCTTTTGCATTGGGGGTTTTTGCCCCATTGCGTCTTCGACTAGCCTTACTATTTGTGAAAGCATGGTATCGCCGCCTACCTTTTTGGCCTCGATGTGCAGTGCGCCTTCGCGGTTTATGGTTCCACCAATGACGGAATCTCCTTTCTTTTTGCTTAGTGGCATGGACTCGCCTGTGACCATTGACTCGTCCACAGCAGAATATCCCTCTACCACCACACCATCAACTGGGATTTTTTCTCCAGGCTTTACCACCATGATGTCGCCTGTTTTGATCTGCTCTACTGGAATTTCTTGCTCTACTCCGTCGCGTCTTATCCTAGCAGTCTTTGGCTGTAGCTCCAGCATTTTTTTGATGATCGACGATGTCTTGCCTTTTGTCTTGTTTTCCAGGTATTTGCCAAGTACGATGAATGTCACCACTACTGCTGCTGCATCGTAGTAGATGTTGTGCCACATCGGTGTCGGAAACGTATTGTAGGCACTAAAGAGATAGGCGGTGGTGGTTCCAAGCACGACTAGTGTGTCCATGTTTGCAGATCTCATTTTTGCAATCCTGAAGGCACCGACATAGAACCTGCTGCCTGCCACGAACTGGACTATGCTTGCACATGCAAACATCAAAAATGCAGACATGTTGGTACCAGCAAGCGGAATGAATGTAAGATATTCTGGATAACCGAAGATCATAATTGGAATGGTAAATGCGATTCCGACTGCGAGTAGTTTTTTGAGCTTCTTTGCCTCGAGTTCTTCTGCGGTGGCAGAGAGATCTTCGGAGACTATCTGGTAGCCAAGTTTTGCCATGAAATGTCTTATGTCTGAAAGCGAGACGAGAGCAGAGTTGTATTCTATGAGAACTTGGCTCGTTCCGTAGTTTACAGAGGCTGACTTGATTCCCTCTAATCCTTGCAGTCTTTTTTCAAGCTTGTCCGCATCGGATGAATCGGTCATGCCAGAGACTTTGAGTGCGAGTTTTTCGTACACTATCCTGTAGCCTGCACTCCGGACTGCCTTTTCGATTTGCTGCAGATCCACTTCCAAAGGATCGAACTCGATGAGCGCTTTTTCCGATGCGAGGTTTACCTCGCACTTTTTGACGCCTGGGAGGCCACCAACTGATGACTGGATCGAGTTTGCACATCCTGCGCAGTGCATTCCTCCTATCTTGACGGCGGTTCGCCTTAGCTGTTGCGTGCTCATTATGTATCTTCAGAACGCGGCTTACTTAATACCTGCACTTGACAATTGTAAAATCGCTACATCTGCAATATAAGACCATACTTTAAAGTCAGAAAAATTAGAATAAATAAAACGTAGACGTCGCAGTCTTGTGCCATTCAAGCTTGACGAAGTCGATGTCGCGATTTTGGAGTCTTTGATCAAAGACGGGCGCAAGTCTTTTCGGCAGATATCACGCGAGATCAAGGTAAGCACGCCCACTGTACAGGCAAGGTACGAGCGTCTAGTCAATATCGGCCTCATAAAGGGAATCCTGCCTCAAATAGACTTAGGTATGCTTGAGGGTAAGACAGGCGCAAAGCTTGACAGTATACGCTCAAAGGCGCTAAAGCACCATGATGTCAAATTAAGCAAGGACATGCTGGTCAAGATGTCATGTGATTTTTGCCACGGACCAGTACCCCACAAGCCCACTGTACTCAAATTTGGAGGTTTTGAGCGTTTCTTTTGCTGCACTTCGTGCAGGACTCTGTACAAGGAAAAGTACAAAGGAAGAATCGCGTCACTTTCCAAGTCCAGCTCGACTTAGAGCTAGGTGCAGTAAAGCATCTTTTTGAATTCTTCTGCGTTCTGTGTGAAGTTGCATTCTTTGCACACATGCCAAGTGCGGCGCGACAGAACCTTAAGAGGCGCATCGTAAGAAACAGAATACATTTTGCCGCCGCATCTTGGGCATGGCAGAGGAATGTCTATTTTCACATGTGAACAAGCACGGCATACCTATTAAAGACGAGTTTGACCAAATGGACACCATTGCGAATGAGATCTTCTGATCCTAGTTCTATTTCCAGTAAACGTTATACATAATCAGAGACGAATAGTCTCATGAAGGTTTTCAACGGCAAACAGGCAGCGCAGGATTACATGTCTGCACACACCCTTGCATTTTCAACCCCGGAGCTTACCCTGATGAGGTATTCATTCTGGCTTGGCGATATGATCCCGGACCCAAAGGACAAGTCGAACACAATTCCAAGGATAATGGCATATGTGGAAGAAAAAGACTTTGCGCCAGTAGAGATAATAGACGAAGACCACTACGAGCCAACTGGAGCGGTAAGAAACACCGGCATGTATGGAAGCGTAAACAAGGTCACAGATGCAAATGCCAAGTTCTGCTCCGAGTGCGGCTCCAAGCTGTCTGCTTCCGCCAAGTTCTGCACCGAGTGCGGCGCAACCCAGGACTAGTTTTTTGAATTTTTGGACAATGTTTATGTGCGAATTCATCTATACCATACCATGTCAAAAGCAAAAGCAAACGACTGGGACGGCCTGTGGGAGGAGTACACCACACTGCTCAAAAAATGGATGCAGGCCTATGAATCCCTGCAGAAGATCGGCGCAGACATACAGGCCAAGTACAATGAGGTAATGCTCAAGGCAGTCAACGAATCAAGCGAAAAGACTCTCAAGGAATTCCACGAAAACTGGCAAAAATCCATGAATGATGCGGCCTTGAATGCGTTCAAGCAGTTTGGAGAGAACTGGCAGAAGATAACAAGCGAGACTGGCATGGAGCAGCTCAAGGCATATGGCGAGCTGATGAATACGTTTGCCCAGACATGGCAGAAAATGTGGAGAAAGTAGTCCACGTGATCATCATTGGTCAAGATACCAGATGAAGCAATACAATTAATCATCAAAGAGGGCAACATAGTAGAAATCGCAAGCGTTGACACAAACGGAATCCCAAACATTTCACCGCGGTACGTAATGGCAATCCTTGACGACGAGCGTCTGGTTTTTGCGGATGCATACATGAACAAAACGTACGCCAACATCAAGCGGTGGCCCAAAGTGAGCGCCGCCATTGTAGACAGGGTGCACCGAGGAGGGTTCCAGTTCAAAGGGGATGCCGAAGAGATCAATGACCCCCAGCTGTTTTCACAGTGCGCAAAAAAGCTGGATGAGCTTGGTTTTGATGTGGAGCCGGTGCGCGTCTGGGCGCTGAATGTTAAAGAAGTTTACTCCATCAAGCCAAGTGAGGAATCAAAGCATCCTTTGTTTTCTGCCTACAGATGATCATACTTTGGTTCCGCATTTTGTGCAGAACTTTGCTCCAGCTCTCAGCTCTGCGCCGCAGGCTCTGCACGCGTTTGCAGGAGTAGAGGATCTCGGCATCAGAGCAGGGTCAGGCGACGGCAGCGTTCCGGGTGCGCTGAACGCGTCTTTTGCAGACACTACAGATGGCGGCCTTCCAGGCATCTGCGCAGGCGTAACCTGCACGCGTGCGCCCATTCCAGGCATCACACCAGCTCCCATTCCAGGCATCAGACCTGGAGACTGTGTGGTTCCGAGGCTGCCTGCGCCCATCTTGTCAATTACTTTTTTTATTTCAAAGATCACCTTGACTGCCAAAAACTCTAAAGCCGAATAAGCTACAACATAGTCGCCAAGTTTTTCAAAGAACTCCTTGTCCGACAGCTTTCCCTGCTTGTACATTGTGTTTGCGTCCAAAAACGACTCGTAGTATCCTTGCGAGTCCTTAAAGAGGTTGTCTAGTTTTTCTGCAAGCAGATTCAGAGTGTCGACTTCGCCCAGTGACATGTCAGAGATTGATTATTCTGTTATTAATTACTTTACCAAAAAATGGAGTTTTAGATTTTTGCGAGTGCTCGCTCAATCATGTTTTTGTAGGCCTCTTTTGATGCGGCGCCTACTTGTTGCGCGATTACCTGGCCTTTGTGCAGCAGCATCAATGTCGGAATCGAAAAGATGTTGTATTTTGCTGCCAACTCGTTTGCTTCGTCGACGTTTACCTTGACGAACTGGACTTTGCCTTCATAGTCGCGTGCCAGCTCCTCTACTACTGGCCCTACCATTCTGCACGGACCGCACCATTCTGCCCAAAAATCAACAAAGACGGGCTTTGGTGAGTCCATCACCTGTGCTTGCCAGTCTTTTGCGTTTGAGACATGAGTAAGTGACATTACCAAGAGTCCTCCAATCGAACACACCTAAATATCTTCAGATGTTTTCTGGAAAAAACGCTATATACTTAAATTGGATCGGAGGTTGATGCACACTATGAGCTCGGAGCTGCGCCTCAAAAAATTGCGTGGATCGGGTGGGTTCGTTTTGGCCCAAGTCACCGATGATCAGCAGCGGAAGGGAAACCTTGGCGGCCCAGATCTGTTTTTGGCCCCAGTCGGTAGAATAGAGCCAGAGCGAATTTCAAAATATTACTGTAACACCTGTGAAAAGGACTATGAGGGAAGCCCCAAGATAGAGTACGAAAACCCAAACGAGGAGGTGGCCCAAAATCTCATCCTGCTTGAGCGCGGCCAGTATATTTGCACCATATGCGGCTCAACTATTGCCGAATACCGAGAGTTCCAAAAGCCTAACCAGCAGGCAGACGTAGGCCTTGCAAAACCGCTGGCGACTGAGCCTGTGATGACCCCAGCTCAGACACCAGCTCCTCCTCCGCCGACTCCCACATTTGCGGCAGCCATGCAGATGGATCCGCCAACATTGTCCACATCTCAAAGGCAGACATCCGAGTCCGGCTCGATCAGCTCCATTGTCGGAATGGCAGTATACGACGCCAACGCAAAAAAGGTCGGAGTAGCAAAGCAGGTAGGCATCAATTCTTCAAATCAAGTAGTTCTAATCATATCAAGAAACGACGGCCAAGACCAAGCAGTAGAATGGAACAAGATAAAAAAAATCGGCGAGATAATTCTGCTGGGGGACGGCTCAGAGCGCGCCTCAAGTGGTGTGATTTGCTCAAAATGCAACTTTGAAAACAAGGCCGGCTCCAAGTTTTGCGAAAGCTGCGGAAACAAGCTGTAAAATGAATTCATCTGCCAAGAACATCATAAAGGACATAGTCATAGTTGCAGTCGGAGTGGCTGCAATCTGGATCGGCCTGCAGGTGGTCTTTGGCACACAGAATCCGTTCTACGTAGTATCAAGCGGAAGCATGATACCAGTACTCCAAGTTTACGATGTTTTGGTGGTTGACGGCAAGGTCCCCTTTGAGGACATCCAGGTGGGCGACATCATCGTATTTAACCGCCCAAGCGGCCCAGAACGGGTCATAGTGCATCGGGTGGTGGCAATACTGGATGAGGAACCAAAAGTAGTGCGCACAAAAGGAGACGCAAACCCAGTCTCCATTCCTGGCACCGACTACCCCATAACCGATGACGAGTACATCGGAAAGGTGGCATATGTGATACCGCAAATAGGTTACGTCACCAGGATCCTCACTCCCCCAATCAACTACATAATAATTGCAGTGATAATCGGCATAATGATAGTAAAGCAGTACTCAAAGGGAAAAAAGAGTCAGCCCAAGTTCGAGTTCGCCGACCAGCAACCTACCTCAAGCGAGGAGTTTGTCAAGGCATCAGATGTCGAGCGCGACTCCAAACTGGATTCTGACAAAAAGACAGACAGCGACCAGAGCTACAGCAAGTAGACTATTTTGTGATCTTAAAGACGCGTTTGAAGTACTCAGAGTTCTCCGGTGTCTCGTCGCCGTCCTCTCTTACCTTGGCAAGGTTCTTGGCAAGCTTTTTCTTGTAGCCAAGCTGCATCTGTCGCGCAATCTGGATCCTTTGCGCCTGTGGCGAACCTGCGCCGTGCATTGATTCTGTAAGGTAGCCTACTGCGTTTCTTCCCAAAGTCATGTTTTCAATCAGCCTGAGTATGCGCATCCTGTTTTCGACGTCGACTCCCTTTCTCCCTGCCAGATATTTTTTGAGCAGCGGTCCGGTCACAGGGTTTCTGAAATCTTTCTCCGAGGGCATCGTAACTACGATTCCTCCTGCTATGTCTTGCGCCAGTCGCGCTATCTCGTATGGGAATCTAGTCACGTTGTGCTTGCAGACGTTTGCAAGCATGTCGTCGTTTAGCCAGACACCAGACTTCATCTCGTGCGCCTGGTACGATGACGCGATTCCTGCTGCGTAAATTGACTCGTTGAGGTGGGTCATCTCCACCAGTTTTTCTCTGATGTGCGAGACATCAGGAACGCCGTTGTAGTCTGCAATTGCAGCCGCGGCCCCCACAAGGACGTCGCCTAGGCCTGTCTTGCAGACATAGCTGCGCCTGTGATAGCAGGTGAATCTCTCAATCAACATGGCAGCAAACTCGTATTCGCCGTTCATGAAGATCAAATCGTTTGGAATGAAGACGTCGTCGAAGATTATCATCGCCTCCTGGCCGGCAAACTGGGAGTTTCCTGCGTCGATGTCACCGTCCTCCATACTTCTTGTGTCGCATGACTGGCGGCCGTAGATGTACGTGATTCCGGGCGCGTCTACCGGTATTGCTCCAACTATGGCATAATCTTTGTCTTTTTCTGTGAGCCTAATCGTAGGCATTATGATAATCCAGTGTGAGTTGATGCATCCTGTCTGGTGCGCCTTTGCGCCCCTGACGTAGACTCCCTCGCTTGTTCTCTTCACTACGTGCACAAACAAGTCAGGGTCTGCCTGCTCAAATGGTGCCTTGCCTCTGTCTCCTTTGACATCGGTCATAGCTCCTCCTATGACGAGGTTTTCCTCCTGCATTTTTTTGATGAATTCGAGTAGTCTTTTGTGGTAGTTTGTGTGGTATTTTTCGTCGATTTCAAAAGTAACTGAGTGGAGTGAGTTTAGTGCGTCCATTCCGACACATCTCTGAAAACAAGTTCCGGTGAGCTGCCCAAGCTTTCTTTGCATTTTGTTTTGTAAGACAAGATCGTTTGCAGATTCGGCAATGTGCAGGAACCTGTTTACCCGCTTGCCGGATATTTTCGACATTGGCGCCGCAAGCTCTTCTTCACGCACTGCGAGATCATAAGTTTCGGCAACTGCATTAATTGAAGGCCGGATCATCGGGTGATCCACCGGCTCTTTTACGAGCTCTCCAAAAAGATAGACTTTGAGATTTCTTCCCCTTAGGCTCTGGATGTATTCTTGGCCATTCCTAATTGGCATACAGATTTTTCCCCCGTACTGCTATAAATATGCAATACAACTCCCGTAGTTATTTATTTCACACCGCTTTAAAAACAGACTGAAAATTTGGTTGGTTCACCTAAGTTCGCGGTATCTAAAGCAGTCTGTTGTGTGGTCGTTTGTCATTCCGATTGCCTGCATGTACGCGTAGCAGATCGTCGTGCCAACGAAGCGGAAACCTCTTTTTTTGAGATCTCTGCTTATTTTGTCTGACAGCGGCGTCGATGCGGGGACGTCTGAGAATTTTTTGAATTTATTTTGAATTGGCCTGCCGCCCACAAAGCCCCACAAGTACCTCTCAAAAGAGCCAAATTCTTTTTGAATCTCCACAAAGCGCCTTGCATTGTTGATTGTCGATTCCACTTTGAGTCTGTTTCTGATTATGCCTTCGTCGGCCAAGAGCCTTTTTACATCTTGCCTTGTGTATTTTGCAATCTTTGCTGCATCAAAATAGTCAAATGCCTTTCTGTACGATTCCCTTCTTTTGAGTATGGTGGACCACGAAAGCCCCGCCTGTGCTCCCTCCAAGATTAGAAGTTCAAAGAGTTTTGTGTCGTCGTGTTGTGGCACTCCCCATTCTTTGTCGTGATATTCGGCAAGCATCTGGTCTTTTGCCCACTGGCATCGTCTCATGCAGCATGTGCTGGATTGGCAGATTTATACGAAATCCTTCGTTTTGCGTTATGCTTTGAATTTGTTTTTGAATGCTGTGCCGATTATGGCTGCACCTGCAAACGGCGCCGACCAATACAGCCATAGATCTTCTACAGCTCCAGACAGGGCTGCTGGCGCAAGCGAGCGTATTGGATTCATCGATGCGCCAGAGACAGACGACAAAAAGAAGATATCGAAAAATATCATGCTCCCTATTGCGATGCTACCAAATCCCTTGAGCCCCCTTGTATACACCATAATCAGTATCATAGAAATGAGAATCGAGGTCGCAAGTACCTCAACACCAAATATTTGCGGTATTGTGTATTCGTAATTAGGGTGATTGGCGCCAAGATTTGCCTGCGTGCCAATCATAAATTTGACAAAGAGTGACGCCAAGAATGCACCTGCAAACTCGGCTCCAAGATACACTGGAAGCAGCTTTGGAGGCATGTGTCGCGTAATTAGAAATGCGACAGTCACTGCCGGATTGAAGTGCGCCATGGAGATCTTACCAAACAGGAACACCATTGCGGAGACTGCAGCAAACGGAGCGAACGCCTCAAACCACAACCCGATTGAGCCTCCTGACTGTGCATTGATTACGACAGAGCCAGTTGCGCAGACAACCACTACGAAGGTGCCTATCAGCTCCGCAAAGAATTTTTTTTGCGTTTCTGAAATCACTGAGGTAGTTTTTTGCAAAGTTCTCGAATCCTCTTTTCAATCAGGTCGCGGATCTGCCTTACTTCTTCAAGTGTCTTTCCCTTTGGATCCGGAATTGACCAGTCCGTCACATCGCCAACAAACAGTGCCGGGCACGATGTTTTATCCATACAGCCCATATTTACTATGCCAGATGCACCCTTGAGCACAGAGTCAGTGATCACCTTGGGCTTTTGCGACGAAATGTCGATTCCCACCTCTGCCATGGCTTTGACTACAACCGGGTTTATCTTGTCAACCGGCTTTGTGCCAGCGCTTTGCGGCTCGTAGCCTGGCGGCGCATACTTGCAGAAGAATCCTTCCGCCATCTGGCTTCGTCCTGCATTTTCCACGCACACAAACAGAATTCTTTTTGGGCTCGGCATTAGCTGTTAACATAAATACTAGTTTATATAAATTAAGATTGATATGAATGGTGCAGCCCTGCTAAAATGCATCTGCGAGGAAACGCGGTTCAACATATTGGAGTTGCTGCAAAAAAATCAACAGATGTCCGTCAATGACTTGGTGGCCAAACTCAAAAAGGACCAGCCTCTTGTATCTCACCACCTAAGGGCGCTCAAAGATTGCAACATAGTCAAGACCAAAGAGAGCGGCAAGATGACCATGTACTCTATTGCAAACAAGAACATCTCAAGACTCATTGCGGAGATTGTAAAGACGTCTGAAAAAATGGTGGCCTGCTGCGAGGCCGCTAGCTGCTAGATTCTTCTCTAAGCTGTCTTGTTGTCTTGTTGGCCTTGTAGAATGCCTTAAAACCACTCTTTGATGCCTTGAGTGTCTTTACCAGCTTGAGTGAGATCTTGGCGATTTTGAAGGCAGTAAGAAACGGGATGAGTGCAATCATGGCGATTTCATGCCAGTGTTTTTTTATGAACAACCTCCAGTCGCTTAGCTTTCTATACTTGAGGTAAAGATCCAAGGCGAGCAGGACAAAGAACGCCCACAAGAGTATCTCAAAGTAGATTTCATAGTTGTGCGGGATGTGGTACGGTGCTTCTTTTAGAAATACTGACTCTGGATAAAGTGAGATGAATCCTGCAAAGTAGATGACTGCCATTACAAGCAGCACTATGTCCAGCAAACCAATTTTCTTGTCCCCCATCTTGCCACTATCCTCTTTTGAAAAAATAAAAGCATTCCTACTGGGTAACTAGGAATGCTCCGAGGCCTGCTCCAACTCCAATGCCCGGTACAAAGAATAGGGCGTCCCAGGCAATGTCTGGAATTGAGCTCGAACCTCATAGGCACAATGACTCGGTTTGTCTTGTCCCACGAGCATTACAGCTCAAACCACATCATAGATTCTTGTAAGCTAGTTTGATGATAAATCAGCTAAGTTGTTGATCCCAACTAATATGGTGTGCCGGCCAAGTGTATGAAGAGAGAAAATGAGAGTGGATTTGTGCAGAAAGTGTGGAATCGAGCTGAAAGAGTATTCTGACTCTGAGACATGCCAAGTCTGCGGAAGAGACTATGCCCAGTTCAGGTGCAATAAATGCGGCATGGTGACAGAACCGCAGTACCACATACACAGCGTTGCCACTTGTGCTGAGACCCAATAATATCGAGGTGAAGAGATGATTCAAAAGATTTCACAGAGGTTTGCGTCAAAGAACGTTAGAAACATACCAAGGCACAGACTCGCATACTATTCGTTTATCGCCTTTGCGTCGGCAACTGCGGTAATATTGACTGTAGTATTCTAGCTACGCATCCGTGATTTTCGTCGTGCCTATTCTTCGACTGAACCACAGCTTACAGCATTTACTTGAGTGCCTTTTTTAGTACCTGATTGATTACTGCGGAGAAGCTTACAGATGAGCCGGTCTTTTTTATCAGGTCGGCCTGCATATGCCTCAGCTTTGACTCCACATCTTTATCCAATACGATTGTGTGCCTTCGAATCATTGCCTAAGTTGTGACTTTATTCTATTATTTTTCAAGCTAACTGCAAAATACCAAAAATGGTAAAAACGTAGTTTGACACCGGATATGTAGCTAGTCTACCACAAACGAGGTGAGCCCAAACTCCTCGTTGTTGTATTTTCCCACAACTGCATACCTTCCAGGAGGCGAGCCAGGATCTATCAGAAAGGGCACCGTGAACTCCCCCCTGCTTGTAAGTATGCCCTTTAGCTCAACTGACGATTGGTCTGGCCTAATCACCGTGAGGTAGACGTACGTTCCAGTCTTAAAGTCCTCTATTTTGCCCGTGATTTGCACCTGTGTTGACTGGTGCGTCTGCTTTTGGAATCTTTGGCCGTTTACCTTCACAAAACCAAGATCCTTTGGTGTGCCATCGGTGACTATCTGCGACTGCTGCACTTGGCCCACCTGCATTATGCCATGTTTGATCAGATACTGAATTCCCAAGACAAAGTCCGAATCAGATATCATGCCGTCTGCCCACCACTTGGCGTTGCTCTTTATCCAGTACGGTATGACTTGGGAGCTTGTGAGGACTTGTGTGGTTTGCGGAATCACCATGACGTTGTTCTCAATCAGATACTTGATCCCCTGCACAAAGTCTGCATCTGCGATTGTTCCCTGCGCCCACCACCTTGCGTTGTTTTTGATCCATGACGGGATCAGAATGGTCTCATCAGCGGTCTGCTCTTGCTGTTCGCCCTGTGTTTGCTTGTCTTGAGTTTCCGGAGCTGGCTTGCCAAATATGTAAAGCCAGACTATGCCGTTTCTTGTTTTGTCGTTTAGAGTCCCCGAAATTATGATGTCGTTTTTCTGCGAAGTGATGTCTATGTTTGCTATGTTGTACGACCTCGCAGAGATCGTGATGCCAGACTTGATATATTCTGGGTAATCGTAGAGGCTTCCCACTTTTTTTGAAAAGGTTCCAGATGCAGTCTCAGAAGGCGGAATTTCTTCTACTTTGAAGACTCCGCCCAAGTCTTTGATGAGTTGTGAGGCAAACTCTGTTTGCAGCGGGGTGATTATTTGGTGATCTGCGTCCGTGTACGAATAATCCAGGTCGCCGTCAATTGGCTTGTTGCATGCATCGTCATGCCAAGACTCATTTGACTTAATCGCCTCAATCATGAGCTGGCCGTGCAACAGTTCGTGGTAAAATATCACCAAATCCTCCACAAGCTTTACGTCGGGGTTTTTTTCTGACGACTTGAGAATTGCGTCCGAATTTAGCATGTACTCGTTGTCGCAGTTTATGGTCATCTTGCCTCCAGATATCGTGATGCTGCATTTCCAGACATAGATGCCTCCCGTAACAGTGTTTTCTGTGTGCGCAAGGGTGCTGTCGAATCTTGCCAACTTTGTTCTGATCGATGCCTCTACGTGGGTGTATAGCGAGCCTGCGTCACACGGAAACGAGATTGTTATGGGCTCTGAAAACGAGCTGAGTGTGTCTGTGACGTCTTTTTTTGAGATCGTGAGTTTTTCGAATTCTGCACGTAGCTTGTTGTAGAGATCTTGTTCCTGCGAGGTGGGCGCTACGTATCCAGATGCGACATATATGTTTGAAAAGAGCAACAGGGCCATGATGCCCCCTATTTTCCATATCAAGTGAAAAAATGAGCACAGAGATGATAATTAAGACTTGGGCTGGATTTCTCAGCCAGGGCCCACTTCGACCATAGATATCGGCTCCCTAAAGTCCTTTGTTGCCACAAGGCCTTCTTTTGTTGTCACAGTTACCGAGACCAGTTTCTGTGCCTTGGGTGAGATCCAGACCGTCTTGCCAGGCTCAAGGCGCTCAAGGCGCTGTATGTCGCCTTGCCCCATGTCGATTAAGAGTTCAGTGAGCGGCATCCTTCCTGTGTTTGTGATTCTGACGTTGCTTATTGCTACGAGATCTTCGACTTTGATTGCGTCTATCTCAAGGCCGTATTCTGGAATGTTTACAAGCATGATGGCGGCTAGTGCGGTAACGGCGGCCGAGCCGCAAATGGAGACTGCAAGCACCTTGTTCACATCATATATGCGGCCTTGTCTGATTTTTAGAGATCGTCTTCTGTTCCTGTCTTTTGGCATCTTTCGCGTGCGGTTTGTATAACCATATATTACCAATTATTACCAAAACTTTATATACCATATATTGGTTGTAATAACCAATGGATGGAAAGAAATACCAACCCTCAAAGAAGAGTCAGGTAGACTTTCATCCGAATCAAAAGGTGCAAAACAAAATGTCAACAAACGAAAATCAAAAAGACGTATTTTCAGTTTACACCAAGAGTTTTGACAAGGTAAAGAGCGCATTTGAGAGAGCATCCACCCAATCCCTGCAATCATACACGAACCTAAGCCAGGAGCTCATCTCAACATGGAACAGCTTTATCCACACAACGACAGCAATTCAGCAAAGCATTGCAAACAAGGCCGGAGTCAACACTGCTCTGCCAGAGACCACAATCACCGCAGTCCAGGACGCGACTGAGGCATTTATAAAGACATTTGAGACCAACAGCAAAGTTGTCCAAACAGTCCTAGATGCAGCAGTGCAAAACATCAAGACAATCAACCAGAACGCAAGCGCATTTGCAGACCTAAACCAGAACATCCTCAACTCTTGGATTAGTGCCTGGAAACCACGAAACTAAATCCTTTTTTCCTTTTTTTATAGTCTGAAATGGAACGCTGCGTCTAGGGCTATAGCTACAAAGATTATCGTCAGGTACGGCGCAGTGACTTTGTAGGCCTTCCATGCAAAGTCCGATGTCGGGTTTTTTGTCAGTTTGTAGTGGTATGCAAGCATCAGTCCCCCGCTGACTGCAGCTATTGCCAGGTATACCAGACCTAGCCCAAAGGCGTACAATGCAAGAGAGTACGGTAGCAGGATCGCCGTGTTTGCCAGGATGTACTTTGACGTCTTGTGCATGCCGATCAGCACCGGCAGCATAGGGACGTGGGCCTCTTCGTAGTCGTCGCGTATCTTCATTGCGAGGCACCAAAAGTGCGACGGCGTCCAGACAAATACCAAAAAGCCAACAAGGAAGCCCAACAGGTCTATTCCTAGTGGCGGGACAAAGCCAGTTGCCGCAGTCCATCCTGCCATTGATGCGGCACTGCCTGCAAAGCCCCCAATTACTATATTGGAAGAGTTCTTCCTCTTGAGCCACACAGTATACACAATTACGTAAAAAAAGATCCCAAGTGCGATGAAAAACGTAGATACAAAATTCAGAGTAAGCGCTGCATACACCACTGACGCCGCGGAGACTCCAAGGCCGTACAAGAGCACCGAGCCAGGCCTGATGCGCCCAGACGGAATTGGGCGGGTGCTTGTCCTCTTCATTAGAGGATCGATGTCCTTGTCGTAGTAGTGGTTTAGAGCGCTAGAGCCCGCAGAGGCAAGAGCCCCCGCAATTATGATGTGAAGCAGCCCCATCGGGTCAAGTTCTGGGCCTACCAGCTTTGAGGCCGCATACATGGATGTGACTGCGGTAATTACGAGCAAAACCACGATTCTTGGCTTTGAGACCTCAAGGAGTTCTTTTACTACCAAACTACTCAAAGCGCTTCCCTTAGCCATATAACTCTATTTTGTATTCTCAAGACTCACTTGGCACAAGACTTGACTTTTTCGTTTGCTATCTTCCAGTTGTTAAACGACCAGTATTGCCCAAGCTCGTGTTTTATCTTGATTTCCTCGCAGTTCATTGCCTCGATTTCGGCCTTTTCCTGCATTTCCAGCGGCACCATGACCGTCTGTTTGTGATACACCACGTATCCTCCAAGCCCTGCGCCCAGCACCAAAAATACGAGTGGGATTACAAACATTGGATCCGCCATAGCTAGCCGTAAATCTGGTAGATATTTGAGTTTTTTGAACCGACTTTGCAGACTAGCTGAAAACTTAGCTGCCAAGCTAAATATCCAATATCACATCGTGTCGACAAATATTATTCAAGAATTGGAGATGATAATCACGCACAAAGGGATCCTTGTTCGACATGCAGAGCTGACTCCACCAAAGTGGGCCGGAGACCCATATAGGGAGGAGCAAAAGCGCGCAATGAGTGCAGTGCCTCCAGACACCACGCTTTGCGTAGGGCGTGGAACAAGAAGCATCAGGATCTCAGAATACCCAAAGACGGAGAAGACAATCTTTCTCCAAAAGATCGTGCTCAGTACCGCAAGAGGTACCGGGACACGAATCCTCTGATTTTTTAGCTCCAGATCTTTTCTTTGAATGTCCACTTTTTGTTTAGAATAAAGTTGCTAAACGCAGCGCATGCCACTGCCAAGACAAGGGCAATCGGATACTGCATTTTGTAGTTATCGACAAGCAGGTACACCATCCCAAGCTGCGCCACCGCCCCAAGCGAGCTGAATCCGATGAATTTGCCGTACTGAACAAGCGTGTGCCTTGCCGTAAAGTTGCGATCCTCAAAGGTCCACACCTTGTTGAGTGCAAAGTTGCCCGTCATGGACACTGCTATTCCGATGATTGTGGCGTGCAAGTACCACAGGTTGGAGACGACACCTGAGAAAAGCGAAGACACTATGTAATTGACTGCCAGTCCTACTGCGCCGACTGTGTAGAACCTGCCTGCCTTTGAGAAAAAGCTGACAGACGTCCTTTTTTCTTCCTTTGCTGCTGCCTTGCCGTACCTGTACAGCCTCCAGACTGCCTTGAGGTAATCAAACGCCGTTTTTGAGTCCAGCTTGCTTGCGCCAAGTTTCCTGTTTGTAAATGTGTATGGAATCTCAAGGATGTTTTTGTTTTTTGTCTTCACTAGGATCTCAAGCAGCATCTTGTATCCTATTGCGTCAAACTGCAGACCCTGAATGACGTGCCTTTTGAAGGCAAAGAATCCAGACATCGGGTCTTTTGCTCCGACTCCCAAGCCACGCTTTGCAATTATTGTGGCAATTTTGCTCATGAGCTTTCTTTTGAGAGTCCAGCCGGTGATGGAGCCACCCTTGACGTACCTTGACGCAATCACAATGTCGCATTTTGGATGTTTGAGTGCTTCGAGCATCTTTGGCAAAAGACTTGCAGGGTGAGACATGTCGCTGTCCATCACAATTATGGTGTTGGCTGTGGCATACTGGATGCCTTTTAGAATTGCCGAGCTTAGTCCCTCTTTTGTCTTTCTTTGGATGATGTCGATTGTGTGGTTTGCAAGCTTTTTCATGTCGCGAAGATAGTCCTCAACGAGTCTTGCTGTTCCGTCAGGCGAGTTGTCATCTACTATGATAGTCTGTGTTGTGGTGTTCTTTGGGAGGTTCTGTTCTATTGACTTGAGCACCTGTACTATGTTTTCTGACTCGTTATATGTTGGTATGATGATCGATACTTGTGCGTTTTTGCCGCTGGCCTGCTCGTGAGTCATAGCTGATTGTCCCCTCGAATATAGATATTAATTTTTTATCTCAATTTGTTAACGTACAAGTGAATTCTTTAAAAGCCAGCCTCGAGGGGGTCTTCCGGCTTGATGATCTCGCGCATCAAGATGGTGGCAAATGAGCCGCGCTGCAGTACGAAACTCACCGTGTCACCGCTTGTCTTGAAATCTTTGCAGACAAGCCTTGCCGTCCTAAAGCCACCCTCGCTGCTTGCCTCCTGCATTTCTTTGAGGTAAAACTCCGCTGGGGAGATCTGCTCGTCTTGGAGTATCTTTGAGATGTAAAAGTCAAATCTTGTCTTTTTGAAATACGAATACCCCACAAGCGGAATAGCAAGCTGCTGGTCGTCCCTCATTTCGTATTTTCCAAGCTGGGCGTTTTTGTCGTAGCAAACGTCTCCCTGTTTCGCAGAAAAAAGGTTCTCGCCGAACTCAAATGCGCGGCTCAGAGTTAGATTGAAAATATACGACTGGTACGCGTCGACAAAGAGCCTCCTGATTTGGAGCGGCAGCTTGCAAATCGCTTTTTTTGAATCGTGGTGGTCTGCCATCTCTTTGAGGAGTATTCTCTCAAGGTCCATCTGCTTTGGTATTGTGTGGGCCAGCTCTGCAAACTTGGATTGGTCGGCCATTTGTTTTCTCAAGTTGGTGTTTTCTTGTGAGTCGTGCTCCGATGTGTGCGAGAGAATCAGACTCACCGCATCATCAAATCTTTTTTGTATGAGCGCCTTGCCCACCAAGTGGGTGACCGGCCTCCTTGAGCCGAACCTTTGGTATCCGTAAAAATTCAGGATCCTGTCAGTTTCCGAAAATTTTGAAACGTCGGACGTTGCTCCGCTAATTCTGATGGTGAATCTGTTTCCCTGCATGTCTTTTGCAGAAAGCGGTTTTTTTGCAAAGCCGATTCTCTGCAGCGAGATCTTTTCGTCAGAATAGCTAGGCAGAGATTTTGATTTTGCCATAGAGCAGACGTACTGTTCTGTATCTGCGTACGCGTCCTTGAGTCCAAGCGCCTTGAGTCGCACACCAAATTTTTTGAGAATCACCTGAAGAGCGTGGTTTGTGTCGATGCCGATTTTTTTCAGCTTGTAGATTGCAAAGCCTTCATCCTGAGATAGCGACGCAAGTATCTTGTCAGAAAGGACCTCGGAGACTGCAAAGTCCTCTTTGCGTTGTCGTATCTTCCCGCCACACCCTGGGAATTTTGTGGTGTAGGCCAGGATGCCGATCTCAGAGTCGATTTTTGGAATCACGGGATTATGTTCACAGTTATGAAGTTGGAAATGGTGACATCATTTGTTCTTGCCGAAAGTAGGACTTTGTACGTTCCAGGGAGCGCCGAACTGCTTGCCGCAATTGAGGCCTGCGCCTCCTGCGGTCTGCTCAGTGTCAGAGTTGAAGCAGAAAGTTCCACTGTAATGTCATCAAACTTGGAGGTTGTTTTTGCAGAAAGGTCGACGTCTGCACTCATGTTTGGCGTAAGCTGTAACTGCACCGTTGCTGACTGACCCCGCTGCAGCGTAACTTCGCTTTGATCCACTTTGAACTCAAACGGGAGCTCTTTTGCCAAGTCCACCACCCCGATGTTGTTTTCGACCCATTCCGTGAACCAGACCTTGTCGCCTGCAACCTTGAAGCCAAACACCTGCGCTATTCCACACTGATCCCTGCCTGCGCAATCTGCCCAGTTCGGATTTTGCGACGGCACCTGGTATTCTACCAGTCTTTCATTGTCAATGTCAAAGACCGCTATTGCGTTTGCTATCTGCTCATTGAAGACAAGCCTGCCGCCGTCCACCTGGGTCCAGTACGGCCCAGAAACAGGCGACTTGATCACTCCTGTTGCGTTGCCGTACGCAGACGGCCTTGCGTCAGATGTAATGTATTCTGTAAATTTAGATTCGGATGGAGTAAATTTGAAAAACGAATTGCTTGAGGTGTCTGCAATCCACACGTTGTCGTTGTGATCCACGGAGAGGCCGATCGGTGTTTGAAGCGACGGCGGCAGGTTGAATGCCTCGGAGAACTCCAGTGTGGTCGAGTTGTCGATTGGGTTTGATGCTGCAAAGGCTGCGTATTCATTATAGTTGAATTTGACTAGAGCTCCGCCTTGCCTTAGGATCCAGTTGGTGTACCACACGTTGCCATGCGAGTCCACATCAAAACCTGAAACAAAGGAGCCAGGTATCGGCGTCGGGATGTTTTGGTATGACTTTTCACCGGTCTGCTTTGTGTCAAAGAAGCTGATCTTTCCCCCATAGAAATCGTTTAGTATTATCTGACTGCCTTTTATCATCAGATGTTGTGGCAGTGATTCGCCGTTTGCAGGATAATCGATCCGCTGGTAAGAGCCGTCCGCAGTTGAAAACCTCCAGATCGAGTCGTGCGTGTCATCTGTGTACCAGATACTTCCATCATAAGAATAGTCCATGCCCCACATCATGGAGCGGCCCATCTCTGGCCACAGCGGGTTTGGGTACTCTGTAAAGTACCCGCTTGTCGGATCAAACTTGGCAATTTTGCCGGTGTTTGTCTGTGCAAACCAGACTGTTCCTTGAGGGTCAACCGTGATTGCCAAAGGTTGCGTGCACGCCGTAGGTACTTTGAATTCAGAGACATATGCGTTTGATTTTGCGTCGTCGCTACCGCAGAATCTTGGCCTGTGGGCATCTGGAAAGTTGTCTGCCGGGGTGCCGGTGATTGTTACCTTCTCAGTCAATGGTTGCGGCATGCTGTTTAGCGCCAAGGTCAGAGTAGACGTGACAAGTATGACTGCAAAAAAACCTGCGACAATTATCCCCTTTGTCTTCGTCTTCACAGTTGCGACTTTGGGTTACCTTGTTATATTTATTGAGGATGAGTTCTGTTCAAATAGTGGGGTTTAAGGCTTTCGTGTTCTTCCTGTTCAAATTCGGGGTTTGGATCCAATTTTTAAATCAAAGGTAGTGTTAGGATCTATTGTATCGCCTTTTTCTAGATGAAAGTGGGGTAGAAGGACTTTCGTCTAATCCAGTACAAAGGAGTGCAGATGATGACTGGTTTACTTCTGGTGGTATTATAGTAAATGAGAACAAAATTGGTGAGTTTGAGACAGCACATGCAGAAATAATACAAGAATTCTTCACCAGAAGAGGGGTAACATTACCAGAGAATTTCAGATTACATTATCGAGAGGCAAGACAGAGACAAGGACATTATGCTCATTTAACCGAGAAAGAAATTGGAGAATTAGCAAGTGCTGTTTTTAATACAGTTAAGAAAATCGACTGTAAACTAGTATCCGCATCAATCAATAAAAGAACTCATTGTAGTAAAGGATACCGCTATACAGCGAATGTGAGAGCATATTCGTTATTGTTATGTTTAGAACGATTCCAATATTTTTTAGAGGAAAACAATGGAGAAGGTATAGGCATTTACGAAAGACTTACTCGTAGCATGAGAAGAAATATTGAAAGAGATTTACAAAATTTGCGTGCATTAACAAACTTTCCTTTTTTTACAAATCTTGATAAAATTAAAGGTAAGATTAGATATGGTGATCCTATACAAGAGAAGACTTTACAATTTGCAGATTTTATTGTCTATCCTGCTCATTTGTTTTTTTATAGCAACCAAAAATGTTCAAATCGGTTTAATGAGATTTTTGGAAAATATTACAATAACAAAGGAAAGTGGAACACTACTGGTTGTGTATATATAGAATAAAAAGTCGGTTCTCTGAGATGTTCTTTCGAACTCTCACAGCATGTTTCCATGCAGAACCGTAGTAATAATACGTCGACCTAATATTTAGAACTTGGCTTGTTGTACATGTTCAAACCGTGGTTAGTTGTTTTTTAGTTCTTGAGGCTAATCGCATTAATGTCTCTATTTTATTCACGCCTAGATCTAATTTTATGCCTGCTTCCTCAGCTGGTGTCTTTTTGATAGAACCATGACTCCTTACAAAGTTGTAATGAACCCGATAAGCTTCGATTAACTCCTGTGCTGACTCCTTGTGATCCATACCACGCATTACGGTTTCCCTATCTCTGAAGATACCATTCAGACGTTCTACTTTTTGGTTCAATCCCTTATGGCGTACGCTAACCGACCTTACGTTTCTGATGTGCTGAATCGCTTGTGACCAGTATTCCTTTCTATACGCATCATTATAGGACTGCAAACCGTCATGGACTACGGCATTTGGCAAGTCTGTCTTTGACTTTGCATCTTGGAAAACTGCCCTAGCATCTTCAACCTCACGCCTTTGAGATACCTTTGAGGTGATCCAAAATCTCGTGGTATTGTCCATCATGTTCCATAGCCATGAATAATGACCTTTCTCATGCTGTTACTTTCTTACGTGAACCATCATCTCATCCACATGGTAAACGCCTGAGAGTTGTGGCTTGAACTGATCTACATATGGAGCAACAACCTCGCCAAACTTTCTAATCCAATACAATACTGAACTTGGGCTAACGTCAATCCCATAGAATAGCTTGAGGTGTTCCTTGACTTTTCTTAGTGATACCCCTTTGAAATAGAGATCTATTGCTACGGTGATAATCTTGGAATTTACCTTGTTGTTTGCAAACCCTAGATTGTCAGACCATTTGTGAGAACATGTCTTGCACTTGAATCTCTGAATATTGCCTGATTTGTTGTGTCTGATTCCTATCTTGATTACCTCTAGTGAACCGCATCTGCAAACCAGTTCTTCTTTTTGCTGTTCAATTTCTCTAACGTCTGAATTGTTTACAATTCTGTGGCGTAATTGCTTGGAAATGTAGACCGCTTGAATATGTTTACACTCGGTTTGCCTGTAAATGTGATCTGGACATGAACGAATCCAGCCGATCTTTTGCTTGTGAACTACGTCATACCATGTGTCAGAGGTTTGTGATTTTACCTTGTAGGTTACTGGATTGATTCTCTTTACTTGGTCTGACTGACCAGCGATAGCCAGAGCTTTCATTTTCCTTTGTGTAAGTTGTTCTCGATTAATGTTCATATTCCAATATCTACCATTAGATATACACATAGCTATTATTAAATATTACTTATTGGTATCTAATGGTATATGGCTATGAAAAAAGTAATGGTATCAATACCTGATGAGATGGCAAAAGCACTTGAAAAGGAACGAAAAGAAAGATTGCTTGAAACCGTACCTGAGACAATTCGAGTGATTTTAAGTGAGTATCTTAGAAAAAACTAAAACTTATCTTTCTTATTTGTCCATAGGCTTTCATTCCACATTTCATAGTTAGCGTTAAAGTTATCCAGTATTCTTTTCATTTCCTTCTTTTCATTAGGAGTAAACCACTCTAAACAAGCATTACATACGCCCACTTTCGGCTCACCATGAATAACAGTCTGGTATAACTCGTTGAATTTCTGATTAAAACCAGCCTTGAGAATTCTATCTATACTATTCTCCATACTAGCTATATCATGTGATTGTGTCATTATCTCAAGACCATATTCATGTATTAATTCCGATAATTTTTCGATCGTCTCTTTCGATTTACTACCTGCAAATTTATTATTTGTAGTGCCCAAATTCCATTCTTTCTTTGATTCATCAAATGTTAATGGAAACTCAAATTTTACGTTTGTAAAAATATGATATTCAGTATCCATTAGTTTCGTTCGTACCATTTCCATTAAACTGAGAGATTTGATCCCCATAGCACTTTCCAAGTCTTGTATTTGAATCCAATTATCAGAAGGGGGGTAGGCAAATCCAAGATTACGAATTTCGGTATCCATGTGTATTATTGTCGATTGAACCTTTTTTCTATCCTCTTGAATATCATTCTGCAATCCCACAATTGTTCTATACCATACATAGAGTGAGGAGTATTTTTCATGTAATAATTCAATAGTAGAGAAATGCTGTAGGATCATCTTTTTTTCATCTTGAATATCTCTTATGGATTCGATGTAGTCTAGAGTGTATTTGTTTTTGGCACGTTCATTAATCATGGAAAAGAATTTCCTTACATGTTCAACATACTTTTCATTGACTTGATTTATAGTTGACTCTTCTAGGTGGTTTTTTCCTGAATCTGTATCTTTTTTAAAATGCCTATCAATTTCTGGTTTGAATGTCCAATACCCAATACCGATCACAAACGCAGTTATGGCTACTGCAACTTGGGTTATGTAATCTCCCAATTTAAAATCCTTGAATGATATGGATATGATATAAACCGCGAACAACCCAATACCGATCACAAAAAATCCTAAGATCTTTCGCTGGTCTAACATTGGTTGTAATCCTCCCCAATAATATAATAAAATGATCCGAAACCCCGAATTTGAACACGAGGAATTGCTTGCTCATAAACCCCACATATTGAACAGAACTTGAGGATGCCAGTGCCTCTAGAGAAGCTTGAGCTCACTTGTTATCTTGTCGACCAAATCCTCTGGGGCCGGTCCTATCGAGATGCAGGTAAACGTGCCTGGCGCAATCTGAGTGTGGCCTGCGTCTGTTACTTCGGCCCATGGAAGCCCAAGCTCGATTGCGGCTTGTTTTATCTCCTGGAGTTCTTTTTCACTATTTACCTTGAGCACTATTTTTTCTTGGCCACCCCACCATTTATCAAACCAGTCAGGATGCGACTTTCTTACAGCCTCAGCTCCAAGGACGCATGCGTGCCCCACCTGCGCTGCAATCTTGCCCTTTCCCATTCCGAGGTCAGTCCTCACCACAATCACCTGCTTTATTGCGCCCATCATGTATGGTGAGTATGCGACCATTGAAAAACTTTTGAGCAACCAATTAAATTAATCTCCAATCAAGAATAACAAAATGCATTATGACGTCATAGTTGCTGGCGGAAGTGTTGCAGGGCTGTTTTGCGCAAGAGAGGCTGCAAAAGGCGGCCACAGCGTGCTTGTAGTAGAAGAGGATTTTGAGGTCGGCACGCCTGAACACTGCGGCGGTCTAGTCTCCATGTCTGCCCTGGAAAATCTGGGCGTGGTTCCCTCGCAGAAGACACTAGACAGCCAGATCCAGGCAGCCACACTAAGCTCGCCAAGTGGAGAAAAGATCACAATTGATGCAAAAAGACAAAACGTCCTTGTCATCAACAGACGAGAGTTCGACAAGCAGGTGGCGCACCAGGCGCAAAAAAACGGCGCCGAGATCAAAGTTAAGACATCGCTTAAGGAAGTCAGAGACAACACAGCAGTCACCACCGCAGGTTCTTTTGATTTTGAGATACTAGTTGACGCAAGGGGCGTCTCTGCGCTGATCCAAAAAGACAGAACTGGTACCCTCCAGTCTGCCCAGTACGAGATCTATGCCGACTGGATACAAAAAGGACTAGTCGAGGTGAATTTCGACGCTGCCAAATACCCAGGATTTTTTTCGTGGATCATACCTGCGGGAAATGGAATTGGCAAGGTGGGCGTGGCAGGCCGTGGTATCAATGCGATGCAGGCACTTGAAAAATACCTTGAGCAAAAAGGCAAGCATTCTGTAATCAGGAAGGTCTTTGCTCCAATCTGGGTCAACGGCCCAATCAGGAGATTTGTTGATGGCAACACGATCATAGTGGGCGACGCGGCAGGACAGTCAAAGCCCACTACTGCTGGTGGGATATATTCTTGCGGCATGGGCGGCATTCTCGCAGGCCGTGCAGTATCTGCGTTTTTGGACACACGGGACAGAACCGAGCTTGAAACATACCAAAAAAAGTGGGAAGAGAAATTTGGAAGCGAGTTTGAAAAGCAGCTTTTTGCAAGAAGGATGCTTGAGCGACTCGACAACAAGACGATCGACTGCCTGTTTGGTGCAATCACGCCACAGATGATGCAGGATATTTCAAAAAACGACGACTTTGATTTCCACACCTCTGCGCTCATCAAGATGCTGGGCTTGAAGGGCTCGCTCAAAGTGGCACAGACTATTTTCGGCTCAGAGGTTCGAAAACTTCTCAGCTAAAGCCAGCAAGCTATAAATGGAATGCAAAAAAACAACTGGCATGTCAACATCACTGACACTTCCAGTATGTAGCTGTTGCAACAAACACATCATGCCAAATGACAAGTGCGTCAAATTCATGTGCCCAGAATGTGGCTCTGTTTTGATTTGGCGGTGTGAAAGCTGCAGGGAAGCAGCAAGATCATATACTTGCGAATCGTGTAAGTTTCAAGGACCGTAAAATGGCGCGCCTACTTTTAATCACAAAGATCCTCCCTACTGGAACTGAGATCAATTTGGACGATCTGGCAAAAAACATCCAGGGCAAGCTCCAAGGTGGAATCAAGCTTGAAAGATACACAAAGGAGCCCCTTGCGTTCGGCCTGTACTACCTGAAGGCAGAGTTCGACGTGGATGACAAGGAGGGACAAATGGACATGCTTGAAGGGGCGGTAAGGTCTGTGGACGGCGTCTCAGAGTTCGAGGTTCTCAACATGAGCCGCAAGTCAGTTGATGTGAAGTGATGCCGCTTGGCGCGAAAAGACGAGCCCTTGCAGATGCGAGTCGGCGAGGCAAAGCAGAGGGACGTTGGGAAAAAAAGGGCCAGAATTGGCCCAGACGCCATGGACTTTCTAAAAGCAAATCCAGGCGATATAATTGAAATCACAGGAAAACGCACAAGCTGCGCAGTAGCGTGGCCTACTGATGAAGATGACAAATTCCCCGACATCATCAGAATCGACGGTCAGACAAGAAAAAACATCGGAAGCGCTCTAAACGACATTGTCAAGATAAAAAAAGTATCAGCCAAGGTAGCAAAATCAATTGTTTTGACTCCAGTCTCAGATGTGGTCACAGTTGACAAAGAGTTTACCGATTTTGTGAAAAACCGTCTCAAGGGGCTACCATTCTGCCAGGGCGACGAG
Organism: Candidatus Nitrosotenuis sp.; assembly: GCA_038869975.1. Classification (GTDB taxonomy): domain Archaea; phylum Thermoproteota; class Nitrososphaeria; order Nitrososphaerales; family Nitrosopumilaceae; genus Nitrosotenuis. The sequence goes on from JAWCQC010000017.1 coordinate 31,385, forward strand.
ATATCAGTCATGATTTTGGGCAACCCGATGGACTTTAAGATAAGCAAGATTGTGCCAAAGGGAATAGCCACAATAGACAGAACCACCGAGTTTTCAATATCTACTGAGAAGGCAACTGACAAAAAGTCGCGCGTCACCTACGACGAGGTAGGCGGCCTCAAAAATGAAATCAAGATAATGCGCGAGATAGTCGAGCTTCCGCTCAGGCACCCCGAGATATTCAACAGGCTCGGAATCGAGCCGCACAGCGGCATTCTTCTGTACGGCCCACCCGGATGCGGCAAGACCCTCATTGCCAAAGTATTGGCATCAGAGTCGGAGGCAAACATGTTTTCAATCAACGGACCAGAGATCATGAACAAGTATTACGGCGAGACTGAAGCAAAGCTTCGTGAGATCTTCAAAGAGGCAAAAGACAACTCACCCAGCATCATATTCATTGACGAAATAGACGCCATTGCACCAAAAAGAGAAGAGGCCTACGGTGACGTAGAAAAACGTGTCGTGGCCCAGCTTCTGGCGTTAATGGACGGCCTCACAGACAGGGGAAACGTCATAGTTCTTGGCGCAACGAACAGGCCTGACAGCGTGGATCCTGCACTTCGAAGGCCAGGCAGATTCGACAGGGAGATCGAAGTCTCGGTTCCAAACGAGGACGGGAGACTGGAGATTCTGCAGATACACACTCGCGGAATGCCGATTTCAGAGGAAGTAGAGCTAAAAAGACTTGCTGCAGAGCTCCATGGCTACACGGGTGCCGACATCAAGTCGTTGTGCCGTGAGGCAGCACTTAAAGCAATTCGAAGGTATTTGCCAGAAATCGATCTTGAAACCGAGAAAGTCTCAGCAGAGATTTTGCAGTCAATGGACATCAAGCTGATGGATTTTTACGACGCAATGCACGAGGTGGTGCCCACTGCAATGAGGGAGTTCTACGTGGAGAGGCCAAAGGTGTTCTGGCATGACGTCGGCGGCCTCGACGAAGTAAAAAAAACTCTGCAGGACAACCTCATCGTAGCTCTAAAGGAGCCGCAGAAATTCTACAACATGGGAATCAAACCGCCACGCGGGGTTTTGCTGTACGGGCCGCCTGGATGCGGCAAGTCAATCTTGGCGCGGGCAGTTGCAACCGAAAGTGGAAGTAACATGATACTTGTGCGCGGCCCTGAGATCCTCTCAAAATGGGTCGGCGAATCAGAAAAGGCGATCCGCGAGATATTCAGAAAGGCAAAGACATCTGCACCATGTGTCATCATATTTGACGAGATGGACTCACTTGCGAGAATGAAATCAGGTGACGAGGTTGGGATAGGACAGACCATTCTGTCACAGCTCCTCACAGAAATGGAGGAAAGCGGCTCATCACGCGTCGTAGTGATCGGAATAACAAACAGGCCAGACCTGTTGGATCATTCGCTACTCAGGCCTGGAAGGCTGGAGCCAGTATTGTACGTGCAGCAGCCAGACGAAAAAGGCAGACTGGAGATAATCAAAATACTCACAGAAAAGATGCCGCTCTCAGACGACGTCAACTTGGAGGAGATCTCAGTTTCAACTCAGAACTACACCGGCGCAGACTTGGCAGCATTATGCAGGGAAGCCGGAGTCAACGCAATGCAGACCAACTCGACGAAGATCACAAGCGCCAACTTTGCGGCAGCGCTAAAAAAGGTAAGACCGTCAATCACAAAAGAGGTAGATCAGTGGTACACCTCGATAAGGGAAACTATTTCTAATGTTGTCCCAAAGCAATTAGACAGGGCGTTTTACGGTTAAGAAAAATGGCAGACTTTCCAATAAGAAACATCGTATACGAAAAGATCAAGGATGCGGGCTCGATGACAGACGAGGAGCTGCAAAAAGCTCTCACAAAGTCTGGAACCAGCATTACGCAGGACAAGTTCAACAAAGTATTGTTAGATTTGGAGATAATGGGCCTCATCAAGGTCTCGTGGCTCACAAAGGACACCCGTAGGATCGAGGCCGCAGTAGAACAAGTCGAGGAAGACGAGTACGACGAGCAGAACAGGGAAATGATGGAAAAGGACTACGAGGCTTCTTTTCCAGGCCTAGAAGAGTCCTAGCTGCTCTTGCCGATTCAATTACTCGGCCTGTACATGCTTCGCTAAACTGGATTCTCAGACATGCGTCTGCATTAAGAATCTATTTAATGAGTAATTGTTGTTTTTCAGATAATGGTAGTTGAATCTGACAAAAAAAGCCAGGTTTGCACCCTGAGACTGCCGACCTCGCTTATTGCGGCGCTCAAAAAAGAGGCCAGCTACGAGAAGGTGAACTTCAATTCTCTTGTGCTCAAAATACTCTCAAACCACGTCTTGTGGGGAAGGTATGAACGAAAAGTCGGGATGTTGCCAATGACAAAACCGTTTGTGAATGCGGCAATACACAGATTGGAAGATAAGGAGATAGTTATGCTTGCAAAGGTAATTGAAAAAGAGACATTCACGAACATTTTGCGCTTTATGAAACGCGATTACACTGTGAACGACTTCATAGAGTTCTTGCGTGCATGGTTAAATGTTGCGTGGATGCAGCACAACGTAGAGCAGCACAACGACTCTTACATATTCACAATACAGCACGAGCTTGGAGAAAAATGGTCGCTTTACGTAGAGACCCTGGTAAAGGAACTGTTCTATGACATAATCAACAAAAGGTTGGAAATTGAGTCAAAAAGGGGCAACATCACCCTGATTTTCCCAGTAGAATAACTGTATTACAATGTAATGCTACTAGTATAAGAGAATCAGTTAGAATAATTTATTGTGGGAGAATCTTCTGACAATCAAATCATATTTGGAATTTCACTGAGTTCGTTTTCTAGATTTTCTTCTAAACTTGGTTTGAGCGGTGATGTAAATGGCTCGCTCTGACAAATTCTGCACCTCGATCAGCTGCATGGATGGAAGGATTCAGCTTCCAATAATACACTGGCTCCAGGAAAAATACAATGTGGGTTTTGTGGACACCATAACAGAGCCTGGAGTCGACAAGCTGTTTTCCAACCCATCCAAGATGGAGGAGATCAAGGCCAAAGTTGCAATCTCAGTCAACAAGCACGGGTCTAGTCTGATTCTGGTTTCCGGTCACCATGATTGCGCAGGAAACCCAGTCTCAAAAAGCGAGCACATCGTGCACATAAAAAACACTCTAAAAGCAGTAGAGTCTTGGAAGTTTCCAGTCAAAGTGGTTGGTGCATGGATAAATGAAGACTGGGATGTCGAAGTAGTTTAATTTCTTGCCAGAGTCACGGCTTCATCAAAATTTTCCCAAAAAAGTTTCCTTTGAGCATCTTGGTGTGTGCCTCGGCTGCATTCTCAAATGAATAGATCGAGTCAATCTCTGCTTTTATTTTGCCTTTGCTCATCCAGTACAGACCGGCCTCCATCTCAGCTTTTGTTCCCTGAGTTGAGCCAAGTACGTTAATCCCCTTGAAGAATATGTGCCTCAGATCGATTTTGGCGTCATACCCAGTTGTTGCTCCACACGTGACCAGAGTGCCGCCGTAGTTGAGCAACGTCAGTTGTTTGTTAAAGTGTGTCTCACCAATATGGTCAAAAGTCAGGTCCACACCGGGTCTTCTTCCTTCCTTTGTTGCAATGTCTTTGGTTATTTTATAGACTTCTTTGGACCAGTCCTCCTTTCTGTGGTCTACGGCATAATCTGCACCAAGCTTGAGGCATTTTTCCAGCTTGTCTTTGCTTGCGGTGGCTATCACATGGCAGCCGTACAGCTTGGCAATCTGAATTCCAAAACTTCCTACGCCTGAGCCACCGCCCATGATAAGCACTATCTGTCCCGGTACAATCTTTGCCCTGCCGACCAGCATGTGCCATGCGGTAAGAATTGTCATAGAGGCGGCTGCTGCCTCTTCATAGCTGACGCCGTCTGGAATCCTCGAGATGTTTGTTTCTGGCATGTGGACCAGTTCGCTGTAGGCGCCCCAGAGCGGCCCTGTCTGGAACCCCCAGACCTGCCTTTTTGTGCAGTCAAACTCCCTTCCTGATGTGCACAGCTCGCACGTTCTGCATGCAAGGTTGGAGTGTGTCACCACCCTGTCACCTACCTTGAAGTTAGTTACGTCCTCGCCCACTGCGACCACGTCGCCTGCAGCATCGGAGCCAGAAATGTGGGGTAGCGGGATTGCGATGGGAACACCTCGCATTCCCCAGATATCATTATAGTTTAAAGCGGCTGCCTTGAGTTTGAGAACTATCTCGTTTGCTTTGGGTTTTGGATCAGGTATTTCCTTGACTTTGAGAATTCTCGCATAGTTATCGTCTGGTGCATATTCTTCGTAAACTAGTGCTCTCACAAGGGCAGTTGATTTTACTTGTATTTAGAAACAAGGAATACATTGTAATGTTTTGTAACTCTTCACTTTAAGTATGGTTTTTTCTGAAAGCATAATTGTGATGATCAATTCTGAGAGCAAGCCATCTGGGGGTTGTGGAGTTGGGTAGCACGTGTAATGGGATGTGTCATCAATACATGATAACAAAAGGAAGTCCGAATAAGGGCAAGTATCGTTTTGGCCAAAAACGATGCCAGGTTTGCGATGTCTATGTCATGTGGGATGGGTTACGGTGCCCGTGTTGCAATTTTATGTTGCGAACAAAACCTCGGAATACAAAATTCAAGATAAAGCTTAAACAGGCAATCGAGGCACACGCTGAATCAATTACTCAATGACTCGCTGCGCTAGCTGAGGCCTATTCTAACATCGAGTACCTTGCAGCCTTTTCCCTGCTCCATCACAAGAACCGGATTCATGTCAAGCTCCTTTATTTCAGGAAAGTCGGTCACAAGTGCTGACAGCTTTTGTATTAGTAAAGACAGTTCTTTTTTGTCTGCTGGTTTTTCACCTCGAACGCCCTCAAGCAGTTTTTTTGTCTTGATGGAGTCAATCATGTCGTCTGCCTCCCTGTCGGTGACCGGTGCCAGCCTGAATGTGACATCCTTGAGAACCTCGACGTAGATTCCTCCCATCCCAAGCATCACGACGGGACCGAATCCTGGCTCCTGCTTTGAGCCGATGATGAGCTCCTTTCCGCCTTTAACCATCTCCTGAACCAGAACGCCTTTGATCTGCGCCTTGGCGTCGTATTTTTTGGCATTTTTTATTATGGTGTCAAACGCATCCCGCACCTGCTTTTCGTCTGCGAGTCCCACCTTTACCCCTCCTGCATCAGATTTGTGGATTATTTGTGGTGATGCGATCTTCATCACTACTGGGAACTTGATCTTCTTTGCAGCCTTGACTGCCTCGTCTGCTGTCTTTGCCAGGATGCTTTGAGGTAGTGGAAAGCCGTATGCCCGCAGAACCTCCTGTCCTTCTTCCTCAAGAAGGTTGGTTCTTTTTTGAGCCCGAACAGAGTCAAAGACTTTTTTGACTGTTGCTTTTTTTGCTGCAAACTTGGCTATCTTGCCTTCCGGGGTGTTGAGCCATTTGGCAAATCGCAGCATCGCATTCAGTGCACGTATCGCTCCTTCGGCGTAGGTGTAGTAAGGCACTCCTCCCTCTGCAAGAATCTTCCTGTTTGTGATTCCCTCGTCAAGGCCCATCAGAGAGGCAAGAATAGTCTTTTTGTATTTTTTTGACATCTCGACTATTACTTCGGCCAACTTGTCGTAGTTTAGTGTAGCCGAGGGGGTGCACATCACGACTGCCGAGCCGACGTTTTTGTGCGCAAGAACTGTATCGAGGACGCCGTGGAACCTGTTGTAGTCCGCATCGCCCACTATGTCTACTGGGTTTCTTGAGCTTCCCCACGGCGGAATTACTGCATTGATTTGCGGCCTGATGTCCTCAATTGAGGCCATCTTGATTCCATATTTTGAGCATGCATCAGTCGAAATAATTGCTGGCCCTCCTGCATTTGAAACTATGACAAGATCGCCTTTGAGCGGCAGCGGCTGCTTTGAGAAGGCGACTGCATAGTCAAACAGCTCTTCCATGGTGTCTACTCGTATTGCGCCAGCCTGCTTTAGCACTGCGTCGTAAATTTCATCAGAGCCCATCAGAGCTCCCGTGTGGGACATTGCGGCCTTTGCGCCCTCTGGGCTGCGGCCCGATTTTAGAATTATCACCGGTTTTTTGTGCTTTTTTGTGATCTCCTTGCACACCTTGAGGAATTCCTGGCCGTTGCCCATGTCCTCAAGATACATCACGATGACTTTGGTCTGGTCGTGCTCTGCAAGCATCTTGAGCAGATCGATTTCGTTGAGGTCTGCCTTGTTGCCCACGCTCACTACAGCGGAAAATCCGATTCCCTGGGCGCTTGCATCTTCAACAAGAGCTGCGCAGATTGCTCCGCTTTGCGACACCAGCGCGATTTGCCCTGTCTTTGGGGTTACTTTGAGAAAAGTTGAATTCATCATAGTTTTTGGATCAAGGTTCATCACCCCAAGGCAGTTGGGGCCTATCATGCGGATTCCGTATTTTTTGACAATAGATTTGAGCTGCTCTTCGAGCTTTTTTCCCGCCTCGTCAACTTCCTTGAATCCCGCGGTGATCACTATGACTCCCTTGATCTTTTTTTTGCCGCACTCTTCCATCACAGCCGGCACTACGTCGTTTTTTGTGACCACCACTGCCAAGTCAATTGGCTCTTTTACATCAAGCACTGTTTTGTATGCTGGCATGTCAAAGACCTTGTCGCGGGTCGGAGAGATTGGGTAGATCTTTCCTTTGTATCCTTTCATGATGTTTGATGTGATTGTGCGACCGACGCTTCCCTCCTTGTCAGAGGCACCAATTATTGCAATGGATTTTGGTTCCAAAAGGGAGCCAGACATATTTGTGGCTCAGAGTTGATTCGTAAATAAAGCTATTCTTGCAGAACGGATGTTTACAAATTTGCTTGATATCAAGCACCACTCAAGAAACGAGTTTTAAAAAATTTTGTCAGTTTGTGGGTGCAGGTTTTTAGCTACCGAGCATCTTGCCTGCCAGATTTTCAGAACGCGGTATCCACACCAGCTTCAGGTTGGGCAGCTTGCTCATGTACGACCAGGCCTGGCGCGCAAGCTCACGGAGCGGCTCGGAGTTTATTGCAAACTCGTGGTTCAGCTGGGAAACTGTGTTTTTAGAATCAGAGTATATCGTGATCTGGTCTGTTGAGGGGCCAAGCTTTTTTAGAGCTGCAATGATTGCCATGTATTCTGCCTGGTTGTTTGTGATGTTTGGCTTTTTTTCGTAGAATGACTCGCCTGTTTCTTTGACAAAGTACCCATATCCGGCGTTGTCGCCGCCAGAGCCATCCACATAGATGCTAAGCGCCATCTTTGTACAACCTCGTCAACTTGACACCAAGATTTACGACTCCAATATAGATTATAGTTGAGATCACGTGTGCAATCACAGATGCCTTGTACGCCTCGTAGTCCACTGAGAGGAAATAATACTGTAGCAGCCACCTTGCGGTAAGATACACCACTTCGCCTACTCCAAGAGACGAGATTATCTTTACCAGATCTTTTTTGAGTCTGCCAGCATCGGTCTTTCCTGTTTCCAGCTTGTACTTTTTTCTGTTGTCAAGGTAGAACAAGCCGCCAAAAGTGGAATAAAACGTGACAAAGTCCACAACTACAGTATAGGTGCTGTTGACGTGGCTTTCCTCCTCTGAGAGAAGCTGTGCCACCAGAGCAGAAAGGGAGATTGCCACTGCAAATGCAATTATCAGATTCTTGTTGAGCTTGATGTATTCTTTGTAGCTTTTTTGCAACATTTTTTAAAATTCCTCATGTGAATAAATCAGTTTAGTCCATCGTTATTTTCAAGAAGATCAGAATTCCTGCAAGTTCGGCTATGTGAACCCCAAGGAGGTACGGGAATATTTCATGGGAGAAAAGCTGCGACATTGAAAAGTAGGCGTAGGCCCCAATGGTGTTGTGCAAAAACAACATCACCGAAAACACTATCATGCCAAGCGGCATCTGGGCCCTTGTCTTTGCATACATTTTTCCGAATATGAACATGAGAATGCCAAGTACGATCATGTTGGCAATAGACACGCCGGACAAAATTGCGGAAGTTGTCTCCATTTAGAAAAAACCACACCCCATAAGCTTATTTACTTTTTTCCAGTTTGCTTGCCACCTCGTCAAAAGAATCCATGTTTGCCTCAAGAAAGCTTGACACAAAAAAAGTCACATTGTATTTTTCTCCAATCCGCGTTACAATGTTGTTTTTTTCCAAAACCGAAACGTGGTGCATGATAGCCTTCTGACACACTCCCGACCCTAAAGGGTTCGGGGTTCTGCTTTTGCTGTTTTTCCGTCTCATCTGTCGCCATCAAGCGGGTTTTTGCAGAACCAACACACAGTCGAGTTTTACGGTTACAGTCGTCT
>JAWCQC010000018.1:0-37928 GCA_038869975.1 Candidatus Nitrosotenuis sp.
CAGACGACTGTAACCGTAAAACTCGACTGTGTGTTGGTTCTGCAAAAACCCGCTTGATGGCGACAGATGAGACGGAAAAACAGCAAAAGCAGAACCCCGAACCCTTTAGGGTCGGGAGTGTGTCAGTAAAATCCGGTACTATTGGAGACCGAGATCTCTTCATCTCAAGCATCTCTCTTGCAAACAGACAGGTTCTCCTAACGAAGAACAAAAAGCACTTCGAGCGTGTTCCCGGCTTACGAGTAGAAACTTGGTAGCCCTATCCAAGTAAAAATTACACGCTTGATTTTTATAAATGGCAATATTACAAAATGTAATTAATTTGGCTTTGGATTTTTTGTCGCAAAACGCTATAATCTACGTGTTAATAGCTTGGGTAGTCATACTTGGGGTGACAAAGGCGCTCAAGCTGGAAAAGCACGGCTTTGAGGTAAAGCCATACAGCCTCACCTACAAGAACACCCAGGTCCAGGCTGCGCTGACTAGGATGTTGGGTAGAACAAGGCGCGGCGTCCGCGTATTTGCAGACGTAAGTGTGGTGGCAGGATTCATCATGATGGCCTTTGGATTTTGGTTTCTGATTGACAACGTCGCCAAGTTCTTTGACAGACCTGCAGAGTTTGCAGAGCTCACAGTACTGATTCCCGGAGTGACACTGACTTCGGGTTCTGCGATTTTGTATTTTCTTTTGTCCATTCCAATCGTCCTTGTCATTCACGAAGGGGCGCACGGCATAGTCGCAACCCTTGAAAAAATCAGAATCAAGACGGGCGGCTTTGCCATATTCATTGCCATGTTTGCAGGCTTTGTTGAACCAGACGACGAGGAATTCAACAAGGCAAAAAAGATCTCAAAGCTCCGAGTGATTGGCGCAGGCGCAACATCAAACGTGATTTTTGCATTGGCCCTTGGAGCCATTTTGCTTACAAATCCGTTTTTTGCAATCATAGTGCCAGAGCCAATGCGCAGTGCGTTCTACGAGATACCGCAGGGCGTCACGATAATTTCTGTGATGGAAGACAGCGGCGCGCAAAAGGCAGGCCTGCAGGCAGGAGACATCATCACATCAATTAACGACATCCCCATAGTCACACCCATTGATTTTGCCAGAGTCAAGCTTGCGCCTGGCGAGACTGCCACCGTAACTTTGCTCAGAAATGGCCAGCAGTTCCAGTACCAGGTGCCAGTCATGCCTTCCCCTGACGACCCGACAAAGGGGCTCATCGGAATCATTCGAGACAACTCAGGCACCTACAAGCCAAAATACAACTTTATCGAGTGGAACAGCCCTGAGCTGTCCATGTTTTTGCTGTGGTTGTGGATGATCTCGTTTTTCATTGGGATAATCAACATGCTTCCTTTGCCGATTCTTGATGGGGGCAAGTTCATACACAGCATAATTGACAAAAAGCTCTCAGACATTGCAGTGAACAGGACCATGTGGGCAATCTACGCATTCACCTTCAGTCTGTTCGGCCTAAACATTGCACTATCATACATGAAGTCAGGCTGGTTTACAATCTAGACTGCAATTAAATTTAGGTATACAAGATAAAACCCATGAAATGCGACAGATGCCAGAACACTGCAGTTTATTCTAGAAAGTATTCTGGCGAGAATCTGTGCTCTGAGTGTTTTTCAAACTCCATACTAAGAAAAGTCGCAAAGACCATCTCAAAATACAACATGATTCAAAATGACCAGCTTGTCTGCGTCGCAGTGTCAGGCGGAAAGGACTCACTTGCCCTGCTCCACGTGCTATCAAAGATGTCAAAAAACCACAACTTCCGTTTGCATGCAGTTACAATCGACGAGGGAATCCGAGGTTACCGCGAAGAAGCACTTGAGATAGTCAAAAAATTCTGCTCCGAGCTTTGCGTGGAGCACAGCGTCTTTAGCTACAAGGAGCTATTTGATCTCACACTTGACGAGTCGCTTTTGCTTCGAGATGACCAAAAGATCTCTTCTTGTTCCATATGCGGTACGTTCCGAAGAAGGGCCATGGACCATGCTGCAAGGCAAATCGGCGCAGACGTAATTGCGACAGGCCACAACCTGGACGATGTGCTGCAGACTTTTGTAATCAACACACTTTCCGGGGACACAAACAAGATCGGCTGGATGGATCCGGACGCGTCCGAGAGTTCGCGCAAAATAAAGCCGTTTTGCGAAATTTACGAGTCTGAGATCGTATTCTATGCTTTTACAAACAATTTGCCGTTCCAGAGCGAGCCGTGCCCCCACATGAACGAGGGCATACGTATAGAGATCCGCGAGTTTCTAAACAAATTGGAGAGCAGCCACAGCGGCATAAAGAACAGCATGTACCGCTCTGTTTTGAAGATCACGCAAATTATGAGAGAGTCAAACTACAAAGAAAAGATCACGTGTTCCAATTGCGGCTCAGAGTGCACTGCAGAGGTTTGCTCCGTCTGCAAGATGCTTGTTTCTCTCAAAGATCGACCTAACTCAAATATATCATCGAGTGGTAAGACAGTTGGTAGTAGGTAGGACCGGGGCGCTAGCCGTGCCCTTCTCTGAAACCGGCTCTATGCAGAGGTCAGCAACTGCTGGATAAATCTCCAGACGGATAATTCCCGCTTGGCGTACTGAAATGAAATCACGCCGAAGCGGGTGGATGCAGGTCTGAGATTGTCCGAAGGGATAACGCTCAAGGCCGAATTGCCGAAATGGATGAGGTCCGGGAGGGAGCAATCCTAAGGCAAAGTACCCACGCTACTTCGTCAACGTGGCGGATCTTGTGCGCCTTGAGATGGGGTTACCTGTCTGGACTGGAACCGGCAGAGCTACTACCACTTAAAATATTCGCCATGCACCAAAAACCAGTGAGATGTTTGCAGGCCACACCAGAACATACGAGGAATTCAAAAGACAGATCCCGCCCACTCTCTTTTCTGCCTTTGACTCCCTGAGGCAGCACTGCGTGTCTGTTGGGCCAAACGTAATAGAAGATGTTCGCGCACACAGGATTGTCTTTGGGAAATCCCTTTCATTTAGGTGGTTTGCAGACTTGGAGCCGGCTCAAGACAGAATCATCATCAAAATTCAGAAAAGCCGAAAGGAGCCGTATGCCACATTTTCAGTCAGACCAGGCGACAACCAAGACGAGATAAAGAACCTGATCAGGGAAGCGTACGAAACGATTCGCTAGTACAAAACATCAAACTTGGTAAATTCGTCCTTGAATTTTTCGTTTTTTATCACAACGTCCTCGACGCGGGCGTTTGCGGGCCCCGCATGGCACCATTCCACCACGTTGCTCACGTTGAGGTCCTCGCCTTCAATTACTGCCTCGACACGGCCGTCCTTTAGGTTCTTGACCCAGCCCGTGACGTGGTTCTTCTTTGCTGCCACCTTCATAGCTTGGCGAAAAAAAACTCCCTGTACCTTGCCACTTATGAAAAGATGCACACGCTGTTTTCCCATTTAAAAACAGTCTCGCTTTGGCATTAATCAATTTTGTTATGAGTTGGTGATCTAAATTTTCAGAAGCTAGACTCTTTCTTTGACTCTGGCCCGTCCTGTCTTTCTTGCAGCGATGCTTCCAACTTTTGCTCCAGGCGGCGCGTCCCTTGATACGGTTCCGCTTCCACCCATGTGCTGGTGTCTTCCACCGCCGTGCGGGTGCACGTATGCTGCCTGGGCTACACCCCTAACAATCGGATACTTGTGGCCCTTTGAGCGGTACCTTCGCCACTTGTTTCCCGCATTGAGAAACGGCCTCTCCGACGTTCCGCCACCTGCCAAAACTCCGACCATTGCCCGGTTTTTTGGATTCAGTGTGGTAAACGCCCCCGAAGGAAGCTTGATTGTGACGCCGTCAGCGCTGTGTGAAAATACCGTGGCAGATCCACCCGCAGACTTGGCGATGCTTCCGCCGTCCCCAAAGTGTTTTTCAACGTTGCAGACTATGGTGCCGTCAGGAATGTTTTGGATGCTGATCACGTTTCCATTTGATATGTCTGCGTTGAGGCCGAACTTGATAGTGGAGCCAATCTTTGTCCCCAAGACCGCAGGAACCAAAGACACCGAGCCGTCCTCGAACCTGACCCGAGCCAGCGGTGCGTCCCTGCCTCTTTCATGGACCAGATCTATTACAGTGCCCGTGTGCTCTTCTGAGAGATCAAAATATGGGTACTTGGCTGGTGCCAACTTGCCAGTAAAGGCTGCCCTAAACTGCATGCCTCCGCGGCCACGCCTTCTCACTAACGGTCGCTTACCCATTTTTGGTGATGACCCCAGCTTGTGATTTTAAGCTTTGTATTGCAAGAGAAGCTGCGTGGATCAATTCCCACAAAGATATAAAAAATACGCTGAGGAGGTATTGCTATGAGCCAAAACGTCCTCTCACTTAAGGTACTTGAGGCATATACGAGAGACGTTGGGCGTGGCGTGGCTCGAATTGATTATGATTCTATGGACACTTTGAATGCGTCAACAGGAGACGTCATTGAGATCAAAGGAAAGCGCAGAACCGTCGCCAAGTGCCTTCCGTTGTATCCATCCGACGAAGGAAAGGGAATAATTCGAATCGACGGCCTTGGAAGAAACAACGCAGGCATCGCGATCGGCGACACCATCAGCGTAAGAAAGATCAAGGCGGTTGCGGCCGAAAAAGTCGTAGTCGCACCACTTGAGGCGATACCTCCAATCGACGAAAGATACCTTGCAGACGCACTTGAGAGCGTGCCGCTCATCAAAGGCGACAACGTGATGGTCCCATATTTTGGAGGCAGGCTCACATTCCAGGTAATTGGCGTCACACCTGCAGCAGACGCAGTCCTTGTCACTCAAAAAACTGTATTCCACATTGCAGAAAAGGGCGAGACCCTCAGGGGCGTACCCCAAGTCACCTACGAGGACATCGGCGGCCTCACAGACGAGATTAAAAAAGTAAGAGAAATGATTGAGCTTCCACTCAGACACCCAGAGATCTTTGAGAAGTTGGGTGTTGAGGCCCCAAAGGGCGTGTTGCTGTATGGTCCGCCCGGCACCGGCAAGACCCTTCTGGCAAAGGCAGTAGCAAACGAAAGCAACGCACACTTTATCAGCATCTCAGGCCCCGAGATCATGTCCAAGTTCTACGGCGAAAGTGAGGCAAGGCTAAGGGAGATCTTCAAGGAGGCAAGAGAGAAGGCGCCGTCAATCATCTTTGTAGACGAAATCGACTCGATCGCACCAAAAAGAGAAGAGGTAACTGGCGAAGTCGAACGCAGAGTTGTGTCCCAGATGCTCTCCCTGATGGACGGCCTGGAAGCAAGAGGAAAGGTGATAGTAATTGCAGCAACGAACAGGCCAAATGCAATCGATCCTGCGCTGCGCAGGCCCGGCAGGTTCGACAGGGAAATTGAGATCAAAGTTCCAGACAAGAAGGGCCGAAAGGACATACTCAACATACACACCCGCAACATGCCGCTTGTCACTGAGGAAAACGACCCCAACTATGTAGATTTGGACAAGATTGCTTCTGTGAGCCACGGATACGTCGGCGCGGACTTGGAGTACCTGTGCAAAGAGGCTGCAATGAAGTGCCTTCGAAGGTTGCTTCCGGAATTGAATCTGGAAGACGAAAAGATCCCTCCTGAGACACTCGACAAGCTCATAGTAAACAATGACGATTTCCAAAGAGCGCTAATCGAAGTCACCCCATCTGGAATGCGCGAAGTCTTTATCGAAAATCCGGATGTAAAGTGGGACGACATTGGAGGCCTAAAGGAGGTAAAGCAGCAGCTTCAGGAGGCAGTCGAGTGGCCAATGAAGTATCCTGCTTTGTACGACAAGCTAGGCCACAAGATGCCTCGCGGCATTTTGCTCCACGGCCCAAGCGGCGTCGGCAAGACCCTTCTGGCAAAGGCAGTAGCTACTGAAAGCGAGGCAAACTTTGTCTCAGTCAGAGGCCCCGAGCTTCTCTCAAAGTGGGTCGGCGAATCGGAAAGAGGAATACGCGAGATCTTCAGGCGCGCAAGGCAGGCGTCGCCATGTGTTATTTTCTTTGATGAAATTGACTCTATTGCCCCCATAAGAGGCGCAGGAGCCGAGACGGCAGTGACCGAACGGGTAGTCAGCCAGCTCCTCACCGAACTTGACGGCATGGAAAATCTCCACGGCGTCATAGTCCTTGCGGCAACAAACAGGGCAGACATGATAGATCCGGCGCTGCTCCGACCAGGCAGGTTCGACAAGATCATCCAGATCCCGATGCCTGACAAAGACAGCAGAAGACAGATTCTGGAGATATCTTCAAAGAACATCCCAATAGTTACCGACAAAAACGACCTCGACTATGTCAACTTGGACAAGATAGCAGAGATCACAGACGGAATGAGCGGCGCAGACGTGGCTGCAATTCCAAACACCGCAGTCTCGCTGGTCATCCACGAGTGTCTTGACAAGCACCCCACAAAAGAGGAGCTGGAAAAGGCGACAAACACTGCCAAGGTCACAATGAAGCACTTTGAGGAAGCAGTCAAGAAGGTAAAGACGCAAAAAGACCTCAAGATCGGCCAAAAGATTGCAGTGCCTTACTACAGATAATCTTAAAACAGCAGCAGCCCAGTTTTTTGTAAATGTCAGAGTACAGAGGATACCACGGAAAGGCCCTTGAATTCCTCAAGCAGCACAACCTCAAGGTAGGCGACACCATACAGGTAACTACCGACTCGGATCAGACTGCGACAATAATGCCAAGATACGAGCACAGCGACGACCTGCACATAGCAGTCAAGCTCAAAAGCGGCTACAATGTGGGCCTCGAAATATCCAAGATAAAAAAAGTACGACACATCTCGTCGGCCCAGCCCGCCAGAGAAGATCTCACAGTCACAGTCAGCCAGGGCCTCCCCAAGATTCTGCTTTTGTCAACCGGCGGCACAATTGCAAGCCGGGTGGACTATAGGACCGGCAGCGTGACTCCGGCCCTTTCTGCGCAGGAGCTGAATGCGTCTGTGCCGGAGCTTGCCAAAATAGCAAACATCGACGCCGAGGTCTTGTTTTCCGAATACTCTGAGAACCTCACGCCGGATCACTGGCTCCAAATTGCGCAAAAGCTTGACTCGCTTGCCAGCTCAGACTATGTAGGGATTCTTGTTGCGCACGGAACCGACACGATGCAGTACACGGCGGCGTACCTTTCGTTTGCCCTTGCGGGTTTCCCAAAGCCCATAGTCCTTGTCGGCTCCCAGAGGTCTTCTGATAGACCTTCTTCTGATGCCGCAATAAATCTGATTTACGCTGCAAGATTCATCGTAAGCTCCAAGACAAACGGCGTCTTTGTCGCAATGCACAACTCTGAAAACGATGACGACGTTGCCTGCCACCTCGGCACCAGAGTGAGAAAGAACCACACAAGCAAGAGAAACGCCTTTGAGACTGTCGGCGCAAGGCCTGCCTTTGTTGTGTATGAGGACAAGATAATACAAAATTTCCACGAACCTTACTTTAAGCAAGATCGCTATACTCCAAAAATAAGCGTAGACACAAAGGCGGCCCTAGTCAAGTACTACCCAGGCTACGACCCAGCTCTCGTAGAGGATTTGCTTGGGCACGGCTACAGGGCGATAATCTTTGAGGGTACGGGCTTGGGGCACGTCGGCAGGTCCATGTACGATGTGGTCAAAAAAGCTGTACAGGGGGGCGTCTTTGTCGGCATGACCTCGCAGTGCCTCGATGGTCGCGTCAACATGGCAGTGTATGAAAGCGGCCGCGACCTCACGCAGCTTGGAGTTGTGCCACTATCAGACATGATTCCGGAGACTGCGTTGGTAAAGGCCATGTGGGCCCTCGCAAACCACTACGACATCAAAGAGATAATGCTCAAAAATATAGCGTCCGAGCTCACGCAATGACTTTAAGGTGACCGCGCCTAGGAGAAAGCATGGAGCCACCACCTGACCAAATAGGACTCAAGGTAGGCCTCGAGATACACCAGCAGCTTGCGACAAACAGGAAGCTGTTCTGCGGGTGCAGGCCGATCGAGTCAGACAACTACACGATAAGGTTTTGCCGCAAGCTGAGACTGGCAAAAAGCGAGCTTGGGGGCTATGACCCGGCGGCACTCTTCGAGTCCACCAAGTCAAAGACCATCTACTATAACGCAAACCCCCAGAGTAGCTGCCTTGTGGAATACGACGACGAGCCTCCGCACGCCCTCGATGGCGACGCAAAGCAGACAGCCCTGATAATTGCGTCTGCGCTTCATTCCAACATCTTCAATGAGAGCTACGTGATGAGAAAGATAGTAATCGACGGCTCCAACACGTCGGGATTCCAGAGAACGATGCTTGTGTCCCAGGGAGGCTACCTCCAAGTCGGCGACAAAAAAATCGGCGTGCAGTCTGTTTGCCTCGAAGAGGACGCTGCAAAGCTCCTCAAGGACACCGACGATTCCAGAGAGTACGCCCTTGACAGGCTCGGCGTGCCTCTAGTCGAGATAGCGCTCGAGCCGGTAAGCGGCACTGCCGCAGAAATAAAAGAGATAGCGCTCGGCCTAGGAAGGCTGCTCAGAGTGACTCGGCGGGTGGCAAGGGGGA
The DNA here is from genome assembly GCA_038869975.1 of Candidatus Nitrosotenuis sp. GTDB lineage: Archaea > Thermoproteota > Nitrososphaeria > Nitrososphaerales > Nitrosopumilaceae > Nitrosotenuis. Next base: position 8,550 of record JAWCQC010000018.1, read on the forward strand.
TCGGCTCCATCAGGCAGGACGTCAATGTTTCGATTGCCGGCGGCGGCATAGTGGAGGTAAAGGGCGTCCAGCAGCTTGACCAGCTGGAAAAGGTAGTCACATACGAAGCAAAAAGGCAGCACGGCCTGCAGATCATAGCAGAAAAGCTGAAAAAAATCGATCTTGGCGGCCTCTCAAAAAAAGACTGCATGGATGTGACTGCGTTTTTTGCAAATTCTGGCTCAAAGGTAATTCAAAAGTCGCTCAGGGGAGGCTCTGTCATTTTTGCCCTCGCCGTGCGCGGCTTTTCTGGCATGTTTGGGTATGAGCCATACGAGGGAATAAGACTTGGTAGGGAGCTCGGCCAGCAGGTGAGATTTTTTGGGATCGGCGGCATCTTTCACTCTGATGAGCTGCCAAACTACGGCATAGAAAAGGCCGAGGTGGAAAGCCTAAGGCAGAGACTGGGGCTGCAAAAAGACGACGGTTTTTTGATAATTGCCGGGCCGAAAGACAAGATCGAGTTTGCACTTGATGCACTCATCAACAGAATAAAGAGCGCAAAATACGGAGTGCCAGCAGAGACGCGCATGGCGACCCAGTCAGGAGAGACTGTGTTTTTGCGTCCAAGGCCTGGCTCTGCAAGGATGTACCCCGAAACGGACATACCTCCGGTTCTTGTCACCGAGGAGGAGCTTCAGGCCGCAAAAGACAGCGTCCCAAAGCCCTGGGATCAGCTCATTGCAGAGCTGCAAAAAAAATACGGCCTCAATTTGCAACTTGCGGAGCAGATCTTTGATTCAGAGTACCTGGATTTGTTTGAGTCAATATGTGGCAGAGGCCAAGTCAGCCCCAACTTTGTGGCATCCTCGTTGTGTTCCACAATTACGAATCTTCAAAGGCAGGGACACGACGCTGCCAAGCTGAAACAGGAGCACATTACAAGAGTCTTTGAGCTTTTGGGCCAAAACAAGATAACAAAGGAATCAGTCGAGATGATCTTCGAGGGGATCATGGCGGGCAAGATAAGCTCCCCCGACGAGTTTGCCAAGACGACAATAGACGATGCAGAACTGGAGGAGTTTCTAGACAGAATAGTAAGCCAGAACATTGAGACAATCAAAAAACAGGGGCTCCGTTCAACCGGGCTCTTGATGGGCCTAGCAATGAAGTCCTTCCGCGGCAGAGTCTCCGGTGAGAGACTCAGCAAGCTTTTGGAGTCGCGCATTACAGAGATCTTGGAAAAATAAAGACTTTGGAAAATTAGTTTACTCTAATTTCCTTTTTCCTGTTCCTCTGCCCACTGAGACGTAACGACCTTTTGGTGAAGGTCTGCTGGTTTCAGGCACATCTCCAAGTTTTCTTTTGCCAGTCCCGCGTCCTGAGAGCACATACTCGTCCTTGGCTTTTTCCTTCATCTGCTTTTGGTATTCTCGGAATTTTTCGCCAGACCACTTCATCTCGTCAGCTTCGGCTTCTCTTCGTGTTGTACCTCTTCCACCGACTTTAACGATTTTTCCCATTATGGATAGTATAACTAACTATGGTTTAAAGGATTCTATAACCGCACCTGTAACGCGGGTTTGGCAATGTGTCGTAGCTGGCATCATTGTGTCTTAGTCTACTGCAAGGTTGGTATCGACAGGCCAAGATATCTAAGATGTGTGCCCGGAAGCTAGACAATGTTTTTTGAGAATAATTGCGCTCAAACCTCAATCATATACAAAAATAGTGCGGGAGGTGGGATTTGAACCCACGAACTCCTAGGAGATAAGGACCTGAACCTTACGCCGTTAACCGGGCTTGGCGACTCCCGCAAACAAGGGTTTCAGATGCCAAAATAAGTGCTTTATTAATTTGGGCCACCTAGAGATATCACTTGGAGTTCAAGGAGGTCTACTGCAACAACTGCAAAAAGACGCTGGGCCGCTACAACGTCAAATATTTTTCTGATGCCAAGATTGCAGAGCTGATAAAATCCACCCATTCAGTCCACTACAGGAACGGCCACGAATTGGACATACGCAAGGTGGCCAAGTAGTCACTCCATTGTCTGACGCAGCTTCTGCAGAAGCTCTTTTTGCTGCTTGCTCAGCTTGGTTGGAACCTCCACGACCAGCCTCACGTACTGGTCCCCGCGTCCGCGGCCGTTTGAGTAAGGCAGTCCCTTTCCTTTGAGCTTGATTATTGCGTTTGGCTGTGTGCCTTCTTCTACTTTGATCTTTTCGGTTTTTTCCAGTGTGGGTACCTCGATTGTTGCACCAAGGGCCGCATCAGCAATTGAGATCTTGGCATCATAAAATATGTCTGCTCCGTCCCGCTTGAACAACGGATGCGGCTTGACGTGAATTCTGACAATCAGATCGCCGCTTTGGCCGCGCGGCGTTGATTCGCCCTCCCCGCTTATCACATAGTCCCCGTTGTCGATTCCAGGCGGGATGTCAAATGAGAGTTTTTTTGTCCCCCTTGTCTTTCCTGTTCCCTTGCATGTGGAGCACGGCTTTGGTATGAACTTTCCCTCGCCGTGACACTTGGTGCACGGCTGCACCGTGACAAATGTTGAAAACCCCATGTTTCTTGTGATGCGGACCTGGCCCTGGCCCCTGCAGCCAGGACACGTCTCCGGCCTTGTGCCGGGGGCGCAGCCTGAACCCCTGCAGTCCCCACAGTCAACATTTTTCTTTATTTCAATGTCGAGTCTTTTGCCTCTTAATACATCCTCAAGTGTCACGCTTGTCTCATACAGAATGTCGGCTCCTCGCTGTCTTGCAAATCCGCCAAAGCCTCCCCTCCCAAACAACGACTCGAAAATGGAGTCAAATCCGCCAAAACCAAAGTTGGAGAAAATGTCATCAAAGTCGCCTCTTGCGCCCTGGAAGATGTCCTCTGTTGAGTACCTGCCTTCCAGTCCTGCGTGGCCGTACTGGTCGTAGAGCTTTCGTTTTTCCGGATCCGAGAGTACCGCGTAGGCCTCAGAGATCTCCTTGAAGTGCTCTGCTGCCTCAGGGGACTTGTTTCTGTCTGGGTGAAATTTGAGTGCAAGCTTTCTGTATTGCGATTTTATGGTGTCTGCGGAATCAGATTTTGAGACACCAAGCACCTCATAATAGTCTCTTTTTGCCGACATTTCCTATTATTCCAGCAGGGCGGTGGATAAATTAGCTTGTTGTGCCCTGGCTCTGGGTGTTTTGCTCTGGGCCTGTGGAACCTTGCTGCTCTTGGCTTGGTGGCGGGCTGACATTTTTGTAGAGCTCCGTTGTTATCTGGTTTACCAATGTTTTTAGCGCGTCAAGCTTCGGCTTGATTTGGTCTGGGCCCTTGTCTAGGACCTCTTTTAGCTCCTTTACTGCTTCGGCGATCTTGACTCCCTGCTCCTGGGTCAGCTTGTCTTTGAGGTCCTGGGTGAGCAGTTTTTCAGTGGTGTACACAAAGCTTTCAGCTTCGTTTCTTGTGTCGACTGCCTCCTTTTTCTTCTTGTCTTCTTCTGCGAACTTTTCTGCGTCCTGCTTTAGTTTCTCGATCTCGTCCTTTGACAGCTTGGAGCCTGCCTGGATGGTTATTTTTGCCTCCTTTTTGGTGCCCAGATCCTTTGCAGTCACGTTCAGTATGCCGTTTGCGTCAATGTCAAACTTGACTTCGATTTGCGGGATGCCCCTTGGAGCCGGAGGAATGCCGGTGAGATTGAAGCTGCCAAGCGAGACATTGTCTGCTGCCATAGGCCTTTCGCCCTGCACCACGTGTATGGTAACTGCAGTCTGGTTGTCAGCCGCAGTTGTAAAGATCTTTGTCTTTGAGGTCGGAATTGTTGTGTTTCTTTCAATTAGTGGCTCCCTTAGGCCTCCCAGAGTCTCCACACCAAGAGTCAGCGGAGTTACGTCAAGAAGCACAATGTCGCTTGTCACGTCGCCTGCGATGATTCCTGCCTGAATTGCCGCGCCCATGGCCACTGCCTCCATCGGGTCGACTCCGGACTCGGGGTTCTTTCCTATGACGTCGCCTACGAACTTTTTCACAAGCGGGATTCTGGTCGGCCCCCCAACCAGCACTATTTTTGATATGTCGGATGCGCTAAGCTTTGCGTCGCGCAGTGCGTTATCAATTGAGGTGCGGCATCTTTCCACTATCGGTCTGATCAGATCCTCGAATTTGGCCCTAGTTAGTTTGAGTTCAAGATTTTTTGGCCCAGATGATGGGTCGTATGAGATGAACGGTAAATTGATGTCAGTCTCCATAACTGTGGAGAGCTCTATCTTTGCTTTTTCTGCCGCCTCCCTGACTCTGGTCATTGCGGTGCTGTCTTTTGTGAGGTCGATTCCGGTGGTCTTGCGGAATTCGTTTACAATGTAATCTATGAGCACCTTGTCCATGTCTGTTCCGCCAAGCTGCGTGTCGCCTGATGTGCTGAGCACCTCAAAGACGCCGCCTCCCATCTCCATGATGGTTACATCAAGTGTGCCTCCGCCGAGGTCAAAGACAAGTATCTTCATGTCTTGGCCCGCCTTGTCCAGGCCGAACGCAAGCGAAGCAGCCGTTGGCTCGTTGATTATTCTGACCACGTCGAGTCCTGCGATGGTGCCTGCGTCCTTTGTTGCCTGCCTCTGGTTGTCATCAAAGTAGGCAGGGACCGTGATGACTGCCTTTTCTACCTTTTCGCCAAGAAACGCTTCTGCGTCTTTTTTTATCTTTTGTAAAATGAAAGCTGAGATCTGCTGGGGCTTGTACTCTTTTCCCTGCACCTTGAAGACATAGTCGCTTCCCATCTTTCTTTTTGCAGCAATTATGGTGTTGTCAGGGTTGGTGACTGCCTGTCTTCGTGCTGGCTCACCGACTAGGAGTTGGCCGTCCTTTGTGAATGCGACCACAGATGGGAATGCCTTGCCGCCTATGGAGGTGCCCTCTGCTGCAGGAATAAGCACAGGCTTGCCTCCCATCATTACCGCTGCTGCGGAGTTGCTTGTTCCCAGATCTATTCCGATTATTTTTGCCATTTTTTCACCTTAGATTATTTTGATTGTGGTTTTTTTGATATTTCTACTAGTGTCGGTCTAAGCGTCCTTTTATGAGAAATATATCCCTTCCTTATTTCTTTTGTAATGGTGTTGTCGTCGAGGCCCTCATCCTCTACAATCGAGACTGCCTCGTGCAGATTTGGATCAAATATCTCGCCCAGAGCCTCAATTGGCGTGACGCCATACTCTGCCAAGAGGGCGTCGATGTTTTTCAGTATGGTGTCGAGGCCTGCGGCGTTTGGGTTTTCCTTTTTGAGCATCTGGGTAGCCCTGGCCAGATCGTCGTAAATTGTGAGAAACTTTAACATGAATTTGTCTATTTTTTCCGCTACGCCATTTTCAATGTCGGTCTTTGTCTTTCGCTCAAGGTTGATGAAATCGGCAAGCGAGCGTTTTAGCTTGTCTTCACATGATGCCAAGCTCTGCTTTAGCTCTTCGATGAGTTTTTCGTTTTCTTGTGGAGCCTCTTCGCTTATCTGTATCTCTTTTGATTCTCCTGTTTCGTTTTGCTCAGACAAGACAAATAATTTTTTTGCGCTCTAGTTTTAATCGTTATGTGTGATTTCACACAGTGGGTTTCCTTTTATTATTATGAGGTCGTTGTCGTGTTTCTTTTTGAGGTTGTCATAGTCGGTCTTTGAGCATATGACAAGAATCGTGGTTTTGTCGTTATGGAACAGATCCATGTTTGGGTCGTTGAATGCCTCCACGTCGCCGATATAGTCGCGAAGCTTTGTGATGAGATTTTGCAGCATCTCTATTTTGTCTCCGCGCATCTCGTGCTGGTCAAGCGACCAAGAAAGAGCAATCTTTGTTCTGCTTGCCTTCAGGTCGTTTTTCTTTAGTGTGGCCCTTATTTCGTCGATCAGTCTTTTTATGTAGCCGTCTATGCCTTTTAGGCTGCCGTTGATCAGGTACATCAGCGTGTTGGCCCCCTCAAAGGAGGTGCCAAGTGAGCGCAGGTCGTAAAGGCCGCTCACCATGTCGTCCAAAAATATGTTGTGAAAGTCGTTTGAGCTTAGATCCATCTTTGTGTTTTCATCCTGGGCGAATTTGCACACTTCGAGGATGCTGCACATCGTGGAGAATCTAGAAAGCACGTTGATTGCGTGAAAGTGTTCTGAAGATGAAACCCCCACAAAAGAGATCTCTTTTTTGTGGCCTAGGAGTGTTGCCAGATTTTGGTCGTGTTTGTTGTTGTATGAGCCGACCACCTTTGGTGGAGGGTTTCCCCCGCCAAGCGGGTAATAAAAGTAGGAGATCGACTTGCCAGCCTCAAGGCCTGTGACATGCTCCAAAAGCGAGACGTTCTCGCTGTTGCCGCCTATGCCGGTAGGAAGCGTGTAGATGACTGAGCTGCCTTTTTTGAGTGAGGATGTGGCATCCTTGAATTTAGAGTGAACCTCGGTCTTTGTCTCTTGTCCTGCCTTTCTTATTCTGGGTGCAAAAAAGAGGTATTGCGCTTTTGATATTGCGACGTCTATTGGCTCCACCGCAAGAAGCGGCTCATCTTCTTTTAGTGAAGAGACGTTTGGGTATGTTTTTGCTATCTCCGGTTTTAGCGATATTGCAGACTGGGACGATTCATCGATGATGAAGACATTTGCACCATTTATCGCCATTTGACATGCAAGCGAGTAGCCCTCGGTGCTCAGACCATACACTACGACTCTATCAGACGCCAAGTCATTGGTGCTAGGTATAAGGACTAAGAAAAACTTATTGCAGCTGTTGTCAGACAGCACCTATCTTGCGGATCTGGATTGACATACTGACACCAAAACAAGTCTTGTTTTTTGAGCCGATGATCAAAAGGTTGCAAAAAAACAACGTGGTGTTTTGCACATCAAGAGACTACAGAGAGGTAAAACAGCTTGCAAGACTTTGCAAGATGAAGCTCCGCATTGTGGGCAGGCACGGGGGACAGACAAAGAAAGGCAAGCTCGATGCCAGCCTGGACAGAATGTCGGGCCTTGCAAGAGTGATTCAAAAGTTTCGACCTGATGTCGCAATAAGCTTCTCTTCACCTGAGGCTGCGCGTGTCGCGTTTGGGCTCGGAGTCAGGCATGTGACATTTTCTGATTCGCCGCATGCGGAGGCGGTCATGCGCCTCACGCTTCCACTGGTACAGAAGCTGCTGATACCCTGGATCATACCAAAAAAAGAGTTCACAAAATACGGCATTGCTGCAAGCGACATCACAACATACAGGGCAATAGATGCGGCCTTGATAGTCAGATCTGCAAGACACAGGACAAGATCTTCCAGTCAGCGCAAAAAAAAGAACATCCTGATTAGGATCGAAGAGTCGCAGGCAGCTTACGTCCAACAAAAAAACCACACAGAGAAAATCATACAAAGAATTGTTTCGGCTTTTCCCGGCTACAATGTCATAGTCCTTCCCAGGTACGAGGCCCAGATCTCAAAGCTGAGGCGTAATTTCGGCAAAAAGTTACAGGTTTTGGACAGGGTGACCCTTGGCGGCACGCTGCTTGCCAGCACCGATGTCTTCGTTGGTTCCGGAGGCACCATGACTGCGGAGGCTGCTTTGCTTGGAATCCCGACAATCTCGTATAATGCAGTGCCGAATCTGGTTCAGGACTACCTTGTCAGAGAAAAACTCGTTGTCTTGCAGCCCAATCCGGACAGGATCGTTGCGACCATAAACAAGATGCTCCACGCAGACAACAAGATTCTGCAAAAGAGAGCAAAAAATCTCTTGTCATCAATGGAAGATCCTTACGTCAAGCTGGTTCAGGTCATCAGAGCCGCATAGAAAATTCAATAATAGGAGTTTTTGAAGGTGGGTAACAGGAAGCCCGGTAGTGTAGCGGTCAAGCATAGGGGCCTTTGGAGCCCTTGACCCCAGTTCGAATCTGGGCCGGGCTACTTACAAATCTAGTTTTGTCAACAGCTTTATTGCTACTACAAACAACGTCGCAGCTACACTTACAAGCACCAGCATCTCAAGCATCACAAACTCGTTGAAGCTGCCAAAGATCCCTGCCCTGATTATATCCACAAGATACGTGAGCGGATTGAGGTAGAAAGCGGTTGCGAGTGGCTCTGGTGCGCCTTGTGCTGGATAAAACGCCGTGCTTACGAATGCAAAGAACAAAAATACGGTATTAATTATCACATTGAAGCCTTCGCTAGATCTCAGTCTCGTTGAGATTATTGACGCTATTGAACCAAACAGTATGGATCCCACAATGGACGCAAACACCATGAATGGTATGGTAAACAAATTGAACTGCACCGATTTGAAGAACAGTGGATATCCGATTGAGGTGATTATTGCAGCACTGATGAGACCGACTATTGCGATTGTGTAGACGTTGCTGAGTATGTAATTGGATCTTGTGAACGGCCCAACAAGTATCTGCTCAAACATACCATGCCTTCTGTCATTCCAAATTATGATGCCGGAGACCAGTGTGCTGTTCATTATGTTGAATCCAATCATTCCGGATGCGATAAATGCGGGATAGTCAAGGGTGGTGCTGCCAAACGGAACCGACTTTATCAGCGCAGTATACGCAAACCCCGCAACAAAGACGTAGACGATCGGAAATATCACCTGCCAGACAAGAAAGCCCGGATTGAGCGATATGGTAAGATTCCTGTTTACCAGTCTAATTGTGGGGTGCATTTGTATCCTTGACCATTTTGAGGAATATTTCCTCCAGAGTAGTCGGCATAGCGACCAAGTCCTCGATTGCTATGTTGTTTTCAATTAGAATTTGCAGGATTTTGGAGAGCACGAGTTCAGAGTTTCTTGACTGAATCAGTATGTCGGTTCCCGTGTTGAAATCAACGGTGCAGTCTGGTATGCCGGAAAGCAGTTGTGCTAGGCCTTCGTGTCTGTACATAAGGTGGATCTTGATTGTTTTTTCTTGTCCAAATGTGTTTTTCAGCTGCTCTGGCGTGTCCACTGCCAGTATCTTGCCTTTATTGATCACCGCAATCTCGTCACACAGGTACTCTGCCTCGGTGAGAACGTGAGTAGTATAAAATATGGTGAGGCCGGTCTTTGCCTTGCCTTTTAAAAAGTCGAGGAGCCCCCTGCGGGCGCTCGGATCAAGCCCAACTGTGGGTTCGTCTAAGAACAACAGCTCCATCTCATGCATAAATTCTCTGGCTACCTGGACCCGCCTCCTCTGCCCTATTGAGAGATCCTCGTTTTTGCGCTTTCTGATTTCTTGTAAGCCAAAAACTTTGATGAGCTCTTCTGCTCGCTCTTTTCTTGTCTTTTTGTCAATGTTCCACATCATTCCGTACTTTTCAAGCGATTTTTCAACGGAGAGGTTTGGTTCATAGCTTGGCTGCTGTATGACGACGCCTATTCGCTTGCGCACCTCAAGCGGCTGCTTGATCGCGTTGATCCCAAGAATTTCCATCGTGCCGCTTGTCGGGGGAATGAGTGTGGTGAGAAGCTTTATCGTAGTTGACTTGCCTGCCCCGTTTGGGCCCAAAAATCCAAAGACGTGCCCTTTTTTTACATCCAGATCTATTCCATCTACCGCAACCAGATCGCCGTATGACTTGGTAAGCGATCTTGCCACTATGCTCGACATGGTTTGGCTGAATTTTACTTTAATTTAGAGTATGACAAATTTTTATTAGTACACCTGCTTATCAAAATCTAACTTGAGTGAATTTGATTCCCTTTTATCAAAACTCCTTGAACAGAAACCGGAGCTCACAAAAGAAGACATAGAAAGACTGATCGCCCAAAAGAAAGAAAAGATAGGCGGCGGCTACCTCACAGACCAGGGCGCGCTGTTTCTTGTTGCCTCCGATCTTGGCATAACCATTTCAGAGCCACCAAAAAGCGAGGTCGGCATAAAGGATCTGTATGCCGGCGCAAAAGAAGTCACCTTGCAGACCAGAGTCCTCAACGTATCACCAAAAAAACAGTTCTCAAGAAAGGACGGCTCCCAGTTTTTCCTCAGAAACATGACTGTGTATGACAACGACTCGTCTGCCACAGTAAAGCTCTGGGACGAGAAGGCCAATCTGCCTGAGCTTGACAATCTGGGTCCGGGCGACCTCATCAAGATAATCAAGGCTTACGTCAAGTCCGACCTCAACGGGCAGCTAACAATCAACATAGGCTCAGGCTCCACAATCGAGCGTGCGAGCACAGAAAGCGACATTCCCTCCATTGACTCCCTTACAAAAGATGTATCGGAAATCAAGGAGGGCCAGAACAACATAGTTGTATCTGGCATCATAGATGGCGGCATCAGCTTTTCAGAGTTTACAAACTTTCGTGGCGCGCCAGGCACCGCACTGCGCTTCAGGCTCAAAGGAAGCGACGGCAGGTCCGTGCGTGTCGTCCTGTGGAACAAAAGCGATTCAGAGATTCCAAAGATGATACCTTCAGGAACCAAGGCGCGGCTGGTGGGAGTCAAGACAAAGATGAACCAACAGGAACTTGAGATCCACGGAAACGAGTCAACCATTCTTGAGATACAAGCAAAAAAGGAGATAGAGCCGGTAGTGATCAGGGTCCTGTCCAGCACAAAAAACGAAAACGGCCAGAGGATGATCCTGGGAGTCAGCAAAGAAAAACAGCTGTACAACATCGTAGATACCGCAGACGCGACAGGCTCGTTTGTCCAAGGCGACGTCATAGAGTGCATGCCGTCCAAGTTGTACGGCAACAGCATCACAATTGACGCAGGCTCTTTTGTTAGAAAGATAGATGACGAGGGCCTCCCTGTACTGGCAGACCTCAGAACAAAAATAGCAGACATAAAACCTGACAACAACTATTACTGCATTGAAGCAATCATACTCAAAGCTCCGGAGAGAAGAAACATACAGACAAAGACAGGCGAGACCGTTTCACTTTCAGAAATGTTTGTCGAAGACGACACGGCGCAGATTTGGCTCAAGGGGTGGCGAAACCAGGCAAGACAGCTCGACGAGTGCTCAATTGGCGAAATAATTTCTGTGAGTGGCGTCGTGGCAAAGCAGGGCCTTGATGGGAGAACCGAGCTGTTTTTGACGCCGTATTCTACAATACGAAAGAAGAACTAGTCCCAGAATCCGCGTGTGGTCACATACTGTCTTTCTGCTTCGTAGATCTGCCTATACAGGGTCTCTTCGTCCACCATGTTTCGAAGGATCCTCGAGGCGGTATCTACTCCGACTCCATATCCGGAAAGGACGATGAGTGCGGTCTTGCCAAAGTTTGCCAAAAGTGAGGCGGCCTTCCACGCGCGCGCAAATTTGTGGCTTTCTTCCTCTGAGATCTTTTTGCCGGCAACCTTTTTTTGTATGATTTTTGTCAGCTCATAGTCAGAGTAGAAGGTTGCTGCGATCTGGCGCGCCTTGCATTTTGGGCAGCTTGGCATTTGCTCAATCTCGCCTGTTTTGACCACTTTTTCCCATTTGCCGCATCTTGCGCAGATCAGCCTGTGGCTGGTTTTGAAGAGCCGGTTTTTCACCAAGTCGAGTATTCCCTTGTCTATGTTTGCCGGAGACGAATAGTATTTGGTGGTGTGGTCCAGAATCGGCTCTGCAAGCTTTGAGAATTTGTTTTCCTCAAGCCAGTGGATCTGGATTTTTTTTGAAGATATGTCTTGGAGCACCTTGGCAGAGTTCTCAAGATCGTATTTGTCGTGGAACAGCTCCCTCATGGCCTCTCTGACAAGCGGCGTGCCAGAATACCGCTCAAAGAGGAACCTTGCGGATTTTTTCTCATACACCGCTCCCCTCCCGACGACTCCGAATTTCTTTGCTACGTTCCAGGTGCGCCAGCTCACATTGTGTGTTCCGCCAAGTGAAGCTGTAACCAATTGATTCAAGTCGTATGTGTCTCCAAGTATCTGCCTTACATGGTCTTCGAGTATGCGGCCCCTTGACGAGAGTGCAATTCTGTAAGCGTCAGACCTTGCGTCAACTTGAAATCCCGTCATCGAAGAAAGCATCGAGGACAGCACGGTTGCCAAAGTCGCATTGATTTTTGTCCCAAAACATGAATGAATCACGACCATGCCCTGGCCGCGCACAGACTCTACCACGATGTTTGCGTCATCAGGCACTACTGGCAGGCTCAGCTGCGCAATTACGTTGTCAGGCAGTGCAAGAAGGCCGCTTCGTATCTTTGTTCTGAATTTGCCTACTTTGGAGGCGGTTTTGTGATCCACCGGTATGTTTTCTCCCTCCCAGTACGGCACGGTGACTGCGCCTGCGCGCACGGGTTCCACGTTTACCTTCAGGGCAGACTCGTCCACGTTTACTATTTTCCATTGGGAGCCCCTCAGGACAAAGATGTTCCCAGGCTCCCCAAAATCGCCGACAAATCTCTGGTCCAAGCTTCCGATTATCTTTTTTGTTACTACGTCAAACACCTTGAACTTCAAGATGTCTGGTATAGTAGAGAGGTTTTCAAAATAGTACCTATAGCATTTTGCAGTCTTTTTGAAGGTCATTTTTTCTTTGTCAAATGTTATCAGATAGTTGGAGTCGAGCAGCTCAAGCACGCTGCAGAGCTCCTCAACCGTCAAGTTTCTGAAAAGATATGAATTCCTGAAAATCTCGAGTGCGGCGCTTACCTGCACTGTGCCAAGCTGCATTGAAAGCCCCACCAGATGGTGTGCCAGCACATCTAGCGAGCCGGTGTGTGTAGTTTGGTCTTCTATTGAGCCCTCCTGGATTCTCTCCATGATTGCTTTTGTTTCAAGCTCGTCGTCTACGCTGTTTGTGATTATGATGCCTTTTGCCGAAGAATGCTTGTTGTGCTTGCTTCTGCCTATTCTCTGCATGAACTTTGAGACCTGGCGCGGTGAGCCATAGTGCATGACCAGCTCGACTGAACCTATATCCAATCCGAGCTCAAGCGATGACGTGCAGACTACCAGCCTAGACCTTCCGGCCTTGAGATTCTCCTCTGTTTCCTCGCGCACCTGCTGCGAGAGGGAGCCGTGGTGGAGCTCAACTGGTACAGGTGATTTTTCCCTCAGTATGGAGGCCAGAAATTCCGCCTCGCCCCTCGTGTTTGTGAAGAGCAGGACTGGGGAATCAAGATTCAATTTCACAAGGTAGTCGACTATGACGTCTGCCACATCGTGAATTGTGCCATTTACGTGCTTGACTTCGACGTCGTACTTTCGAATGGTGTCGTCGCGTATTATTTGGCACTTTCTTTTTGTGCCAACAAGGAATTTTGCGGCATCGGCAGGATTTCCCACCGTGGCTGAAAGACCTATTCTAGTTATCGGCTTTTTTGTGTTCAGCTGCAACCGCTCAATGCTTACGGAAAGCTGAGAGCCGCGCTCATTGGAGAGTAGGTCGTGTACTTCGTCCACTATGACCCATTCTAGCTCAGAGAGGGCCTCAAGCATCTTTTGCTGGGTCAGCAGGATCACCAGTGTTTCTGGCGTTGTGATCAGAATGTCTGGAGGCAGTGCGGTGATTCTTTTTCTGTCTGATTGAGAGGTGTCTCCGTGGCGGACCTCTATTGCGAGGTTTTCCGATTCGGCATACTTGATGATGCGCTTGAAGACGTCGCGGTTCAGAGCCCTGAGTGGTGTGATGTACAGCGCCTTTATTTTGCCAGGCTTTTTTGCGGTTGCGACAAATGAAAAGACTGGTATGACTGAGCACTCTGTCTTTCCTGAGCCGGTCGGCGCTATGACCAGGCAATCTTTTTTTTGGACTATGACTGGGACTGCCTTTTTTTGAATTTCTGTTAGCTGTGTGAAACCAAGAGAACCGAATTTAGCTAAGACTGTATCAAGTTGCTTGCTGTGTATCTTTTCTTGACTTTGCGCGCTCATAGACCATGATACCGATGATTCCAATCGCAAACAAGATCACAGAAATAGCCGGAATGGAATCGAAGATGCCTGCCATGACTAGTCAGGGTGCGGTCATGGTTAAATAGCTTCAGTCACTTCCATCACTCCTTCTTTTGTGATTGTATAAGAAAACTGGTTCTTTTTTGCCGGATCGAGAAAGATTTGACCTTGGTATTTTGTAGAGTTTTTTGTCATCCTAATTTTGATGTGGGTGTATAGCGAGATTACAGAGTCCAAGTTCTCTTGCTCGTTGTCATCTATTTTGCGCACCATATTTACAACCAGTATGGGGATTTTTTTTTCATGTGCAAGCTGAGATAGCTGCCTCATGTATTTTGCAAATTTGGTGGTTTTTTCGAGCATCTGATCGTCTTTTGAGTACTCAAATGAGAACAGATCTGTGATGTTGTCAATTATGATTAGTGAAAAGCCGGATTCAATCTTTGAGAGACTGTTTATCTGCTCTGCAGTGTTGGTTATTCTGCCCACAGCCACATTGTCAAGGAGGTTTGCACCGAGTCCCTTCGACTTGAGAATCTCAACTAGTCTTTCTGGTCGGAAACTCCCAGTGGTGTCTTGGTACAGGACGCTTCCGCCTTCAGATAATACGTTGGCAGCTATTTGGAGTGCCAGTTGTGTCTTTCCAGAACCGCCTGGGCCGAAGATGTCTGTGATCGTCCCGTCCCTCAGGCCACCGCCCAAGATGTAGTCTAGTTTTTCTAATCCCGTCCGGATCATCGCCATAATTCCATCAAAAATTAGACAGATAAACAGATCTCGTCTTTTCGGAAATAGGCAAGGCTTTTATTCAGGTTACAAAGCTAGCAACACAAGAGAACGACCATTGTCACAAGTAAGCGCTAAAAAACCATTAACAACACTACAAAAGAATACAAAAAAGAAAGTCACTGTAAGACTGAAAAATGAAATAGAGTACAAAGGCAAGATGGACAATGTGGATTCTTACATGAACCTCATCATGACCGACGCCGAAGAGTTGCACGAAGGCAAAATTATCGCAAACTATGGCAGGGTCATAGTTAGAGGGAACAACGTATTATTTATCAAACTAGAAAACGATTTGTAGGCAACGATTCCAATGGCACGAAGTTTTCTTTTTACTTCAGAATCCGTAACAGAAGGCCACCCAGACAAAATTTGCGACAAGATCTCAGATGCCCTCCTTGATGAATTCCTAAGGCAGGATCCGGATTCCCGTGTTGCGGTGGAGACTTTGACGACAACCGGTGTGGTAGTCGTGGCAGGCGAAGTGACTACCAAGGCAAAATTTGACGTCCAGCAGGTAGTCAGAGACACCATAAGGGAGATCGGCTACGACAAGCCAGAGTATGGCTTTGATGCAGACACGTGCAGTGTGCTTGTGTCCCTGCATGCACAAAGCCCCGACATCTCCCAGGGAGTAACTGCCACAGACAACAAGGACCAAGGCGCAGGAGACCAGGGCCTCATGTTCGGATACGCCGTAAACGAAACCGACGAGCTCATGCCGCTCCCAATTCTTATTGCACACAAGCTGACAAGGAGGTTGGCCGAAGTTAGAAAAAACAAGGAGCTCCCGTGGGTTCGCCCAGACGGCAAGTCGCAGGTTTCTGTAGAATACGAAGACGGCAAACCAAAGAAAATAGAGACTGTAGTTATATCCACTCAACATTCCCCCGAAGTTAGTAATTCCGAAATAAAGCAGCAGGTAATAGACAAGGTCATCAAGCCCGTATGCGGCAAGTGGTGGCACGACAAGATCAAAATTCACGTAAACCCGACTGGGCGGTTCGTCATAGGCGGCCCCCCAGGAGATTCGGGCTTGACTGGAAGGAAGATCATAGTGGACACCTACGGTGGGGCAGGAAGGCATGGTGGCGGAGCATTCTCCGGAAAGGATCCCTCAAAGGTGGACAGGTCTGCATGCTACATGTGCAGGTACATTGCAAAGAACATAGTTGCAGCCGGCCTGGCAGAGAAATGCGAGGTCCAAGTCGCGTATGCCATAGGTGTGGCAGAGCCTGTCTCGCTGATGGTGAACACTTTTGGCACAAGCAAGATTCCAGAAGAAGACATTGAGAATCTGGTAAGAAAGCATTTTGACATGAGGCCTGCAGCCATAATATCTCATCTTGACCTCAAGAGGCCAATCTACAAAGATACTGCTGCGTACGGCCACTTTGGCCGAACCGATGTCCAGTTCCCATGGGAAAAGACGGACAAGGCAGACATACTCAAGAGGGCAGCAGGCCTATAGGCTGCAACTTGAAGCCGCAGAGTTTTTCTAACTTTGTGTGACTGGCTGTGAAATCTCCAAGCAGGATGTTTAGGTCGTCTAGGCCGTAGACGGCAGTCTTTGGCTTGGCCAGTGCGTCACGGTATGCCTTCTCTACAGAGATCTTTTTGATTTTGGCTTTATTTCCAACAAAATTTCTCACATAGCTCTCAAAGCTCACAGTGTGTGGGCCCACCAGATCAACTACCTTCTTTGAGAGTTTCTTGTTTGTGACACACGCCAGAATCACTTTTGAGACGTCCTCAACCAAGATTGGCTGCAGGCGGTAAGAACCAGAGCCTGGTATGATGACAATTCCTTTTTTGATCTGTCTTTGAAGGTTTTTTGTGAGTGGGTCGTCTTTGCCCACAATGTACGAAGCCCTCAAAATGGTGTAGTCAACTCCGGATTCAGTAATCAGCCTTTCTGCCTTTAGCTTTGAGATGAAATATCCGGAGGTCGTAGATTTGTGTACGCCAAGGCCGCTAAGGTAGACGAGTTTTTTGATTTTTGATCTCTTGCACAAATCAACGATCTTTTTGGTTTGTTCGACATTGACTGACTCGTAATCGGCATCCACAGTTTGCATTCCAGTGCCAATTAGGTGGACCATCGCGTCGCACCCTCTGAGTCTTGCGCTCAGAGCTTTGTTGGAAAGATCGGAGAAGACCAGATTTTTTTCAAACCGAAATTTCTTTTGTTTTTTTCTGGTCAGGCTGACAACCTGGATTTTGTTTTTTGTGAGGAATCTGCGAAGGTTTGTTCCAACAAATCCGTTTGCCCCAGCTATTACTATTTGTAATTTAGATTGCCTCATTCATTTAGAAATACTGAATATAATTTTAAATGTTCAAGGCGGCAAATTGATTCATTGAATGCGACGCAGTGCTACGAGATTCTAGGATTGCAAAAGAACGCATCATTTAAGGAGGTAAAGCAGGCGTACAGAAAATTATCATTGAGGTATCACCCAGACAAAAACAAAGATGAGGGCACAGACAAAAAATTCAGGGAGATAACCGAGGCGTATCAGGTGCTCAAGATGGAACAGAAAAAGGAGAACGCAAGACACAGAGATGTAGAAACTGCGCAAGCAGAATTTTGGAAATATTATGACAAGAACACCAATGAGGAGGTCGAATTTGGCTATGCATATAAAGAGTTCAGACAGAATTTTGGTGCAAGTGCACACCAAGCTCAAATCTACGAAAAACCAGTTTCCCACAAGATGACCCATTTATTGCTGTATGGCGGCCTAGGCGCAATTGCAATCTGGATAATTATTTCTGAAATGCTGAAATGAGTTTTCCAATTTTTCTGTAAAAGTTATTACATAAACAAATTATCATATGCTGTGAGTGATACGGAAAGGCCACAAGGAAAGCTGCGAACCGGATTTACCACAGGCACCTGTGCGGCTGCCGCTGCAAAGGCAGCACTCCTTGCAATCACATCTCAAAAAAAAGTGGAGGCTGTCGAAGTGTTTCTGCCAAAAGAGAAAAAGCTCACAATCAGCATATCGCACTGCAACTTTGACTCCACTTCTGCTAGGTGCTCTGTCATCAAAGACGGCGGCGACGACCCCGACGTGACTCATGGTGCGGAAATAATAGTCGACCTCCACCTCACAGACAACGCAAACCACATAGAGATAGACGGCGGGCAAGGCGTTGGTAGGGTGACAAAGCCAGGCCTTGGTCTTCAAATCGGCTCAGCCGCAATAAACCCCACTCCAAAAAAAATGATAATTGAGAACCTGATTTTGGTTGGCAACGATATTCTCAAAAAGAATGGAATCAAGGTGACAATTTCCGTGCCAAAGGGAGAAGAGATTGCGCAAAAGACAGACAACCCAAGACTTGGCATTGTGGGCGGCATTTCGATCCTTGGCACAACAGGCATAGTCATACCATACTCCACTGCATCGTTTGCGGCAGCCATTAGGCAGAGCATTGATGTGACACTTGCCATGAGAGACGACACCGTGGTTTTGACCACGGGCGGAAGGAGCGAGGAGTTTGCAAAAAAATACGTTAGTTTGCCTGAGCACTGTTTTGTCCAGATGGGTGACTTTGCAGGGTACACCATAGAGCAGTGCGCAAAAAAAGGCATCAAAAAAGCACACGTGGCCGGTTTCATCGGCAAGCTTACCAAGATTGCAATGGGAGTCAAGCAGACCCACGTCAAGGGCTCAAAAGTCGACATGGAGTTTTTGGCAAAAATTGCATCGAATTGCGGTGCGCCAGGCCACATCATTAATCAGATAAAGAACGCAAACACGGCAAGACACGTCCAGGAGATCGTCACAAAAAGTAGCGTCAGGGGATTTTTTTCTGAGATTTGCGCCCAGGTTTACAAGCAGATGCGGGCTCACTCGGGCAACAAAGTGGAGATCGAGGTGATTTTGTTTGACTTTGATGGATCCATACTTGGGCAATACCCCCAGTAAGATATTTTATTGCAGTTTGAATTTTGACAGCATGGAAAAGGTTGCAATTCTGGCAATCACAAAAAACGGAATAAAGATTGCATCATCTATAAAACAGATTTTCCCACGATGGCAGCTATACGCTCCATCAAAATTTCATGCCGAGTCAGCAGACGCAATATGGTATGACGAACAGACAGCCCTCAAGATTGCCGAGCTTTTCAGAAATTATGATGGTATCGTGTGCCTGTTTTCTCTTGGTGCCGTAATTAGGCTGATTGCACCCCACCTCAAAGACAAAAAGACAGATCCTGCAATAATTGTCATAGATGACAAGGCAAGCTTTGTGATATCTGCCCTGTCCGGCCATCTGGGCGGCGCAAACGAGTTGACCGAGGAGATTGCCAAAAAGCTTGGAGCCACTGCCGTCATCACAACTGCCGCAGACGTAAACAAGACCATTCCGGTTGACTTGGTAGGCAGAGAGTTTGGCTGGGAAATAGACGATGATTCCAATGTGACCAGGATAAGCGCAATGATGGTAAATGAAGAAAAAATCGGAGTCTACCAAGATGCTGGCGAAAGGGACTGGTGGAAAGGAGATCTCCCAAAGAATGTAGCCTTGTATGGCACACTTGAGGAACTGAAGCACTCTGACTCAAAGGCATACTTGATAATTTCGGACAGGATATTGGACGAAAATTTAACAAAAAATGCCGTAGTTTACAGGCCAAAGACCCTCGTTGCAGGTATAGGCCTCCACACAGACACCACCAAAGAAAAGATAATCGAGTCTGTGCTTTCCTGTCTTTCACAATACAAGCTTAGCCCAAAGTCATTAGCAAAGTTTGCCTCACTCAAAAAACCCCACGACGTGCCAGGATTGTCTGATGCTGCAAGAGAGTTGGGGCTGGACGTAGAGTATTTCCAAAGAGAGGAGCTTGCCAAAATCAACATCCCAAACCCATCAGACATGGTGCAGGCCTTTGAGGGAACTCCCAGTGTGTCTGAGGCAGCAGCAATCAAGAGCTCGCATGGAAAGCTAGTAATTGAAAAACAGAAATTTCCGCCAGACCTCACAGTAGCCGTAGCGAGAATACAGAAATGAGACGTGGTTTACTGCTTATTGACAGGGGCAGCAGGGAAAAAGAGGTAAGAGACGAGCTGAGCTTTATCTGCAGCATGGTAAAACAACGTGGTGGCTACGCCTTTGCAGAATATTGCTTTTTGGAGGTCCTTCCCCCCTTCATAGAAGAAGGAGTCACAAGATGCCTCAAAAAAGACATCGATGCGCTCACGATTGTGCCATATTTTTTGTACCCTGGCAAGAAGGTCAAGGCGGCAGTAAATGAGGCAATCAAGTTCCAAGCCAAGACAGACATCAAGTTTGTAGTCACAAGGCCGATGAGCATGCACCAGGCAATGGTGGACATTGTCGAATCAAAGATCAAGGCAGCTCTGGAAAAAAACAAGATAGATATGCCAAAAGACGAAATAGACGTCCTCGTCATAGGGCACGGAAGCAAGGACCCAAACGCTCGCATCTCAATAAAATATGTCACAGACAAGCTTGCGCAGCAATACCGCAACGCAGATTACTGCTTTCTTGAAATCGAGGAGCCCACCATCCAGCAGGGGATCCAAAAATGCGACAAAAACAAGCCCCAAGTGTTGGTTGTGGTGTTTTACTTTCTGCACGAAGGCGCCCATGTAAAAAGAGACATCTATGCGGATCTCAATCCGGCAATTGAAAAATCGCACATAAAAAAAATTCTAATAACAGAGCACATTGGCACCGATGAAAGGATGATCGAGTTCATCTTGCAGAGAGCAAAAGAGGTGGAGAATGCAAACTAGGAAGGGCCAGTCAATTGAGGACCAAAGCATGGAGATCATTGAAAAAGAGATCGGCCCACACCCATATACCGGCCACCAATGGCAGATAGTGAGACGCGTCATCCACTCCACTGCAGATTTCGATTTTGCGCGGCAGAACGGCCTCATATTCCACAAAGACGCAGTGGCTGCAGGCCTCGAGGCACTAAAGGCAGGCAGGAACATAATAACCGACGTAAACGGGATTGCCGGCCTCCTAAACAAGCAAAATCTTACCGACTTTAAAAACGAGGTAATCTGTGACATCTCAAGTCAGGACGTGATACGAGAAGCAACAAGACTGAACAAAACGCGGGCCCAGACGGCGATGCGGCTCAGAGCAAAGGAGATGAATGGGGGAATAGTTGTGATCGGCAATGCGCCTACCGCACTTTTGGAGGTGATTCAGATGGTAAGAGAGGGCCTGACAAGACCAAATCTTATTGTGGGAATACCAGTGGGGTTTGTCGGCGCCGCCGAGTCAAAAGAGGAGTTGCTGCGCCTCGATGTGCCACACATCACCAACAAAGGCAGAAAGGGTGGCACGCCGTGCGCCGCTGCCATAATAAACGCCCTCTTTAAGATACTGAGGGACTCACCTCCTTAGGTATGCAAGGCAGCTGCTCACAAAGTTCCTTGCGTGCACACTGCGGTCAAAATAAAGATGCATGTAAGACGCAAGGGTGTTGTATTCCATCATGCCGTCCATTTTGTTTTTGATTCCTGAGCCCACCAAGACACTGTAAGCAAATTTTGAGTCCTTTGGAACAGAGCTGAGCTCAGAATAATGGAATTCGTGGCCGAATATTTTTGTGCGGTTTTTGGCAACAATGCAGTCGTTGACTACGTCCGCATTTGTGTAGTTGAGCGTCATCTTTTTTTCCATGCTTGTTTGTGCGTCAAAGAGTCCCACCATGGGGTATTTTTTGTCCACATACTCGATTGATTTTGTGAGGTACATGAGGCCGCCGCACTCACCATAGATCGGCATCTGCTCCTCTGCAAGCTTTTTGATTGACTTTTTCATGGCGTGATTTTTTGCAAGCGGGCCTCCCAGCACCTCCGGAAACCCACCCCCGATGTAGAGGCCGGAGCATTCTGGGGGGCTGAAATCAGAGATCGGGCTGAAAAACTCTATTTTGGCGCCGTTCCGTCGCAGCGCATCAAAGTTGTCATGATAATAAAAGTTGAAGGATTTGTCCAGCGCCACAGCTATGGTGATTTTTGGTTTTTGCCCGGCTTCTTTGGTTATTTGAGAAAGCGGAGGCGCCCGCTGCGCAATTGAGATTATTTTGTCCACATCAAGATACGAGGAGACGCTTTTTGCTATCTTTGTTATTTTTTGCCCTAGTTTTTCCTGCTCTATTACCGGTATTAGCCCCAAGTGCCTTGATTCCAGCGAGAGCTCTGTGTTTTTTGGCACGCAGCCAAGAATTGGAAGCTTGAGCGGCTCAAGCGCAGCCCTACACATCTGCTCATGTTTTTTGCTCCCAATTTTGTTGAGAATCAATCCCATGATTCTAGAGTTTTTGTGGAATTTTGCAAAGCCAAGGGCCGTAGCCGCAATAGAGCGTGCAGTTCTGCTCGCATCCAGAACCAGAATGACTGGAGCTTCAAGTATGTCTGCAATGTGATGCGTGCTTGCAAAGTTTGTGCTGCCAGAAAGGCCGTCGTAAAATCCCATCACGCCCTCTATGACAGAGACATCCGAGGCGGAATTTCTCACAAAACTGGAAAGCACTGCGCCCTCTCCCATGATCCACGAATCAAGGTTTCTTGCAGGGCTCCCAGATATCGCGGAAAGATAGGTGGGATCGATGTAATCTGGGCCCACCTTGAATGGCTGCACAGAATACCCCCTGCTTTTCATTCCGTATATGATGGAGCACGCTATGGACGTCTTTCCTACGCCGCTTGTTGCACCGGCAACCACAATTCTTGGTATTTTCAATTTTCAACCTACCTTTAAGACAGGAACTATACGAATCTTTTTAGTGCTGCGCGATGATTTTTCAGCATGCAGGACAAAAGAGGCCTCGTAATTGTTTATACAGGAAAAGGAAAAGGCAAGACAACTGCTGCTCTCGGCATGGCACTCAGAGCAGTTGGACACAGCTACAAAATATGCATGATCCAGTTCATCAAGGGGTCCTGGCATTATGGTGAAATGAGTTCGTCAAAGAGGCTTGAGCCTGAGTTCGAGCTGACAGCAGTAGGAAAAGGCTTCGTAGGCATACTCGACGACAAGACACCAAAAGAGACGCACCAAAAGATAGCGCAGGAGGCGATCCAGATAGGCAATGAAAAGATCCTTTCAGGAAAATACGACATTGTGATTTTGGACGAGATAAATTATGCAGTGGATCTTGGGTTGGTCGACGTCCGACAGGTTCTCGATCTGATAAGATCAAAGCCGGCTGATGTGAGTCTGGTTTTGACTGGGAACCACGCAAGACAGGAGATCATAGACGCCGCAGACTTGGTAACTGAGATGAGGGAGGTAAAGCATCCCTTCCAGCGTGGCATACGGGCAAAAAAGGGCATTGATTTTTGAAATGGTCAACAACATTAAATTATGTACGTCAAGTCAAAGCTCCAATGGCTACTGAATCACAGGAGCTCCCCGAGATCGGCGAGATAGTGCTTGCAACGGTTACAAAGCTTACTGATCACGGCGCGTACGTGACGCTTGATGAATACAACAACATGCAGGGGTTTTTGCACGTCTCCGAGATAGCTCCTGGCTGGGTTCGCTCCGTGAGCAAATTTGTCAAGGAAGGCGAAAAAAAGGTCCTCCTTGTGAAAAAAGTCAACCCCAGCAGATCCGAAATAGACCTTTCCCTCAAACAGGTCTCAAAGGACCAGCAAAAAAAGAAGCTGTTGGAGGTAAAGCGCATTGAAAAAGGAAGAACTCTTCTGCAGGCAGTCAAAGAGTCCGCAGGCCTCACAGACAAGGAATTAGAAAAGCTTGAAGACGCAATATTTTCAAAATATGATTTCATATATGACGCGTTTTTGGATGTGGCCGCAAAAGGCATAGGTGCACTTGACGAATTAAAGCTCTCAAAAAAGATACTTGCTGCAATCGAGGAGGTAAGCTCCAAGATAAAGCCGCCGTCAGTCGAGATACGCGGAATCTGCGAGCTTACTTGCAACCAGTCAAACGGCGTAGAGGTGATAAAAAACGCGATTTTGGACTCGATCGGCGACCAAAGTTCCAATATTTCAGTGACCTACATAGGAGCCCCAAAATACAGAATAAGCGTCAAGGGGCCGGACTTTAAAACAGCAGAAAGGATGCTCAAGCCGGTACTTGACAAAATTCAGAAGATCATAGAAAAAAACAACGGCACATTCAGTTTTGCAAGAGAGGAATCCAAAAAGACGCGGGAGGGATAACCACGAGGTTCCAGCTCCGCAAATGCCCAGACTGCAAAAGATACACACTCAAAGAGCAGTGTCCCCAATGCAATTCCAAGACCGTAACTGCACACCCTGCCAAGTTTTCGCCAGACGACAAATACGCCCGTTACCGCATAATGGACAAATTCAAGGAAAGCTAGGATATCCTGATGCTTTTGATTCGCGCGCTCTCAATGTCCAGGGGGCGCGCATTTAGATCTGTCTGAAGACTTCCTAGCTTGTCAACTACATCTTTTCCTTCAATTACCTCGCCAAATATGGTGTACTGGCCGTCTAGCCATGGCGCGTCCCCAAGCATGATGAAGAACTGCGAGCCGGCGCTGTTGATGTTTTGGCCTCGCGCCATAGAGACGATGTATTTGGTGTGCTTGAGATCGCTTATTTCTGCGTCAATGCTGTAGCCTGGGCCTCCTGTTCCCCACGTACTAGGTGGACCGTCAATTGTGTTTGGGTCTCCCCCCTGAATGACGAATCCCGGCTCGATTCTGTGGAAGAGAGTTCCGTCGTAAAAGTTCGAGTTTGCAAGCTTGACAAAGTTTTCAACTGTTTTTGGAGCGACTTGTGGCTTGAGTTTTATCACAATGTCTCCGAGTTTAGTCGAGATTGTGGCTATTGGCGCCGTTTGTGCCCTGACATCACTTTGGATCTCTTTTTGCGGTTCTTCTGTAGGAGCTTGCTTGTTGTAATCCTTGTTTACTTCATAAATCAGAACGCCGTTTATCGGCCCCGAGTCACTTCGCAAAAATCCAGAAGACATGTACGCAAGCCTGAATGGGCCGTTCCCATCCTTGGGGAATTTGATGTCGTCTATGTAGACTGGGGTAAAGCCTGATACGTATGCGTTTGCCTGCTTTTGGTTTACCAAGTCGACGTAGGCAAACGTGGTAAATGGTATCATCTTCCCAAGTGTGGTCTGGGCCCAGAATTCCGGAGTGGGGCTGAGGCCGTCGTCGTAGATGTATTTTTGCACCGGAACTCCGGCAATCCTCATAAACCACTGCTTTTTGCTTTCGTCTCCTCCGCCTTGAACCATGTACAGCGCCGGATCCTCGTTGTTTATTCTCTGGGCTGCGACATAAACCAGAACATAGTCTGCGTCCATTTCCTGGAGTATCTGCCATGCTTCGTCAGGGGTGCTCAGAAATACCTGAGCCATCTGCTTGATTCTCCAGTCAATCAGAGTTGCATTATCTGCAATTGAGCGCCTCTCGCCAAGAGTGGTGATCCAGTATCCGTAATCCCACCATGAAGCAACCACTGCGTCCTCAGGAGTGTTTTCTCTGAGCCACTGCATTGCATCAAGCCAGTCAGAAGTTGCTATGTTGTAGTTGCTTCCCCCGTTTAGGATTGTTGGAGGCATCTTGGCTCCATTTATCCAGTTGGCGTTCACCGGCACCATCAGAGGTATGATGAGCAAGATAGCAATTATTACACAATACGAGATCTTCAAGGTTTTTGGGTGCGCCCTGGTTATCTTTTTGTTTTCCTGCCTGTCTTGCCTGAAGATGTGCTTGGTGATCATTGCAAGGCCCACAGACCCAAGTATCACAAGGGAAAGCGAGGAGAACAGCTCCAATCTTATGAATGCAGAGCTGATATACACGCCGAGGAGTCCAAATATCAGAGCAAAGACCTGTGCGTCCCGCCTGTCATTTGACTCGTTTGGAAGATTCTTGAAGATGAGCCACGCTCCTATGGCGGCAAATATCATGAATACAGAATGGAACAGGAACGACTGGAAGATGTTGGTTGTGGCGTGTTCTGCGACCGAGTCAACTAGCGGATCCACCGTAGTCAAAAAGGGGTTTATTGCGTTGAGGTACCTGAAGCTTGGCAGGCCCAGCACGTTTGCGCTCAGTATGCCGATTCCCGCAGCAATCACAGCAATCAGGAACAGGGCCGTGTTTCTCTTTCTTTTTTCCTCTGGGCTGCGGCTTTGAATAAAAGAAGACACTATGATGAATATGGTAGGCCCTATTATCATGAATCCGCTTGCCTTTGCAAAAAAGCCAAGGCCTGGCCTTTCCATTGGAGCCAGAGATATTGCGAGGCCCAGGACAAACACCGGTACTGCCCACCTAAGGAAGCTGGTGTCTTTTCTTACAAAGGGAAGCGACAGCATGAACAGTCCTAGAGGGAGCACGAAAAAGTCGGTTCCCCCCCATGCTGAGAACGCAAATCCGAGGAATATTCCGGCACCGATGAGTTTGGCAAATGCGACTTTGTGCGACGACGATTTGATGCCGCTCAAAAACAGATATACCGCAAGAAGGCCGTAAAACAGCCCAACTGGTTCCGACTTGAACCATCCAAGTGTGCCTCTTGTAATTATTGGCAGAGAAACGGCGTAAAGCAGCGACGCAAACAGCCCTGCTGTTGTGCCTCCGATGACCCGGACAAGTGCAAAAACCACGATTGCAGTAAGCGAGCCAAAGACCACAGGCAGCACGATGGTAAACCCGTACAGGTCAGAGCCGCCGCCAAAGGCAGAATAGAGCACGGCCGCAGTTATGTGCAGCATGACTTGGGAGGTTCCAGCCACGTCCCTGCCAAATGGATACCAGCTCATGTCGTCGTGCCACTTGAAGTATTCTGGTATGCCGTTTTCCACAATGAATTTGGTTGCCCTGTAGTTGAAGAATGGATCGAACTCGTTTAGCTGAAATCCGTATTCTGCCTGCTGCGATCTTATCATAGCAGATATTGAAAACGACAGTGAAAGAATCCCGATGATCAGCAGGTGGTGTAGGTAAAAGTCAAAGCTTCCTACGGAGAATAGTTTTTTGTTAGAAACCAATTGCTTTTTCCCCAAAAGATGTGCTTATTACTCTTTTGGGCTTTTCGATTTAAGCGCAGAGCTGCGAGTTTTGCAGCAGGCAGAAAAATTTAACTTTGAGATTCATCAAGTGGTTCTAACTTGATCTTAGAAAGTCCCGCATTCAAAGACGGTGGGGAGATCCCAAAAAAATACGGCTACAAAAACGGCAACGCCAGCCCGCCACTTCGAATAAAGGACGTCCCCCCCGACTCCAAGTCTTTGGTGTTGATAATGGACGACCCAGATGCAATGGGTGCGGTGGGCAAATTGTGGGTTCACTGGCTCGTCTGGAACATAGACCCAAAGACATCCGAGATTGCCGAGTCTTCTGTGCCGCAGGGCGCAGTTGAGGGGACGACTGACTTTGGCGAGACTGGATACGGAGGCCCAGCGCCCCCAGACAAGAAACACACATACATCTTCAAGCTGTATGCGCTCAACGCAAAGCTCTCACTCCAAAAGGGCGCCAACAAAAAACAGCTCGAAGACGCCATGAGAGACCACATAATAGCGCAGACTTCGCTGCGCGGCACTTTTGCGCCCTGACAAGCACACAAGCTATTCCAGCAATATTTTGTTATTTGAGACGGAAAGTACAGAGCCGCCGATTTTTTTTATCTTTGATTTTAGCTCCCTGTCCATTGTGGCCACCACGCCGCCTGATTTTTCCACGTAAATCATGATTGACTCGTCTGCATGGGCTCCCCCCAATTCGATTCTCTTGAGTTGCTTGATGAATTGCAGAGTTGCGTCAATTTCGCGTCTTTTTTCTTGCACATTCCCAAGTTTTTCCAGCTCAGAAATTACAACGTCGGGCACGACGAATCTGACGTCTCCTATTTCAGTTTCAAGAGAAGAGAGGTTTTTGATCCTATTGTTGGCCACATGAATGAGAAAACTGGTGTCGCATATGACGTCAACCAACTACGCCTGCACCAATTAGTCTCCATCTGTCCTCTATCTTGCGGCTCAGGGCCACGTTGCTGTTCTCAAAGATGCAGACGGGCCTTTTGAACTGCACGTCGATTTTTCCACCTTTGACTTTGTTTACCTTGGCAAGAACTGGCGCGGTGCCTATGTTGAGCCTCAGTGATTCTCCAACCTGGATTGGAGTTACCTTGATGTCGTTGATTGTGCCCACTGCGGAATCAAAGAGGTTTATTTCCAATTGCGCGCTCATCGAGTTCTCAGGTAATGTCTCTGGCTTGCCTATGACAGAGCCCACAAGCGAGTCGCTCCTTGTCAGCGACGGATCCAGCTTTGTGCCTATTGCCACCAGGCCTCCTGGTTTTACTGCGTCTACTATTCCGGCCGCTGTCCCAAGCGAGACGATCTGCGTTCGAATTGGCTCGTAGGTGTTTTTTCTAGAATTGAAGATGCCGGGCTTTATCTCGATTTCTTCTCCAACTGAGAAGGTTCCCTGGGTGAGGCTGCCGCCGATGACGCCTCCCTTGATGTCTTTGATGACGGTTCCCGGTTTGTTTACATCAAAAGATCTTAGGACGTGCATTATTGGCTCCTTGGATTCTACTCTCTTTGGGGTCTGGATGGTCTCCTCGATTGCGCCAATGAGGGCGTCTATGTTCAGTCTGGATTGCGCAGATATCGGGATGATCGGGGATTTTGCTGCCTTGGTTCCCTTGACAAATTTTGTAATGTCGGCATAGTTTGCCATTGCCTCTTTGTAGGAGATGAGATCCACTTTGTTTTGCACAATCACGATTTGCTGTATGCCGAGAATTTGTAGTGCCAGTAGGTGCTCTTTTGTTTGTGGCTGCGGAACTTTTTGGTTTGCCGCTATCAAAAGCATTGCGCCATCCATGAGTGCTGCGCCGGAGAGCATGTTTGCCATAAGTGACTCGTGTCCTGGGCTGTCAACGAAGCTCACCACCCTGGACAGCTCGCTTTCTTTGCCGCAGTTTGGGCACTTGGGGGTTGTGGAATAGCCAAGCGGCGGCTCGCAACTTTTGCATTTGTAAAAGGCCGCATCGGAATATCCTACGCGTATTGTGATACCTCGCTTCAGCTCTTGGCTGTGAACGCTGGTCCACTGGCCGGTGAGCGCCTGGATCAGCGTGGTCTTGCCGTGGTCTACGTGCCCTGCTGTGCCGATGTTGACGCAGGGCTGGTAGCCGTATTTTTTTATGTACCATTCTGGAAGAGTTTCACGCCAGTGCATTACAAAACCTCAAGGACTCGGCTATCTTAAGTTATGCTTCCTTGTTTTCTGCAGGAGCTTCGATTTTCAGCTCGCCGTCGTATGAGCAGTTTACTTGGTAGATCTCTTCTGAGATCGTGTTGCCCCTGATTAATCGGCGCCTGCGCTGGCCCTTCTCTACATTTTGGAGGCCGACTCCCTTTGAAAGAAGGACTTGTTTGCGTGCAGAGCCGTAAATGTCGCCTCGCATTGGAATTCCAGATTTGTCTGAGCCACCTGTGATTTTGAGCTTGCCGCCAAGTCCTACTATTGCGGCGTCAACTTCGCTTCCCACATGGAGGCCGATGAGTGCATTTGCTTCTCTGTCTTTTAGCTCCTTTGATAGAGACTTTCCTTTTTTGTCCGATATTGTGAGCTTAAAGTTTGCCAAGTATTACTCGAGGATTTTGAGTAGCTAATAATTCTTTTGGGATTTGCTGACACACTCCCGACCCTAAAGGGTTCGGGGTTCTGCTTTTGCTGTTTTTCCGTCTCATCTGTCGCCATCAAGCGGGTTTTTGCAGAACCAACACACAGTCGAGTTTTACGGTTACAGTCGTCT